>JAZUFR010000023.1:0-26153 GCA_045640825.1 Bacteroidaceae bacterium
GCTCCTTGAGGATCTCAAGACCCTTGTCGAACTGCTCCTTCTTCTCGAGCTTGGTACGGCCAGAACCTATTATGTCAAAACCACCGGTGTTACGGTACTCGTCAATGATCTCGTCTGTGAGTTCCATGTAGTTGTGGTCAACAAGACCGCCAGGACCCAGGATAAAGCCGTAGAGCTTGTTGGATGGGTTGAGTTTTCTGATACCGTCAAACAGACCGGAAATAACATTGTGGCCGCCAGGAGCCTGACCACCAGAAAGGATTACACCTACGTTCATCTGGGCTGTAGCCATCTTGCCGTCTGTTGGTTCAAACTTAAGGTATGGCATGCCATAGGTGTTAGGGAAGAGCTTCTTTACTTCTTCCTGATCAGCAACTGACTGTGTAGGTGCACCCTCAACAGCCTTCAAAGCACCGCGCAGAGCCTTTGGGAGTTTAGGCTGATAAGCGGCGCGGGCAATCTGTAATGCGCTTTTTGTACTCATTTTGTTTTATATGTGTTACAATTACTTTCTGGATAAAATGAAAGGTTGCGCAAATTTCGTCAAAAATGCGCAACCTTACAAATTGTACTGCCTTTACTTTTAAACAAGCGCGCATAGCGCGGGTAAAGTTCAGAACCTGTAAGCCAGGGATATGTTCAGGTCAATGAGCGTTCCTGCACCACGGAGCCATTCCCAGGTATTCTGATCCTTGGAGAATTTCCATGTTTTCTGCAGATAGCAGTTGGTGTCCAGACCAAGTCTTGAGTTCTTTCCAAACCAATACTGGCAGCCTATTCCTACTCCGCCGCCCGCGGCAAAGAAAGATTCTCCGTTCTCTGTTGCAAATGTTTTCCAGTCTTCCTTGGCAGCACCCTTGAGCGTTCTCTCTATGTCAAACTTCTCACGGAACACTCCCAGATTGGCCCTGGCTGCGCCGTACAATCCCCTGTCGGGTTTCTGGCCTATATAGCATCGGCCCTCAGGACTGACCATCATGCCCACGTACTTACGGTTCCACTTTACCTTGTACGTCTGGCTACCCACAGTCATGTCGGCATACAGGCTGCTACTGTATGCTGACCAGTCCAGGTCATAGACCTTTCCTCCATAGGAAACGGTATTAGGACGTGTGCCGCTCTCAAACTGACGGGCCATGGTACTCCTGTTCCTGAAATGTGTCTGCACATAAACTCCATACTTGAAACGGGAGTCGGTGTAACGCTGCCAATGTATCTCAGGAGCCAGTGTACCAACAGACACAAGGTCTATGTCTAAACCATTCCTGAATTTGTCAAAACCCTCAGTATTAATTGGATTACCTGCCTGCATCTGACATGTCAGACCAAGCGCGAGTACAGAAAATGTCAAAAATTTTTTCATGTCTACAGCAATTTGGTGGTGCTAAGATATGCATCCCTATCCACATTTGCAAATATTTGTTAACTTTGCACGCCAAATCAATTACTATAGCGGTCATGCACTATTGTTTTATTGTCAATAACGAACCCAGTAAAAAAGGAAACCTTCCAGAGATTGAGCGTGCCATACGTGAACTGGGAACTCAGATTGACTACCAGATATACTGTACTACAGATCATGGCAGTGCCATCAGGTTTGTACGGGATTACTGTAACACGCATCAGGACACCCAGACCTGCTTTGTGGCCTGCGGAGGCGACGGCACCATAAACGAGGTTGCCACAGGCATGGTTGGCTCCAGCGGAAAGCATCTGGCCGTCCTTGCGTATGGCAGCGGCAATGATTTTGTAAAATACTACAAAGGCAAGGATTTCAGGAACCTGGAGAGCCTGGTCAACGGAACACCCCACAACATTGATATAATCAGGGTCAACAATGCTTACTACTCCATAAACGTATGTAATTTTGGATTCGATGCCGAGGTGGCATGGACGGCTAACAAGCTGAGCCGCAAGGGATTCAGGAACCCATACCGATGGGGAATAGCCAGGGCTTTCTTTACCAGCAGGTTCAACAGTGTAAGCGTTACGGTAGATGGAGAACCCATTAATCCCGGAAAGCGCATGCTGTTCTGTGCCCTGGGTAACAATGACCATCTGGGAGGAGAGTTCTACTGTTCGCCAAGGGCTGTCAATGACGACGGCCTCATAGAGGTTGGTTATTGCAAGACTATCTCCATTATAAGTTTTATAAGACTGATAAGCAGGTATGCAAATGGAACCCATCTGGATGACCCTGTCTCCAGCCGCCATTTCATATATAGGAGGGCAAGGAAAGTAACAGCCCACTCCAACAAGGAGATGCTGCTCTGCCTGGACGGTGAGCTCATAAAGGGTACAGATTTCAGTATGGAAATCATACCGCAGGCCATCAGTTTCATAATACCCGCATAAGAGCATTCCATTGTTGAAAAGTTCATGGATAAACGGCTTGCCCATGCAGGCCGTTTGTCCTATCTTTACAAAACAAACCAAAATCCATAAAGTTATGGCAAGTCGCAAGGATCTCAAGAGAGACATCAACTACGTAATAGGTGACATTTTCACTGAGTGTCTCATATATAAGGAACTCATTCCCGGCACAGACAAGGATGAGGCCGAAAACCTGATTGTAGAACTGCTCACGATAAGCAGCGAGTTCACAGCACGTGTAAGTCACACCGAGCCGGGTAACGCCAAGAACTATTACCGTGCCCTGACTAAAGACTTCCAGGCACGCATAGCCAGTGTAATTGACCGGCTTGTCAAACTTAAGAAATAAGGCTATCCACCTTTATTCCTGACATGTTCCGGCGCGTGCATGCCCTCCTGGCGGCACTGGCCGTCCTGTTGTCTGTTGCTCCCATCCAGGCGCAAACAGACAACGCTTCCATTCGCTCTGCCGTAAACGACCACTTTAGCAGGTATCAGACTGATTTTGACCTTAAAACGCTCAAGGTTGAGCGTACAGACATAAACCGCACGGGCAAGAGGATAGACATCTACCTGAACCAGAATTTCAGTTACCAGCTGTTCCGCAAGGAACTGAATGACTCCATCTACGCCGGCCTGCGCAGGGATCTGCCGGCCGATATACGCAGGTGGAGTATTGGGATACACAGTTACGGCAAGACCATTGAGCAGCTTGTTCCCAACTGGGCCCGCACCAACGTAAGCCAGAAAGACCTGTGGAACGGTACTCGCTACAATGGCAATCCATGGGTGTACAATGAGAGCCGCCCGTTCAGTCCCAGCCAGGGACTTGACGGAATCCACATGGCCATTACGCCCAGCCATGGCCTGTATTATGACCGGACCGATACCCTGTGGGAATGGCAGCGCCCCACCATGTATGTATCGGCCGAGGACCTGCTTACGCAGTCATTCGTATATCCCTACCTTATTCCCATGCTGGAGAATGCCGGTGCCATTGTCTATACGGCAAGAGAGCGTGACTGGCAGACCAACGGGGTTATTGTAAAGGCCGGGGAATCAGGCTACCGTGAGGATGGACTCTGGAATGACCACACAGGAGGAGGATGGCTGGAAGATTCTGTAATGATATGCCAGGACAGTGTTGGGGTAAATACCAGGACTGCACAGACCGGTAATGGTCCGGGCACTGTTATGTCTACCGCCATGTGGGTCCCCGATATTCCGGAGGACGGGGAGTATGCCGTTTATGTAACGTATCAGACAGACTCATTGAGCATAGATGATGCACGCTATATTGTTTTCCACTCAGGAGGCACAGAGACCTTCCATGTAAACCAGCAGATGGGTGGCGGCACGTGGGTCTATCTGGGAACCTTCCATTTCAAGAAAGGACGCAGTCCACACGGAATGGTCAGCCTGGACAACAACAGCCAGATGCAAGGTACGGTAAATGCCGATGCAGTCCGTTTTGGAGGAGGTATGGCCACCCAGACACGTGAGGACCTTTCCATAACAGCCCCATGGTACAACATGGGAGCCCGCCAGTACACAAGGTTTGCCGGCGCCCCCGATAGCATCTGGGCCAAATATGCAGGAGACGATGATTACCGCGAGGATATATGGACCCGTCCCTACGTAGCCAACTGGGTATCGGGAGGATCTGTTTTCAACAAGTCTAACCCTGGTCTGCAGGTTCCCCTGGAACTGTATTTTGCCCTCCATACCGATGCCGGCTACATGCGTGGAGATACCCTGTACGGCTCACTCGGTATATGTACCACCAATTTTAACAAAGGTCTGCTCGGTGATGGGCATAGCCGTTATCTAAGCCGTGACCTTACAGACATGGTACTCAGCGGATTAAGACGTGACCTTAAGCCGGCCATAGGACGCGACTGGGCTTATCGTGGAATCTGGGACAAGAACTACTGCGAGAGCCGTGAGCCCATGATCCTGTCCATGTTGCTGGAGCTCCTGTCACATCAGAATTACTGGGACATGAAACTGGCCCTCAACCCCAACTTCAGGTTCCAGGCATCGCGTTCCATCTACAAATCCATGCTCAGGTATGTAAGTTTCATGCACAACCGTGAGTATGTGGTTCAGCCGCTTCCGGTGGACAATTTCTGCATAAAGGAGAACAGGGACGGTACCCTGTTGCTGTCCTGGCAGGCCGTTGCCGATACGCTCGAGCCCACCGCCGTACCCAATGGCTATATAGTCTACACTGCCATGGATGACAATGGGTTCAATCAGGGTACATTGGTAAAAACCAACAGTTGGACCTTTACCCCTCAGAAAGACCACCTGTACAGATTCAGGGTTACAGCCGTCAATGATGGTGGACAGAGCATGCCATCCGAGGTCCTGTCGGCTTACATGGCTACAGAAAGCCGTGGTACCTTGCTGGTTGTAAATGGATTCCAGCGACTGAGCGCCCCTGCCACGGTAGAGACAGATTCCACCCTTGGATTTGACATACTGTCTGATCCGGGTGTGCAGTACATGCGCTCCCCTATCCTGAGCGGCGTGCAGCAGATTTTTTGCCGTGATTCCATAGACTCCCCCGAGGAGGTATCTTTAGGAATGGGAGACAACAGTCTGAACGGTACCCTGCTTGCCGGAAACACCTTTGATTATCCCGAGGTACATGGACAGTCGGCAGCCAATGCCGGATGGTCATTCGTATCGGCCAGCCGCGAATCTGTCCAGAATGAGTTCATAAACCTTGCCGACTATCCTGTTGTGGACCTCATACTGGGCCTCCAGAAACGCTCCATGCAGGATACCATCTGCAACCGGGACTACTCCACATTCCCCGTTCCAATGCAGAAGTTGATAAGCTGCTACCTGCAGCAGGGCGGCAAGCTGCTGTGCAGCGGTTCTTATGTGGGGGCCGATATGATATCGGACCTGGCAGACGAGTCCTTTACACAGGACATCCTGCACTACCGTTGGGAAGGTCCACTGCCATCCGGCACAGACAACAGGATAAAGGGAATGAGAACCAATACCCAGATAAGGCGTGTGGCCAACAGGTACGCATACGGAGTAACCAACCCCGATGTGATAAGTCCAACCGGACGCGCCCAGACCCTGTTTACTTATACAGACAGCAAGCTTCCTGCCGGCATAGGTTACAAGGAAAGGCTGTACTCCACTATGGTTCTGGGTTTCCCGTTTGAGAGTATTGAATCCGGCCGCGACCGCGACCGTCTTATGAAAGCTATTCTGAATTATTTAACTGAGAAATAACTATGTATCAAATTCAGGCAAACGAATCAGGAACACGCACAATAAGCGTTTCTACTGATAATCTGGCTACAATCCGCAGGTTTACCTTGTTTGACCTGCTTGTTGACAGCAATGGAATTGTGACAGAACTGTCACTCGACAAGCTCCGTCTGAACATACGTTCACTGCTCACCACTCCACAGGGCTCAGACAAGATGCTCCTGGACCTGTGCATTGATGTAATATACCACCGTGACATGAAGGCTTTTGGACTCCGCAACCTTATTGCCCTGTACAACAACTGGTGCGCAGAGAACCCGGAACCCCAGACTGAGAACGCAGAGTAAGACCTACTGGTATGGCAGAGTGGCTCCCCACAACAAAAAAGGAATGCGAGCAGCTGGGCTGGGACCAGCTGGATGTAATACTGTTCAGCGGTGATGCCTATGTGGACCATCCGTCTTTTGGAAGTGCCGTCATAGGGCGCGTCCTGGAGGCCCACGGCTATAAGGTGGCAATAGTGCCGCAGCCCAACTGGCAGGATGACCTCCGTGATTTCCGTAAGCTGGGAGCTCCACGCCTGTTTTTTGGAGTATCGGCCGGAGCCATGGACTCCATGGTGAACCGCTATACCGCAGGCCGCAGGCTACGTTCCGAGGATGCCTACACTCCCGACGGCCGCCATACCGGACGTCCCGAATACCCCTCTATAGTATATACCAAGGCACTCAAGAAACTGTTCCCCAATGTACCGGTGGTGCTTGGCAGCATAGAGGCTTCCATGCGCAGGTTTACCCATTATGACTACTGGCAGGACAAGCTGCTCCCAAGCATAATGGATCTGTGCCCCGCCGACTATCTCATTTACGGCATGGGCGAAAAGGCCATAGTAGCCATTGCCGATGCCATAAACGACGGCCATCCCGAGCAGATCTACGATCAGCCCCAGATAGGTTTTATGTGCAGCCAGATACCGGGAGGACAAAAGCCCGATGACATGATGCTGGCATCGCACGAGCAGTGTCTGGCCGACAAACGGGCCCAGGCCGCCAACTTCAGGATCATAGAGGAGGAGTCCAACCTTATGGTAGGACACAGGATAATACAGCCCACAGGCAATAGGTATATGGTAATAAACCCCACCTATCCTCCGCTTACAACCCAGGAGCTTGATGCAGTCTATGACCTGCCCTATACCAGGCTACCCCACCCACGCTACAAAGGCAAGCGTATACCTGCCTATGAGATGATACGCCACTCCGTTACAATACACCGCGGCTGTTACGGAGGCTGTTCATTCTGTACCATATCGGCCCATCAGGGCAAGCAGATTGTAAGCCGCAGCAAGGGAAGCATTATCCGTGAACTGCGGGAGATTACCCGTATGGACGACTTTAAGGGATATGTATCGGACCTTGGAGGACCATCGGCAAATATGTATGGCACAGGCGGCCGTGACAAGTCAATCTGCGCCAAATGCAAGCGTCCTACCTGTCTTACCCCAAAGGTCTGCCCCAACCTGAATACAGACCTGAGTTCACTCATAGACCTTTACCAGGCCGCCGACAGCATTCAGGGCATTACCAAGACATGTATAGGCAGCGGCATACGCTATGACATACTCCAGTACAATGACCCAGATCCCAAGGCCAGCAAGTCGCATCTGGAATATGCCCGCGAGCTTATAACCAAGCATGTGAGCGGCCGTCTCAAGGTAGCTCCAGAGCACACATCAGACTCCGTGCTGGCCCTAATGCGCAAACCGCCGTTCATGCAGTTTGAGCAGTTTAAGAAAACATTTGACAGGATAAACAGGGATAACGGACTGCGCCAGCAGCTCATACCGTATTTTATAAGCAGTCATCCGGGGTGCACAGAGGAGAACATGGCCGAACTGGCCATAATAACCAAGAGGCTTAATTTCCGTCTTGAGCAGATTCAGGATTTTACTCCTACCCCCATGACCCTGAGTACAGAGATATTCTACACAGGAATTAACCCCTACACCATGAAGCCCGTCTATACCGCCCGTACAGACAGGGACAAGCAGGCTCAGAGACAGTTCTTTTTCTGGTACGATGCCACACAGCGCCACCGCCTTATCCAGGAGCTCAAACGCATAGGGCGTGCAGACCTCATAAACAAGCTTTTCTAAAAACAATCATGTGCCCTTATTTTTAGGACATTATTTTAACTTTTGCCATACTGCTATATATTCATTACAACAAACCTGAGTAATGAACAAAATAAACAATAGCACAATGAAAAAGTATCTTTTAGCAGCAGTTATGCTCTCTGCCGTATGCTTAACAGCAAGCGCCAAGAAAAAAGAGGTTAAGGAAGTAGTCTTTGGAATCAAGTCCGGAGTTGTTACAATCTCATCCGATATGGGCGATATGGGCGACTTTGATTTTAGCGCCATGGGTGGCGGAATGGGAGGCGGCCTGGCTGCTTTTGCCGACAGCACCTTCCTGGAGATGATGAACAGCTTCAATGCAAGTGACAGGACAGAAAAGATCTATTTTGATGATTATGGCCGCAAGACTGCAACAGTATCATCATACGGCAATACCGTTACACGTACCGTTGCCATTGGCGACACTACCTATACCATCAATGAGACTAAGAACACAGCTACTGCCATGCCTATATTTGGTGGCGGTTCACGCGGTAACCGTGGTGGTTTTGGTATGGGAATGATGGGCGGTGCCCAGGTTGGTCAGATTGGTCAGATAGACTGGATGAACCTTGACAAAAAGACCATACGTCGCAACAAGATCAAGGAACTGGGCGAGGAGAAGGTTGCTGGTGTTACATGCCGCAAGTATTCAATGAGCCCAAGCAACAGCATGGGATTCAGCCAGGATATTACAATCTGCGTATACGAGGGTATTCCATTGTCAACAGTAACAGAAAGCGACTGGTCAACCACCAGCCAGACTGCCGTAGCATTCCAGCCAAATGCAGAGGTACCTGCTTCTATGTTCACCCTGCCTGCTGGTTGCCAGGTTGAGGAAATGAACTTTGGCGGATTCGGTGGCGGATTCGGCGGTGACTTTGGCGGATTCGGTGGTGACTTTGGCGGCGGATTCGGCGGCGGATTTGGTGGCGGATTTGGAGGATTCTGATCCATTCCTTATAAAGAAAAAAAAGAGGTCACCTTTAACATGAACCCCGAAAGTCAGGAAAAAACTTTCGGGGTTTTGTATGGGTTAATTACTGACGAATTGGGTCTCCAAGATCAGAACTCTCTACATCGTTCTCATCCAGTCTAAAACGCATAAACTGTCCATTAGACTTTGTGTAAGGTTGCCATTCTCCACCGTCCTTGCCGTTTGGATCACCATACTTTGCAAAATTAGTCCATGCATTAAGCATCTTCTCAGAAAGATCCCAGTCTCCCTGTGTCCATGGACGCCAGCAGTGTTCAAGAGACTTGAACACAAACCACAGGTCACTAGAATGGAATGCACCACGCAAGCGAACCTCCGGATGACTGCCATCGTCTGGCAGAGGACGGGCAAACTGGTAGGCATAGGCCTTACCACCCATTTCCTCACGGTTAAGACAGAAATCCTGAATCTGTGCAGCCATATTGCCAGCATCATTTAGGGTAAAGCCTATCAGATAGTTAATATTATGCAGAGTTCCGTCAAGACAAGCATCATCAAATGATTCAGGAAGTACATAGCCATCAATATATGGTGAGATTGGCGATGAAGTAAGAACACTACGCTTACCGGTTACATTCTGATAAAGTGTACCAAGCGCAAAGATTGTCTCTGTAGATGCAGCCCTTAGCTGACGGAGAGTAGTAAGATTAGCCCAGTCACACACCTCCTTGGTAGACTCCTCTGCCTGAGCCAGTGTTGTCATACCCTGCTGAGGCATTCCCATCATAGGCATACGGCCAGCTGACGCGCCGATAGGTGCAGTGGCTGCAGCCTGCTGACGCGGAAGCTGAAGTCCGCTGCCGCTCATTATAACAGCCTTACTGTACAGTCCTTTGGTAAGAGGGGATGCAGACAGGAACTTTACACTGCGTGAACCGGCGCTCTGTCCAAATATCATTATATTGTCCGGATCTCCGCCAAACTGGGCAATATTCTTCTTTACCCACTTGATAGCTTCTATCTGGTCAAGGGTTCCCCAGTTACCTGTGGCATGCTCGGGATCCTCGGCCGACAGCAATGGATGGGCAAAGAATCCAAAGGGGCCTACACGGTAATTGAAAGAAACCAGTACAACATCCTTATCGGCCCAGTACTTACCGTCAAACTCAGGTTCAGAACCCCAGCCTTCGCGCATTCCGCCACCAAAGATCCAGATTGCAACCGGCAGTTTCTTTTCCGGTTTGCCCGATGCCTTGGTCCAGACATTCAGATACAGACAGTCCTCACTGTAGGGAGCCTCTGCACCATAACCCCACTCTGTTGTATAACCGCCGGGATAGTGTGCAGCCTGGAATGGCGGATGGCCAAATGTATCACAAATCTTTACGCCCTCCCATGGAACTACCGGCTGGGGAGCTCTCCAACGGTTCTCGCCAATAGGAGGCGCAGCAAATGGAATGCCGCGATAAACGGTAACACCCTTTACCTCAGTGTCCACACCCTGAACCTGGCCACCCTCAATTGAGAGGACCGGATTGCGGTTTACATTGGAAGTGCAGGCCATAAGAGCCGTCAAACAGAGTAATGCAAAATACTTTCTCATCTTATTCATTATTTGATAATTGTTTCCATACCTGCGGCAGACAATCCACCGTGTCCATTGCTGTCATGGAGATTTTTCCAAGTTTTTGTGCCGCAATGTCTCCCGCTGCGCCAGCCACATAAGATCCAAGTACGGCACTCTCCTCAGGGGTATAGCCTTGTGAGAGCAGGCTCAAGACTATGCCCGTTAGAACATCGCCAGAACCGGCAGTTGCCATTCCACTGTTGCCTGTTGTATTGGGAATATGGCGCCCGTCCGGTGTAACCAGGACAGAGGGTGCACCCTTACATATTACATACAAGCCAAAATGTTTAGCAAACTGCTCTACTGTATACTCATTGGCCAGCAAACGTTTAAGTTCTCCTGCATGGGGAGTTATAACGGTTCCGCGTGGAATCAGTGAAAGCATATCCCTGTTGGCCGATACAATATTAAGTGCATCGGCATCCATAACCATTGGACAGGAAATCTGTTTTAATTGCTCTCTGAGAGCACTTACAGTTTCCGGTGCGGTTCCCAATCCGGGGCCTATGCCAACCGCTGAGTACTTTTTTATATCTATTGCCTGGGAAAACACTCGCGCGTTTGGATCTGTAAGAACCATAGCCTGGGGAACAGAAACCTGCACTATGATTCTGTTGCATTCTGGTGTTCTTACGGTTAGCAGTCCTACCCCTGATTTAATGCAGGACAGAGCAGACATAACACATGCGCCTCCCATTCCATAGCTTCCTGCTATAAGAAAGGCATGTCCAAATGTATTCTTATATGCCTGATCAGGTCTTGGCTTGATTGCTACATTCATATATGTAATTAATCTACAAGAGCGCTAATATACAAAAATAAATGGCTGCCAACCTTACAAGACAGCCATTTATCCGGAGTTCTGTAACCGTCCTTGTTAGTAAAGAAGAACAGGAGGACGGTCACTGAGTGAACTCCTTTCATTCCAACATTGCCTTTGCAATCAGGACGTTTCACAACGTCCCATACGATTGCATTGCAAAAGTAAAAACCTGAACTTTTGCTTTTATTGTATAATAAAAGATAAATTTGTCAATTCTGAAACTATTGGCAAGAATTTGCATTATCTTAGTTGTCAAATTTGAAAAGCATTCCATTATGCACAGATTCAAGATAACAGATTTCATAAGACAGACAAGCGGAAACCATCCTGTTACATACAAGGATAAACTGCTTATTTTTGATACCAGGAAGTTCAACCATTGTACTCCCAGCGAACTGTTCGTCATAGATTCATTTGCTATTGGATATGTTTTGGAGGGCAGTAGCCTGATAGAGTTCAACAATTCCGCTTACCATCTGGAAGCCGGAAGCGTGTTCATATTAACCCCTACCCACACCTGCCGCATCATTGAACGCAGCCAAGACTACCATGTCCGGTTTGTCCTTATAGAATCAGACAGTTATAATCTTAATGCACACATGAATTACATAACTACGGCCCAACGCTGGACCCGTTCCTATTTTAATCCGGTAATAAATCTGACCAAGGAGGAAAGCGTGGTCATGAATACAGCCGTAAACCGGATTATAAACCAGGTACGTCGCCCATGTCCCAACCAGGGAAGCTTTATCCGTCTGGCACTGGAATGGCACCATGTTGAACTGGATAACATAATGCAGGTCCACTCCAATGAGTGGAGCAAGACCGATAAGCCACTTACCCATCAGCAGGAACTGGCACGGAGCATTTACCTGCTTGCCGCCAACAACTACAGGAAAGAGCATCAGATAAGATACTACTCAGAAAAGTTGTGTCTTACACCACAGTACATTAACCAGATAATGAACAGGAACCTGGGCCGTTCACTGAGCAGCATACTGTCTGAGCTCAGGTTTACAGCAGCTAGATCCATGCTCATATCTACAGAGATGAGCATACAGGAGATTGCCGATGAACTGAATTTTTCTGACCAGGCCGCATTCTGCAAGTTCATTAAGAAAGCATCGGGCCTGAGTCCAAAACACCTCAGGAATACAGGCCGTCAGGATTCTTCTATCTAAACTGATTGAATCTGTAGCTGAACCTGATAACAAACATTGAGGTATCGCCAAAGGAACGGTTCTCATTCCAGCTGCTTCCCGATGCAGAGGCGGTAAATCCGTTATAGGAGTTAAGGATATCTCTCCATGTAAATGACAGGGTTGCCTGGCGGCTCTCCAGGAAACTGTAAGAGGCCGATATGCTCCACAGGCACTCGGCCCTGTTTGCTGCTTCCATCTGATACCCAAAAGGATGGGTATACATACAGTCTGTAGATGCGCCAAGTCCAAACGATGACGTGTACGCCAGTTCACCGTGTGCTGTTATTTTTTGTCCTCCGTTTGATTGCTGCATGTAGCTGTTCTTACTGTCATCGGCAGAATAGCCGGCCGATGCCCTTATAATCCAGAACCTGTCAGAATAGGCACCCTCAAGGTTCAGGCTCAGACTGCTCCAGTCCGTAGAACTCTTTTTGGCTGCAGCATCCATGTAAGACTGGACATAGGCTACGTTGTGACGGAGCGAATGGTTGGCCGTAAAATTAACGGACAGGTCCTGGAAAGGATATGTAAGGAACAGATATTCGCTCAGATTCCAGTTTCCGTTTATATTGGCGGGCATGGTAGTCCTTGCACCTGTTGTACGGTCAATACGGGTTAGCTGTGTAATCTGATTCTGGGTTGTTCCATAGCTTACACGGGTACGCATCCAGGATCTATACTGAAACTCTATATTTGCATTCTGGGATATGGAGTTCCTGAGCGAACTGTTTCCCAGACGTATATTCATGGGATCGCTGTAGTCTGTTACCGTAGAGAGTTGAGAAACATCGGGAATACTGTTGTTTATATTATACCCCACACCTATCTGACTGTTCCTGAAAACCTTTATACGGAAACTAGTAGAGCCATGGAACTGAACTCCCGACTGTTTAAGATGCTCTTCCCTGCCAGTCTGGACATTGTCTATACTCATGTTTACTGGAGTTGCCCTGGCATCTACGTTGAACCTGTAAAGGGAATCACTGTAGTTGTAGCTCAAATTAAATGCGTGGTTCAGGGTGGCATTCCGGCGGTCATAATGCAGGCTGTCCACCGTGCTCAGGGAACCATCGGGAGCCACATCGTCATAGTTCTGCACACTGGTGTTGCCGGTATAGGTAAAATTATAGCCAATGCTGGCATATCCACCATCTCCTACCGAGCGGTAAACATGCAGGCTGGCATCGTAGTTCTGATTCTCGGATGGCGATGTAATCCTATGGTTAACATACCGTATGCTGTCTCCCAGTTGCTTGTACTCACTTGTGGTGGTGTTTGTACTCAGAGAGTTGGAATTACCGCGGTTCATGCCAAAATTCAGGTCAAAATTGTATGACTTTATATTGCCACCATAACCTGCCCTGAAGTTGTATGAAGTATTGTCTCCGCGAGACACATTGCTCTGGCTCGTTGTACTCATAAGTCCCTCTCCCTCATTTGCGATAGAATCCAGGGAGCTTGAGTAACCGGAGTTCCAGCTGCGGTTCATGCCCAGGTTCATGTTAAGCCAGTTGTTCTTATTTACACGCATGTTTGCACCTGCAGAGGCATTCCAGTTGCCGCCGGTATTGGAATTGGTATTTATGCTATGTGAATCCTGGGTAAACTCAGGCATGAACAGACGGTTCAGGCTTTCAGTCTTGTTTTCTGTCCCATTGTCATAGTAAGAAAGGCTTGCATTTACCGAACCCTTGTCAAAGCTACGGTCAATATAGGCCATGGCATTGCTGTTCTCCTCTTTAAGGTTATAGGAATACTCGCTCGGTATGGTACTCCTGGAATAAGACAGATAAATCTCACCCCCGTCTTGTTTCCATGTAGAAGCATTGGCCGAAATACTGTAACGGTCAAAATTCTCTGTTGTTCCAACTTCAATGTTTGCAAAAAGCGTGCGTTCCATGGGCTCCTTGGTCACCATATCCATTATGAGATGGTTATTGCTCATCTCATTGAGAGTATCATCGGGAACCTCATAGACCTTAAGACTCTTGAGCTTGTCCGATGGCATATTGTTCAGGGCAATGCTCATGTCACGCTTAAAGAAAGAGTCTCCGTTAAGACGTATTTCATTTATGTCCCGTCCAAGATATGTCATCTTGCCATCTGCATACTTTAAACCCGGCAGGCGGCGCACAAGGTCAAGCAGCACACTTCCGGTAGGCATCTCGTAGGCATCGGCATTGAATATTACCGTATCTCCACGCTGGTACATACGCTGGAGTTCGGCCACGATCTCCACCTCCTGGGTGGTAAGTGGGTTACTGTGCAGTACTATGGAATCCAGCACTACGGTATATGTCTGCACTCCATTCTCGCGTGTTGCCTGGGGGCTGATGATTGAGTCAAGGGTCTGCATACCCAGATAAGATACGGTCAGCCTGAGACGTGTATCACGGAGGCGGTCACGGCGCGACATGTATATCCAGAAATCACCTTCCTCATATACGGCAGAACCGTCAAACGATGTGGTATCGCCCATACAGGTAACCTTTACATTGGCACCCTGGAGCGGATATGGGTTAGGTTCGTACTCGTCTACTCCATATACCTTGCCACTTACATTAAAGACCTGCTTTACATACGTCTGCAACATGGAAACGGTTTCGGGGCTGCTCCAGTCCTGAGCCACGGCACCGGTCATGCAGAATAGCAATACTAATGCTGTAAATCCTTTTTTCCAGTTCATGAACGTATAGTTAAAGTCAGGTACTCAAATGTTTAATTGATTAAAGCTCGTCCTGAGCGTAGAGATAATCCTGCAGTGGAGATGAATAGTCACAATAGTCCTGAGGAGCAAAGAAACGCTCAAGCTCAGCCTGTGCATTCTCCACTGTATCGGATGCATGCACAATATTCTCCTGATGGCTCATGCAGTAATCTCCGCGCAGTGTACCCGGAGCGGCAACACGGCCATTGGTAGAACCGGCCATGGCACGTACCACACTCACGGCATCTATACCTTCCCAGCAGCAGAGCACTACCGGTGCTGCCATCATGGATTTCTCTATAATTGGATAGAAAGGTTTCTGGGCCAGGTGTGCATAGTGCTTGCGCAGGATTTCCCCATCAAGCTGAACCATTTTCATGGCTACGAGTTTAAGACCGCGTTTCTCAAAACGTGACAGTACTTCTCCTATCAATCCACGCTGTATGGTGCATGGCTTAAGAATAACAAGTGTTCTTTCCATATTCTGTTTTTATTTGAATTCCTTACTGAATGGTTTGTAATTATTGCTGTTGGGGGTATCAATTATGGCAAACTGCAACAGCTTAAAGCGGCCACGGAACTCCTCCTGGGCAATTACCTCATGGAACAGTCTTGCCATCTGAGCCGGCGGAGTACAGAATGCGCCGCATCCCAGTGCACCCAGGACAAGGCTGTCGTGACCATGTATGGCACCAATACGCAGTATGGTACGGATTTTCTCCCTTATTAGTTCCTTGTCCTGACTGGATATCTTTCCATCCACCAGCTGGCTGTGGCCGTGCTTGGGATTAAAGTTCAGGCTGGCCACAGAAATAACGGCTGCGGTAAAAGGATTATCCATGAGAGGATAACCTTCATCACGGACTCCACGGAAAAAAGTAATACCGGGACTGTAAATACCTCCATAGGTATTATCCATGGGATAGCGTTCCTGACGGCGCTCTACGCCAACCATCTCTGCCAGGTCGCCAAACCGGCCACCTGGAAGTGAGAACTGGTACAGCGATACAGCCAGTGTACTCCTGCGGCACAGCTCTTCCTCCTGTGCACTGGAACCGGTAAGCACACCGCCTCCCGGGTGATAAAGACTGGCCATGTTGAGTATGGCAGGATTATAACCTTTCTCCACCAGTTCCCTGGCTGCAAGCATGCAATCCTGGTTTATTACCTCTACAACGGTCTCCCGGCTGTCCTGAACATCGGGCAGTCCTATGATTGATGAATACATCTGGGCCTGTGGAACGTAAGAATGGCGTTCAGGCAGTGTAACCACCATCCCCGATTCCGTACGGTAGGCCCCGTCACGGAAAATATCAAGATTGTGCCTGAATACCTTCTGTAGCATGGGACGTGAATCACCGTTACGGGTACTGGTAGCCTTGTACCAGCCGTTAAGCCATATCATTGGGTTCCAGTTCTGAGCGTATAGCATGGTCAGGACAGATTATTGATTATTTCTTTGAGCTGTGCGGCTGAATGGGCAATAAAGGTTGCAGATGCAAGCTCATCAACGGGCCTGAAACCCCAGCTTACGGCAATGGACCTTATGCCCGCATTGCGTGCAGTCTCTATATCTATCCCGGAATCGCCAACCATCACGGTATCCTGCTCGGACACACCTGCACGGTCCATGATATAACGAACCAGGGCGGCATCGGGCTTAAGTGGGAACTCACTGCAGTTTCCCATAACCGCCACAAAAGGAATATGCGGAAAGAACTTGCGGATGAGTTTCTCTGTGCCGGGCTGAATCTTGTTCGATGCCACCGCAAGCCTGTATCCGCTCTCATTGAGTCCATTCACAAGCTCCACAATGCCGGGATATGGTACAGTATCTACATCAAGGTGATCCTGATACCAGGCCAGGAACTCAGCCAGGAGTTCCGACACACGTTCCTGCGGTGTTCCCTCTGGCAAGGCGCTTATCATAAGGTTGCGCATGCCACGTCCCACCATAAGCCGGTACTCCGCAATTGAATGCAAGGGCAATCCGTGCATCTCCAGTACATGGTTTGCACAATGCCCAAGGTCCGATATGGTATTCAGCAAAGTACCATCAAGATCAAATATCACCAGTTTCATATTGCGAATTTACTCCAAAATCCCGTATTCAGCCCATATAGGCTCATATAAAAAAACCCCGAAAGTTTTTTGTCTAACTTTCGGGGTTCGGGTCAAAAGAATCAGACCGTCTTTGATATTGGATACTGTCCTTACTTCTTGTCCTCTTTTACCTCCTGGGCAGGAATATCCTGGGGCTCCTGTTTCTTGGCCAGATACTCCGGAAGGTCAAGACCAGCCAGGTTAAAGAGGTCCGACATAGGAGGAACGGATTTCATGAGTCCGCTCAGGAAATTGGCAGTAGAGCCCTTTCCATCGGCTCCGTTTCCGGAATCCCAAACAGTAACATTGTCAAACTTGATACCCTTGACAGCCTCAACCTGAGTCTTTACAAGTTCAGGCATCTTCTCTGACATGAGCAGCATGAATGCCTTGGATGCATCACCACCGGCAGCCTGTACAACCTTGTCATAACCGGCAGCCTGCTTGGTAAGGATCTCAAAATAACCCTTAGCCTCGGCCTCCATCTTGGCAAATATTGCATCGGCCTCACCCTTGGCGCTTACACGCAGCTTCTCGGCCTCGGCCTCGGCAGCTACAATTATACGCTCCTTCTCAACCTGCTGGGCTACAAGAATGTTGGCCATCTGGGTTGAACGCTCACGCTCGGCACGGGCATTCTCGGCATCACGCTCAGCAATGTATGCATCCTGGAGTGCCCTAGCCTGCTGAACCTTCTCGGCTGTTACTGCCAGACGGTTTGCCTCGGCCTCCTTTTCACGGCGAAATGCATCGGAATTGGCAATCTCAACCTTGGCGTTGTTCTCACCCTGTACAGCTACGGCGTTTGCCTGTGATGTACGGATACGGGTCTCCTTTACAGCCTCGGCCTTACCAATCTCACCGTTTCTGTCCTGCTCTGCCACGCTTACCTTGGCCTCGTTGATAGCCTTGGCTGCAGCTTCCTTACCAAGAGCCTGGATATAACCAGACTCATCCTTGATATCGGTTACGTTTACGTTAATGAGTCTCAGACCAATTTTCTTGAGTTCCACCTCTACGTTCTTAGCAATCTTCTCCAGGAATGTATCACGGTCTGAATTGATCTCCTCAATGGACATGGTTGCAATAACCAGACGGAGCTGTCCAAACAGGATATCGCGTGCCAGCTCCTGGATTTCATCGGCTGTAAGACCGAGCAGGCGCTCAGCTGCATTGTTCATGCTGTCCGGCTCTGTAGATATACCTACGGTAAAGCGGCAGGGTACGTCAACGCGGATATTCTGCTTACTCAACGCATTGGTAAGATTTGCATCTATAGATATAGGTGTAAGGCTAAGGTATGCATAGTCCTGAACAATAGGCCAGATAAACTTGCCACCGCCATGAATACACTTTGCCGAACCGCCACCGGTCTTTCCATATACTACCAGGATCTTGTCCGATGGGCAGCGTCTGTATCGGCGGATAATTGTTGCAAACAGGATGAACAGGAGAACTACTCCTATCACCACAAGAATTGAAATGTTGTCTACCATATTGAAATATACAGTTAAATAGTTATCAGATTTTTTACTTTACAAGAAGGAGGTCATCGCCCAGGACCTCAATGATCTTGACCTGTGCGCCTGTGGGTATCTCAGTGCCGTTGTCCGTTACGGCATCAATCTCATGGACAGAGCCCTTTACGCTTACCTGTACCTTTCCGCGTCCGCTGCGTGATGCGGGAATACGCAGGTAAACATCGGCCATCAGTCCCAGGGCTTCTTTCATGTGGAAACTGCCGTCATGGGAGAGTTTCATAACCTGACGGAACATGAACACGAATGCCAGCACGAATGCCAGGCCTACCAGTATGGCTATGGTCTCCAGCCAGATAACCTTTTCAAAACTGCCATACAGCAGAACGCCAGTCCAGCCATAGCCAAGCAGGAAATTGATAAGGTTCCTGAACGAGAAAACACCATTAAGTCCACCATCATCCACGGAATCACCCAGGCCATCCATGGGTCCGGCATCAATGTCGGCATCGGTACCAAGGCCTACAAATGTCATGATAGTCTGAATAATGAATACCAGCGATGCGCAGCATGCAATTACCCAGAATACTTTCTGTAAAGGTTCAAAAGAATTAAATAAGTCCATCATTTTTTAGCAATTATCGGTAAGTTATACATTGGAACAGACGGATAAAGTCCAAAGACGTTAATCTGCCGGTTCCATTTTCTACAAAAATAGTGAATCCCGTTAAATAACTGCATTCCTCCACGAAAAAAAAGTTACCTTTGCATGAATTCAATATTATGGAACTGCCCATCTACGACACACTGCTCAGCCTGCCCCTGTTTCAGGGAATGAGCCGGACTGATTTTAACAGCCTGCTGCAGAAAGTCCGCCTTGATTTTGTAAAATTCGAGGACCAGGAGACTATTCTGAGTCAGGGTGACCGGTGCCGCAGTTTTGTATTTCTCCTTAATGGTACCATAGAGAGTTCAAGAAAAGGGCAGAATGGTGCATATACCTTTATTGAACGCATAGATTCCCCTTATCTCATTGAGCCCTACTCCATGTTTGGACTTAACGGACAGTACAGGCGGGACTACGTTGCCGTAGGCCAGTGCAGCATGCTTATGGTCGACAAGCAGTATGTTTACACTGAGCTGGGCAAGTACAACATCTGCAGGATGAACCTGCTCAACATCCTGAGCGGCCGTGTCCAGCAGCTGGATAGTTATATATGGAGCCTGGACGGCATGGATCTGAGGGAAAGGATACTGCGTTTCATTGCCGGACTTTCTGATTACCCCAACGGAGAAAAAAGACTTCAGATCAGGATGAATGACCTGGCCGTGCTCATGGACACCACGCGCCTCAATGTATCACGGGAACTGAATGCCATGCAGGATGATGGACTTGTTGTCCTTAAGCGCAGCGAGATTCTTATTCCCACACCCGTTAGAACCTTATAAACATGGATCAATCCAAGAAAGCGGCAGTAGACCGCAGATACGCCAGAATGGCCCTTATCTGGGCAGAGAACTCATATTGCGAAAGACGCAAGGTGGGAGCCTTGGTTGTAAAAGACAACATGATTATTTCCGATGGATACAACGGCACCCCCACCGGATTTGAAAACGTATGCGAGGATGAGAACAATATGTCCAAACCTTATGTGCTCCATGCCGAAGCAAATGCCATTACCAAACTGGCACGTTCGTCAAACAGCAGTGAGGGATCTACCATGTACGTTACAGCATCGCCTTGCATTGAATGCGCCAAACTTATTATCCAGTCAGGTATAAAGAGGGTAATCTACACTGAGAAGTACCGTCTGACCGATGGTATAGACCTGCTCAAGCGTGCCGGAATAGAAGTTGAATATCTGGAACTCAGTAAAGAATGAACACACTCAGAAAAATAATACAGGTATTGTTTGTACTGACCATGGGATTCTTCCTTGGACTGGAAGCCATGATCGGACTTTATAACAGGAAAGGCGGTGCAAGGACCAATATGGCCGTTGCCCCAACAAGTGCAGGTTCACAGAAAGTTCAGACCCTGCTCAGGGCCATAGACCGTGAATACGTGGACAATGTAGACATGGACTCCCTTATGGACCGCGTACTGCCGGTAATCCTGGAGGAACTTGACCCCCACTCTGCCTATTATCCCGCAGAGGAGACCCAGGTAAGCAATGACGAGCTTCACGGCAGTTTCTCTGGTATTGGAATACAGTTTACCGTACAGGACGACACAGTCAGGGTAAACAGCGTTATCCATGGTGGTCCATCAGAGAAGGTTGGCGTACTTGCCGGAGACAGGATTGTACTTATAAATGACTCTGTATTTGCCGGAAAGCACATACCAAGCAACGATGTTGTAAAGAACCTGAAAGGTCCCAAGGGATCTACCGTAAAGATCAGTGTAAAGCGTGCCGGTGAGCCCAACCTTGTGGACTTTACCATTGAGCGTGGAGACATACCCGTAAAGAGCGTAGATGCCGCATACATGATATCCCAGGCCGATGGCATTGGATACATCATGATAAACAAGTTTGGCGAAACCACATTTACCGAGATGCTTGCCAGCCTGGCCGAACTCAGCAGCAAGGGCATGAAAAAGCTCATAATAGACCTTCGCGGCAATACCGGGGGCTATCTTGGAGCTGCCATCCAGATGGTAAATGAGTTCCTTCCCAAGAATGACCTTATTGTATATACGCAGGGAGCCCACAACCCAATAGCCCGACAGTATGCCAACGGACGTGGCCATTATACCAATATTCCCCTGGTTGTAATGATAGACGAGACGTCGGCATCGGCCGCCGAGATATTTACCGGTGCCATCCAGGACAATGACCGCGGAACCATTGTAGGACGCCGCTCATTTGGAAAGGGACTTGTCCAGGAACCCATTGAGTTTGAGGACGGCTCCAGCATACGTATTACCATTGCCCGCTATTATACCCCATCGGGCCGATGCATACAAAAACCTTATGGAGAGTCCGATGAGGACTATGCCATGGATATACTTAAGAGGTATGAGCACGGAGAGTTCTTCAGCGAGGACAGCATACGCCAGAATACAGACCAGATATTCAAGACCAAGGGCGGCCGCACCGTATATGGCGGCGGAGGTATAATGCCCGATATCTTTGTGGCACAGGATACCACCGGATACTCAAGCTATTACTCCGATGTTGTCCGCAAGAGCCTCATAAACAAGTTCTCATTCAAATACGTGGATGACCGTCGCCTTGAGTTCAGGAAATTCAAGACCTACAGCGAGGTAGAAAAGTATCTCGATGACAACAATGTGATGGCCGAGTTCCAGGATTATGCGGCACGCAACGGAGTAAAGCGCAAAAACAGCCTGACAGCACCCATGCGCAGGCAGATGCGCACAGCCCTGTACGGAAACATAATGTACGATGCACTGGACATGCAGGAGTACATATCATTCTTTAACCTGACCGACCAGACTGTACTTAAGGCCGTAGAGGTTCTCAAGAAATAAGATTACCGGAGAACAATCTGGGTTATTACCTGGGCACCCGCCTGAGCATTAAGGCGGGCCACCAGTTCCGTGCGCCTCATCATGAGTTCGCTCCTCAGCGCAGCCGATGCCACCTTTACAAACAGTACCTGATTGTAAATCCTGAGTTCGCTGGTGTATGTGGCAACCGCTGTTCCAACCACGGTCTCCCAGGCGTTTATGAGCCGGTGTTCATACAATGGAGTTTCCAGGCCGTTCTCACGCAGGAACTGCATTATCACTCCACCTACAGGTTCAGCATTGGTCTTTTTCATAGCACATTTCCATCCTGAACGGTAAACACCTTGTAGTCACATCCTGTATCGGCCAGGATGCCGTCTATATGGTTGCGGTCCACATCGGTTATAAAAACCTGACCAAAATTCTCAGTGTCCGATACCAGCGATATTATCTTGGATACCCTTCCGGCATCGAGCCTGTCAAAAATATCATCCAGGAGGAGTATGGGTTTCTTGCTGCAGGATTCCCTGAGCAGGCTGTACTGCGACAGCTTAAGGGCAACCAGAAAACTCTTGTTCTGACCCTGCGAGCCTTCTTTCCTGATAGGATAACCGCCCATCTCCATTTCCAGTTCATCCTTGTGGATACCCTTTTGGGTAAAACCGCATGCCCTGTCCTGTGCACGGTTGTCCTTGAGCAGCTGTAACAGGTCTGCGCTGGACGCATGGGACACATAGGTAAGAGATACCTTCTCGCTGCTTTCCCCTATAAGGGAGTACATCTGGCCAAAACATGGAACCAGCCTGTCTGTAAGAGCCTTGCGTTTGGCATATATGATCATGCCCGAATCGGCCATGGTCTGCTCCCACATGAGGAACAGTTCTGGATCCGGCATGTATTCCATCTTAAGGAGTGCATTGCGCTGGCGCATTGCATTGTTGTAGGCAATCAGATGCTTTAGATACTCATTGTCATACTGTGAGATTATAACATCCATAAAACGGCGCCGCTCATCGCTGCTGCCGGATATCAGTTCGGTATCCTGGGGAGTAACCATAACCAGTGGTATATAGCCTATATGGTCCGAAAAACGCTGATATTCCTTACCGTCACGCTTAAGCTGTTTCTGGCTGCGGCCGTTCACAATACGGGACATACATCCCACCACAGACTTGTCTCCTGCCGGAAGTCGGTAGGAACCCTGCAACTGATAGCACTGACTTCCGTGACGTATTGCCAGCTGTTCGGTCTGTCCCAGCGAACTGCGGCAGAAAGAAAGACAATATACCGCATCCAGCAGGTTGGTCTTACCCATTCCGTTGCGTCCCACAAAACAATTCAGTTTGGGTGAGAAATCCAGGTCGGCCTGGATAATATTGCGATAATCCTGTACGAACAAGTGTTCAAGTTGCATAGGTGCTGTGGCTGTTCTGGTTTGACGAATGCGAATTTACCTCCGTTTTTCCGTATATCTACTCTTTTTTAATGTCATTTTGTTTACATGTAGCAAAATTTGACTATTTTTGCACCCGCTAACAATAGGACAAAATGGCAAAGAAAGCAGCAACTCCTGCTCCCGCACAGGAACAGAACGGCCTCAGTGAGACAATAAACAAGTCAGAACAGTTTTTTGAGAGCAACAAGAAAACAATCTTTGGTGTTCTCATAGCTATCATAGTAGTTGTAGCTGGCGGCATGCTTTACAACGCAAAGGTTGCCCAGCCACGTCAGTTAAAGGCTGCCCAGGCTATATTCCCTGGTGAGTCTTACTTTATCAATGGAGACTACAGCACTGCCCTGAATGGCGATGCTTATGGTTTTGACGGTTTTGAGGCTCTCGCCAAGCAGTACGGTAGCACCAAGGCCGGCAAGCTTGCCACTCTCTATACTGGTCTCTGCTATGCACAGCTTGACAATATGGAGGAGGCTCAGAAGTTCCTTGAGAAGTTCAAGGGCAATGACAAGATGGTATCTCCAGCAGCTCTTGGCGCACTTGCAAACTGCTACGCTGCCAACGGTCAGGAGAGCAAGGCCGCATCTACATTTGAGAAAGCAGCCAAGAAGGCAGACAACATGCTTCTCTCACCTTATTATTATCTGCAGGCAGGTATAGTTTATGAGTCTCTTGGCAACAACGCCAGCGCACTCAAGCTTTACAATAAGATCAAGGTCAGCTACCCCGAGTCTATCGAGGCACAGACCATAGACAAGTACATAGCCCGTCTTACTAGCGCCAAGTAAGCAAGGCAGGCTTCCGGGTGAATTCCAGAGTGGCCAAATGGGGCAGACTGTAAATCTGCTGTCTTTCGACTTCGGTGGTTCGAATCCATCTTCACCCACAAAAAAAGCGTTCTACGGAACGCTTTTTTTGTGGGTAAGATGGATTCAGATGACCTCCTTTTATTTTGCTACGCAAAAAGCGACTTGCGTCGCTCTGCGGCCCTACGGGACCGCGTTAGCTTCACCCACAAAAAAGCGTTCTAAGGAACGCTTTTTTTGTTTGGGTAAGATGGATTCAGATTATACCTTTTATAATTTTTTGCTACTTTCGCATAATCAAAAACTGAATAAAGATGAAAATCACGATTATCGGTGCCGGAAATATGGGAGGCGCCATTGCACGCGGATTTGCGGCAAAGAATGTTTTTGCAGCATCGGACATAACATGCTGTGACAGGTCAGAAAACACATTAGCCACACTCAGGACCGATGTTCCTGGCATAGGCACATCCATGGACAATGCAAAGGCCGTTAAAGGAGCAGATATTGTATTGTTTGCAGTCAAGCCATGGATTCTTCCTGCAGCCATACAGGAGGTAAAGGATTCACTGGACTACAGCAAGCAGTTGATTATTTCCATAGCAGCCGGCGTTGGTACAGAAAAGCTGGCAGAGCTGCTGGACAAGGATGGCTCACAGCCTGAGACCATCTACCTTATACCTAACATTGCAGTTGAGGTTGGTGCCGGAGTATTCTTTTATTGCTCTGCAAATGCAAGCAAGGATAGCCTGGCTCTTGTCCAGGATCTTTTTGGCAAGGTTGGATTTGCCAAGCAGGTAGAAGAAAAACAGATGGTGGCAGGTACAGCTCTCGCATCATGCGGTATAGCCTATGTATTCAGATACATAAGGGCAAACGTAGAAGGTGGAGTAGAAATGGGATTCTACCCAAAGGACGCTCAGGAAATAGTACTTGGTACAATTAAGGGAGCCGTAGAACTTCTGCTGGCCCACGGAACACATCCAGAGCAGGAAGTTGACAAGGTTACCACCCCTGGCGGAATAACCATAAAGGGACTTAACGCAATGGAAGAGGCCGGATTTACCAATGCGGTAATCAAGGGCCTTAAGGCTGGTAAATAAGTCTAATATACACACAATATTAAAAAGGGGGGAAGGCTAAGCCTTCTCCCCTTTCAAGTATGTAATGCATGGTTTGTTACTTAGGGAGTATCGGGAAATGTTGATAATTTCCTAATGAATTGATTGATAATACAATAGAAATTTTGTATCTTTGATGAGAATAAAAAAAATTCCTCCAAACGCCCTAGGAAAGCTGAATTTGGAGGAAACGCAAAAAAGCTTGCGATGTCAAAAGTACGAAATATTGCTGAAATAGCACCAACCCTTGCGTTTTCTGAGTTTGATTTTTATGACCTGTACCGGTCAACGTTTGAGAAAAGCGAACTGGGCCGTATAAAGAGGTTGCTCCCACTTCGCGAAATGGCCTTGAATCTTGGTCTTGTCAGCAGGAGCATGAGGCCGAAGCTTGGCCGCAAGCCGTTCTTCACCCCTGAAGGCAAAGTGTCTCTGTTGTTCCTGAAGATGTACACGGGTCTGAGCTGTCCGAAACTGCTGGAGCAACTGAACGGCAACATCCACTACCAGATGTTCTGCGACGTGATAATAGACCCAATGAGGCCGCTCACGAACTACAAGCTGCTGGACGACATCATTCTGGAACTTGCAGGCAAGTTGAAGATACAGCAGTTGCAGGAGATCCTGGCTGAGAAATG
>JAZUFR010000024.1:0-27407 GCA_045640825.1 Bacteroidaceae bacterium
CTTTAACCGTGGGTACACCGGGCATGAGCATATAGATGAGTTGGGCCTTGTCAATATGAACGGCCGCATGTACGACTCCCGCTTGGGCCGTTTCCTCAGTCCCGATCCGTTCGTACAGGTCCCCACCGACCCGCAGAACTACAACCGCTACTCCTACTGTCTGAACAACCCACTTAAATACACCGATCCGAGTGGGGAATTTGTATGGGCTCCAGTATTGATTGGCGCAGCTATTTTTGGAGTAGGTAATACTGTTGCACATGGAATGCGGGGAGATATTGATGATTGGGGTGACGGACTAAAGTATTTTAGTCAAGGAGCATTGACTGGGGCTGCACTTGGTGCAACATGGAGTCTGGCTCCTTCAATCCCACTAATTGGAAAAACTTTGCAGAGTGCTATGACATATTGTTTCCAAACGCAGCTGGGAATGACAGCATTAAGTTCTGCGTCCGGAATTTTACGTGGAGTTACTACTGGAAACTGGAATACCTTCAAGAATTCAGCTCAAATATTCCTTGGTAATTATTATCTGGACGAGAACGCAAGTTTCTTAGGTGGTGTATTGCAAGGTTATAGCCGTCACTTGTGGGAGATTCTTCAAAATGGATATGGGCAAATAGCTGGCCATATACAGAATTCATTATGGGGCTTAAGCAATGTATCTTATTATGGCGGAGCAACAATAATGAAAACATATTCAGATAACTGGGGCGGATTTACTTTAGGTAGTTTTATCCTAGGCGACAATGGTATTAACGCACTTTCTGATAATTCTTTATTTCAACATGAATTTGGACATTGTTTACAAAGCAGACGCTGGGGTATGCTATATGTCAAGAAAATAGCACTTCCTAGTGCTTATAATGCGTTATCAAAAGGTTTTATGTATCCAACAGAACTTGATGCGAACAATCGGGCGTATTCATATTTTTCAGAAAAGGTTGTGGATTTTACAACATATAGTGATGACGTATCAATAAGAAGTTCATGGAATTTTAATGAGAATCCAATAAATTATGAAGGTATTTCACCAACTCAGTATGGCGTTGTTCTTCCTGCGCCAGTATTAGTAAAACTGGGGTGGTTTGATTTGATTACTCCAATTGACCTCATTGGAATATTAAATCATACACGCTATCAGTTGCTTAAGTATTTTTAAATAACTTAGATATATAGCTGATTCATAGTAACTATTATGTAATTTGTATGTTATGAAAAGGATTAGTTTTATTACGATGTTTCTTTGTATTGTGCTACATGCTCAGATAAGTTATGCAGAACCGAATAATTTAAAGTTAGATATGGGGCTTGGATTAACTTCAATATACAATCCAATGGGGATGTTACAAATAGTAGCAGATAGATTTCATTCACATAACGAGTCTGTAGAAAAAATGGAATTATATAGTTTCAATCTTAGTATCTCACCGACATACTCTTTGCGTATTGCATACCCAATCAATGAAAGAGTCTCTTTTGTATCTAGCTTCGGTGTAAATACACTATCAGTAGAGTATTACAATCCATATTCAAACCAAATTATATCGAACGAAAATACATATGCATATGATATTCTGATAGGGGAACGATATACATTTGCAACAAAGGCTGGTTTCTACATTCAAACCTTGGTTGGTGTTGCTCGGCATGGAGAGGCACAATACTGGAATAGATATGCTCTAATAAGAGATGATGGGCGTATACTGGGATTACCTATATGGCTGGGATATCAAGTGGGAATAGGTCTTTCATTCGATATCGGTTCTCATTTTTATGGAATATTTGATTGGGGGATTGGAACGGAACATTATAATGCTCTTTTAGGAGGTCGATTAGGAATAGGAATCAAATTATAGACAGTCTATTATGAAAAGAACAGTTTTCTTTTGCGTTGTGTGCTCAATTCTATTGAACTTTTTTTCATGTCAATTATATGATCATTCTGTCGAGGGTTATGATATGGTAGGATTTTGTCGAGGCATTTCATCGGATATTTGGTCTCTATATACGGATATACAATATGTTGATTTTGAGAACCAAAACATTGTCTATTCAAACAAATATGAATATTATAAACTAAAGGACAGTGTTTGGAACGTTTACTCAAGGGATGAAACTTATTCTTCTGATGGTGTGATTGATATAAACAAATCAGAGGTGCACTTAAATAGAGATTCAACAAAGACATTGATTGTTGACGATTATAAAATTGAAAACGATTATGAGATTCATATATTCAGCAAGGGTGATGGAATTATTCACTATAATGGGTTAATACGCGTTGAAATTTCCAATAGCGGCATTAAACTCGGATGGGGTGAAATAGATTTGAGTTACAGCTTGAATGGTATCATTACGGGAGCATATTAACTGATATCGTTAATAATAACACTGTTAGTTTTACATCGTTTTGGACCAATAACATAAGTACTATTATTACATCCATCCTTTGATATATATGGGTGCTTGGCTATAAGTTTAGGGGCTATGTCTATTTTTGCAAAGTATGCATTGCAAAAACCCGCAAAATATACTACTTTTGCAGTTTGAAATGCGCGCGAGTGCGCGCGAGCATTGTGTACAGTAGCATGGAACAGTTTTTTAGAACACACGATTATCTCATAGAGCATCTTGATGCTTCCGTAAGGCGTGACCTTATGGATGAGATTGACTGGTCCAGCCGCATGATAGGTATAAAGGGAACACGTGGAGTGGGTAAGACCACCTTCCTGCTCCAGTATGCGCGTGAAAAATTTGGCCGTGACCGTTCATGCCTGTACATCAATATGAACAATTTCTATTTCCAGGGCCGTGGCCTGGCCGAATTTGCAGGTGAGTTCCACCGTATAGGCGGTAAGGTACTTCTTATAGACCAGGTGTTCAAACATCCTGACTGGAGCCGTGAGCTGCGCAAATGCTATGACACGTACCCGGACCTCAAGATAGTGTTTACCGGATCATCGGTCATGCGCCTCAAGGAGGAGAATCCTGAACTTAATGGAATAGTAAGCTCATATAACCTGAGAGGTTTCTCGTTCCGTGAGTTCATGAACCTCAAGGCCGGAACACAGATCCGTTCATACAGGCTTGACGAGATACTCAGGAACCATGTCCAGATAGCACGTGAGATACTTGCCAAGGTGCGCCCATCGGAGTTTTTCCAGGATTATATCCATCATGGTTTCTATCCGTTCTTCCTGCAGCAGAGAAACTTTTCGGAGAATCTGCTCAAGACCATGAACATGATGATGGAGGTGGACATACTGCTCATAAAGCAGATAGACCTCAAGTATCTGGCACGCATCAAGAAACTGTTCTATCTGCTGGCTCAGCAGGGAACCCAGGCTCCAAACGTGAGCCAACTGGCAATAGAGACCGATACATCCAGGGCTACTGTCATGAACTACATAAAGTATCTGGCCGATGCCCGACTGATCAATATGGTTTATGCAAAGGGAGAGAGTTTCCCCAAGAAACCCTGCCGCATACTGATGCACAATTCCAACCTGATTTATACCATTTATCCTCCACGTAATGACCGTCAGGACATTATTGACACATTCTTTGTGAACACCATGTGGAAGGACCATGTTGTTCACAGGGGCAACAAGGGCTGGTCTTTCCTGGTGGACGGAGGCGTAAATTTCAAGATATGTGTCCATGAGGGCAAGACAAGCATGAATCCTGATTCGTATTATGCCGTGGATGGGCTTGATATTGGTCATGATAATGTTATCCCTTTGTGGATGTTTGGTTTATTGTATTGATAGTGAGAGTTTTAATTATACACATTTAAAAAAATTATGGCAAAAAAATTCATTACCTGTGATGGAAATCAGGCTGCAGCACATGTTGCATACATGTTCTCAGAAGTTGCAGCTATCTATCCTATCACACCATCATCTACGATGGCAGAGTACGTAGACGAGTGGGCAGCCCAGGGCCGCAAGAACCTTTTCGGTGAGACCGTTATGGTTCAGGAGATGCAGTCAGAGGGTGGTGCTGCCGGTGCAGTTCACGGATCACTCCAGGCTGGAGCCCTGACAACTACATTCACCGCATCTCAGGGTCTTCTGCTGATGATCCCTAACATGTACAAGATTGCCGGTGAACTTCTTCCAACAGTTTTCCACGTTTCAGCTCGTACACTGGCTTCGCACACTCTGTGTATCTTTGGTGACCACCAGGATGTAATGGCATGCCGTCAGACCGGTTTTGCAATGCTCGCTGAGGGTTCTGTACAGGAAGTTATGGACCTGGCAGGTGTAGCTCACCTTTCAACCATCAAGTCAAGGGTTCCTTTCCTGAACTTCTTTGACGGTTTCCGTACATCACATGAGATCCAGAAGATTGAGGCAATGGATATGGAGGATCTCCGTCCACTAGTTGACCAGAAGGCTCTCAAGGAGTACCGTGACAGGGCTCTGAATCCAAACAAGCCTGTTTCACGCGGTATGGCTGAGAACCCAGATACCTTCTTTACACACCGTGAGATCTGTAACCAGTACTACGATGCAGTTCCAGAAATCGTAGCTGACTACATGAAGGAGATCTCAAAGATTACCGGCCGTGAGTACGCTCCATTCACATACTATGGTGCTGCCGATGCTGACCGCGTAATCGTAGCAATGGGTTCTGTTACCCAGGCTGCAAAGGAGGTTGTTGACTACCTGCAGGCTCAGGGCCAGAAGGTTGGTCTGGTATCAGTTCACCTGTACCGTCCATTCTCAATCAAGTATCTGAGCGCTGTAATGCCTAAGACTGCCAAGAAGATTGCAGTTCTTGACCGTACCAAGGAGCCAGGTGCTCATGGCGAGCCTCTGTACCTTGACGTTGTTGAGGCATTCCAGGAGTGCGCAGAGCTCAAGGCTATGAACGCTACCATAGTAGGTGGCCGTTTTGGTCTTGGTTCAAATGATGCTACTCCTGCCAAGATCATTGCAGTTTATGACAACCTTGCAATGGCAGAGCCTAAGAACCACTTTACACTTGGTATAAACGATGATGTTACATTTACATCACTTCCAGTAGGTGAGGATGTAGCTGTAGGTGGTGCCGGCATGTTTGAGGCTAAGTTCTTTGGTCTTGGTGCTGACGGTACCGTTGGTGCAAACAAGAACTCAGTAAAGATTATTGGTGACAATACAGACAAGCACTGCCAGGCATACTTCTCTTACGACTCAAAGAAGTCTGGTGGATTTACCTGCTCACACCTGCGTTTTGGTGATACTCCAATCCGTTCAACATATCTGGTAAACACTCCTAACTTTGTTGCATGCCACGTTCAGGCTTACCTGCACATGTACGATGTTACCCGTGGTCTGCAGAAGAACGGTACATTCCTGCTGAACACCATCTGGGAGGGCGACGAGCTTGCTGCCAACCTGCCAGCTAAGGTAAAGGCTTACTTTGCAAAGAACAACATCACAGTTTACTATATCAACGCTACAAAGATTGCTCAGGAGATTGGTCTTGGTAACCGTACCAACACTATCCTCCAGTCTGCATTCTTCCGCATCACTGAGGTTATCCCAGTTGACCTTGCCATTGAGCAGATGAAGAAGTTCATCGTTAAGTCATACGGCAAGAAGGGTGAGGATGTTGTAAACAAGAACTACGCTGCAGTTGACCGCGGTGGTGAGTACAAGACTCTTGCCGTTGATCCAGCATGGGCAACCCTTGAGATCCCAGCTCCAGCTGCAAACGACGATCCAGAGTTCATCAACAAGGTTGTACGTCCAATCAATGCCCAGGACGGTGACCTTCTCCCAGTAAGCGCATTCAAGGATAGCATTGACGGTACATGGCCAAACGGTACATCTGCTTATGAGAAGCGTGGTGTAAGTGCATTTGTTCCTGTATGGGATGCAGAGAAGTGTATCCAGTGTAACAAGTGTGCATACGTTTGTCCTCACGCTTGCATCCGTCCATTCGTAATGGATGATGCCGAGGCAGCAGGTCTCAATGCCGATGCAATTGAGATAAAGGCTCCAGCAGCTATCAAGGGTATGAAGTTCCGCATGCAGGTAGGCGTTATGGACTGCCTTGGTTGCGGTAACTGCGTTGACGTATGCCCAGGTAATCCAAAGCTTGGTGGTTCTGCCCTGAAGATGGTTCCATTTGAGGGTCAGGAGGCTGAGGCTGCTAACTGGAATTACTGCGTTAAGAACGTTAAGAGCAAGCAGGATCTGATTGACATCAAGCAGAGCCCAAAGAACAGCCAGTTTGCTACTCCTCTGTTTGAGTTCTCTGGCGCATGCTCTGGTTGCGGTGAGACTCCATACGTTAAGCTGATTTCTCAGCTCTATGGTGACCGTGAGATGGTTGCAAATGCTACCGGTTGCTCATCAATCTATTCAGGTTCAATCCCATCTACACCTTATACTACTAATGAGAAGGGTCAGGGTCCAGCTTGGGCTAACTCACTGTTTGAGGACTTCTGCGAGTTTGGTCTGGGTATGAAGCTTGCCAACAAGAAGATGATCCAGCGTCTTGAGGCTCTCATGGTTGAGGCTCAGGGCTGCGAGTGCTGCAACGACAGCATGAAGGCTCTCTTTGGCGAGTGGATTGAGAAGAAGAACGATGCCGATGCTACCAAGGCTCTTGCTCCACAGATCATTGCTGCATGTGAGGCTTGCGGTTGCGATACATGCAAGAAGATCCTTGAGCTCAAGGATTACCTTGTAAAGCGCAGCCAGTGGATTATTGGTGGTGACGGTGCTTCTTACGATATAGGTTACGGCGGTCTTGACCACGTAATTGCTTCTGGTGAGGATGTTAACATCCTTGTAATTGATACTGAGGTATATTCAAATACCGGTGGTCAGTCTTCTAAGGCTACTCCTCTGGGTGCTATCGCCAAGTTCGCAGCAAGCGGCAAGCGCGTACGCAAGAAAGACCTTGGTATGATTGCAACAACATCCGGCTACGTATATGTTGCCCAGATTGCAATGGGTGCTGACCAGGCTCAGACACTCAAGGCTATCCGTGAGGCCGAGGCTTATCCAGGTCCATCACTCGTGATTGCATACGCTCCATGTATCAACCACGGTCTGAAGGCCGGTATGGGTAAGAGCCAGGCTGAGGAGGCTAAGGCTGTAGAGTGCGGTTACTGGCACCTGTGGGGATTCAACCCAGCTCTGGAAGAGGAGGGTAAGAATCCATTCACCCTTGATTCAAAGGAACCACAGTGGGATAAGTTCCAGGAGTTCCTCAAGGGCGAGGTACGTTACGCATCAGTAATGAAGCAGTATCCTACTGAGGCTCAGCAGCTGTTCGACGCAGCTCAGGAAATGGCCCAGAAGCGCTACGCATCTTACGTACGTATGACCAAGATGGAGTGGTAAATTTAACTTACATTGATGATAAAACGGCAGTCTTGTGGACTGCCGTTTTTGTTTTTTATGCAAAATGTGTATTTTCGCATCCCAGTAAGAAACTTATAGAATTATCATAATTATGAAAAAAGGATTATTGACATGCGCCATGATGCTGTCTGCTGTGGCAGCTATGGCTCAGCCGGATTCACTCAAGCCGGTATTTACCACTATCAAGGAGGTTCCTATTACATCTGTAAAGAATCAGGCGCGCTCTGGCACCTGTTGGAACTATTCAACCCTGTCATTCTTTGAGGCAGAAATCCTCAAAAAGAATAAGAAGACCTATGATCTGTGCGAGATGTTTGTATGCAACAAGAACTATATGGACCGTGCAGTGACTAAGGTTCGCATGCATGGCGATGCACAGTTCAGCCAGGGAGGTTCTGCTTACGATGTTCTTTATGTACTTCAGACCTATGGCATCTGCCCGGAAGATGCAATGCCGCTGCCCGGTACCATGTACGGTGATACACTGAACAACTTTAACCAGTTCTTTGAGGTTATGGAGCCTTATGTGGATGCAGTATCCCATTCTACGGCAAAAACTCTGAATCCAGCCTGGAAGAATGGTCTTCAGGGTATTCTTGATGCATATCTTGGCAAGTGCCCGGAGGAGTTTACATACGAGGGTAAGAAATACACCCCAATGACCTTTGCCAAGAGTCTTGGACTTGATTTTGATGATTATGTAACCGTTACTTCATTTACACATCATCCATTCTACACATCATTTGCTGTTGAGGTTCAGGATAACTGGCGTCAGCCAGGTTCGTACAATCTTCCTATAGAGGAGGTTGCCAAGATCATTGACAATGCAATTGAGCAGGGTTATACCATTGCTTGGGGCGGCGATGTAAGTGAGGACGGTTTTACACGTCAGGGACTGGCACTTCTGTATGATACAGAGAACTCAGATCAGACAGGTTCAGACATGGCTCATTGGCTTAAGCTGACTGCTGCCGAGAAGATGAGCAAGATCCGTAGCCTTGGTGTAAACCTGGTGGAATCGGAGGTCAGTCAGGAAAAGCGTCAGGAGGAGTATGACAACTGGACACTTACCGATGACCATGGCATGCTGATCTATGGTATAGCCAAGGATCAGACTGGCCGTGAGTACTACATGGTAAAGAACTCATGGGGTGTTACCGGTGACTATAATGGTACATGGTACATGTCAAAGAACTTTATCCTTGCCAAGCTCATGGATTTCATGGTTAACAAGAATGCCATTCCAAAGGATATCCGTAAGAAGCTGGGCATCTGATCAGAATAGGAACAAAAAACAGGAGTCAGTCTTACTGGCTCCTGTTTTTTTGTTTACGTATATGGCTTACAGCTCGGCTACCGGTGTATTCCAGATGTCACCGGAAAGACTGCTGCGTGCACTCTCAATCTTTAGAAGTGAGTCGCGGATCTGGCTGTTCATGGCATGGTCCTGATCACAGTATCCACTTGTGTTGATGGCGGCTATAACCTTTATAACCGTCAGGGACTGGGTGTCTGTGGCTGGAACGTATGCCGGAGCCATATCCTGGTTGCTCAGCACAGTCTCAATCAATCCCGATTCAAGCAGGGTGTCGAGGGCCGATATTACATATCGCAGTGGTACCTCAAGTTCCTGGGCAATCTGCTTTCTGGTAAATGGCTGCTCATGTCTGTTGAATCTCTTGCAGATACATGACATAACCATGAGACAGTAATAATCCACATGCTTGCGGCTTATCTTGTCTGGTTCCTTAAAGTAGTTAAAGTTATCGTTGTTCTGGCTTACGTATGCCATTTCACAGCCAAACAGAATTATTGACCAGGATATGTTACACCAGAACAGGAAGAGCGGGAGTGCTGCAAAACCTCCGTAAATGGCGTTGTAACTGGAAAGGGTTAACTGGCCATGGAAATACAGGTTCTGGAGTAACTGGAACAGGCAGCCTGCTATGAAACCCGGTATCAGTGCGTACTTGAACTGTACCTTGGTGTTGGGCATGAACATGTAGAATCCAGTAAGTATAAAACCGGCAACCAGATAGGGCAGTGCATGGACAAGGAACTGAGAGAACCATCCCAGCAACTGGAAACCATTCATGCGGCTAAGGATGGAAGATGTGAGTACAGAAAGACCGCTCAGACAGATAATGCCGATTGGAATAAGCAGCAACAGGGAAAAATAGTCTGTGATCTTGCGTCCCATTCCACGTGACTGCTTGACATGCCATATAGAGTTGAGGTTTGTCTCAATTCCATCGGCCAGGGAGTAAACGGAGAATAGCAGGAACAGCAGGCCTATTCCAATGAATGCACCGCTGCTGGCATATTGCAGGTAGCTGTCTATGAATTTCATGATAGTTTCTACGGTGTCATTCTGACTCATTATACCATTCTCCAGCAGATTGGTTACAATCTTCTCAAAACCAAATCCACGGGCAATTGCAAAAATCAGGGCCAGGATTGGCACTATTGCAAACAGGGTGGAGTAGGTGAGTGCTGCTGCCTTTGTCATGACCTTGTCATCCAGAAAGGTGCGTATGGCAATGGCCACTACCTTGACAGTATTGCCAATGGCTCTCCTAATAGGACCGGTGTGATTCATGTCGAATGACCAGATATCCTTTTTTAGGAACTGCTTGAAACTGTCATATTCTGTTTTAATCCTGCCTTTTTTCTTTTGGGTCATATAATCTGTTTTTGTTGTTTTACTTGAGTTTAGCCTTGAGGTACTGGCCGGTAAGGGACTCCGGACAGTCTGCAACCTGCTCAGGCGTACCGCACACTACCAGGTTGCCACCATGACTTCCACCTTCGGGACCAAGGTCTATTACATGGTCTGCACACTTTATTACATCCATGTTATGTTCAATTATGATTACGGTGTGCCCGCGGTTTATGAGTGCATCAAATGCATCGAGCAGTTTGCGGATATCGTGGAAGTGAAGACCGGTAGTAGGCTCGTCAAATATAAATAAGGTTGGCTGGGCTTTTTCCTGACTGAGGAAATATGCCAGTTTTACGCGCTGGCTCTCACCACCGGAAAGGGTGGAGGAGGATTGTCCAAGCTTTACATAGCCCAGTCCTACTTGCCTGAGCGGCTCCAGCTTGTGGACTATGCGGCGTTCGGCATTGGTATCCTGAGAGAAGAACTCTATGGCCTGATTGACGGTCATATCCAGAATATCCCAGATATTCTTGTCACGGTAGGTTACGTCCAGGACGTCTTTCTTGAACCGTCGGCCGTGGCAGCTCTCGCATTCCATCTGCAGGTCAGACATAAACTGCATGGAAACGGTAACAATACCCTCTCCCTTACATTCCTCGCAGCGTCCGCCCTCGGAATTGAAAGAGAAATGCGTGGGCCTGTAACCCATCTGGTGCGCCAGCGGCTGGTCTGCAAACAGCTTTCGTATCTCGTCGTATGCCTTTACATAAGTGACTGGATTTGAACGCGTGGTCTTGCCTATAGGATCCTGGTCTACAAATTCTACATCGGTTATCATTCCGGTGTTTCCTTCTATGCCAAGGCATTCGCCCGGACGTTCCGATGCTTCTCCATACAGGTTCTTGAGGTGGTGGTACAGCACATCCCTTACCAGGGTGGATTTACCGCTTCCGCTCACTCCTGTTACAACGGTCATGGCGTTCAGTGGGAATTTTACATCTATGCCATTAAGGTTATTCTGTCTGGCACCGCGTACCATGATATAATTGTTCCAGTGTCTGCGTGACTGTGGAACGGATATCTTTTCCTGGCCGGTAAGGTATTTTACTGTCCAGCTGTCTGTCTTGCTGTCAAGGTTGTCTGTAGGACCCTGATAGATTATCCGTCCGCCACCACGTCCGGCCTCTGGGCCTACATCCACAATGTAGTCCGATGCCCTGATGATCTCCTCATCATGCTCAACTACAACAACGGTATTGCCTACCTGCTGCAACTGTCTCAATACTCCTATGAGTTTGTCAGTATCGCGGCTGTGAAGTCCTATGCTGGGCTCATCGAGTACATAGAGAGAACCCATAAGGCTGCTTCCCAGGGATGTAACAAGGTTTATTCTCTGGCTTTCTCCTCCGGACAGTGTGGAACTGGGGCGGTTGAGCGTAAGGTAGTCAAGTCCTACCTGAAGCATAAAGCTTATACGGCTGTTTATCTCTATCAGAATACGCCTGGCGGCCAGTTCATCGGCCCCTGTGAGTACCAGGTTATCAAAGAACTTCTTGAGCTCGGATATTGGAAGGTCCACCAGTTCGGTAATGGAACGACCACCTACTTTTACATATCCGGCTTCCTTGCGGAGTCTCTTGCCCTGGCAGTCCGGACATGTGGTCTTGCCACGGTATCGGGCCAGCATTACCCTGTACTGTATCTTGTACTGGTTCTTTTCCAGAAAACTAAAGAAGTTGTCTATGCAGGCCTCGTCCTGTTTGCCAGTGCCATGCCACAGGTAGTCTTTCTGCTCCTGGGTGAGTTCAAAATACGGGGTAAAGATAGGGAAACCATACTGCTGGGCATTGAGTATGAACCAGTCTTTCCACTCGTTCATCTTATCGCCACGCCAGCATACCACAGCTCCGTCATACACACTGAGGGTGCGGTTGGGTATGACCAGGGATTCGTCTATTCCTATAATGCGTCCAAATCCCTCGCATCTCTGGCATGCACCGACAGGCGAATTGAAAGAGAACAGGTTCTCGGTAGGCTCCTCGAACTTTATTCCATCGGCCTCAAAACGGTTACTGAATGTATGCAGGGTTGTCTCCTTGGAGTCATATACACGTATCATGCACTGACCGCCTCCCTCAAAAAAGGCAGTCTCTACGGAGTCTGTAAGGCGGCTTATGGTTTCCTTGCTGTTATCGGCCGACAGGCGGTCAATGAGCAGCGATACGGAGCCAGTGTTTGCCGACAGCTCTTCCAGCTGGGCCTTGTCGGAGAGAAGGTCGTCTATACGTATCATGCTGCCATTGCTGTCTATACGTGAAAAACCTTCCTTGAGCGATGTACGCAACTGCTCCTCCAGGTTGCGTCCGCTGCGTATGGGCATGGGGGAGAGAACCGTGAACCTGGTGCCGGAAGGCAGGGCCAGGACGCATTCAACTACGTCGTTCACACTGTGCTTGCGTACTTCCTGTCCGCTCACAGGCGATATGGTGCGGCCAACTCTTGCAAACAGCAGTTTGAGATACTCATAGATCTCTGTCTGTGTTCCCACGGTGGAACGCGGGTTGCGGTTACCGGAACGCTGGCTTATGGCTATGGTGGGAGGCAGTCCTTCTATGTAGTCACATTCGGGTTTTTTCATGCGCCCCAGGAACTGGCGTGCGTATGCGGAAAGTGATTCCACATACCTGCGCTGTCCCTCGGCATACAGTGTATCAAAGGCTAATGATGACTTTCCGGAGCCCGATAATCCGGTGATAACCACAAATTTGTCACGCGGTATGTCCACGTTTACATCCTTCAGGTTATTGACCTTGGCTCCGCGTATGCTGATTTTTCCTTGGCTCTCCACTCTCTTTGTTTGAAATGTTGATAATTGGGTTTGCAAAAATACCCATTTTATTATTATTTAAGGTTACCTTTGCAAACCCAAATTCAAGAACTTAAAATGATTATCTTCTTTAAGAACCCATCGGGCACAGTAGTTGCCACTGAGACTGTTTCAAAACCGTCAGATCAGGATATCAAGAAACTGAGCTGGCTGTATGGCGATGCCACTTATCTGGAGTTGGAATCATTGCAAGGCTGGTTTGTTGGACCACGCCGTGAAATGATTACTCCATGGAGTACCAATGCAGTTGAAATTACCCAGAACATGGGTCTTAAGGGCATAGTCCGCATAGAGGAGTATTTCCCTGCAAAGGATGCCGATGCAGAGCATGATCCAATGCTCCAGCGCCTGTATAACGGCCTGGACCAGAAAATATTTACTGTAGATATAAAACCACAGCCAATCCTCTTTATTGAGGACCTTGACAGCTATAATGAGCAGGAGGGTCTGGCTCTTTCCAAGGAGGAGATAGATTACCTGCATAAGGTGGAGGCAGAGATTGGCCGCAAGCTCACGGACAGTGAGGTGTTTGGTTTTGCCCAGATCAATTCGGAGCACTGCCGTCATAAGATTTTTGGAGGTAAGTTCATCATTGATGGACAGGAGATGGAGTCATCCCTGTTCCAGATGATCAAGAAAACTACCCAGGAAAACCCAAATCAGATTCTTTCGGCCTATAAGGATAACGTAGCTTTTGCACAGGGTCCGGTAGTTGAACAGTTTGCTCCGGCAGATCACTCAACATCAGACTGGTTTGTAATAAAGAACATTGAGACCGTTATCTCACTCAAGGCAGAGACCCATAACTTCCCAACTACGGTAGAGCCGTTCAACGGTGCATCTACCGGTACCGGTGGAGAGATCCGCGACCGTATGGGTGGTGGTACCGGTTCATGGCCTATTGCCGGTACAGCTGTGTACATGACATCCTATCCCCGCAACGATGAAAAACGTACCTGGGAGAAGAGCATGAAGGAGCGTAAGTGGCTATATCAGACCCCTGAGCAGATTCTCATTAAGGCATCTAACGGTGCATCGGACTTTGGTAACAAGTTCGGCCAGCCTCTGATCTGCGGTTCACTGCTTACTTTTGAGCATGAGGAGAACGGCGAGCAGTATGGCTATGACAAGGTAATCATGATGGCAGGTGGCGTGGGCTATGGTACCAAGCGTGACTGCCTTAAGGGTGAACCCAGCAAGGGTAACAAGATTGTGGTTCTTGGAGGAGACAACTATCGTATAGGTCTTGGCGGCGGTTCTGTATCATCGGTAGAGACCGGACGTTATTCCAGCGGTATTGAACTTAATGCTGTACAGCGTGCCAATGCAGAGATGCAGAAACGTGCATACAATGTTACACGTGCTCTCTGCGAGGAAGACACCAATCCTATAGTTTCTATCCATGACCACGGTTCTGCCGGTCATGTAAACTGTCTCTCTGAGCTTGTTGAGGAGTGCGGTGGACTTATAGATATGTCCAAACTGCCAGTTGGCGACAAGACCCTGTCATCAAAGGAGATAATTGCAAATGAGTCTCAGGAGCGCATGGGTCTTCTCATTGACCAGGCCCATATTGAACATGTTCAGAAAATTGCTGAGCGTGAGCGTGCGCCTATGTACGTTGTAGGCGAGACTACAGGCGATGCCCGTTTTGCTTTCCAGCAGGCCGATGGCGTACGTCCGTTTGACCTGGCAGTAAGCCAGATGTTCGGCTCATCACCCAAGACCTATATGGTTGATGAAACAGTAGAACGCAAGTATGAGAATGCAGAGTACTCGGAAAACAAGATTCAGGATTACCTTAAGGATGTGCTTCAGCTTGAGGCTGTAGCCTGCAAGGACTGGCTTACCAACAAGGTTGACCGTTCTGTAACAGGTAAGATTGCACGTCAGCAGTGCCAGGGTGAGCTGCAGCTGCCGCTCTCCGACTGTGGTGTGGTTGCCCTTGACTATCGTGGCCAGCAGGGTATTGCAACCGCAATAGGACATGCTCCCCAGGCCGGTCTTGCCGATCCTGCTGCCGGTTCCGTACTCTCTGTAGCAGAATCACTCACCAACATAGTATTTGCACCTCTCACCGAGGGTCTCAAGACAGTTTCGCTGTCGGCTAACTGGATGTGGCCTTGCCGTTCACAGAAGGGTGAGGATACTCGTCTGTACAAGGGTGTAAAGGCCCTGTCTGATTTCTGTCAGGAACTTGGAATAAATGTTCCAACCGGAAAGGACTCCCTGTCCATGACCCAGAAATATCCAAATGGCGACAAGGTAATCAGCCCGGGTACCGTAATAGTTACCTCAGGTGGTCAGGTATCGGACATAAAGAAGGTTGTAAGCCCGGTTCTTGCCGACCGCAAGGACAGCGTGCTGCTCCATATAGACTTTAGTTTTGATGCACAGAAGCTTGGCGGCTCTGCCTTTGCCCAGGTTCTTGGCAAGATTGGCAGTGACGTTCCTACCGTAAAGAATGCAGAGTACTTTGCCGATGCATTTGATGCAGTCCAGAAACTGGTAGAGAAGAGATTCATTCTTGCCGGTCACGATATTTCGGCCGGTGGTCTGCTGGTTACTCTCCTGGAGATGTGCTTTGCAAATGTAGCCGGAGGTCTTGAGGTTACCCTTGACAAGCTCCAGGGTAATGACCTTGTAAAGATACTCTTTGCAGAGAATCCTGGTGTTGTGCTTCAGGTTGAATCCAAGAAGCTTGATGCAGTTGGTACAATACTCGATGAGGCTGGTGTAGGTTATGCCGTAATTGGCCGTCCAAGTGACAACCGTACGGTTTACATCCGTAACAACAAGAAAGAACTTACCATAGATATAGACGCAATGCGTGATCTCTGGTTCAAGACTTCTTACCTGCTTGACTGCAAGCAGTCCATGAACGGATGCGCCAAGAAGCGTTATGAGAACTATGCTGACCTGCCATTGAACATAAAGCTCCCTTACAACTTTACCGGTAAGCTCTCTCAGTTTGGACTTGATCCGGACCGCAGGACTCCAAGTGGTATCAAGGCTGCCATTATACGTGAAAAGGGTACCAATGGCGAGCGTGAGATGGCATATACCCTGTGGCTGGCTGGATTTGACGTCAAGGATGTTACCATGACCGATCTGGTTAGCGGACGCGAAACCCTTGACGATATCAATATGATTGTGTACTGCGGCGGATTCTCCAACTCCGATGTTCTTGGTTCTGCCAAGGGATGGGCCGGTGCATTCCTGTTCAACCCCAAGGCCAAGGAAACCCTGGACCGCTACTATGCACGCAAGGACACTCTATCACTGGGTATCTGTAACGGTTGCCAGCTCATGATAGAACTGGGACTCATTAACCCGGATTATGAGAAGAAGAGCCACATGCTGCATAATGATTCACATAAGTTTGAGTCTTCATTCCTTGGCCTGAGCATTCCTCAGAACGAGAGCGTAATGTTCAAGAGCCTGTCGGGCTCACGTCTTGGCGTATGGGTTGCTCACGGAGAGGGCAAGTTCTCACTGCCTTACCCTGAGGAAAAGTACAATGTTATAGCCAAGTATACTTATGCAGACTACCCTGCAAATCCTAACGGCAGTGATTACAACGTGGCAGGTATTGCCAGTGCCGATGGCCGTCATGTAGCCATGATGCCGCATCCTGAGCGCGCCATATTCCCATGGCAGTGCGGATTCTATCCATCAGACCGCAGGGATGACCAGATTACTCCGTGGGTAGAGGCATTTGTAAATGCCCGTAAGTGGGTTGAGGCTCATAAGTAATCTCTATGTTGCACATCCTATTCATAACCTTCTTCAAGATTGGACTGTTCACTCTTGGAGGAGGTTATGCTATGATACCCCTTATAGAACGTGAGGTGGTTGAGAAAAACGGCTGGATAAGCCGTGAGGATTTTCTGGACCTGCTCTCCATAGCACAGTCGGCACCGGGAGTGTTTGCTGTAAACATATCTATATTCATAGGTTATAGGATGCGCAAGTCCGTGGGCAGTATAGTGTGTGCCCTGGGCACGGTATTGCCATCTATCATTATTATCCTTCTGATAGCTCTGTTCTTTGGCCAGTTCCGTGATAATCCCATTGTAAACAATGTGTTCAAGGGTATACGCCCGGCTGTAATAGCCCTGATCCTTACCCCTACAATCAAACTGGCCCGTACGGCTGCCCTTAACCGTTATACTGTTTGGGTGCCCATAGCTACAGCCTTGATTATATGGGGACTGGGTGTATCGCCCGTATGGGTGATATTTGCAACCATAACGGGTGCAGTACTTTATTACTTACTTAAAATAAGGAAAGCGGGATGATCTGGCTCAAACTGTTCTGGACTTTTTTCAAGATAGGCCTGTTTGGATTTGGAGGAGGCTACGGCATGCTGTCGCTCATACAGAATGAGGTGGTAGAGAAGAATGCCTGGATTTCCAATCCGGAGTTTACCGATATTGTGGCGGTAAGCCAAATGACTCCTGGTCCCATAGGTATAAACTCTGCCACGTATGTGGGATTCAAGTCTATAGCCAATGCCGGACTATCCCAGTCCCAAGCCGTATTGGGATCATTGCTGGCATCGTTCTCTGTTATGCTGCCATCGTTTATTCTCATGCTCCTTGTGAGCGCATTCTTTATGCGCTACAAGAACCATATTTCTGTTCAGACCGTGCTGACCTGGATGCGTCCGGTTGTTGTGGGCATGCTGGCGGCAGCAGTGCTGCTCTTGCTCAATCAGGAGAACCTGGGCTCATTCCAAACGGACCGCCTGCAGTTCTTTGTAAGTATAGGACTGTTTGTCCTGGCATTCTGTGCCACCTACTTCTGGAAAGTGGGTCCTATAAAAATGATACTCCTGGCAGGATTGTTTGGCGGTGTTTTCTACTCTCTGGTGTAAAAAAATGGCTTGCGTAAGCATGCCACAGACAGACCGGATAATCAGAGATTAACCTTGCACTTTACGGGAGCAGACTCTCTCTGGATGCGGTTGAGAGCAGTTACCACATAGGTGTACTGGCTGGTTCCGTCGCGGTATGGAAGGTTAAGGAATGTGCGGCGTGTAATGGCCACTATGTGCTGGGGATCATCAATGTTTATTTCCTGTCCTTTCTCAAAACGGTAAACCACATACTGTATTGCGCGGTCAAGTTCCTTGCGTGCATGTGGGGCAGTCCAGAATAATACCGGACCATCTATTGTCTGGACAGGCATGAGCTTGCGCACCTTTCCCGGTGTGTTGTGCGGCATGTAGTCGGCAACAGGCTGCAGGGCGGGTGTTGCATAGTACTCATGGGCCAGGATGGTGCTGTATCGGTCCGGATTATCTACAACAGACTTGGCTGGCCAGAAACAGTTGCCCTGAAGTCCGGGCATTATTCTCTCAAGGTTGAGCTTATGCCTTTGCTGGTTGCTTTCGGGGTGATTGGGATCCTTGCCGGTAACGGTGCGCTCCACATCCTGTCCAAGGTACATAAGGCATCCTCCAGCGTGCTCAGACCACCACCTGGCCAGTATGGCATAATCGGCAGCCTTGGTACCAGTGTTCCAGTAAGTCTGCGGTATGCAGTAATCCATCCATCCACGCTCAATCCAGTAGAGTACGTCGGCATAGAGACCACTGTAGTTCTCCAGTCCAGTGGTTTGGCTACCCTCTGGGTACTGGTCGGATTGGTTACGGTAAATTCCAAATGGAGATATACCAAACTTAACCCATGGCTTAAGGTCCTTTACGGTATGGTAGAGCTGTTCTATAAACAGGTTTACATTATCCCTGCGCCAGTCATCGCGGTTCTTGAATCCACGTGGGTCCTTGCGGAACGATGCATCATCGTTGAACTTGAGGTTGCCCTCGGGGTAGGGGTAAAAGTAATCGTCTATATGGAATCCGTCTATATCATAACGGGTTACAATATCTGCCGATACCTGGCATATCCAATCCCGGTTTTCCTTGAGAGCCGGGTCAAATAGGGACAGGTCTCCGTATTTGATTATCCTTTCGGGATGGAGCGTAATCTGATGGTTGGGGGCAAACTTTGTAGTGGGCTTGGTCTTGGCACGGAACGGATTGATCCATGCATGCAGTTCCATGCCGCGCTTGTGGCATTCCTCAATCATGAACTGCAACGGATCCCAGTCTTCATCGGGAGCCTCACCCTGAAAACCTGTCAGGAAAGCGCTCCAAGGCTCCAGTTCAGACTTGTACAGGGCATCGGCCTCTACACGTACCTGGAACAGTATGGCATTTATGCCGCAGACCTGCAGGGAGTCTAGCTGGCGCTTGAGCTCGGGCTTGAGCTGAGCTGTTGGAATACCCTCAAACTGGTGGTTGACCGCCTGTATCCACGCACCGCGGAACTCTCTCTTGGGCGCAACAGCCATGACAGGCAGTGCAAGAAAGATAGCTAATAACAGAGCGGTCAGTCTGGTTCTCATTTGGCAGACAGGCTGTTGTATTCACTGAGAGCCTCGGCCAGGAGCTTGAGCGCGTCCTTAAGGTCCTCTATGTTAAGTACATAGGCAAGTCTAACCTCGTTGCGTCCCATCTCTGGGTCGGAGTAGAATCCGGTACCTGGGGCCATCATGATGGTCTTGCCGTCACGGCGGAAATCAGTAAGACACCACTTGCAGAATTTCTCGCAGTCATCTATTGGGAGTCTGGCTGTGGTGTAGAAAGCGCCCATAGGGATAGGAGAATATACTCCAGGAATCCTGTTGAGTCCGTCTATAAGGCATTTACGGCGTGCTATATACTCGTCGTATGTGGCTGTCATGTATTCACGTGGGGCCGATATGGAAGCCTCTGCCACAATCTGTCCAATGAGTGGTGGGCTAAGACGTGCCTGGCAGAATTTCATGACTGCATCGCGTACGGTCTTGTTCTTGGTGGCAATGGCACCTATCCTTATACCGCATTCTGAATATCTCTTGGATACGGAGTCTATCAGGATAACGTGATCCTCTATGCCTTCCAGGTGGCAGGCCGATATGTAAGGAGAACCGGTGTAAATAAACTCACGGTATACCTCATCGGAGAAAAGATACAGGTCATATTTCTTGACCAGATCCCTGAGCTGGAGCATCTCCTTCATGGTGTAAAGGTATCCGGTAGGGTTATTGGGGTTACAGATGAGTATTCCCTTGGTGCGCTCGGTTATAAGCTCCTCAAACTTTTCTACAGGAGGAAGGGCAAAACCGTCATCTATGGACGATACTATTGGCTTTATGACAGCTCCGGCCGAAACGGCAAAAGCCATATAGTTGGCGTAAGCCGGCTCCGGAACAATAATCTCGTCGCCAGGATTCAGGCATGTCATGAATGCAAACAGTACAGCCTCTGATCCGCCGCATGTAACTATAATGTCATCGGGATTGAATTTAATCTGGTACTGCTCGTAGTAATCGCACAGTTTCTCACGCAGGCTCAGGTAACCCTGAGATGGAGAATATTCCAGGATGGTACGGTCAATGGTCTTAAGGGCATCCAGTCCTACCTGTGGGGTAGGGAGATCCGGCTGACCTATGTTGAGGTGGTATATCTTTACACCCTGGGCCTTTGCTGCCTGGGCGTAGGGGGTAAGCTTGCGGATAGGCGAGCTTGGCATTATTTCTGCGCGATTGGAGATTTTCATCTTCTTAATTTTGTGTTCAGTAGGCAAAGATACGACAAACCGCGGGCATAGCACCCACGGTTTGCGTTCAAATTTTAAGTCAGGCTACAGAATATGTGCCTGTTTTGTATAATCAATGTATTCTTTTACCAAGAATCAGGTTATCGCCGCTGTCATCCACGGTCCAGATTTCAGGCTTGCGTCCTCCGTTGCCCTCTGTGTGGTGTACAGAATAGAGCAGCTGGCCCTCAAAGGTGCGGAACAGCATACCGTGACCGGAGTTGTCGCCCTTAAAGTACTGCTCCTCCTGGATCCACGGGCCCTTTATGCTTCCGCTGGTTGACCATGCAATACCCTGAGCATAGCGGTTATCACCCCAGCTTGACCAGAGCATGCCCAGACGGCCTGTCTGGGTGCGGAACATCTGAGGTCCGTCTGTAACCCAACCTGGCATCCTGAGGCCGAATGTGGCCTCGCCGATTGAATTCATCTCCTTGCTCCATGCAGCCTCCGATGCGCGGAAGATAGTGGTAGGCTCGGCAGTACGGTGTGTAAGGTCCTTGGAGAGAGGCATGTATGCCATTGTACCGTCAATTATCTGAGTCCACTCATGAACAAATACCATATATACGGTATCGTTCTCCTCGTAGAGGGTACCGTCTATGATATCCCATGTTGTAGGACCAAGGCAGAATGTAGAATCCTTTACAAGTGGCAGATATGGGCCGTCAATCTTGTCCGATACCAGCAGCTGGGTCTGGTTGAGTGGCACGTTGTAACGGCGTGGAACCTGCTCAATGCAGACTCCATGGTTGTTCCATGTACCTGCATAGTAGAACTTTCCGTTAAACTTGTGGATCTCGGCAGCTGCTACAAAGTTACCCTGCATCCATGTGCCTGAAAGGTCAATCACATTATATGGTCCTGTCCACATCTCCAGGTCTGTGCTCTTGTAGAGTGAACCGCCGGTACTGGTAAGCCAGTAGGTCTTTGTTTCTGGGTCTGGGTAAATGAACGGGTCGCTCATGGAGAGCTCCTTCAAGGATACGGTGCGTACCTGAGGTGCAGGACGCTGAGCTGGCTGAGCAGGACGCTGTGGGCGCGGACGGTTAGCCTGACCGCCCTGAGGAATCATTCCTCCAAAATTTCTCTGGCCTGGATTGGCGGGAGGAGCCTGCTCGCCGCGTGGAACGTCTATAATTACATTGTCACGGTCCACCTGGCATGCATTGGTGCATTCAGAACTATTGGTCTTGCAAGATACGGCCAGCAGTGGAATAAGAGCGGCCGCAATGATAGGTCTTAAACTTCTCATAATGTTTATATGGTTAATGGTTTCGATCTTCTGTTACAAGTGTAACTGCAAACTTACAATTAATTTTGATAATTTTGCGGCAGAATAAAAATAGAGATGGGAAAACTCAGATTTGATGTAGTTCAGGAGGCTTTTAAAAAGAAAGCTGTACCGGTTGAGGATATTGCAGGCAAGCAGTCCGATTATTTTGGAGAACTTGTATTTAACCGCGACAGGATGCGCCAGTATCTGGAGCCGGATACATTCAATGCGCTCGTTGACTGCATTGACAACGGTCATGCCCTGGAACGCAAGATTGCCGACAAGGTTGCTCAGGGTATGAAAAACTGGGCTCTGGAACATGGCGTAACCCATGTGTCGCACTGGTTCCAGCCTCTCACCGAGGGAACAGCCGAGAAACATGACTCATTCATGGATTATGACCACAAGGGTGGCATGATAGAGAAATTTGACGGCAGTTCGCTTGTCCAGCAGGAGCCCGATGCATCATCGTTCCCAAACGGTGGAATACGTGCCACCTTTGAGGCCCGAGGCTATACCGCATGGGATCCTACATCGCCTGTGTTTATCCAGGACGATACCCTGTGCATACCATCCCTGTTCATATCCTATACTGGAGAAGCCCTGGATTACAAGACCCCTCTTAAACGCTCACTCAAGGCCGTAAGCGATGCTGCGGTTCCTATCTGTCAGCTGTTTGACCCTAATGTAAAGAAGGTAATTGGCTATCTGGGCTGGGAACAGGAGTATTTCCTTGTAGATGAGGACCTGTATGCAGCACGTCCTGATCTTATGCTTACCGGCCGTACGCTTTTTGGCCATGAGTCTTCCAAGAGCCAGCAGCTTGATGACCACTATTTTGGCGCCATACCATCCAGGGTGATGGCTTTCATGCGCGATGTTGAGATAGCCGGATACCGTCTGGGTATTCCTCTCAAGACACGTCACAATGAGGTTGCCCCAAATCAGTTTGAGATGGCACCTATCTATGGCGAAACAAACCTGGCAAATGACCAGAATCAGATAATGATAAACGTAATGAACCGTATGGCCCGCAAGCATGGTTTTGTGCTACTCCTGCACGAAAAACCATTTGCTGGAATAAATGGTTCAGGTAAGCATAATAACTGGTCACTTGGGACCGATACCGGAGTGCAGCTTCTTGCTCCGGGCAAGGATGCCGCAGGCAATCTGCAGTTTGTTACATTCTTTGTGAATGTGCTGGCAGCTGTCCAGAAACACAATGCAGTACTCAAGGCTACCATTGCAAGTGCCACAAATGCTCCGCGTCTGGGTGCAAACGAGGCTCCTCCTACAATAATATCGGCCTTCCTTGGCAAGACAATGACAAATGTCCTGCGCAAGTTGCTGGACGTACCCAGCGATACTCCAATTGAGATAGCCGGTAAAAAGGGCAAGTCTATAGGACTGGTAGAGATTCCTGAGATATTTGTAGATAACACAGACCGTAACCGTACTTCTCCATTTGCATTTACAGGTAACCGTTTTGAGTTCCGTGCAGTGGGATCCAGTGCTAACTGTGGCGGTGCCATGGCAGCCCTTAATGCTGCCGTTGCCGACCAGCTGGTTGAGTTCAAGGCTGCTGTGGATAAGGAAATGCAGGCTGGCAAGGCTGTGAACACTGCAATAATGGACGCGCTCAAGCCTATAATCAGGTCTGTAATTGACGTGGTTTGTTTTGATGGAAACGGATACTCCAGCGAATGGCAGGAGGAAGCTGCACGCAGGGGACTTGATACAGAGAAACGCATTCCGGAGATGATCAATGCATTCCTTGATGACAACTCTGTAGAGATGTTTGAACGTACTGGGGTTTATACCCGTAAGGAACTTGAGGCTCGTAATGAAGTAAAGTGGGATACTTACACCAAGAAGGTGCAGATAGAAGCCCGTGTTATGGGAAGGATGGCAATCAATCACATTATTCCTGCTGCGCTGGCCTATAAGACATCGCTTCTCAAGACCATATCACTTACCAAGGAACTGTTCCCAACTGAGTATGAGGCACAGTGTGCTCCAGAGATTGATACCGTGCGCAAGATATCGTCGCTTACAGCAGATATTACACGTATGGTCAATGATATGATAGAGGCAAGGAAAAAAGCTAACATCATAGCCGATGAGTACCACAAGGCATGTGCTTATCAGGAGATATCGGATTCACTGCTTTCCATCAGGAAATTGGTAGATAAGCTTGAGGTTGTAGTGGATAATGATGCTTGGCCATTGCCAAAGTATCGTGAGTTGCTGTTTATCAACTAATTAGCTTAATAAATCAATGCTTGTGAGGTTAACTTTGTTTTGGTGATTTTTTAATATTTTAAATGACATCGTATTGAAAAAACACCGACCTTTGCGGTCGAAAACAAAGGATAATTCTCATAAGCATTAATTGGTTAGTAATTAGGTTAGTAATTAGGTTCGGACCCCAGAATTTGTGATAAATTGCAAGGCCCACTCCAAAGGGAAAATGTCCCTGCGGAGGAAATTGAAAAAACTGAGTTCACGAGAGTGAATTCATTTTTTTTTGTCCCTTATCAGGACAAAAAAAATGAATGTTTTTTAGTTTCCTCCCGGAAACGCGCTTCGCTTGCCAGCCTCCGGCTGGGTGGAACTATCGTTCCACTTTTGTCCCTTTTCAGGGCAAAAAAAAATGAATATTTTTTAGTTTCCTTTCGGAAACGCGCTTCGCTTGCCAGCCTCCGGCTGGGTGGAACTATCGTTCTATTTTGAGAGGAGAGATGATATGGTGTCGCGATAGGAGCGGGAAACAGGGATGGGGTTGATTCCATCCTGGTCCAGGATGACGTAGAGGTTATCGCGGTCATTGTTAAAGAATCGGACCCTGGCTATGTTTACCATGTATGATCTGTGGCATCGGGTTATACTTCCTTCCAGGTCTTCTTCTATGGTCTTTGCCGTGGCGCGGATCATGGTGTTGTGGACAGTGCCGTCGCTCTCGTAGAATACTTTTACGTAATTATCCTCTGATACGGCGTATAGTATGTCCATTATCCTGAGTGAGAGCTTTATGTTGCCCTTGTTGTCATGGATGGATACTATGCGTGTTCCGGCTAGTTTATTGTCTGGCAGCTTGCCTGACTGCAACCTGAGTGCCTTGGCATAACCAAACTGGTATGCTATTATGTAAGGTATTACAAGTATGAGCAGAATGCACATGAATGCCTTGGGGAAAATCTGCATGGGACTTACTCCGTTCTGTTTTACCAGCATGGTAATGGCTACATAGAACAATGTAAGGATGAGTACCTCTGTTAGGGAAAAGGCTATCAGTCCCCATAAGTTTATATTGCGCCGGGCGTGTATGCCAATCAGTACCAGTTTGCTGAACATTAGGAACAGTATCATTATGGCATACATGAGTAAGGTTCCCAATAATTGGTATCCTCCCTTGAGTGTAAACCAATAGGTGGTTGAGAAAGGTGAATACAGCATGAGGAAAACAACAGAGAAAGCCGTGATGAATAACACGGTAAGCATGAGAAACTTTCTCGTAAACATGTACTCCGGAAGCTTTTCCAAAACAATGCGCTTTTAATCTGTGCGAAAGTACAAATTATTATGCTATTCTGCAAAAATGGGTGTGTGGCGAATTGCCGGGCGCCCTGTTTGCTGGCATTTGGCCACTTATGTATTCCAATAAGACCCATATATACAGCATAATGGTAGTCAAGTATTATTAAGAGGTAATTTTGTGTGAGTTTAAACCTACAATTTTTATGGAAAGAATTATTAATAGGATTCCAGACTGTGACATGAATGCCACAAGTGTTATCAAGATGTACGAGGACAGTTTCCGCCGTCATTGGGATAACGTAGCTCTGGCAGATTTCAGGGGTGAGAGAATTACTTATGCTGAGCTTGCAAAACGTATTGCCAGGATTCATATCCTGTTGGAGAAATCGGGTGTAAAGCGTGGTGAGAAAGTGGCTCTGTGCGGCAAGAACAGCCTGGCATGGGGTGTGGCTTTCTTTGGTGTTTATACTTATGGAGCAGTACCAGTACCTATCCTGAACGATTTCAAGCCTTCCAATATACATACTCTGGTCAACCATTCTGAGGCCCGTATCCTTATGGCTGGCGATGGTGTAATAAAAGGTGTTCAGTTCAATGAGATGCCAGATATCCTGGGCCTGATCCTCTTGAACGATATGTCTCTCCAGGCCAGCCGTTCTGAGGAACTGAGCAATGCAATGGAGAATCTTGACGGACTGTTTGACAGCAAGTATCCAAACGGATTTAGCCGTGAGAATATCCAGTACCAGGCAGAGAATTCAGCCGATGACCTGGCTGTCCTGAACTATACATCTGGTACAACCAGCGATCCTAAGGGCGTTATGGTTCCTTACCGTGCCATGATGCTGAACCTTAAGTTTGCATGCGGCCATCTGCCACTTACAAATGGAGAGACAGTGGTATCTATTCTCCCAATGGCTCACATGTTTGGACTGGCATTCCAGCTCATGTTTGAGCTGCTGCTTGGAAGCTGCATCTGCTACCTTGGAAAGATGCCTTCTCCAAATATCCTGTTCGAGGCTTTTGCCGAGGAAAAACCAACTCTTGTAATTACCGTACCACTGGTTATAGAAAAGGTAATCAAGCAGAAAATACAGCCAGTACTCGAGAAGCCATTCATGAAATTTGCAATGGCGGTTCCTGGTCTTAGAAACATTATTGGTGGAAAGATCCGTGCCAAGGTTGTGGGTGCTTTTGGTGGTAAGATGGATTCTCTGATTGTGGGTGGCGCTGCCCTCAATGCCGATGTAGAAAAGATCCTCCGCAAGATCAAGTTCCCATACACAGTGGGTTACGGCAGCACTGAGTGCGCTCCTCTGATTTCTTATCAGGACTGGGAGCAGTATAAGGCAGGCTCATGCGGTGTAGCTATTCCAGGATGTACCGTAGAGGTATTCAGCGATGCTCCGGGTAATGTTGGAGAACTTCTTGTAAAGGGCGACAATGTTATGCTTGGCTACTATAAGAATCCAAATGCAACACGCGATGTAATTGATCCAGAAGGCTGGTTCCATACCGGTGATATGGGTACAATAGACAAGCAGGGCAATATTTTCATCAAGGGTCGTTGCAAGAATATGATTCTTGGCCCTTCTGGTCAGAATATCTATCCTGAGGAGATTGAGGACTTCTATGCAAACAAACCTATGGTTGCAGAGGTTCTGGTTGTTGAGCGTCAGGGCAAGCTCGTAGCATTGGTACTTCCTGATTATGATGCAGGAAAGGCTGCAGGCCTTAGCCAGGAACAGGTTCTGGCCAGACTTGAGGAGGACCGTAAGGCAATCAACGAACTGCTTCCTGCTTACTCTCAGGTTTCTAAGCTTGAGATCCGCACCGAACCATTTGAGCGCACTCCAAAGAGAAGCATCCGCAGGTTCCTTTATAAGTAGGGATTGTCGTTTAATGTTTTCAATTTGAGCGAAGCAGCGACTGGTCCCATCCGTTTTCTGCATCCGTCTCATCAAAATTACGTTTTTTATATCTCATTCCGGCCGTCTTGGTCGGATTTTTCTTCTGTTTTCTGTTG
>JAZUFR010000025.1:0-2492 GCA_045640825.1 Bacteroidaceae bacterium
AGCTGATCAGGAGTCCAAGCTTGCCGAACTGATAACATTTGCAGGTGCTGCCGTAGCAGAGCCAGTACGTTATGAGTTCTACAACCTTGGTGGTATGAAGATAGATTCAGCCAAGTCTGGCGAGATAGTAATCCGCAAGACAGTGCTTAGCAACGGTAAGGTTACAGTAGACAAGGTTCTTGTAAAGTAATCCCTACTGACCTATAACTTTGGACCGGCAGTATGCAAATGGCATGCTGCCGGTTCTTTTTTATAAAACTGAGACGTTAAAGAAAATTAATTCACAAAAATTTTGTTTATTTCATGAGCAGTCGGTATATTTGGCCCTTGATATTGTAAATATACCTTACAGCTGGACTGGCTTTTTATGTTGCCCAGCCAGCTTAAAGACGCTCTTTGTTTATATATTCCAACTTGCCTGTTTAGTAAAGTAATTGATTTAGTTTAAACTAACCCTTTAATTTATAAACAATTAATTTATGAAACAGCGAGACTTAATCTTTGCAGGACTGCTCCTTGCAGGCATTCCGGCAATTGCACAGCCTACCCGCACTGCTCAGGATGCCAAGGTCATCTTCCAGCAGAATTTTGAACAGAACTGGGAGGCTTGGCAGACTACCCCTGTTGATACAATTTATCAGCTGGAGTATTTCAATGTTAAGAACGAAGGCAACAAGACCTTTTCAAAGCCATGGTCCGACGCCCGTTTTAGCGATGACAACCTTATAATCAGAACTGACTCCGTTTCCAAGGGAAGCGAGAAAGGTATTGTTATCTACAACGGTGTAATGCTTACCGATGCTGCTGCTGATATAGAAAGCAACAAGTACGGTGAGGATGAATACCAGATTATTGATGAGAAATCCCAGGACCGTAAGGATGCCTTTGCCGTATACGGTGAGGATGGTGGTGACAAGGTATTCCACTTTATTTCAGGTGGCCGTCCAGGTGTAGATGCCTCAAGCAGCACCAAGTACACAGACAACTACCGTCGTAACCTTTTTGTACGTCTTAACAAGGGTGATATTGAGGATACTACCTCATACCGTATTACTTTCTATGTAAAGGCCAAACCAACCAACGATGCATTCTCACCACGCCTTCATGTAGGTCTGTTCCGTGGTTACTTCCACTCAGAGAAGGAGTTCACCATGGGTCTGGAGAGCGATGCCGACAACTACAAGTACAACACTGCTATTTCCTATACCAAGGAGGACTTTACCGGCAAGTGGGAGAAGGTAGTTTACATGGATTACTACCTGAATGACTCCATTGCCGATAACTACATGCTCTCCAATGGTTACTGGTGGTCAGATGATTGGACATGGAAGGCCGGCAGCGAGGGTAATACCTCCGGTCAGGATCTTGTTTACATAAAACAGCCTGACAAGTTCTTCTTCCGCATGTCATTCCAGTCAGACTCAACAGACTTCATGGTAGATAACATCTCCCTGACCAAGTCATGGATTGGTGGTTGCGAGTATGACAAGGACAAGATGCGTGTTGACTTTGGTTACAAGACCAACCTTGGTGCACTTGCCGATGCTGCTAAGGCCCAGACCAACATTGCAGCTGTAGAGGTTCCAGGCGATAACCTTGAGGTATGGTGCCTCAAGAAGGGAGAGGATCCCAAGCTTGATGATTCATGGGAGGATATGCCTATCCGTTCAGCTGAGTATCATGGCGACGGTTACATGTACATATTCACTGATTACTTTGAGGTAGGTGGTGAGGAGTTCCCATTTGAGTTTGAGAACTACGACCAGGTACTTGTATCTTTTGTAAACCCATCAGATCCAGACCTGACCCTCAAGTACACAGGTAACGGTTCAAGCGTATCAAACCTGTTCCCAAGAGCTCTTGATACCGCATGGATCAAGGCTGGCAAGGTTGTTCCAAACTTCTACAACGAGATTGCTACTCCTAACCCAAATGTCTTTAAGGGTGTTCACTCAATGAAGGATCTTCCTCCAGTACTGCAGGTTGCTCCTTACGAGGAAGGTTCATTTGGCCTTGTTCCAGTGGATCAGATGGAGTTCAAGTTCTCACGCAAGGTACTGCTTGACAACAAGGGTGCAAGTTCTGAGAAGGTTATTGCATACGTAGGCAATGACATCTGGACTCCTTCATACAAGGATGGCGATGACAAGACTCTTGTTCTTACCAGACCTGCCGGTGCCAAGGCACTGTCTGGTGACGTAGAGGTCAAGATTATCCAGATCTTTGGTATTGGTACAGACCAGGGTGAGGAAATAACCATGCATTATCATTTTGGCGCATTTGAGCGTGAACCTAAGATTACACTTGTTGCCCAGTCTGACTGGAGGTCTCATGTTGACGATTATAATGCCGGCAACCGTCCTATACCTACAACCGTGTATGTTCACTCTGGAACAGATAAATTCCAGAAGGGAACAGGTGCTTCAACAGGTACCAAGTGCGGTTTCTATCCTCTCAAGGATGATACTCTGACAATCAGTGGCGTTCAGGTT
>JAZUFR010000026.1:0-48338 GCA_045640825.1 Bacteroidaceae bacterium
CTGTCAACATTGCCAGGGCTTTTGCACGTCAGCAGGGGATGGACCTTTCGGTGGGTTCAACCAAAACGCTGCTGCACAACGCTGCAATGGTGGAGCGATTTATTTCCATGTCCGGAAAACATGCGGACATGAAATTTAATAACACTGATTTCAAAGAACTTTTGTTCTACGGCGTCAGAGCCGCAGTATGATTTTTATAAAACTAACGAACTATTGTTTTAACACGGGTGTAATTCACTGACAATTTTTCAGTCCATACGTTTTCATCACCTGCATGTGTATACCATTGATTATGTCCATTCTTCCATAACCAACTTCTATTATCCATAATATTTGGGCCAACTGATATTATATTATCAGGATCTGAAACCATTCCGGTTTTATAGAATCGGCCCAGACGAGGATCGTACATGCGGCCATTGATGTTGATAAGGCCCAATTCGTCTATATGCTCATGACCGGTGTAGCCGCGGTTAAAGGTACCATCAAACCAATATGGTATGTCACTAGTGTCCAAAGTGTTTAAAGAAGTTCTCATAAATGTCTTTAAAAGCAAAGCACATTAATCTTTGCGAGTCAACTTTTTTGTTATCTTATAATTGAATTGACCATAAGTTTTGCCATAAGACTCAACAATTATCAGAAGTGTGTCAGAAATATCATAACGCTCCATGATTTGCTTTTCAACAATAAGTTCTCGATCTGACTTATTGCCAATTGTAGAAAAAACAGCTCTAACTGAAAAATCCGTAAAATCTTCGTTAGCCGTGATATATTCAACTTTTTCTAAAACACTTTCATGAGAATTTTCCTTTAATGTTGAGCACGAAATCAAACAAAAACTAACACAAAGCAGACTACATATTTTTTTATCATTTATCTGGAAATAATATGAATTGTTAATTATTGAAGGGGTTATTCCCATATTCCATAATTCAACAGACATTATATATTGGCTTTGTGCAATTATACACAATAATAGCAACATATACAAAACAACAGAATATCCAGTGGAGAATTCTATGAAATCAAAAAGCAAGGGTGCTTACCAGACGGTCATAACGGGCACCGCGCTGGCGGAAATAAAGGAACATAAGATAATCATTTGATGTCTCGTACCAGTCTCCTTCTATGGGACGTGTCTGCCCTGTCTGAAATCCATCGGGCACCCAGAGATACTGGTAATCGTATGCACCCTGCTTGAGCAGTATTGTAGCCTCATAGCAGTTCCGTTCCGGGTTATACTCCATCTCATACCCATCAGATAGGTTACCTCCTGTAAAACAACCGTTTACATACATCTTTCCACCGGGTATAAGGTCATGGTCAAGACTAAAATGTACAAATATGTAATCGGCCTCAATGTTACTGTCATCGGCCTGTAAACGCCTTATCAGAAAACGCCCGTTGTGATCATAATCCATACGGTAAGACCTTAAACGCTGGTCCACTATGAGTGAGGCATGCCAGTACGGATCATGGTAATCCATCCTGTCCACATTCATAAAGCCCTCATACATATCCAGAACCTCAAAGCGCCGGAACTCATTTCCTGCCGGGAGAATGAGCTGGCGGGAGTGCTCATAGGTAAGTTGCTTTCCGGTATCGTATGTTGGCTGCGGATTGCGCACTGCATTATCCCAGCGGCCGTTCTGCATTATAACAGTCTGCAGTTCCCTTACATGGTCTGTTACACCAAGCGATGAATAGTTTACCTTTGGTGCCAACTGATGGTTGGAACCGTGTGTATCTATATCTGTATTGCCGCTTACCGTAGCCTGCAGCAGTCCCCTGTTCTCGGACAGGCAGAACCTGAACCATGCCACTTCCACATCGTCCTCCAGGATAGACATGCGGTAATTACCAGACAGTTTAAGGTTTACATATTCATTAGGAATGGTAAGGGAATAGTGGGTATAGTCAAATGTAGTGTTCAGGGAATTCTGCCAATCATCTATAGTCTGGCCGTTAAAACCATCCAGGTAGTCCGATTCTATTATATCCGATGCTTCCCATCCGGCATTGCAGTGCTCTATCCTGTACGTATATCGGTGATAGTTGTGAGACATCTCATCAAAATAGAACTCAATGGTCTCATTGGCATTCATATTGACCACAGGCATTCTGTTCCAGTCTCCAGCCACAGTCATGCCAAGCGTACGTATCCGGTGGTCCAGACTACCAAACCACTGAGCTCCGGCGCAGTTGGGAACCAACAGCATGAGAGCAACTGCCAATAACCTGACAAACTGTCCAGCCATCACTTATTCTTCCAGAGCGCATCCATACGCTCCTTGATTTTTATCTCCTGTGCATTATCCTGTGCCTCCCAGAAACGGGAATTACTGATTTCATCGGGCAGATACTGCTGATTTACAAAATGTCCCGCATAATCATGGGCATATTTGTACTGGGTACCATATCCCAGTTCTTTCATGAGTTTGGTGGGAGCATTACGCAGATGGAGTGGAACCGGAAGGTTTCCTGTAGCCTCCACGGCACCGAGCGCAGCACCTATGCCAAGGTATGCCGAATTGCTCTTGGGGCTGGTAGCAAGATAGACCGTTGCCTCTGCAAGAGGAATACGTCCCTCAGGCCAACCTATTTTCTGCACTGCATCGAACGCAGCATTTGCTATCAGAAGTGCGTTGGGATTTGCCAGTCCCACATCCTCCGATGCCGAGATAATAAGACGTCTGGCAATGAATGCCGGGTCCTCACCCGCCTGGACCATACGTGCAAGCCAGTAGAGAGCAGCATCGGGGTCACTGCCACGGATGGACTTGATGAAAGCCGATATTATATCATAATGCATCTCGCCATCCTTGTCATAGGCAAGAGGGTTCTGCTGAAGCCGTTCATTTACCTTTTCATCGGTTATTATTATCTCATCGGAGTTTTCGGCCTCAATGACCAGTTCCAGGATATTGAGCAGTTTGCGGGCATCGCCACCCGAAAAACGCAGCAGTGCCGTAGTTTCCTGCAGGGTAATCTTTTTTTCCCTGAGTATGACATCTGTACTGATGGCACGGTCCAGCAGATTGAGCAGGTCATCCTTATCCAACGAATTGAGCACATAAACCTGCATTCGGGAAAGCAGCGGACGTATTACCTCAAAGGAAGGATTCTCCGTAGTGGCACCTATAAGGGTTATATCGCCCCTTTCCACAGCACCCAACAGGGAATCCTGCTGAGCCTTGTTGAAACGGTGTATCTCATCTATAAAAAGTATAGGACTGCCCTTTGTGTTGAACAAAGGGTTTGCACGTGCACGGTCAATCACGTCACGAACATCCTTTACGCCTGCTGTAACAGCGCTCAAGGTACTGAACGGCCGTTCCAGACGGGTTGCAACTATCTGTGCCAGTGTTGTCTTACCTGTTCCAGGAGGTCCCCAAAGGATAAAGGAAGACAACCTGCCGGAGTCTATCATCCTGCGCAGCACAGCCCCCTCGCCGACCAGATGTTTCTGTCCGGCATAGTCATCGAGTGACCTGGGCCTCATTCTTTCTGCCAGTGGTTGCATATATAATGTCAATATTCAGAGCAAAGATAACACAGTTTATATAATGCAAACACTCTCAGGTTAGGTTTCTTTCCCAACAGGTTCTTCTCCATGGACTTCCGGCCCCATCTCCATATAAGACGGAATACCCATGTGGCATGTAACTTGCACACCTTTCTGTAGCAGCTTACAATACGTGAACTGTGACCTAATCCGGGAGCATGGATATATGCATTTCTGATAGCCTGCAGGGTCTTATCCAGGAATACGGCATTCTCATCCAGTCCCATGTGGACCAGAGGATTGTCTATGTGCAGGATTTCCGTTCCCCTGGTTTCCAGTTCATGGCCAAAACACACATCCTCATAGCCGTATCCATCAATTGATTCATTGAACCTGATTCTCATGAATTCTTTCCTGTCTATCAGGAATGATGCGGTAGTAAAACGCTGATAAGGCTGCCTGCTGCGGATCCTGGCTGAGCGCCTGCGGTCTGCACTGCTCTCGTACGTGTATCTAAGTTCGCAGCCATGGGGCATAAGCAGAGGGGTGCATATCCCGCCGCAGACCACCTTGGCCTCCCTTGACGCCTGTATATAGCTATACAGGAAAGTATCTGTTCTTACCTGCATGTCGCAGTCTATGAAAAGGAGCTTTTCATATCTGGATTCATTGGCAAGATAATTGCGGATTGCGGAACGCCCAAGGTTCTGTCCGAGCCGTATATAGCGGCAATGTTCCAGGCTCCCTGCAGTAGTGGAATTGCCATATTCACAGTCGGAACAGTCATCTGCTACGATTATCTCAAAAGGCAGACCAAGCCTGAGTCCCTGGCTATGCAGTTCCGTAAGCAGGCTACTGCAATCCCAATTATATACAGGTATAAGAACCGACAGTGAAATCATATCCGCAAAAATAGCTATCTTTGCCGTAATAACGGGACACAAACCGTGTGAATTGTTATTAAAGGCTTTAAAACATACAAGTTATGAAAGGTATCTACAAGTTTCTAATCACAGTGGTTGCACTGTTTATTTTTTCCAGTTGTTTCCTGGTCCGCTGCACCATGGTTGACAACTCTGAGGTTGGTATAAAGTTCAAGAAATTCTCTGTCAGTGAGCAGGGCGAGCTGCTTGCCTCTCCTGTAACCGGTTTTACATTCTACAACCCTATCACTACCAGCGTATTCACCTACCCTGTCTTTATACAGCGCGTAGATTATGAACCTTTTACGGTAACCACAAAGGACGCCGCCGTGTTCACCATGGATCCGGTGCTCGCCTATCAGCTTAACCGTGACAGGGCCACATACGTTTTCAACAAGTACCGCAGGCCGCTTTCCGATATCCAGCAGGGATACATGCGTACATGCATATACGATGCATACCGCATAACTGCAAACACCTACTCATCGGACGAACTCATGGCCAACCGCGGCAAGTTTGAATCGGAGGTACGTACCATGCTGGACCGCTCACTTGGTTCCGAGGGTTTCATAGTATCTGAATTCACATCACAGATAACCCCTCCTGCATCATTGTCGGCAGCCATCGAGGCAAAGAACCAGGCTATCCAGAATGCACTCAAGGCAAGCAACCAGGTTGCCGAAGCCGAGGCCAATGCTCAGATTGCCATAGCAAAGGCAAAGGGCGAAGCCGAAGCCATGAAAATCAAGGCCGATGCCGAAGCATATTACAACAAGACCATTTCGGCCTCACTCAGCGAATTCATTGTACGTGAGGATTTCATAGAGAAATGGAACGGTGTACTGCCTACCGTACAGGGAGGCGAAGGACTCATCTTTGATCTTTCCAAGTTTGCAAAATAACAGGAACCCACATCAAGTAACAATGGCGACCCTCTCAGGTCGCCATTGTTGTTTTACTTCTTGAATAGCAGTTGTGCAAACGTATTCAGATACAGTCTCCAGTTGGCCCAGACATGTCCTCCATCGGATTTGTAGAAAACATGGTCAAGTCCACAGTCTGTCATGGTCTGATCCAGCGTAACAGACTGCTGCCACAGGAAATCATCGGTTCCGCAAGCCAGGAAATAAAGCTTTATGCCTGCCTTCTTGAGAGCCTTTATCTGATCGGCAGTAGATGAGCCGGCTGCCGACAACGGACATACCCAGTCAAACATGGCAGGATACAGGTTGGTAGCTGTGATAGTATGTCCACCACCCATGGAAAGACCAGCTATGGCACGTGATTCAGGCTTGGCAATAACACGGAATTCCTTTTCTATGAATGGAACAACCTCGGTACACAGGCTCTTTACATACGCATCGGTCATGGATGGGTCACGACGGTCTATCTGTTTCTCAGCAAGTCCAAGTGTCTGGGCTGCCTGCTGGCCTGGATTACCGTTTGGCATTACAACAATCATTGGTTCGGCCAGTCCTTTCTCTATAAGGTTATCCAGGATCTGGGCTGTACGTCCCATGGAAGTCCATGCCTCCTCATCACCTCCTGCACCATGGAGCAGGTAAAGGACAGGATACTTCTTGCCGCTCTTTTCATAGCCGTAAGGAGTATAAACGGTCAGACGGCGGTTAATACCAAGGATATTGCTGTCATACCACTTATAGGTAACAGTACCACGCTTGTTTGCCTCAAAATAGTTCTCTGTCCTCTCTCCTGGAATCATCAGCATGTTCAGGTAACGGGTTCCGTCACGCTGGACCATATAGTTCTGGGGATCATTCACGGCAACCCCGTCAACCACAAAATTATAAGTATAGATTTCGGGCGATGGAGTATCTATGGTTATCTCCCATATACCGTTCTGTCCCTTGGTCATAGGAAGTGCGGCATCAAGCCAGTTTCCAGAAAGGTTAACAACGGTTGCATAGTTGGCATTAAGGCGGAAGGTAACCTTTTCACCGTTTATTTCAGGTGATTTTCCCTGTTGTCCGCGGCCAAAATTAAAATTTCCCAGTTCCTGGGCACATGCCGGCACGATTGCAGCTGCCAGCAGGATTGAAGTCAGTAATTTCTTCATGTTCTATAAGGTTTTTAAGGTCAGTCAGAAGGTAAATGATGGAGCGTTTTCCCATAATTGCATAAATCGGCCCCTGTTTGCTGTATTTTTCACAAAAGTAGAATAATTTTGCAACCATATCATGAATAGGTAAAAGGAAATATAATCATAATCATAATCATAATGGAGAGCAAATATCAAGAGAACTATCGTATTCCATGTTTCATGTTTGACCGTGGCGAACAGTTGCGCCCGGCTGCTTTCATGGACATAGCGCAGGACCTGGCCTTTTATGGTGCAGACCAGTTGAATTTTGAGGACCGTAGCGTAAAGAAAGAAGGAGTAGTCTGGATTCTGGCCCGAATGACAGTAGAGTTTGACAAATACCCACAGCGTTACGATTCCGTCCAACTGGAGACATGGCACCGTGGTCTTGACGGTCTGTTCTTTATACGTGAGTATCAGATGATAGGAGCCGATGGCAAGACAGCCGTACGCGGCACCAGCTCCTGGATACTCATGGATATGGAAACACGCAGGGTGGTACGCAGTGAAAGGATGAAAAGCATAGTAAGCATTGATGCTCAGAACACAGAACGTGCCATAGCGGAGTCCAGTCCCAAGATTACCCTGCCAGCAGGAGTTGTCATGGAACCTTGCGGCGAACACAAGGTAGCTTACTCTGACGTTGACTATAACGGCCACGCCAACAATGCAAAATATACGGTATGGGCCATGGATTGCCTTGACCAGGATATGGTATATAGCAGGCAGATGCGCAACATTACCATCAATTTCAATCACGAGGCCCATCCAGGCAGCACGGTATCACTCTTCCGCTACAACGAGGGAGATACTTACTATGTGGAAGGACAGTGTGACGGACATCAGGTATTCATTTGCCGCATGACCTTTGAAGACCGCAAATAACAGCCGAAAACATGACACTCAAGGAATTCCTGAACAACGGTGACAGGTTTGCCCAGCACAACGGTATCCAGTTGACTGAGATCAAGCCAGGAATGGCCAAAGGCCAGATGACCGTTACAGAGAACCATCTGAATGCAGGAGGTGTATGCCAGGGAGGAGCATTGTTCACCCTGGCAGACCTTGTATTTGCGGCACTGGTAAACCAGCGTGAGAATCTGGCATTTGCCATAAACTCAACAATATTCTACCATGTGTCTGGCAGGTTGGGAAGCACGCTTACAGCCTGCGGCCGGTTTACCAATCCCCATGCCAAGATTCCTGCAATAGAGGTTATAATAACAGATCAGGACGGCAATCACATTGCCACATTCAACGGACAGGGATACACCAAATCCATTCCTAACACCTACAACGGACTGGAATAGACTACATTACCTCACTGCCATAGAGCGCAAAGTCGCCTCTTACAGGATCATCGGGCCATATCAGGGCAAGGGTATGGGTTATTTCCATGGCCGTCTTAAGGTCAGCTGCCTTCCTTGCAGTCAGCCCCAGACGTACCGCAACCTGATAGACATGTGTATCCAATGGGATAATCAGGTCTGCAGGAGATATGCTGTTCCATATTCCAAAATCCACAGGGCTGTTGCGGCGGACCATCCATCGCAGGAACATATAGAGCCTTTTATTGGCCGATGTACTCCCCGGTACAGGTATGCCGTTTACACCCTTGAACTCACTGCACAGACGCAACACCCCGTCCTCAAGGGGCCGACCAGGCAAGAACAGCCCTTCCATGCTGTCCATACTCATGAATATGGAATAAAGGCGCTCGCACAGCATATAGAAATCGTTCCACACATAGAATCTGTACAGGCACTGTGAGTTACCCTTGAATTCTTGCCATCCTGCAGAAAGGATATAGGCAGCGGGACCTCCCTGGGCATCCATCATGGAATGGATTCTCTCCAATACGCCCAGGAATACCTTACGGCTGCCATAGGCCATCCATGCCGATATAAATGCAGATATCTCTATATCCCTCCTGCCTCTATATCTGTGCGGGAACTGTATGGGATCTCCGGCTATAAAAGCGCTGCATTCATTCTGTACTGCAAAATTGGTCAGCCTGAGTCTTAATTCTTGCCTCATATCAGCGCAAAATAACTGAAAAATAAGGTAACTTTGCAACCATAAAATAAAAATAAGTATATGGCAGAGATTAACGCAGCAGAAAACAGCGAGAAAAAGAGTCTGAACTTTATTGAGGAGATGGTAGAAAAAGACCTCTCAGAGGGTAAGAACTCAGGACGTGTACAGACACGTTTCCCGCCGGAACCAAACGGATATCTCCATATTGGACACGCCAAAGCCATCTGCATGGATTTTGGAATGGCCCAGAAGCACGGAGGTATCTGCAACTTGCGCTTTGATGACACCAACCCTACTAAGGAAGACACAGAGTATGTTGATGCTATCAAGGAAGACATAGAATGGCTTGGATTCCACTGGGAGAATGAGTTCTATGCATCGGACTACTTCCAGCAATTGTGGGACTTTGCTATAGACCTCATAAAGGAAGGAAAGGCTTACGTTGATGAGCAGGATCAGGAAACCATTCTCTCACAGAAGGGAACACCTACCCAGCCAGGCATTGACAGCCCATACCGCAACCGTCCGGTTCAGGAAAGCCTTGACCTGTTCAACAAGATGAACAGTGGCGAGCTTGAGGAGGGCTCAATGGTGCTGCGTGCCAAGATTGACATGGCCCACAACAACATGCTGTTCCGTGACCCAATCATCTACCGTATTGTCAAGACACCTCACCATAGGACCGGCACCAAGTGGAAGGCATACCCAATGTATGACTTTGCACATGGCCAGAGCGACTATTTTGAGGGTGTTACACACTCACTGTGCACCCTTGAGTTCGTTCCTCACCGCCCACTCTACGACCTGTTCATTGACTGGCTCAAGAAGGGTCAGGACCTTGATGACAACCGTCCACGCCAGACAGAATTCAACAAGCTCAACCTTAACTACACACTTCTGAGCAAGCGCAACCTGCTGGCATTGGTACAGAATGAAATGGTATCCGGTTGGGATGACCCACGCATGCCTACAATCTGCGGTTACCGCCGCCGTGGCTATACCCCAGAATCAATCCGCATGTTCGTGGACCGCATAGGCTACACCAAGTTCGATGCCCTGAATGACATGGCACTCATGGAATCGGCCATACGTGAAGACCTGAACAGGCGCGCCAACCGTGTATCGGCCGTCATTGACCCTGTCAAGCTTATTGTAACCAACTATCCTGAAGGCCAGATTGAGGAACTCGAGGCAATCAACAACCCAGAAGATCCAGAAGCTGGTTCACACAAGATCACATTCAGCCGCGAGCTCTGGATTGAGCGCGAAGACTTTATGGAGGATGCTCCAGCCAAGTACTTCCGTCTTACTCAGGGCCGTGAAGTCCGCCTAAAGAACGCCTACATTGTACTCTGCACAGGTTGCAAGAAGGCCAATGACGGCACAATAGAGGAAATCTATTGCGAATACATACCAAATACCAAGACGGGAGAATCTGATTCAAACCGCCGCGTAAAGGGCACCATACACTGGGTAAGCGCCGCCCACGCCATCAAGGCCGAGGTCCGTCTCTATGACAGGCTCTGGAGCGTTGAGAACCCACGTGATGAACTGGCACGCCTGCGTGAGGAGGGTCTGTCACCGGTGGAGGCCATGAAGCAGATGAAAAACCCCAACTCACTTGAGGTACGTACCAACTGCTATGTGGAGCAGTTCCTTGCCGACACCAAGCCTCTGGATCACTTCCAGTTCCAGCGCATTGGTTACTTCTGCACAGACAAGGACTCAACTCCAGAGCATCTCATATTCAACCGTACAGTATCGCTCAAGGATACCTGGAACAAGCTCAAGGACAAGGCCTGAACTTAATGAAAGACGATTCGGCATCATATTTTGACAGTCAGGAGTTTCAGGAACTCCTGGAAATGTATGAGAACATGCTGTCTGAGGGCAGTTCTGTCTGGTTTGACAGCATGGACCTGTCCAATCTTGCCGAATACTACTCCCAGGGAGGCGATATAGAGAAATCCGATTCTGTGGTGGAGTATGGTCTTAGACTCCACCCGCAGGATCCGGACATACTTATTGCCAAGGCATCCAATCTGCTCATAAGAGGACGTGCAGACGAGGCACGCGTTATTGCAGAGTCTATTGAGGATCTGGACAACCAGGAACTGTTTTACCTTAAAGGCTGCATTGAACTGGTATCAGACAATCCAGAGGCTGCCGATGTGTTGTTTGACCATGCCGTGGAACTCAGCGATGAGGACTATGGTATGTTTAATGACATCATAGTACGTTTTATGGACAACCGCAACTATGACCTCTGTCAGAAATGGCTTGACCGTGCGTTGCTGCTCTCTCCCGAGAGCCGGAATTTCATAGAACTCCAGGCGGACCTGTTTTTTGACACAGGCCAGATGGATACTGCAATAGAATGGTACAACCATCTGTTGGATGAGTTTGCGTACGACACCTATTATTGGGACCAGTTGGGCCGCATATACTATGAGAAGGGCGATTACCCCAAGGCACGTGAGTGTTTTGAGTTCATAGAGGCCATCCAACCGGATAACCGCCAGGCGCGTCTCATGAAAGCCAGCTGCATATTCAGCATGGAACTGTGGCAGGAGGCATACTCCATTTACCTGGATCTACTGTCCCAGGACCGCAACTCCTATACCCTGCTCTATTATTGTGGCCGATGCCTATACAGCATGGAACAGTTCAGCGAGGCATCAGACATGTTTCAGGAATCCTTTGACATGCTCCGGATGGATCATGATGCACCTGCCGAGCTTTTCATAGAGCTGTACTACTATCTCTCTATCTGTTCATCCCGGACAGGACAGAAAGAGATGGCACGGATATACCTGTACGAGGGACTGGCCATTGATCCCGATGACGAAGACCTCCAGGCACTTGCCAGGGAGCTCCTCCCACCCGACGAAGCCAATTTATTCATAACCACAAAAAATACCGAAAACTGATTATGGGAGCATTTCTACAATGGTGTCTTGAGCACCTCAACTATTGGACCATATCAATTCTAATGACCATTGAGAGTTCATTTATTCCGTTTCCATCGGAGGTTGTTGTTCCTCCTGCCGCATATCACGCAGCAGCAGGTTCAGACATGAATGTGGTTCTGATAATTGTGTTTGCCACCATGGGCGCCATTCTTGGAGCACTCATAAACTACGGCATTGCACTGTGGATTGGAAAGCCTTTGGTATACAGGTTTGCCGACAGCAAGCTGGGACACATGCTCCTGCTGGACGGTGCAAAAGTACAGATAGCCGAGAAATATTTCAATGACCATGGAGCCATCTCAACATTCATTGGCCGTCTTATTCCGGCAATCCGCCAGCTCATTTCCATCCCTGCCGGCCTTGCCAAGATGCCATTAGCACGTTTTATAGGATTTACAGCCCTGGGTGCTGGTATCTGGAACAGTTTCCTTGCTATTCTGGGATACTCGCTCGAGAAAGTTGTGAGCGAGGAACAACTAGTAGAAACGGTCACCCACTACAGCCACGAGATTGGATACTCCATTGCCGCAATTGTAGCAATTGTCCTTGCTGTATTGATTATCCGTGCCATCAAAAAAAGTAGAACCAATTAACAAACCAAATAATTTGTCATGAATTTTCTTCAAGCCACTGTTGATCCAAACACAGTAATCAACGTAAATGATTCCCTGAAGGCTGTAACCAGCAGTTTTATCTCTCAGGTCAAGGAAGACCCAAACACAGTACTCCATGAACTCATGCAGAGTGCCATTGACTTTGGGCTCAAGTTACTTGCCGCCATTGCAATCTATCTGGTAGGCGCATGGATTATAAAGAGAGTAAAGATTACACTGAACAGGATATTCGTAAGGCGCAATACCGAGGGTACGCTGGCATCGTTCATAATATCGCTGGTATCCATTACGCTTACCGTACTGCTGGTCATAATAACAATAGGCACGCTGGGCATAAATACAACATCGCTTGCTGCACTCCTGGCTGCCGGAGGTATGGCAATAGGTATGGCACTGAGCGGTACAGTATCGAATTTTGCCGGTGGTCTTATGCTTCTGGTATTCAAGCCATTCAAGGCCGGTGATTTTATTACAGCCCAGGGCTACAGCGGAATAGTCCAGGAGGTATCCATAGTAAACACCAAGATCATAACCCCAGACAACCGTGTTATCATTATTCCTAACGGTGCCCTTTCCAACGGCAATATAGACAACTATTCATCCAAGCCTATCCGCCGTCAGGATATTGAGATATCCGTAAGCTATAATACCGATGCCAACAAGTTCATAGAGTTCATGATGAACATACTCAGGTCCGACAACCGAGTCCTGGACTCCAAGACCAACGGAGCGGCCGACCCTATGGTTGTACTGAGCAGCATGGGAGAGAGCAGCATTGTATTCCTGGTAAGATTCTGGACCACGGCCGATGACTACTGGTCCACAAAGTTTGACATGAACAAGGCATTCTTTGAACAGATTCCTGCCAACGGATTCTCATTTGATTATCCTCACATGGACGTCAAGGTCCATTCCTGATAATGGTAATCCTGATAACTGGCATATCTTCTGGATTTGGACGCGCCATGGCCGCCCGTCTGTCCAGTGACGGACACAAGGTTTATGGCACATACCGTAATGCACCAGACCGTCTGCCCGGAGTAACATATATCCAGGCAGATGTCCTCCATACGGATCAGATCCAGGCTGCTGTCAGTCAGGTCATGAATACGGAAGGAAAGATAGATGTATTCATAAACAATGCAGGTATGGGAATTGGCGGACCGCTGGAACATACCGCCATTGAAGATTCCAACAGGCAGATGGACGTAAATTTTATGGGAATGGTACGCTGTATGAACCAGGTCATTCCCATAATGAGACATCAGGGTCACGGGCTTATACTTTGCATGAGTTCAATAGGCGGACTCATGGGACTGCCATACCAGGGAATGTACTCAGCCAGCAAGTTTGCAATGGAAGGTTATTGCCAGGCCCTGCGCATTGAATTGCGCAATACAGGCATCCTGGTGTGCCTGATCAATCCCGGCGATTTCCATACATCTTTTACCTTGAGCCGCAAGTATGTTGATCCGGATTCAGTCCGGGACTCCTACCCCGGTTATGCATCGGCCCTAAGGAATATTCAGCATGACGAGAGCACAGGCCTTACTCCCGGGTATTTGGCAAAGCGCATATCACGTATTGTTACACGCCGTCATCCGCGTGCCAGATATGTCATAGCATCTCCCGTCCAGAAAGCCTCTATCCTGCTCAAGGCAATCATTCCAGCCAAGTGGTTTGACTCCATACTGGCACTCTACTACAGATAACTGTACGATAGCAATAAAAAGGCCGGCTGTAAAAACAGTCGGCCTTTTTTATTGTATTTGAATCAGTTAAAACTCATTCAGGTACATGTTGAGGATTCTCTTCCATCTTGCGTATGCCTCCTCATACTGAGGTATGAGCTTGGCATCGGGCTCTATTACACGGATCTTCTCCAACGATGCAAATGCCTCGTCATTGTTCCTGTAAACTCCGGCACCCATACCGGCACCCTTTGCTGCGCCTATTGAACCATCGGTATCGAACAACTCGATTGTTGCACCGGTAATACCGGCCAGGGTATCGCGGAACACAGGATTCAGGAACATGTTTGCATTTCCGGCATGAATCTTTGAAATCTCCATACCCATCTCTACCATAACCTCCATACCATACTTGAATGAGAATACTATACCTTCCTGTACGGCACGGGCCATGTGGTTACGGTTATGGATATTGAAATTAAAGCCATGTACACTGCAGCCCACATTACGGTTACCCAGTACACGCTCGGCACCATTACCAAATGGAAGTACAGAAACACCGTCACATCCAACCGGTACATTCTGGGCAATTACATTCATATCGGAATAAGAAAGACCCTCAAGCATAATGTTGCGGCGTGTCCATGCGTTCAGGATACCTGTACCGTTAATGCACAGGAGCACACCCAGACGGGTTGCCTTGGCACTGTGGTTTACATGTGCAAAGGTATTTACACGAGACTGCGGATCAAAGTTCACAGCTCCGTTTACACCGTAAACCACGCCCGATGTACCTGCAGTAGCAGCAATCTCACCAGGATTGAACACGTTCAGGGAGAGTGCATTGTTTGGCTGGTCACCGGCACGGTAAGTTACAGGAGTGCCTGCCTCAATGCCAAGCTCCTTGGCTGCAGCAATAGATACACGTCCCTGCTCGGAGAATGTTGGTCTTATCTCTGGAATCAGAGACTGGCTTATGCCGTAGTAATCCAGGAGGAAATCGGCAACTTCATTCTCCTTGAAATTCCACATCATACCCTCTGACAGGCCCGATACGGTAGTGCAGGTTGTTCCAGTAAGACGCATTGCAATATAATCGCCCGGGAGCATGATCTTGTCTATCTTGGCATATATCTCAGGCTCATTCTCCTTTACCCATGCCAGCTTTGCTGCGGTAAAGTTACCAGGTGAATTGAGCAGGTTGGTCAAGCACTGGCCCTTTCCAATCTCGCGGAAAGCCTTTTCGCCGTATGGTACTGCACGTGAGTCACACCATATAATGGCAGGACGCAGTGCCTTGCCATCCTTGCCCACGCACACAAGTCCGTGCATCTGATAAGAAATACCTATTGCCTCTATTTCATCATCCTTGGCGCCAGACATCTCCTTAACCTTGGCAGTTACATTCTTGAGATATGTCCACCAATCTTCAGGGTTCTGTTCAGCCCATCCAGGATTGACAGCCTTTATTGGAGCCTCGGAATCAGGATAGAATGCCGATGCCACACTTTTACCTGTCTCAATAGACACAAGGCTAGCCTTGACCGAAGAGCTACCTATGTCATAACCTAAAAGATACTTCTTCATATTAATCTGATATTGTATTGGTTTCTGTATTATTGTTTATTCTCCATTCAATTCTGCTGCCTGAGTAATCCACCATGTGCTCAGTAATACCCTGAGGCCCATGCAGGCGCAACTGGAACGTACGTCTGGCAAGCATTCCGTCATACTGGCCTGAACGCTCTCCTATTACAACACTGCAGCCACCGGCATCCTCCATATAAAGGATTGGGATGCGTGTGTAGGCTCCGTTCTCGTACCCATTCGAAACACCGTCATCCTCATACAGAATAAAACGTCCGTTTGTACCTGCATACACATCTATAGTCAGCCGGTCTGCAGGTTTCTCATCTACGTACTGGATATCGGGGCCCGATACTATGATTCCACCCGATGGTACAAACAGAGGAATCTGATGATAAGGTGCCTGAGCCATTATGGTCTGACCACCTGGATATATTGAATCCGTATAGAAATCATACCATTTGCGGTTAATAGGCAGGTAAACCTGACGTTCACGTGCCTTGTATTCGTAAACAGGGCAGACCATGAGAGAAGAACCAAACAGATACTGGTCTGCCACATCGGCCGCAACCATATCGTCCGGGAAATCAAGTACAAGACCACGCATCATTACATTGCCATACAAACATGCACGTCCCATGAGGGAGTATATGTAAGGCATGAGTCTGTACCTGAGACGATTGTAGTAAACAATTGAATTATAGGCCGGATGGCCTGCCGGTGCAATATTCCACACTTCCCTGTAAGGATACTGTCCATGTGCACGGTAAAGCGGACAGAAAGCGCCGAACTGATACCAACGAGCCTGAAGTTCGCGCCATTCGTCAAGATCCGGATTGGATACGTTCCATCTGGAGCGCATCATTGAACTGTTGCGCACTGCATTGGCGTACCTGTTCTCGGTACAGAAACCGCCAATATCCATGGTCCAGTAAGGATTGCCGCACAGAGAATAATTAAGACCGGCCGTAATCTGGGAACGCATATCCTCCCAGCGTGTACCTATGTCACCACTCCACGACGCCGTGGAATAACGCTGAAGTCCCGCAAAACCCGAACGGGTAAGCTGGAATACGCGCTTGTCCGGGTCTTCCTTGCGCAGTCCCTCATAGATAGCCTGGGCGTTCATGAGAGAATATGCCATGAGGTATTCTGTAGATGAGCCAAGCGCCGTTGGGCCGCACAGTTGTTTCCAGTAGTCCATGGGCACGCAATCACGTATATTGGGCTCACTGGCATCCATCCACCAGGCATCAATGCCATATCCGTACAGATGTTCCTTGAGCTGATTCCAGAACAGGTCCCTGGCACCGGGAGCATAGGCATCGTAGAACGAGCCCATGTAACCAGGACCTACCCAGTCCCTGATACTGTCCTTGACAGCCTGCATGTACATCCAGCCTTTGTCTGCAAATTCCTTGAAATGCTCTGTCTGTGTATAGAATTTGGGCCATACAGATATCATGAGATGTCCATTCAGGCTGTGAACCCTGTCAACCATTGCCTGGGGATCCGGATAACGGGTCTCATCAAACTCATGGGAACCCCACTGATCCTCCTTCCAGTAATTCCAGTCCTGGACAATATTGTCAATACCTATGCCCCTGCGGCGGAACTCTTCCATTGTAGATACCACTTCATCCTGAGTACCGTAGTGTTCCCTGCTCTGCCAGAAACCCAGGGCCCATTTGGGGAGCATGGCAGGTTTGCCCACCAGGGAGTGCAAGCCATTCTCTACCCCATCCATGTTATCGGCCCAGATAAAATAATAGTCCGATTCCGGAACCATTTCATTCCACATTGTGATTTTCTGGCTCTCGGACTCATCTACCGGAGAGTAAGCTGTCAGTCCCAGATAAGATGTTGAGCCATCGGGCCTCCAGTCAATCTTAAGCTGGTAGCGCTCTCCAGCCTCCATTCTGTGTGAGAATTTCCAGGAATTGGGGTTCCAGGCAGTACGCCAGCGTTCAGACACTACCGTGTCGCCATTCAGCATCACGGTAACATATCCGGCATAATAGAGCAGGAAATTATACTCACCGCTCTCCTTTGGTTCAAGGTAGCCATCATAGGAAACATGGTTGCCAAGTGGAGAAGGCAGGAGTTTGATCATGTCTGAATTTACAAAATATATGGAATCCTCATTCCTTGTAAGAGAAGAAGGAGCTCCCATCCTGCCCATCATGGGACGTCCCATGAACCTTGAATCATAGGTACCACTCAGGCTGCCCGGATTACCATCCTTGTCATACAGGTTAAAGACATGGTTGAGTTGACTGTATGGCCTGGTGTTTCCAAAACGTCCCTGTGAATATGAATCCCATAGGATACCATAACCTCTTGATGAGATTACAAAAGGAATACTGATCTTTGTGTTGTACTGATATAGCTCCTCGTTCTGCCCCTTGTAGTTCCACTGGTCAGACTGATGCTGTCCCAGTCCATAGATACCCTCATCGGGAACAGTATTGAAACGGTTTATTGTTGTATAGCCATGCGTGCCATCCACCGTAATTGGAGTAAAGCTTGCAGGTTCTGATTCTTCCGATATGGGATTTCCACCTGCATCGGTAAAACGTACACTGCCATCGTGCCTGTTTACGAATGCGCATAGGCTGCGGGTTTCCAGTTCTATTTCATCCTTAAGGTTGTGCACGGCAAAATCCACATCCTTGTTTGCAGTAGGTACAATTATAAGACTTTTTCTGTCATGGAAAAGCTTGTCCGGAGTGGCAGTAACACGTATTATGCGTTCCGACATCACGATAAGACGCACCTTACGCGGAGCATCAGGTTCAGATTGCTGGATATCCACCACTACACCATCGGCAAGGATCCTGTAATCCATGCGGGAACACGACACTAAGGAAAACAGTGCTGCAATCAGGAAACAATGTCTTAAGCGGATATTCATACACAAATCTTATGGTCTTACAAACTTAAATGTTTTTTTTGGTTTGACCCTTTTAAAATAAAAAAATAATAGGGAAAACATGAGCGTCTTCCCTATTACTTATTGCTAAATCCAGTGATTACTTGTTCAGCAGCTTGCCATCTGAGCCAAGTACGTTCACAATCTTGTGAATGTACATCTTTTTCATATTCTCGCGAGCTGGCTTGAGATACTGACGTGGGTCAAAATCTCCAGGATGCTCAGCAAGGTGCTTACGGATAGCAGCAGTCATAGCCAGACGTGAGTCTGAGTCAATGTTGATCTTGCAGACAGCGCTCTTTGAAGCCTTGCGGAGCTGCTCCTCTGGAATACCGATAGCAGCCTCAAGCTTACCACCAAACTGGTTGATTGTGTTAACCTCGTCCATAGGAACAGAAGATGAACCGTGCAGTACGATTGGGAAACCTGGGAGCTTCTGCTCAATCTCAGCAAGGATATCGAATGCCAGTGGAGGTGGAACCAGAACACCGTTTACCATAGTGCATTGTGCAGGAGTGAACTTGTGTGCACCATGTGATGTACCTATTGAGATAGCGAGTGAATCGCAACCTGTGCGGGTAGCAAAGTCAATAACCTCCTCAGGCTTTGTATAGTGTGACTCAGCGGCAGAAACCTCATCCTCAACACCAGCCAGCACACCGAGCTCAGCCTCTACTGTTACATCAAACTGGTGAGCGTACTCAACAACCTTCTTGGCAAGAGCTACGTTCTCCTCGTATGGGAGGTGTGAACCGTCAATCATAACAGATGAGAAACCGTTGTCAATGCAATCCTTGCAGAGTTCAAAACTGTCACCGTGATCAAGGTGAAGAACGATTTCAGGCTTCTCGCAACCGAGTTCCTTTGCATACTCTACAGCACCTTTGGCAAGGTTGCGCAGGATAGTACCGTTAGCATAGTTGCGTGCACCCTTGGAAACCTGCATGATAACAGGTGACTTGGTTTCAACAGCAGCCATTACGATAGCCTGCATCTGCTCCATTGTGTTGAAGTTGAAAGCAGGGATTGCATAACCGCCCTTTACGGCAGCAGCAAACATTTCACGGGTATTGACAAGACCCAGATCTTTGTAGTTAACCATGTTTTTAGTATTTATTTGGTGAAAATTTCCTTTTATCACTTTTATGGCCGCAAAAGTACATACTTTACGCGCTATTATAAAAAATATAAGTGGGAAAGTTATCAACTTTCACAAAGTTTATAGGTATTTACCCCATACAGAAAAAATATGCATCCTTCATTGCTGATTAAAACAAAATAATTATCTTTGCGGCCGTTAATCCCCCATAATGGATGCCCGCCTATGATCCGGTGGGTGCAAATGGAGAAAAGTAAAACAAACAGAATAAGTTATGAAAAAAGGTATCCATCCCGAGAATTACCGTCCTGTAGTATTCAAGGACATGTCAAACGGTGACTGCTTCCTGTCACGCTCAACCTGTGCAACAAAAGAGACAATTGAGTTTGAAGGAGAGACATATCCCGTAATCAAGATTGAAATTTCTAACACTTCTCACCCATTCTTTACCGGTAAGTCAAAGCTGGTAGATACTGCAGGACGTGTAGACAAGTTCATGAGCCGCTACGCAAAGAGCCGCGGAAACAAGTAATTCTCCGCATCAATCATAAAAGAGGCCGACTAAAAAGTATTTAGCCGGTCTCTTTTTTATTGCCCTTTTCCAAATACCCGCCTTTTCCTGAAAGCATTCCCCTCTCCAGTGCGGGCTCCGTACAGATTCTACTTCTTGTATTTAAAGCGTTTACCGTTCCACCTATAGGTAAGCTCCGGCTTGAGCCAGGACTGGTATTTCTCATAATCGGGTCCTATGGCCCTGAGCGATGAGTATCTGAACTTCAAGCCATTATCCACAGCCGTTACTGTCTGGAAACGCAAGAGCGAACTGTTCAGGAAGCTGTTTATGGAATCGTTCTTCAATGCATCCCTGGTAAGGTAATCAGACAGTTGCGGAATCTCCAGGAGTCTGTCTGTATCTACCGGGCTCCAGTCCCCATGGTAGAAAGCCAGGCGTGAGTCCTCATATCCCGTTACCGCAGTATTGATAAGACAGATCAGGATTCCCCCTCCCTTGCGGTCAAACAATACCATATCCATACGTCCTGAGGCCGATGTCATAACCGTGAGCGCACGTTCTGAGAACGCTGTCATAGCACTCTGCCCTCCCAGTTTGTTCCTGTCCTGCGCTTTCATGCCACTATCCATATAGTCTATAAAATCCATCCTCATGCTGCGTGTTATGGCAGGCATGATTGAATCCGGCATATTTATGAACAGGGAGCGTATATCCTGGGCCCACGAACCGGCACAAGCCAGTATGACAGCCGTTAGCAGGAAGAGTTTCTTTATCATACATCAAACAGATTATCAGGATATTCAATATTCTCAAGGAACAGACCGTGTGCGGGAGCCGAATCTCCGGCACTGCATCGGTCCTTCTTGAGTATTATGTCACGGAACTCATCTACCGTTATCTGATGGCGTCCAACCTGCATGAGGGTACCTACTATGGCACGCACCATATTACGCAGGAAACGGTCTGCCGTAATGGTAAAGACCCATATTCCATCGTCACGCCTTACCCACTCTGCATGTGTTATCCTGCAGTCATTGGTCTTGGTATCGGTATGCAGCTTGCTGAAACTCGTAAAATCCACGAATTCAGTAAGCATGGCTGCAGCCTGGTTCATGAGTCCGTAATCGGGAACATTCATGGTGTACCACACATAGCCGTCAAGGAAAGAGCTTTTCTGGTTACTCATGTAGTATCTGTAGGTCCTGCTGCGCGCATCAAACCTGGCGTGAGCATCGGGCCTTACCGGTACTATGGAATGTATTGCTATGTCTACGGGAAGTATTCCGTTGAGTTTCTGCTTTATCCAGTTGCAGTCCCTGGGTTCCTCCAGGTCAAAATGGGCAACCATGTTGCGGGCATGGACACCGGTATCGGTACGTCCTGCAGCAGTAACCTTGACCTCCGTCCTGAGAAACAGGTAGAAAGCTTCCTGTATGCGTTGTTGCACAGACATATACCTTGGCTGGATCTGCCAGCCATGGTAGGACGTACCATCGTATTCAAAAAACATGAAATACCTCATTCCTCAATCTGTCCAGCCAGGTTCATTATATGTACGGCAGCAAGTGCCGCTGTCTCAGTTCTCAGTCTTGACGGTCCAAGCGATATAGGCCTGAATCCCGATTTCATGGCAAGATCTATCTCCGCTGGACTGAAATCACCCTCCGGGCCTATGAGCACCAGTGTGTTATGTCCCGGAACAACCGCATCCCTGAGATGTACCTTCCTGCCGGGTTCACAGTGGGCTATAAAGCAGTCTCCGTCAAATCCGCGGGCAATCAGGTCACGCAGGCGTGTCATGCCGTTCAGTATTGGCATCTTGGCCTTACGGGACTGTTTCATGGCCGATACGGCAATCTTTTCTATGCGTTCCATCTTTATGACATCACGTTCAGAGTGATCAGTGTCAAGGAACGTAATCTCGTCCACACCTATCTCTACAGCCTTTTCCACAAACCATTCATTGCGATCCATGAGCTTGGTGGGAGCCACGGCAATATGGAGGTGTCCCTTCCACAGAGGTGCCTGTTCCTGACGTCCTGTAATATGTACCATGCAGCGCTTACCAGACACTGCACTGATTACGGCATCGTAAAAAAAGCCCTTTCCATCTGTAAGACGGAGTTCATCCCCCTCTTTCATGCGGAGAACACGGATGCAATGCCCAGCCTCCTCATCGGGAAGCTGCATGTCTGTTGCTATGTTGGGTGTATAGAAAAGCCACATATCAAATCAGTTCTGTTTGGGCCTCGTCACTGTTTCCACGACTGTTTATCTCATCGCGGAGACGGGCCGCAAATTCATAATTCTCTGTTGCAACAGCCTGAGCCATGGCCTCCTTGAGCACCTTGGTACTGGCAGTCGATATTGGCAGGGAGAAAGCACCGTTTGACTCCAGCCGTACGCAGTTGCGTTCCAGAAGATCCTCCTCTATATAGATGGGCAGTTCACAGCGGACTGCAAGCGCAAGGGCATCGCTCGTACGGCAATCTATATATGTAGTATTACCGTCTTTCTCCATAAAGAGATGGGAATAGAATATTCCGGCACGGATTCGGTATATCTCCACCTCTGTAGGAGTGGCATCAAAAGACTTGAGTGTATTCACATACAGATCATATATACCTGGGCGCGGCATCTTGCGCTGGATCTGGCTTATTGCAATAGCCTGGGCCTCCAGCGGGCCAACCAGCACCGGCAGACAGCGTGAACCGTCTTTCTCCTTGAGCAACGCTACCAGAGCCAGATCCTGGGGGACCCTGCTCAGAATCTCACCTACTGTAAGTTCTATCTTTCTGTTACCATCCATATCTGTCTCCAAAGATAATGCAAAATAAAGAATGGATTATACTCACTGATGCATTTTAAGAAAGCCGTTTAAAAAGCAGAGAACGAGGTGTCATCCCGACAACTCGTTCTCAAATTAAATCTAATACCATGAAAAACACATAGCAAAGATATATCTTTTATTTATATGCAATATTTATTCATTCAAAAAACATTGACGTTTAACAATATTTCACATTATTCCACCGATAGAACCAATCCCTTAAGGTATTCTCCCTCAGGATGGAATATGTTAATGGGATGATCTGCAGGCTGATGGAGCTGATAAAGGATTTTTACACTGCGCCCAGCCTGTGCAGCAGCGGTGAACACAGCCATCCTGAACTGATCCTTGGTTACTACCTGGGAGCAGGAGAATGTAAACAGGATTCCGCCCGGTTTTATTTTTTCCATTGCTTTCTGATTCAGCCTGCGATATCCTATCAGGGCATGCTTGAGGGCATCTTTGTGCTTGGCAAATGCAGGAGGATCCAATATTATAAGGTCATATATGGAATCCATGCGCTCCAGGAACTTGAATGCATCCTCGGCAAAAGCCTCATGACGGGTATCTCCTGGAAAATTGTCCTGGACACCTCCGGCAGTAAGTTCAATGGCACGAGCAGAACTGTCTACGGAATGTACCAGGTTTGCACCTCCCCTAAGGGCTGCAAGAGAAAAGCCTCCGGTATAACAGAACATATTAAGCACAGACCTGCCCTTGGAATATCTTTCAAGCAATGCACGGTTCTCACGCTGATCAATGAACAGTCCGGTTTTCTGCCCGCTTATCCAGTCCACAGGCATTTTCATTCCATATTCAAGTGGGGTATCATTGGTTGGACCACCTATTATATAACCGTTTCCCCTGTCTATATCGGCCTTGAACGGAAGAGTGGTCTCGGATTTGTAATAGATTCCGCTGATTGAATTACCCATTACACGCTGAAGAGCCTGGGCAATATCCATCCTGTTGCAGTGCATGCCTACGGAATGTGCCTGCATTACGGCTGTACGGCCGTATACATCTATAACAAGACCTGGAAGATTATCGCCCTCTCCGTGCACCAGACGGTAAATGTTATGGTCCGCACGGTCAGTAAGTCCAAGGGCACGTCTCAGTTCCAGGGCAACGCTAAGGCGGCGGAACCAGAAATCCGCATCAATTTTCTCGTGCTTGAAAGACAGTACGCGCACAGCAATACTGCCTACCTGGATATGGCCCACGGCTATCCAGTCACCCTGATGGGTGTACACATCAACTACATCGCCCTCATCGGGCTCTCCTTCTATGGTGGCTATTGCACCGGAAAAAATCCACGGGTGGAATCTGAGAAGAGATTCCTCCTTACCCTTCTTGAGAATTACTTTCTTCTGCATGTACAGTTACTATACGGTATTCTCCCGTACGTTTGAGTTCCATCAAATAGTTATAAATCTTGAGACATGCCCAGGCATCTATAGCCGCATACTGTCTCTGTCCCTCGGTCAGGCTGTCTATTTCCCAATTGCTGAGCTGCTGATTCTTGGATATACGCTCCTGGAACAGCAGGCAGTACATACGCTGCAATCCCATCTCCTGAATTCCCATTTCACCGCACAAATCCTGCAGTTCCACAAATCCCGCAGGCTTGAAAGAACTGCGGCTGGACATAGAGCGGTAATCGTCCTTTACAGATACTCCTACCTTGATTATGGAGGGATCAGAAAGGAAGCCGGCAACACAGTCTGGTATTCCTATCTTGTTCAGCCTGAAAAGATAGGCATTAGTATTGGTTGAGAGCTGCAGGAGAGCAATCTTGTACCGGAGCCCCCGCACAAAAGACGGCCGGGTCTCTGTATCAAATCCCACAATCTTTTCCTTGGAAAGGATTTCTATGGCATGGCGGGCCTTGTCTTCTGTATCTATTTCTTCAACGATTCCGTTAAAAACCACTCTTGGCTTGTCAGCAAGATCCTTCTTGTCTATCCTGTTTGGCAACTCAATCATAATACTCGGAATCACTGGATGAATAGTCTGAATACAGATCATCAGAGTACCTGATGCTGTGTACGGCACGCAGGGTATTGGTAAGTGTCTGGCCCCAATATGCACGGAAATGGGCGGCACATACAGCAACAGACTCGGCCATAACCTCCTCCAGGCCACTGCGGTATGAATCTACAAAATTCCTTAGAGGTTGGTATATATCGGCTAGGTCCTCAGAGATACACCTCCTTACCGGAGTGTCGCTGTATTTCATATCCTCAACAAAAACCTCAAGATAATCATCGTTTTCACCGAGGATATTCTGAACGCCCATGCGTATTGCGTCGTATGTCTGCTCAGTCACTGTTTCTTCCAGGTACAGGCCCAGCGGCTCTGTATCGGACAACATGGCTGCCTTTATGTACACAAGCGGCAAAAGCTTGCCCAATACATCCAGAACCTTATCCCTGCGCTTGCCCTCAAGCTGCTCCAGATAGGCACAGAACTCCGTTGCCACGGTTACAAATTCTACCGTATTCCTGTTGTATACTGCCGATGTTTCCATACTCGTTGATTCAAGCTGCAAAAGTAGTCACATTTTTGGCTATAACCCCACCCTTTTTTATTTTTTATTGTCAAAGGTTTGCACTAAATTTGCAATCTTAAAACCAATAATAGGTCTACAACGGTACACATGGGTATAAGAAAGAAAAACAATAAACCTGCTACAGGCACACAAAAGCCTGAGTTCAAGTTCAATATGGCAAGCATCACTGAATCGTTCAGGAATGAAACCTTCCAGTTTGTGAGTGGTGCCATCCTGGCTATATTGGCCATATTCTTTGTATTTGCGTACTTCTCGTTCCTCTCCAACGGAGGCAGCGACCAGAGCGTACTCCTGGCCGAATCACATGACGTTGCAAACAGCGCAGGTTCTGTTGGTGCCAGCATATCGGAGACAATAGTAAACAGCTGGTTTGGTTTTTCTTCCATACTGATACCCGTTTTCCTGCTGATATGCGGCCTTAGGCTCACCATCAAGAAGGACATCCGCATATTCCGCTGGTTCGTGGCATGCACATTCCTCATGGTATGGCTCTCCGTATTCCTGCAGATGCTGCTGTCCGGACTCATGGAAGGCTCATTCATAATACCCGGCGGATGCCATGGCAGGAATCTCACGGAAATCCTCAAGAGCTATATTGGCCTTCCGGGACTTATCCTGACCCTGCTGCTTACCATGCTGTTGTTCTGCATCTATCTTACACGCCGTACCATAGAGGTAATACGCAACGGTGCGCTGAGCCTTGGGCGCGGACTGCATGCCGTAGAGGAATACGGCCGCAATGCCGTTAACCAGGCCGATGCATCCAGCCCTGCCCAGGACATACAGCCTGAACCTGAGTATGAATATCAGGAGCCTATGTCCCAGCCAGAACCGGCAGTAGTGCCCATCCTGGAGCCGCAGCCTGTAACATACAATGATCCAGCCCCTGTCATTGAGTCCGATGAGTCCGATGAAGAGATTTATGATGCTCCGGAACCGGACCATACCGTTGTCTCAGAGAAGGAAGAAGTCTCCAATCCTGAGAACATTGAGATGACAATCAATGCCACCCAGGCAGACGAGAAGGCAGAGGGAAGGCTCCAGGAACCGTACGATCCACGTCTGGACCTGTCCAACTACAAGTTTCCGGGCCTTAACCTCCTTAAGCACTATGGCAATGATGCCCCAGCCATAGACGAGAAAGAGCAGGAAGCCAACAAGAACCGTATAATCAAGGTCCTTCAGGACTTTGGCATAGGAATTGAGACCATAAATGCTACTGTTGGTCCTACTATCACCCTTTACGAGATTACTCCTGCTGCAGGAATAAGGATATCCAAGATCCGCAACCTTGAGGCCGATATCGCATTGAGCCTTGCAGCGCTCGGAATCCGAATAATAGCACCTATCCCAGGAAAAGGCACCATAGGTATTGAGGTACCTAACGCCAAGCCGGTAATGGTATCTATAGAATCCATCCTGAATACCAAGAAATTTGCCGAATCCGACCAGAAGATGGAGCTCCCAATAGCATTGGGACGTACCATTACGAACGAGGTATTCATGTTTGACCTGGCACGCATGCCGCACATGCTTGTAGCCGGTGCTACCGGTCAGGGTAAATCTGTGGGTCTGAATGCTGTAATAACATCACTCCTGTACAAGAAACACCCAGCCGAGCTCAAGCTCGTTATGGTGGATCCCAAGATGGTGGAATTCAGCATCTATGCACCAATCATCAGGCACTTCCTGGCAAAACTCCCCGACGAGGAGGAGGCCATCATAACCGATACCACCAAGGTTATCCATACCCTCAAGTCCCTTTGCATTGAGATGGATGCCCGTTATGAACTGCTCAAGAATGCCAATGTACGCTCTGTAGTTGAGTACAACAACCTTTTCAAGGACCGTAAGCTCAATCCAGAGAAGGGTCACCGTTTCCTCCCGTACATTGTGATTATCATAGACGAGTTCGGTGATCTTATCATGACTGCAGGAAAAGACATTGAGATGCCTATTGCCCGTATTGCCCAGAAGGCACGTGCCGTTGGCATGCACATGATAATTGCAACCCAGCGTCCTACAACAAACATCATTACCGGTACCATCAAGGCAAACTTCCCAGCCCGCATGGCATTCCGCGTAAGCTCCATGATAGACTCACGTACTATCCTGGACCGTCCGGGAGCCAACCAGCTGATTGGCCGAGGCGACCTGCTGTTCCTGTCGGGCAGCGATCCCGTACGTGTTCAGTGCGCATTTGTAGATACTCCTGAGGTAAATGCAATCTGCGAATTCATAAGCAAGCAGCAGGGCTACACCGAGGCATATCCTCTGCCAGAGTACGTAGACGAAAACGATTCCAGTGCTCAGGATTCGGGAGTAGAAATGGGTAAGTTTGACTCAATGTTTGCCGAGGCAGCACGCCTGGTTGTAGTCAACCAGTCGGGTTCAACATCGCTCATACAGCGCAAGTTCTCAATTGGTTATAACCGTGCAGGCCGACTCATGGACCAGCTGGAGGCTGTTGGAATTGTAGGAAGGGCCGATGGCAGCAAGCCGCGTCCCGTACTCGTAGCCGATGAAGCCCAGCTTGACCGTATACTGGAAACCTATAATCTCTGATCCGCATGAAAAGACTGTTCATATCTGTATTGGCAGTAGCACTCAGCGTGTGTGCATCGGGCCAGTCCCTGTACGGGAGGTTCGTGGACATGCTGGGAAAATCGGGCATACAGGCAACCATAGTGACCGATGACGGAATTGAAGGTACAGCCTGCATGGAAGGGAACAGGTTCAGATACCTGTCTGACCAGACAAGCCTCTGGTTTGACGGCACTACCCTGTGGCGCGGGGTAGACTGCAATACGGCTATGGGCGAAATCTATATAACCACCCCCAGTCCCGATGAGCAGTTTGTGGTAAACCCACTCAAGGCTCTCAGGCTCCACGAGGGATTCAGCGTATCGGATGACTCAAAAAGCACAATAACGCTCAAGGCACTGCAAGAAAGCGTTCAGGGAATTACCAAGGTAACCATCAAGGTTAACCCCAATACCCTGGCACCCACGTTGATAACAGTACAGACAGACCCTGCATTCCAGAAGCAGTCTATAGAAATAACCGTCAGGGAGTTCAAGACAGACGTAAAGCTTGACAAGGACATTTTTACCTGTAAGCCAGGCAACTACCCCGACGCAGAAGTAATTGATTTAAGATAAAACAGAATAATGGAAAGAGTTAAATGCCTTATCATTGGATCCGGACCTGCCGGATTCACCGCAGCAATCTACGCATCGCGCGCAAACCTTGCGCCAGTTCTCTATGAAGGCCCCCAGTCTGGCGGCCAGCTTATTACCACTACCGTAGTGGAGAATTTCCCCGGCTACCCACAGGGAGTAAGCGGATATGACATGATGGAGGATATGCGTGCACAGGCCCTGCGTTTTGGTGCAGACATACGCACCGGCATAGTAACAAAGGTTGATTTTGGCAATGCTCCATACACCGTTACCATAGATGACAGCACAGACATCCAGGCCGATACCGTAATCATATCCACAGGTGCCAGTGCCAAGTACCTGGGTATCCCCGACGAAAAGAAATATGCCGGACGCGGTGTAAGTGCCTGCGCTACATGCGACGGATTCTTTTTCCGCAAGAAAACAGTGGCTGTTGTAGGCGGCGGAGATACTGCATGCGAGGAGGCAAACTACCTCTCCACCCTGTGTGAGAAAGTCTATCTCATAGTACGCAAGAATTTCCTGCGTGCCAGCGACATAATGCAGAAACGTGTTCTGGAAAACCCAAAGATTGAAGTCCTGTTTGGCCACAACACCGAGGGACTGACCGGAGAGAACAAGATACAGGGCATAAGACTTGTCAAGGACCTTGGCCTACCTACCGAGGAGCATTACGAGCGTGCAATAGACGGCTTTTTCCTTGCCATAGGCCATAAGCCTAACAGCGATGTGTTCAAGCCATTCATTGAGACCGATGAAAACGGATACATAAAGACCATGGATGGAACTCCAAGGACCAACGTACCTGGAGTTTACGCTGCCGGCGATGTTGCCGATCCAATCTACCGTCAGGCAATATGTGCAGCAGCAAGCGGTTGCAAGGCAGCCATGGAAGCAGAAAGATATCTCAACAAGTAAATACAGAATTAGACATGAAAATATCAAATATACTGGCCAGGAAAAAGACCCTTTCGTTCGAGGTTTTTCCACCCAAGAGAGAAAATGAGGCATTCACTCTGATAGACAATACCATAAAGGAGCTTGGCCAGCATAATCCAGACTACATAAGTGTAACATACGGAGCACTGGGCAACACCCTCTCCAACTCTGCAATGGTAGCCAAATCCATCAAGGACAACACCAGCGCCGAGCCTCTGGCACACCTTACATGCGTAGCATCTACACGCAGCAAGGTTGACAGTGTGTGCCAGGAACTCAGCAATTATGGAGTGGAGAACATTCTCACCCTGCGCGGCGATATCCCCAAGGACACCCAGACACCCATATTCTCTGATTTCAAGCATGCAAGTGACCTGGCAACCTACATCAAGGATAGCTGGAACGGCCGTTTTGGAATAGCCGGAGCATGCTATCCAGAAAAACATCCGGAATCCGATAACCTTACCACCTGCATTGAATACATGAAAATAAAGCAGGATTCTGGCATGGAGTTTTTTGACAGCCAGCTGTTCTTTGACAACGAGGTATTCTACCACTTCCTCATGAAAGCCAGGAAGGCAGGTGTTACCGTGCCTATCATACCGGGAATCATGCCCGTGACCAACTATGCCCAGCTGGACCGCATGATTCAGATAACAGGTTGCAATGTTCCACTCAAGCTCCGCAACTATTTTGACAGGTACAAGGATGACAAGGCTGCAATAGAGGAGATCGGACTCATATTTACAAGCTACCAGATTCTTGACCTCATGGCAAACGACGTGGATGGCATACACATCTACTCCATGAACAAGAGCGGATTCATTAACAAGCTCATGGATAACATAAGCTATGTAGCAACCGATTTCCTTAAATGACCCAACAACACAGATGACGATAGACAGAATTCAGATATTTGACGGTGCACAGGGCACCGTACTTTCCTGCGCGCATTGCCATGACGAAAATGGAGAACACAAGCACAGCAGTGTTGCTCCGCTCAACATAACAGATCCCGCACGCGTGCAGAAAATGCACCGTGACTATTTTGAGGCCGGTGCCCAGTACATGACATGTAACTCCTTTGAACTGAACCCAGCCAAGTGGCAGTCCAATGAATATACATGGCAACAGCTGGCCGATGCAGCAATAGACAATGTACGTGCCGCTGTTCAGGACCGTGCCATGGTCATGTTTGATGTATCCACATCGGGCCAGCTCATGGAACCTGTAGGTGATTTTACCTTTGACCAGGCTTATGAGAATTTCCGTCAGGTAGCAGAATACACATGCAACCGTGTAGACGGATACATACTGGAAACATTCAGTGACCTTTATGAGCTCAGGGCAGCCATCCTGGCCATACGCGACACCACAGACAAGCCCATATTTGCCACAATGACTTTTGATGAGAGTGCCCGCACCCTTACGGGTTCCACCCCTGAGATTGTGGCACTTACACTCTCCTCTCTGGGAGTAGACGTGCTTGGAGTAAACTGCGGAACCAGCCCAGACCAGGTTGTCAATGTGGTCCGCCGCATGCACCCATACGCATCCTGCCCCATCCTGGCACAGCCTAACAAGGGACTGCCCGAGATGCGCAACGGAGAGGTGGTATACAACTGGACAGACCAGGACTTTGCACAGGCAGCAAAGGAGCTGATAGAGGCTGGTGCTTCTATCCTGGGCGGATGCTGCGGAACATCGCCATCCACCATAAAGGCCATATCGGAATACAAGGGCCAGCCTACCAAAGGAATTGCCAAGCCCCAGGGTACATACATCTGCTCATCCACAATCCTGCTCAAGCTTGAAAAGGGACTTATCTGCGGTGAGCGTCTTAACCCAACAGGAAAGAAAAAGCTCAAGGAGGCACTTGCACAGGGTAATTTTGAGTATCTCCAGCATGAAGCCCTTGCCCAGAAAGATGCCGGGGCCGATTTCCTGGATCTGAACTGCGGTGTTCCCAATTCCGATGAAAAAACCCTACTGTGCCAGGCTGTACGTAAGGTCCAGGAAGTATGTGACCTGCCACTTCAGCTGGACTCATCCAACCCCGAAGCCATAAGCGCAGCAATACGCCTGTACAATGGTGTGCCAATGATCAATTCCGTTAACGGAGCAGAGGAATCCATGTCGCGCCTGTTGCCTATCATAACCCGGTACAAGGCTCCATCAGTTACTCTCCCACTCGATGGTCACGGAGTGCCCGAGACCACCAATGGCAGGATAGACATTGCCAAAAGGATAATAGAACGTGCCGAGAGCATGGGTATAGACCGCCGTCTGCTTGTTTTTGACGGCCTTGTAATGGCAATATCATCCAACCCCATGTACGGACGTGTTACCTTAGACACCCTTTCAGCCCTCAAGCAATTGGGTGTGCTTACCACCGTAGGACTGTCCAACGTATCGTTTGGACTCCCGGAACGCGGAACACTTAACCGCAATTTCCTGGCAATGGCCTTTGCCGACGGACTGGACATACCTATCATGAACCCATTGGACCACGAGACAGTAGCAACCGTACGTGCGTCCATGGCTCTTACCGGCAATGATCCCGGCTGCCAGGGCTTTATCTATTTCAACACCCAGGCCCAGGACGAGCAGACCGAGGACAGCCTGTACAATGCCGTATCACAGGGTCTTAAGGACAGGGTAAAAGATTGTCTTGAGCATGAGTTACCCCAGCTTGGAAAGGACAGGATCATAAACGAGATCCTTATCCCTGCCCTTGCCGATGTAGGCGAGCGTTTTGGCCGCGGCCAGGTGTTCATGCCACAGCTCATACGTTCTGCAGAATCTGCCAAGCTTGCATTCAGCATAATATCGGAACAGTTCAGCAGTTCCGATGATTCAAACGGCTCCAAGGGACATCTCGTAATAGCCACAGTAAAGGGCGATGTACACGACATAGGCAAGAACATTGTAAAGGTTGTGGTTCAGAGCCATGGCTATACCGTTACTGACCTGGGCAAGGACGTTCCCATGGAGGTTGTACTGGAGGCTGCCCAGAACTCCAAGCCGGATGCAATAGGACTGAGTGCACTCATGACCACCACTGTGGATTCCATGAAGGACACAATCCTGCACCTGCGCAGCCACGGCATTACATGTCCAATAATTGTAGGAGGAGCTGTAATGACTCCCGATATAGCCAGCGCAATAGGCGCCACATATTATTCCAAGGATGCTCTGGAAACCGCCCATCTCATGCAGGAGATATGCGGATAGGAATATGGAAAAACTCTGGAATTCAAATTACCTAAAGATATGGACCGTGAATTTTCTGGTCCATTTCTCTTTCATGCTTATAGTCCCGCTGCTCCCGCTCTATCTGAACGAGACATTCGGGGCAACAAAAGACACCATTGGAATGGTACTCACCGGATATACCATAATGGCTCTCACCATAAGGCCTTTCAGCGGTTATCTGGTAGATACCTTTCCTAGAAAGACCGTATTGGTAATATGCGGTGCCCTGTTCTTTGCTTTGTTTGCCGGGTACCTGGCAGCAGGTTCACTGGCAGCCTTTGCCATATTCAGGACCCTGCATGGAGCCCCGTTCGGCGCAACTACCGTTGCGGCCAGCACGGTGGCCATAGACGCCGTTCCATCTTCACGCCGCAGTGAGGCTATAGGATATTACGGACTGAGCAACAATCTGGCTATGGCCCTTGGACCAGCCATAGCAGTTTTCCTGTTACATGTTTTCTCAGGCAATTACAGGGCGCTGTTCTGGGTATCACTTGCAGCATCATTGGTAGGACTGTTCCTGGAGATGTCCATCCATTTGCCCAAACGTGATTTTGTACCAGAGAAAAAAGTCATCTCACTGGACCGTTTCTTCCTGTTGGACGGATGGCGAGAAGCCATAGGAATAGCATGTTTTGCTTTCAGCTATGGCGTATTGTCCACCTATGTAGCAATCTATGGCAAGGAAGATCTGGGAATAACCAGCGGAACAGGACTGTTCTTTGGCCTGTGTGCCATAGGACTCATACTTTCCAGACTCACCGGAGCACGTGCCCTGCGCAGGAATCAGGTGTCACGCAATGCCTCAATGGGTATGTGTGTATCGGTATTCGGTTATCTTATGTTTGCCGCAGTCCACAACCCTGTAGGCTACTACGGGGCAGCCCTCATAATAGGTCTTGGAAACGGCCACATGTACCCTGCATTCCAAACCATGTTCATAAATCTGGCCGAACACTCACAGCGCGGAACGGCCAACTCCTCCATTCTTACATCGTGGGACGCCGGAGTTGGTCTTGGAGTACTCACAGGAGGTCTTTGTTCCGAGTTCTGGGGGTATCACAGCGCCTTCTGGGCCGCGTGGATAGTAAATGCAGCCGGAGTCCTGTTCTACTTTATGAGCATACGCAGGCATTTTGAAACACACAAACTGAGATAACAGCTTATATATATGAATAAGGAGAACGATGAAGAACTCTTCCCGGTGGTCGATGAAGAAGGCAACGTACTGGGCAGCATACTGAGAGGTCTGGCACACGACGGACGCAAGGTGCTCCACCCTGTTGTCCACCTGCACCTTTTTAATTCAAAGGGTGAACTCTACCTCCAGTTACGTCCATCCTGGAAAAAGATTCAGCCCGATAAGTGGGACACTGCATGCGGAGGCCATATTGAGTACGGCGAAACCATTCAGGAGGCATTTTCCCGTGAGGTGTATGAGGAACTTGGAATAAGTGTAAGCAATCCCGTTCCCATGGGGCACTATGTATTTGAGAGCCAGGTTGAGCGTGAGCTTGTAAACGTGTTCCGTGCAGTCTATGACGGTCCGGTATACCCTAATGCAGACGAGCTGGCAGGCGGACGTTTCTGGACACGTCAGGAACTCCTGGATGCCATGGGAAAAGGCATTCTTACCCCAAACTTTGAATCTGAGTACAAAAGGTTCTGGCCTTGATGGTTTATTCTCTTTTTTATTTCATTTTATAGCATAATTGTTTGGCCATAAAATTGTAAAAATGTAATTTTGCGCCCGATTAGTGCCGATTGGGTATAAAAAGTGCAGACAGAGTGTGTAGGCCACCTTACGGACAATAAGAATAAAAGCAAGATTAAATGTACGTTATTGCTGAAATTCAGGGACAGCAGTTCAAGATTGAACAGGGAATGAAGCTGTTCGTGCACCACATTCAGAATGTAGAGGCTGGTGCAAGTGTAGAGTTTGAGAAGATTCTTCTCGCTGACAAGGATGGTCAGGTTACCGTAGGTGCTCCTACCATTCAGGGTGCAAAGGTTGTATGTGAGGTTAAGACCGCTCTTGTTAAGGGTGACAAGGTTCTTGTATTCCACAAGCGCAGAAGAAAAGGCTATCGTAAGCTGAATGGTCATCGCCAGCAGTTCACAGAGCTTTTGGTAAAGGAAGTAGTAGCATAACCCTAAAAAATTTAGAAAGATATGGCACATAAAAAAGGTGTAGGTAGTTCTAAGAACGGCCGTGAGTCTGCCAGCAAGCGTCTTGGCGTTAAGATTTGGGGTGGACAGTATGCAAAAGCAGGTAACATCATAGTACGTCAGCGCGGTACTCAGCATCATCCAGGCGAGAACATCGGTATGGGTAAGGACCACACCCTGTTTGCTCTGGTTGACGGAACAGTACAGTTCAAGAAGGGCCGCAAGGACAGAAGTTTTGTATCAGTTATCCCCGTACAGGAGAAAGCTGAGGCCTGATTATTTAAACAACTTAAAAGAGGCTCACTTGTTTGTGGGCCTTTTTTATTAATAGATTAGCCGTATGCTCACACTCAAACAGATTACAGAACAGACCGATGCAGTTATTGCCGGTCTCAACAAGAAACATTTCAAGAATGCCCAGGAGGCCATAGCACAGGCTATTGCCCTTAACGATTCTAGAAAGAAGGCACAGAAACAACTGGATGAGAATCTGGCTGAAAGCAAGACTCTTGCAGCCAAGATTGGTCAGGCAATGAAGGCTGGCCAGCAGGAAGAGGCCCAGCAGGCCAAGATGCAGGTTGCCCAGCTCAAGGCTGCAGCAGCAGAACTTGAGGCACAGAAAGAGCAGGCCGAGAAGGATCTTACAACACTTCTCTGTACAATACCAAACATCCCCTACCCTGAGGTACCCGAGGGTACTTGCGCAGAGGATAACTGGGTTGTAAAATCCAACCTTAAGGAGTGCGTTGTTGGACAGGATACCGTAGGTAACTGGACATGCAACCCCAAGAACGATGAGGCTAAGGTTCCACATTGGGAACTGGCCAAGAAGTACAACCTCATTGATTTTGACCTTGGTGTAAAGATTTCAGGAGCAGGTTTCCCAGTATACGTAGGTAAGGGCGCACAGCTTCAGCGTGCACTCATCAATTTCTTCCTGGCTCAGGCCAACAAGTCTGGCTACACAGAGATCATGCCCCCTACCGTTGTAAATGCAGCATCGGGCTATGGTACCGGACAGCTTCCCGACAAGGAAGGACAGATGTATCACTGCGAGATAGATGACCTTTATCTCATACCAACAGCCGAGGTTCCAGTAACAAACATCTATCGTGACGTTATCCTGGACGAGAAAGATCTCCCAATCAAGAACTGCGCTTATACACAGTGTTTCCGCAGGGAAGCCGGTTCATACGGCAAGGATGTACGCGGTCTGAACCGTCTGCATGAGTTCTCCAAGATTGAGATTGTACGCATAGACACCCCCGAGCACTCTGCAGAGAGTCACAAGGAGATGCTCGAGCATGTAGAAGGTCTGCTCCAGAAACTTGAGCTCCCATACCGTATCCTGCGTCTCTGTGGTGGTGATCAGAGTTTTACATCGGCCGTATGCTATGACTTTGAGGTTTATTCCGAGGCACAGGGGCGTTGGCTCGAGGTTTCGTCTGTTTCTAACTTTGACACATATCAGGCAAACCGTCTTAAATGCCGCTACCGTAGGGCTGCCGACAAGAAGACCGAGCTCTGCCACACTCTGAATGGTTCGGCTCTGGCACTTCCACGTATAGTTGCAGCAATCCTGGAGAACAACCAGACCCCAGAGGGTATACGCATACCTAAGGCTCTGGTTCCATATACCGGATTTGAAATGATAGACTGATAACAGTCTGTATATATTTATATTAAGCGGTTCCTAAAAGGAGCCGCTTTTTTATTTTTCAATGTTTAACTACCATATTGAATACGTATTATATTTGCAAAAAGTAAAACTATATTTATTTATGAGAAGAATCCAATTGTTTGCAGTAGCACTAATGCTCACCCTTTCGGCATCGGCCCAGGACAGACTGGCCACATCAGGTCATTATGGTTCAATTGCAATCTCAGACAAATACCACAAGACTGTAGATAACATGCTTGGGATTACTAACTATTCAGCAGAATGGGCATATTTGTCACGTCCGTCTTTTGAACCAGAATATTCTGTAGTATTTATAGAAAGCAACTATGGTCTGGAACTTATCTCTTACACTCCCAAAGTAAATCTATGGTATGCTGGTAATGACAGAAACAATGTAGAGATAGACAAAAAGACACTCAGAATAAACCGAGACCAAGCTAACCAGCTAGGCGGACTGTTCCGGCTGGCCGTAGAGTCATCAACTTACCTTCCTGGCGACCTCTCCTATTATGAGAACCTGGATGTTGACGGAGAAAACAATGTCATGATTATCTCAGGAGGATTGGACGGGACAACATATAATTTTATATCTCAAGGCCGCAGCGCAAGTTGCTGGTCACCAAGGGAAGGAACATGTCTTGCTCTTGTAAAAATAGGCAACATGCTGTACCAGGCTGTCCAGGAATCGGACATCAAAAAGGTTGATACAGCTGTTAAACTTGCAGAGGACGTAAAGAAAGAACTGTTCAAGCTAGTTCCTGCAGGATATCCTAACTATCTGAAAGTCATGGCAAAACGACCGTCTACCAAAGTACGATATAACGATACTGAATCCACCCGCATGTACCTGACAAAGGATACCGATGGATACACGCTGACCATGGGTGACCGCATTGTTAAAGGAGATAAGCAGCTTATTCTGAGCCTTATAAAGGACTACCGTTCTAATAGTCTTATGATTAAAGACAACGGCATGATGCTTTGGAATGACGCATGTGATTTTGCTACAGCCCAGAATGACAAATTTGAAGGACGTACCTGTGTTCTAACCAATGTAAGTTCAAACAGTTATTGGAAAGAACGCGGAATACAGGATCTTCTAACTGTTCTTCCTACCAAATGCACACCAGGAGACAAGAGTCTTAAGCTCAAAGACAAAGTGCTCATGATGAACGCTGCGTTTACATCGGACCTGGAAAAGAACGGAAATGTAACAATCAATCCACAGAGTCAAATGACTCTCAACACCAATCTATTCAATGTATTTGAGGTTATAACCAATTCCAACGAGACCATCCTGCTCTACACTTCTTCCAGCAACAGCTACATGGACCTGGTTTTGAAAGCCGATGGCAAAGAATACCATACAACAAAAGACCAAGGCATGGAAGACTGGTATAGTGTTATGCCATCGCTTAATATTCCGGGATATTCAATGCCATATTCCAAGGTATTTAGCGCACATTTCCCCGCTCTACCAAAGGGAGCATCTGATATCCGTATTTTAGAGCATGGTCGTATACTTGTTGAGGGACTAAACCTTTCAAGTGAGCCGGCCAAAGATTCTGCACCGGAGTTCAAGACCATAGGATATTATTACAGCGACAATGGATGGGCTCACTCCATAGATAATGAGACAGGCATAGAAACCATTGATACACCAATGGTTGTTGTAAAGAGCATAACCTGCTTCAAAGACAAGACTGTACTTACCATGACCCAACATGATCGCGGTTTTGGACAAGCTTTCAGTATGTCTAATGTAAAATTCCAACTAAACGGTGGGCGTGAATTGTTACTTATTGAGAAAGAAAACACTAGTCCCAAAGGAGTAAATGCAGATTATGACTTTACAATGGAATTTGAGCCTATGACTAAAGCTGAGATAAACGCTATGGAGAAAAAGATTAAAAAAACAACACGCAAGGATTTGCCAGATATACGTAAGAATGCAATCTCTTTAATTGGCAAGTACCAGGAAGCAGGTCCAATCCAGGAATCGGCTCTTTTCCGCCTGTCAGGTCATGAAGCAAACTCCATACGAGCCAGATTTAGTCAAGACCCTATAGTCATAGTATTTGACGTCTATCCTTCCAAGTAAATACTCACAGATAGGATATCTCATAAGCGGCTCCCCAAAAGAGCCGCTTTTTAACTCTACTGCCTTTTCATTATATTAATTATAAACAATCAAGAAGATGAGAAAGTTGCTGTTTACTATAGCTGTACTTGCCTATGGCACCGTACATGCACAGTTTATGGGAGGATTTGGTGGCGGTATGCCAATGGGCGGAGAAATGCCCCAGGGTTTTGGCGGATTTGGAGGCGGTATGCCCGGAGGCGGTATGCCCGGAGGCGGATTTGGCGGTGGATTTGGTGGATTCGGTGCTGGAACCACATTCCTGGCCTCGCAGAACGGCAATCACCTGGATTTTGAATCATCAAACCTTCCTATCATAGTAATCAGCACCGATAAGAAACCTATTGGTAACAGCAGCAAGTCAATGGCACAGATGAGGGTCATTGACAACGGTAAAGGACGCAACAAGCTGACCGACAAGACATGGGCCTTTCAGGGGAACATAGGAATAAAGCTGCGCGGTGAGAGCTCTCTCATGTTTGAGCAGAAAAGCTTTACCATAGAACTCAGGGATGCTGACGGCAAATCCATGGACGCCCCACTCCTGGATATGCCTGCAAATGACGACTGGGCTCTGGTGGCTGCATACAATGATATTTCCATGATGCGCAATCCCATTGCCTATGACCTGTGGACTGCCATGGGGCACTGGGGGCCTCGCAACCGCATGGTAGAACTTGTATTTGACGGCGAGTACCAGGGTGTTTACATGCTGGTAGAAACAATAAAGGGAAGCAAGGACCGTCTGTCGCTTGCCAATATGGACAATACCCATGAAAACGGCCGCAACCTTACAGGCGGTTATATTCTCAGGATAGACGCAGCAGATTCTGACGACCTTACATTCACATCAAAGGTTCCGGGTATTTCCAAAGGCGGAATGATGGGCGGCTTTGGTGGTGGTTTTGGTGGCGGCTTTGGAGGCGGTTTTGGTGGATTTGGAGCGCCAGGAGCCTCAGCACAGACCGTCAGCAATCCTGTAACGTGGACCATACGCACTCCCAAGAAAGACAAGATCACAGACAAGCAGCGCCAGTATATTGAGAATTACATTCATCAAACAGAGGCAGCCATCCAGGGTCCGGACTTTGCAGATCCAGAGAAAGGATATGCAAAATACATAAGCGTATCATCGTTTGTGGATTACCTTATCCACACTGAACTTAGCCTGAATGCAGATGGCATGAAACGCAGCACATATTTCTTCAAGACCAGAGAAAATGCCGACGGCACAGGTGGCAAACTGCACGCCGGCAGCGTATGGGATTACAATCTGGCATTCGGCAATGCCAACTTTAACGGGACAGACGATATTACAACCTGGATACATCAGGGCGGCCAGACACTGCCTACAACATTCATTTTCAAGAGACTCATGGAAGACCCCGCATTCGTAGCAAAGGTCAAGGCCCGATACAGGGAGCTGCGCAAGGATGTCCTGAGTCTGGAGAAAATCTATGCATACATAGACAATAGAGCAGCAGAACTGCAGGAAGCCCAGAAACGTCAGTTTACCAAGTATTCAGACCTTCTCGTCCCCGAGGGCCAGTCCACAGTAGATGTTACAACCGGACTTGTTAAGAAATCCGGTAACAGCAATGGTGGATTTGGAGGTTTTGGAGGTTTTGGCGGAGGCATGATGGGTGGAGGCATGATGGGCATGTTCTCCGGATACCGTGTATCATCCTACTCGCAGGAGGTCCAGGCACTCAAATCATGGTTCAAATCAAGGATTGCATTCCTTGATTCACAGTGGCTCAACTGATTACAGAGCTGCTCGTATTCTTACAAGCTTGGTAAGCAAACCTTCCAGCAAATCCAGGGGCAGCATATTTGCACCATCGCTCTTTGCATGAGCCGGATCCTCATGGGTCTCCATGAACAGACCATCGGTCCCTACTGCCACGGCAGCCTTTGCAATTGTCTCAATCAGCTCAGGCTGTCCTCCTGTTACCCCAGATGTCTGGTTGGGACGCTGAAGTGAATGTGTGCAATCCACAACTACAGGAAAGCCAAATGACTGCATCTGGGGAATACCACGGTAATCCACTACCAAGTCCTGATATCCGAATGTAGTGCCACGCTCAGTAAGCATTACATTGCTGTTTCCTGCATCAACCACCTTCTGGGCGGCAAACTGCATGGCCTCGGGAGCCAGGAACTGTCCTTTCTTAATGTTTACGGTCTTTCCAGTTCTTGCAGCAGCTACCAGTAGATCGGTCTGGCGGCAAAGAAAAGCTGGAATCTGGAGAATATCCACATACTCGGCAGCCATGACGGCATCCTCTTCCTTGTGGATATCGGTCACAACAGGAATACCAAATTCCTTTCTTACCCGAGCCAGAATCTTTAGTGCCTTTTCATCGCCAATTCCGGTAAAGGAATCAATACGTGAACGGTTTGCCTTCTTGAATGAACCCTTAAAAGCATACGAAATTTCCAGACGTGATGTAATGTTGACACATTTCTCTGCTATACGCATGGCCATATCCTCGCCTTCTATCACGCAAGGGCCTGCCAGAAGAAAAAAGTTATGTGAATTTTCAAATAAAGACATATCAGGGGATAATAAAGTTTACTACCTGTGGTTCCAGCGAAACAGTGAGTGGGAACGTATGGTTGAGCGTACGTCCGTCTATACAGGTAAGAGTACCATCGGCCTGCATAATGTCTACCTGTTTGGTACGATACGGTCTTACCTGTTCATGATTAAGGAACTGATTATGAAGTATCATATACAGTCCACGTATGGTCTGCCACATTTTGGGGCGGTACACAACAGAGAGATCAAGAAAGCCATTGTATGGAACGGCACTCGGAGTCATACCATAACCGCGCGAATTACCAATACAGAGAGTCATTATCTTTTCATTGATTTCCTCACTGTTTACCTTAATGCGCATCTTGTACTGTTTGCGTTCCTTGAACAGGCTGAATATAGCCAGCAAGTAAGCAGGATTCTTTTTTCCAAAACGCTTGCAGATATCAGACAGCCGGATTGCCTGTGCTCCAAGACCTATGTTTACAGACATAAGGAAGTAGCGTACACGTTCAGCCCCATCCTCCTGGAACGAGCAATAGCCTACATCTATCTTTCTGGTTCTGTGTTCAATAATACTGTGAATTGCCTTTTTGTAATTATCTACAGACAACCCCCAGAAACTGGCAAAATCGTTTCCTATTCCATTGGGTATAATTCCCAGGGTAATATTCTTACGGACCTCACGTGGCGCAAGCATAATTGCATTTATTGCATCATTGAGTGCCTCATCGCCGCCCACTACCACAATAGTCTCGTGGCCGCTGTCTATCAGCATACGGGTAATGCGCTCAACAGAGCCCTCACCCTCGGACTGAACCACATCGTACCTTACATTTCGGAATACAAGATACTCCCTTATCTGAATCCAACGCTTAAGTGTGTTGCTCACACCGGCACGCGGAACATAGACAATTCCCCATCTATCGGCATCCTCGGTCATATCTTACAAATTCATGAGTTCAATAATACGGTCCACCTTTTTATCCATAGACCATTCAAACGGTATCCATTCAATCTGTATGCCACGGCGCTCCATGCCACGGAACCATGTCATCTGGCGTTTGGCAAACTGATGAATGGCAACTTCCAGTTCCTGAAGCAGGTACCTGTATGCCAACTGCCCTGTAACATAGAGCGTAACATATTTATATTCAAGACCATAATAGATAAGGTCATCGGCCGAGATACCACGATCAAGCAAACCTTTAACCTCATCTATCATACCCTCCTGCAGGCGTTTTTCCAAACGTGCAGAGATGCGTTCACGGCGCAGTTCGCGGCTTATGTCCACACCTATATTAAGGCTTCTCAGACTGGGAAACACATTCTTTTCTACCGGAGTATTCCTGTAGCACTCCTCTATCTCAATAGCACGGATTGCACGCTTGGTAGTATCTACGTCGGTAGTATTGTGCAATGTCTTGTAACCTTCCAGTATCTGCGTAAGTTCCCTAAGGCTTTTTCCTTCCAGGCTCTTTCTCAGTTCCGGGTTCTCTGGAACGGGGATAAGCCTGTACCCACGCAGCACAGATTCCAGATACAGTCCTGTTCCACCGCACATTATCGGCACCATGGAACGCGATGTAACATCCTTGTATGCTTTAAGGAAATCTCCCTGGAACTCATATACGTTATACTTGGTTCCAGCATCGGCTATATCAATAAGGTGATATGGAATGGTATGATCCCCAATTGTATAATCAGCCAGATCCTTGCCCGTACCAATATCCATACCACGATATACCTGACGGCTATCGGCCGACAGAATCTCACCATGGATACGGTCTGCAAGGGCAACAGCCAACTGTGTCTTGCCACAGGCTGTTGGTCCAAGGACTGTTATAAGGTCATAATTGCTCATACGGGTACGAAGGTAAAAAAAAATCCCCGCATTGAATGCGGGGATTCTTTATAATCACGTTGTATGGAATTACTTGGTGATAACGCGAGCCATTTCGCAAACCTTGTTTGAATAACCCCACTCGTTGTCATACCATGCGCAAACCTTAACAAAAGTAGGATCGAGCTGGATACCTGCCTTAACGTCAAAGATAGAAGTACGAGCATCGTTGCGGAAGTCTGTAGAAACAACAGCCTCGTCGGTGTAACCAAGGATACCCTTGAGTTCGCCCTCAGAAGCAGCCTTCATAGCAGCGCAGATCTCCTCGTAAGTAGCTGGCTTAGCGAGCTCGCAAGTCAGGTCAACGAAAGAAACGTCTGATGTAGGAACGCGGAGTGACATACCAGTCAGCTTACCGTTCAGCTCAGGAAGAACCTTACCTACAGCCTTAGCAGCACCTGTTGAAGATGGGATGATGTTCTCCAGGATACCACGACCACCGCGCCAATCCTTCTTAGAAGGACCGTCAACAGTCTTCTGAGTAGCAGTAGCAGGGTGTACAGTTGTCATAAGACCACGTACAATACCGAACTTGTCGTTCAGAACCTTTGACATAGGAGCAAGGCAGTTGGTTGTGCAAGATGCGTTAGAGATGATTGTCTGACCAGCGTAAGTTGTGTGGTTTACACCATAAACGAACATTGGAGTAGCATCCTTAGAAGGAGCAGACATGATAACCTTCTTGGCACCAGCCTTGATGTGAGCCTCAGCGAGCTCAGCTGTCAGGAAGAAACCAGTTGACTCAACAACTACGTCAACACCAAGAGCACCCCATGTAATGTTTACAGGATCCTTCTCAGCGAAGATCTGAATCTTGTTGCCATCTACGATCAGATAGTTACCCTCTACCTTGATGTCGTGGTTGAACTGGCCATGAACAGAGTCATACTTGAGCATGTAAGCCAGATAGTCAGCATCCAGAAGGTCGTTGATACCTACAACCTGGATGTCCTTACCAAAGTTCTCAACAGCTGCACGGAAAACCATGCGTCCGATACGGCCAAAACCGTTAATACCGAGTTTGATCATTTGTGTAAATTTAAAAACGTTGATATATAGAAATTCTCGTTCTCCTTAAAAACGGCGCAAAATTAAGAATTTCTTTTTACTTTTGCGAACAATTACTAAAGTAATAAGGTTAAAACAACTTAAGACTTAAACCAGACAGAATATGGGTTTTCTAAAAAATTTGTTCGGCAAGAAAGAAGGTGAGCTCGAAAACGTTGGTGGAATGGAGGATTTCATGACTCTTATCCGCGTTTACCTTCAGGCCGAGATAGCTGGCAATCTGGGAATAACAAACATAAACATGCTCCCGGATCTTGCAACATTCAAGAGAGGTCTCAAAATACAGACCCAAGGTAATAAGTTAGGTGTAGCCGAAAAAGCCCGCTGCAAAAAAATGATGGGCCAGATGTACGGCATGAGCGATAACTTCTTTAAGGAGATTGATGCCTGCATACGCAGGAACTGCCGCACGGTAAACATGCTGCAGCCGTTCATGTTCCAGTTCCAGGGATTCAGTTCCGACCTCATGATGCAGGTTGGCACCATTCTGCGCTGGAAAATCCGCGTCCCCAATTTTATGAAAAAAGCTATCCAGACCATGACATACGATGCCGTGCATCAGATCATGACCAGCAATTCATGGAAGGATGAGGCCAGCTACAAAACCGTTTTCAGCATACGCCAGTACCAGCAGCACCTTGGTCTGAGTGAGCAGTGGATGAGCGAGTACGCTTATAACACTATGATCCTTGCCAAGAAAGAACCCCGTAAGAAAGAGGATCTGGAGGCTGCCCGCGAAATGCTTAAAAACCGATAGAAAAAGAGGCTCACTTGGAGCCAATAAGATATTTTTTGAGTATTTTTGTCTTTTGATACTGAATAGGTACGCGCATGACAGAAAGCGACTCCCTGCTGATAGAACAGTTTGAAGGAAAAATCAGGAAACTGGTTGATCTTTACGATACTGTAAAATCTCAAAAGAAAGAACTTGAGCAGCAGCTTATAGCCAAGGACAATGAAATAGCCAGGCTGAACGGAGAACTTCTGGAATTGCAGGAATCCTACAAGTATCTAAAACAGTCCAAGGTCCTTGAGGTCTCCGGTCATGATATTGACGAGACAAGACGCAAGGTATTGGGACTGATGCGTGAGATTGACCATTGTATAAAACTGTTGAACGTATAGTACGGCAAGTATGGCAATGGAAAATGATTTGTTTGAAATAAAGTTAAGGGTTGGCGGAGCATACTACCCTCTCAAGATAAGGAGAAAGGACGAACTGCTGTATCGCGAGGCCGCCAGACGTATCAATGATAAGCTCAACCGCTACCGCGAGCGTTTTCCGCAATTGAGCGAGGAAAAATACTATGTAATGGTTGCCATACATATTGCAATGGTAAACGTTAAATGGGAAAATTTCAATGATACGTCCCCATATCTGGATAAGATCCGCAAGCTCGACGAGGAACTGGACTCAGTTCTTGGCGGACAGACACCGGATAATCAGTAACATTCATTTCAGACCAATCCCGGAATCAGACGCGCAATTCTGTCAGAAAGGTGTTCTCCCAACCTTTCCGTAGCAGAGTGGTGCGTATTATATATCAACATAACGGGAGATAGAATATGTTACAATCAATCATTATTGGAGTAGCAGGACTATTAGTAGGTGCCGTAGTGGCATATGTCCTGGCTAACAGCAATTTAAATAAGAAAGTACAGCAAAGGCTGGAAGAGGCAGAGAACCAGGCAGAGGCCATAAAGCGCGACAAGCTGCTCGAGGTCAAGGAGAAATTCCTTAACAAGAAGGCCGAACTGGAAAAAGAGGTTCAGGCACGTGACCAGAAACTCCAGCAGAACGAGAACCGTCTGCGCCAGAAAGAGATGCAGCTCAACCAGCGTCATAATGAACTCCAGCGCAAGCATCAGGAGGCCGATGCAATCCGCGATAATCTGGAGGCTCAGATGTCTGTAATCGATGACAAGAAAGAAGAACTTGACAGACTCCAGATGCAGGAGCGCGAAAAGCTTGAGGTAATAAGCGGACTTTCTGCCGAGGATGCCAAGAACCGTCTGATAGAATCTCTCAAGGAAGAGGCCAAGACCGAGGCTGCATCTTACATCAACGAAATCATTGATGATGCCAAGATGACAGCAAGCAAGGAAGCTAAAAAGATAGTCATTCAGACCATCCAGAGAATAGGTACAGAGACCGCCATAGAGAACTCTGTTACCGTATTCCATATTGAGAACGATGAGATGAAGGGCCGCATTATTGGACGTGAAGGACGCAACATACGTGCCATAGAGGCCGCCTGTGGTGTAGAAATTGTGGTCGATGATACCCCAGAGGCTATTGTAATCTCTGCCTTTGATCCTGTTCGCCGCGAGATTGCCCGTCTTGCCCTGCATCAGCTTGTTGCCGATGGCCGCATACACCCTGCCCGCATTGAGGAAGTTGTTGCCAAGGTACAGAAACAGGTAGAGGAAGAAATCATAGAAACCGGTAAGCGTACTACCATAGATCTTGGAATCCATGGCCTGCATCCTGAACTTATCCGTATTATAGGTAAGATGAAATACCGTTCCTCTTACGGACAGAACCTGTTGCAGCATGCACGTGAAACAGCCAATCTCTGTGCTGTTATGGCATCAGAACTTGGCCTTAACCCCAAGAAAGCTAAGCGTGCCGGTCTGCTCCATGATATAGGTAAGGTACCCGATGAGGAGACTGAGATGCCACATGCAGAGTATGGTATGCGCATTGCAGAGAAGTATAAGGAAAAACCAGATATCTGCAATGCAATCGGTGCTCACCATGACGAGTGTGAGATGACCAGTCTTATTGCTCCTATCGTTCAGATATGCGATGCCATCTCCGGTGCACGTCCAGGCGCTCGCCGTGAGATTGTAGAGGCATATATAAAGCGCTTGAATGACCTTGAAAGGATAGCAATGTCCTACCCTGGCGTAACCAAGACATACGCAATCCAGGCCGGACGTGAGCTCCGCGTTATTGTAGGTGCCGACAAGATAGATGACAAGCAGACAGAACTGCTCTCACAGGAGATTGCCACTAAGATCCAGAACGAAATGACCTACCCAGGTCAGGTCAAGATAACCGTTATCCGTGAAACACGTGCCGTTAACTACGCACGCTAATAATTAGTCACAGATACGCAAGTAACAGTAAAGCCGGCCTCAATAGGCCGGCTTTACTGTTTCATAGGAAAAAACGCAGGCATTACAAGTACTATGAACTGGTTGTTATTTCATTAGAACAAAAATAATTGTAATTTTGCCATCTCTATTGAACAGCATGGCACGATTGTTGCAGTTTGTTCATCAGAAATAATACTATTCTTGGGGCTGTTTGGCTTTGACAGCGGGTAGAGATGGTATGTAAGCAGGCAGTGCTCTGTCGGTCCGCACTATAAAAAGAACGTCAACAATTATCTGGCAACAACAATTTTGCTCTTGCTGCTTGATCGAATAATAGTAGATCAGCTTAATCTCGGCACAAGGTGCTGAGACGAGACATCACCCGGAAGCTCTTGCTCCGAAGCTCGTCGATACGGTGGTGCAGTAAAATCGGGGATAGTTTCTTATGGCTTCGCATAAGGGATGAAATTTTAGAAGATAAGGATCTGACCCGGTAGCTCCGTCCAAGTCTGGTCCCGACAATTCAAGCGGAGATAAGCCTGTAGAAAGCATATGATTTCCCTGTTTGGACGAGGGTTCGACTCCCTCCAGCTCCACAAAAAGGTCGCCACTTGGCGACTTTTTGTGTTTTTTTGAGCTGGAGGGAGTCATTTACCTTTTTTAAGTTCAACATAGTTGAACGCCAGCTCCACAAAAAGGTCGCCACTTGGCGACTTTTTGTGTTTTTTGAGCTGGAGGGAGTCATTTACCTTTTTTAAGTTCAACATAGTTGAACGCCAGCTCCACTCCCAAAGGTTACCTAATGGTGATCTTTTTTTTTGCAGAGCATTCTACCTGCGAGGGTTAGTGAAGGAATCGGCCCTACAGCACTTCTGGCTCACTAACCTGCATGCCGGAACAGGGAAAATGGCCCGCACCTGCGAGGGTTAGTGAAGGAATCGGCCCCACAGCGCATCTGGTTCACTAACCTACATGTGGGA
>JAZUFR010000027.1:0-120874 GCA_045640825.1 Bacteroidaceae bacterium
GGACAAGCTGGAGCACCACTATCACGACATGCAGGATATGGAGTTCACCGTTCAGGAGGGCAAGCTGTGGTTCCTGCAGACACGTAACGGCAAGCGTACCGGTACAGCTATGGTAAAGATCGCCATGGACCTTCTCCACGAGGGTATGATTGACGAGAAGACAGCCATCCTGCGCTGCGAGCCAAACAAGCTTGACGAACTACTCCACCCTGTATTTGACAAGGCTGCCCTTAAGTCAGCCAAGGTCATCACCCAGGGTCTGCCAGCATCGCCAGGTGCTGCATGCGGTCAGATTGTATTCCACGCTGACGATGCCGAGGCATGGCACAAGAACGGCCACAAGGTTGTAATGGTACGTATTGAGACTTCACCTGAAGACCTGGCAGGTATGTCGGCTGGCGAGGGTATCCTGACAGCACGTGGCGGTATGAGTTCACACGCTGCAGTTGTTGGACGCGGTATGGGTAAGTGGTGCGTATCAGGTGCCGGTGAAATCCACGTTGACTACAAGACAAAGACCGTTGAAATTGGCGGTGTTGTATATAAAGAAGGTGACTACATCTCACTGAACGGTACAACCGGTCAGGTTTATGCAGGCCAGATTGCTACCAAGGAGGCTGAGCTTTCAGGTGACTTCAAGGAGCTGATGGATCTCTGCGACAAGTATACAAAGATGGAGGTTCGTACCAATGCCGATACCCCACATGATGCACAGATTGCACGTGCATTCGGTGCCAAGGGTATAGGTCTGACACGTACCGAGCACATGTTCTTTGAGGGTGAGAAGATCAAGGCTATGCGTGAGATGATCCTTGCCGAGACCGTTGAGGCCCGTGAGGCTGCTCTTGCCAAGCTTCTTCCTTACCAGAAGGCAGACTTCTATGGTATTCTCAAGGCAATGGACGGTCTGCAGGTCAACATCCGTCTGCTTGACCCACCATTGAACGAGTTTGTTCCTAACAAGGAGAACCCTGCAGGTCAGAAAGAGATGGCAGAACAGATGGGCGTTGCTCTGGAAGTAATCCAGAAGCGTGCAGAAAGCCTTGATGAGGCTAACCCAATGCTTGGTCACCGCGGTTGCCGTCTGGGTGTTACATATCCTGAAATCACTGCAATGCAGACACGTGCTATCCTTTCTGCAGCTTGCGAGCTCAAGAAGGAAGGCTACGATCCACATCCAGAAATCATGGTTCCTCTTGTAGGTATCCTGTATGAGCTCAAGCAGCAGAAGGAGATCATAAAGAAGGTAGCTGCTGAGGTATTTGCCGAGTACGGCATAGAGATCAAGTTTGAGATTGGTACAATGATTGAGATCCCACGTGCTTGTCTGACAGCAGACCGTATTGCTACCGAGGCTGAGTATTTCTCATTCGGTACAAACGACCTTACCCAGATGACATTCGGTTACTCACGTGATGACGTTGCATCATTCGTTCCTGAGTATCTGAGCAAGAAGATCCTTAAGAACGACCCATTCCAGGTTCTTGACCAGAAGGGTGTTGGCCAGCTCATCAAGATGGCTTGTGAGAAGGGTAACGCTGTACGTCCAGGTATCCGCACAGGTATCTGCGGCGAGCACGGTGGTGAGCCTTCATCTGTAAAGTTCTGCGCTAAGCTCGGTATGAAGTATGCATCTTGCTCTCCATTCCGCGTGCCTATTGCACGTCTGGCTGCCGCGCAGGCTGCAGTTGAGGAGTAAACAACTGAATGCAGATAATTAGCGAAACACGAGGCAAGGGTTTGGTAAACAGATCCTTGCCTCGGTTCTTTTTACTCATATTCTGCGTGTTACGTATGCAGACTATGTTGACTAAAAACCCCTATTTGTTGGCCAGATTTTTACGCCATGTTGGCCATTTTGGGGGATAACATGCTTGCATTTTAAGAAAAATGTGCAACTTTGCAACAAAACTCGGGTGGAAAACGTGAATATATAAGGAAAAACTCGAGCAGAAAACGTGTAGCATATGTATAGAAGAAAGATAGAGAGCCGTCTGCAAGCATGGCTGGACGAGCCCTCGCACAAGCCTATAGTGGTGAAGGGGGTGCGTCAATGCGGCAAGACAAGCAGCGTAGTGGATTTTGCCGAGAAACACTTCAAGAACGTGGTTTATCTCGACTTCCGCAAGAATCCTGATTACAAGAAGTTCTTCACTCCCAATCTGGAAGTGGATTCCATCATCATGCGCCTTACTGCCGCCATGCCAAGTGCAGAGATAGAGGAAGGCGATACATGCTTCGTGTTTGATGAGATACAGGATTGTCCACGTGCGAGAGGGTCGCTCAAATACTTTCATCTTGATGGTCGGTATGAGGTGATGTGTACCGGTTCGCTGCTGGGAGTCAACGGCTACAAGACAAAGGAGGAGGAAGAAGAGGAAAAAGAGGCGTCAATACCTGTTGGATTTGAGGAAATCGTCAACATGTATCCGATGGATTTTGAGGAGTGGCTATGGGCCAACGGCATCAGAAAGATTCATCTAGATTACCTAAAGAAATGTCTTGCATCCGAAACACCGGTAGAAGAAGCCCTGCATGAGCGTTTCCGCGAACTGCTACATCAGTATGTCGTCGTGGGAGGCATGCCTGAGGCTGTCACGACCTTTCTTGAAACAAGGCAGATTGGCAAGGTACTTGCCGTGCAGAGACACATAATCGACGAATACAAATCAGACATGGTGCAGTATGCCCTTGCGGCTGACAAGTCACGTATCCGTGAATGCTTTGAGTCGATACCTTCTCAACTGGCTCGTGAGTACAAAAAGTTCACGTATTCCGTTGTTCGTCCAGGAGCACGTGGACGAGACTATGCCGGCAGCCTTCAGTGGATAGAAGATGCAGGAATCATCAGAAGGTGTTATAATACGGACGTAACCGAACTTCCTCTTGATGGCAACAAGATACAGAGCGAGTTCAAGGTCTACATGGCGGATGTAGGATTGCTTGTCGCCATGCTTGAAGATGGTACTCAGTCAAGCATTCTTGCAGGAGACCTGCTGAGTTACAAAGGTGCCATTTTCGAGAATCTTGTAGCAGATATTCTTGGCAAGATGGAACGCAAGTTGTATTATTACCACAAGGATGGCGGTGTGGAGCTTGACTTCTTGATACGCTACAAAGGCAAATGTACCCCTGTGGAATGCAAGGCCACTACAGGAAATGCGAAATCAGTCCGTACCGTACTGAAGAACTATGACAAGTATCATATTGACAGTGCGCTGAAATTAGGTAATTATAATATCGGTCGGAAAGACAACCTACTCACGATGCCTATGTATATGGCGTTCTTGCTTACAGAGGTATAGAATTCAGTCTGGCTCATTTCAACAGCAAATGAAACACGAACAGACCTAAGGCACGAGGTAGTTTTCCGTGCCGGGATTTGGATATATGCATATATATATTCGCGCCTTGATATTCAAAAGAAGAAAAAGAGATGAAGAAGCAGACAACAAACAAGAACAAGAGTACCTATGTCCAGCCTGTCTGCAAGTCCTTCACTATCGAGGGACAGCAGATTATTGCAACATCCAATGAGAATCTGGACGAAGAAGATTTCCCATGGGGGTAAAGGCCGGAAAGGGCAACAAGACAGCAGAAGGAGAACTCCAAGGACAGGGTTCTCCATTCTTTTATCATGGCTTTCCACTAGTCTGGTAGTTCAGAATCTCTGGCTCTATCTGTGCTCGCGGACCAGGGCTCTTTTGAATAGTGATATAATTCTACCATTTTTATTGTCAATACAAAGATAATAAAAGGCCGGGATTCCGTGAGTGACGGCTTTTTTGTCTACGGAAGTACAAGCAAATAGCCGTGCCATGGCAACCTCCTGCGGATATCACGCAGAATCACCATCGGACTACCTCCTATCCGTTGGGAATGGCAATTGGGGTCTGAATGACCTTATCCAGTTGTCCGACAAAATATAACTGCAGGTTGATCAGCCTAAACAGCCGGCCTTCCGGTATCGGGGTTGACAGGTCCTGTATGGAAAAAGAAATCGCTCCACACGCGCACCACCGTGACCGGCTAGTCGCAGTTGTTCACGAACGAAAGTATCGACCTGAGATGAGCGTTCGTCCCAGCTTTCACTTCAATCAGAACATAACTTTCCAAAAACATAGGTATCACACATACATAATTTACCTGAAACAACTTCTGAATTCAGTATTACCGCCCTAAACATAGTCATTTCAGGATTCTTGCAGGCTAAAAATCTGGGGAAAGAGAGATAATGAACCCCTGTAATGGCAAAACAGCCCCATGTACGAGGCCAGTCTGTTCATGATTTTAGTCTTAAGTTCAAAAGGCATCAGAGGATTGCTTCTGCATACATTCAAGTATTTGGTAAGTTTGGGAACAATGCGGTTCAGAGTTGTACGGCTCACATAGGTACGACACGGCTTGATGAAAGCACCTATGAATTCCACTCCCATGCGTACGCTGTCAATTCGCACCTTACCCATGTGCAATTCAAGACCTAATTCTTTGGACAGGAATTCCCGAACTGTGGAAATGAGACTGCGTAGCCATGACCGGTCAGTACTGACCACAAAGAAATCATCTACATAGCGGCCGTAATGACGGCACCCTAGACACCTTTTCATATACTGATCCAGCACGTTCAGATACACGTTGCTGAACAGTTGTGACGTAAGATTACCAATTGGAAGGCCACAGCCCCTGGGACTGCAGAACAGGCTCTTGCTTGACGGCAGGTCGTACCAGTCGCTGGCACGACCCCTTATGTTGCAACTGGCGGTACAGTCAAGCATAACGATCTGACGTGTAAGATACAGAACAAAGCCTATGTCAACAACATCGCACCACCGTTCCTTTCTGTAGCGGCCAACTCTGTGTGTTGACATTTTCTCAAGAGTATCAATGCACAGACCAAGTAGCCGTTCTCTGTTTATGTGCATGAAATATCCTCGCACATCCATCTTGAGAACGAAACATTCCTCACGGTAGTTCTGGATTTCTCTCTGTATATGGCTTCTCAGGCGTCTTATGCCATAGTGCGTTCCGCGGTCTTTTATGCAGCTGTAGCTGTCTGCTATGAAGGTGCGCTCAAACATCTCATGCACATAGTTATAGTACAGGTTGTGGACTATCCTGTCACGGAACGAGGCGGCAAATATCTCACGTTTCTTGGGGTCTGTTATTATGAAACAGTCTGAGGGCAAGGGAGAATATGTGCGGTTGAATAGGTCATTGCACAGTGAGTCAAGGTTTGATTCAAGATTCCTTTCAAAGTCAATCTGGTAGGCACGGCTTCTTTTATGGCGGCGTGCTTCAAGGTAGGCCTGCATAAGGTCTTCACGCAACTGGGACCTGGTCAGGACAAAATGGTTAAATGGCATTAGAAATAACGGAGTGAAAAAGGAGTACTATAGATGATGTGAAAACTGAGCATGTCAGGTATCTGAGACAAATGCTGATGGCAGACGGGCCGGACGGATTGACCGTTGTAACGGTTGTTGTTGTTCCTGTCCACGTTGCTTGAATTGAAATTGAGGTTGTACGCGTTGTTCGGATTGTCCGCGTTGAGCGAGCTGGACCAGTAGTTGCCGTTGTTGCCCACATTGTTGAGGTTCGAATCGTTGCGGTAACCTGCGGCAGTCATCTGATACTGGCGTAATGAGGGGACATTCCATCATGATGAACCGACTTACGCTTACGGTTTTTCCACGTTGCCGCCTGTTAGCGGCAATATGGCAGACTGCCTATGAATTTGTCTTATCCTGAATTATCTTTGTATTGGTTATCTTTCTATCAGAACAGCATTGCTATCTGAGTCTTGATTTCTGCCATGAAGTTCATGCAGTCAAGTGGAGACATTCTCTCTATGGGGAATGCAAGTATCTTCTGCATAATGCCAGTCATGGACAAGGTGGTTTCAGGCAACTGAATGCCACCTATTGACAACATCTGCTGCACAGGTTTTTTCTTTGGCTCTGCAAAAGGAACTGACTGCTTCCAGTTATCAAAGTCATCCTGGCAGAGGGTTTCCCTGACAACGGAGTCAGAAAGGACAACATCAATGCGCTTGTCATCAACAGACACTATCTCACGTCCCTCTGAAGAGTACTTTTCCAGGCTTGTCTGCGGAAAGCCGATGAATGTCATGCAGTCATCAGTACCCTTTATTTGGCGTTTGGTCACTTTGAAGTCATTCAGGTAACGGCAGCACAGCCATGCACTCCATTCGTATGCCCTGAGGAAACTGCCTTCCTGGTAAAGATGTATCACATGGAGCGCAGAATCATCTGCACGCTCTTTTTCCATAGTTAAAATCTCACTGAGTTTTGCCATAATAATGTTTATTTGGGGTTAGTTTTTGTATTTTCGCAGCCGCAGGACTGTGGAACGCCGCTGGGGAGACTCCGTCACCCTGCTGGCATCCACAGCCCTGCGGCTGATTGTTTACGCTATGTGATTTGTTCTTTGCCTGTCTTAAGGAAAGGACAAATTCTTATGGGCAGACGGGCCGGACGGATCGACCGTAGGAACGGTAGCCGATGTACCTGTCCACGCTGCTTGAATCGAAATAGAGGTAGTACGCGCGGTACGGATAGTCCGCGTAGAGCGAGCTGGACCAGTAGTAGCCGTAGTAGCCCACATTGTAGAGGTACGAATCGTCGCGGTAACCTGCGGCAGGAAGGAATATCCATCTGTCTGTATAACCAGGTTTCTTGCTTTGAACCTTGTAACCTTTAATGCCGTTCAGAGTCGTCCAGGTCCAAGAGCAATTATCTGTATTTCGGAGTTCGTCCTGCTCAGCCTTAGTTGGCATGCGCCAAGAACCGCCCCAGTTAACGTGAGCAGCATCATCTTCCGGATCAAGCAAGATTTTGCGGTCTGTAAAGCCATTGTAGCCATAACTGCTATCATTACAGTATTTGGTCATGGTGTCGTATGAGCCATTGCTGTATTTGTAGGTGGACCAGCTGTAATCTGATTTTGGTTCTGTCTCGCCCCAGGCAAAGTACAAGCCATATTCTTCTGGTTCCGATGCACCCACATTGAAATTTGCCCACTTTACAGAAAGGCCAAGGTCAACGGCTTCACCAACAGGTGCTGTATACTTAGTAACAGTAACGACACAGTAAGCACTCTTATCACCTACTGTGGCGGTGATGGTTGACGTTCCAATCTTTTTCGCAGTCACTACACCGCTTGATGATACGGTGGCTACACTTTTGTCTGAGGAACTCCAGGTAACATTCTTATCCGTAGCATTTGAAGGAGAGACGGTTGCTTCTAGTGTTACTGAGCTAAAATTTAACACCCCCAATGACAGGGTTGATTTGTCAAGCGAAACAGATGACACTGGAATATAACTGACTGTAACGACACAAGATGCGCTCTTATCACCTACTGTAGCAGTGATGACGGCTTTACCTGCACTCTTTCCGGTAACTAAACCGCTTGATGAAACGGTGGCAACACTCTCATCTGAAGACTCCCAGGATATGTTACTGTAGGCAGCATTCGTTCCATCTGTAATAGTTGCGTGCAACAACAGATTATCACGTATAGCTATTGAAGCTGATGATTTATCAATTGATATGGATTTTGCATTCACAGTTCCTGGAGCTATTACCTGCTTGACCCTTTCATATACTTCAATCTCATCGTCATACTTAATTAGCATCCTGTTTGAAGAGACTTCAAGTGTACCTTCCCACCAACCTGCCAAGAATAGGTCATTTTCATGAATGCTGTACTCATCTTTATCAGTAACCCATTCCCATGTCTTGCTTTCAGATAGATCCAACACTCCATTCTTGAAAGTTATATGTTCAAAACTTAAATCCCTTTGAAGATGTTGTTCATATGCCCCTTTTGTAAAAACAATATATTCACACGTATAGTGATATTTCAAAACACCCTCTTCAAATTGATTCATATTAACCCAGGTGCCCAAAATGGCAGACTGAAGTTTTTCTTCCTCATCCTTTATACAGGAGGCAAACAAGAAGAATGATGCTAAAAATGTGCATAGGAAAATTTTGGTTTTCATAATTCATTGTAAATAAAACAGACCGTTTTGTCTTTTCCATCAAGATTTAAACAACTAAAAACAAAAAGGGAAGGGCATAACTGAAAACAACATGTCCTTCTCCTCTTTTTGCCCAAACCAGCGGAATGTCATTCCTTGGTCAGTGCATCAGTAAGTTGTTGCCTATTATAGCATTTCACGCCGTCTTCCAACTCAATATAATCCTCTGGTTCATGAAGAAGATTCAATGCATCTTTGATACGCTGTTCCACACTCATTGCCATTTCTCCATTATCAGAGAAATAAGACCTACTAAACTGAAATTTTGCCATTTTCTTGTGAATTTTTGCAAACATACCATAAATTATTATCACCCCCCCATTTTGCATATTTTAACATTTGCGGTCACCTGAAGAATATGTATTCTATAATGTATATTACACTATTTCAATCCATAAAGAAACAATATAGCCATAGTATGTGACATAAAACTTATCATATGCCGCCAGACCAAGTTGCTGTACACTCTCCCTCTCTCATGCTGGCAGAAACCGCCCAAATCCCCAACTCCGACCACTCGCCATCAAACAACAAAAATCCCACCCATTTATAGTACCATTCACAGTACCATTATCGCTGTTTGTCCAAACAATGTTAACCTCCGGCAAAAACCATGCCTGAAGTGCATCACCTATCATTTTTCGCATTTCATTTGAGCAGCATCCAGCACAGAAAATGTCCGGATGCTGGCACTTGTCCCAGCCTTATGCTGGCACTTGTGTCCTGCACAGTAAAGCACATATGAAAGACAACAGATAAACAATGAGTGGTTTTATGATTTTCGCGGTGATAGTCACTGTATGCTACGCCATCTACTATGCGGTCAACATCATGCTTGACCTGCATAAGAAGAAGGACGTGGAGAGTGAGAAGGAAGAGGAGTTCATCAGCCTTGAGGGCATGAGCGAGGAGAAGAGCCGCATCGTCGAGATGACCGACGAGGGCTTCCATGTCGAGGGGACTCCAGGGGACGGCAACGACCAGGACTGGTCCGGTCCGCTGTCCGTCACCGGGGACACTGTCCCTGACGGCACTCCCCCGCCCCTGCTCGATGCCACGGGTGCTCCCGTGACTGAGGCTGAGAGGAAGATCGCCGCCACCGAGGAAGAGATGGAGGACATCATCCCGGAGCAGAGTTTCGAGATGCTCCAGCAGACCTTCATCAGTGCCGCCACCACCGGCATGCCGCCGGTGGAAATCAGGAAGACCGTGGAGACCGCGGCAGCAAAAGCCCATGACGATGAAGGCAGGATCTGAGTCTCATAGCAGGCCGTCAGCAGCAGGTACCGGATGGAGGGTCACCGCCCTTCTCTTTGCCGCCAGCCTCTTCCCCTGCGTGTCGCATGCCCGCTCCGGCGGCGTTGACTACTCGTGGGGTGCCGACGCCCTGGCCGATGCCCATGACTACAGCGTCACCATGATGCTCTATGTCGTGTACCTCTGCCTTGCGGTGTCTGCCGTCGTAGCCGTCCATTTCCCTCAAAGCCCTTTTAGTCCCTTCGCCACGGGACAGTGCACATCCCCAGCGCGTGAAGGCGTGACAGCAGGAAGGGCCAGAGGAAGAGAAGACCGGCAGTACCGACAGGAAAGGAAGGAGACACGGCTGACGATAGCCCCATTCCCTGCTGCAGAAGGGAAAAGGGAAGAATTCAATTTATTCATTACCTAACTAAAAACACACAAAAGAAAATGTTCAGTTTCAAGAATTTCAGAAAGAAGGCCGTCCTTGCCATCGGCAAGGCCGTTGACTTCGTCACACAGCCAAAGGTGCTCTCACTCGTGGTCATCATGCTTGCCAGCACCGTCAGTGTCATGGCCCAGAACGCCGCCGGCGACTACTCTGCCGGCACCACCGCCCTGGCCACAGTCACCGAGGAGATCGCCAAGTACGTGACTGTCGTCGTCAAGCTCTGCTATGCCATCGCAGGCGTGGTTGCCGTCGTCGGTGCCATCTCGGTGTACATCGCCATGAACAACGAGGAGCAGGATTTCAAGAAGAAAATCATGATGGTTGTCGGCGCATGTATCTTCCTTGTCGCCGCCGCGCAGGCTGCAGTAGAGGAGTAATCCGTAATTCCACTACCAATAAAAAGGTGCAATCATCGTTATGATGGTTGCACCTTTTTCCATATAGGTATAGACTCTTATTCTACAGGAGTTAATTGCTTGGAGTTGTATAGACAAATCTTCTTATACTGCCCTGATTTTGAAACATAGACCTTCTCAAAAGCCTGGTAGATTTCTGCAAAATTGCCTCTTGATGCCAGCAACTGGCCGGTATTCAAATCTATGGCCGCCATAAGGAGAGGCATGCCATCAAAGTTCATTCCCTCAAAGTTCATTCCCTCAAAGTTCTTACTCTCGGTATAGAGAATTCTGGCTTCTGAATGAACGGTCATGAGCAGTTATGGGTAACCGTTCATTAAACCTTTGAAGCATCTCAATGTCATAATAAATGATGATACACATTCTGTTTATTTTACTATTGGCAGTGTCATGCAGTCCAAGCACGGCACAGACACAAGACAAGAGCTACTTTTGGGAAACAGATTCCCTTATGCCGGCACTGGTTGACAAGGACTATCCTCTGGATGGTGAATTCTCAAGAACTGTAAACATAAGATTTGACGGGGACAAGGTAATATGCGATAAAGCACAAGGAGTTACTTTTACAGTCAACAATGGTCATGTTACCGTAAGTTCCAGTGCCAAAAATGTAAAATTTGTTATTTCCGGAAAGTCAGATTCCGGATCGTTTAAGCTAGAGAGTAGCCACCGCTGCCTTTTATGTCTGGATGGAGTAAGACTTACCAACTACGGAGGTCCGGTAATTGACATCAACTCCAAAAAACGAACATTCATATCGGCATTGAAATCATGCAGTCTGACAAGCGATTCCTGCACCGTTCAAAGCCATGGAGAACTGTCATTTACTGGCGGAATATTTACATTTAAGTCTGTTGATTCACATTCCGTAGCCAGTTCTGAACATATAGCCGTGCTGGACGGAACTTTCAATTTGGAAGCCAGAAAGGATGGATTCCATGCAAAGAAAATGTTTGTAATGAACAACGGCAATGTGAATATAAGCGCCGGCAGCAACGGAGTGGAAGTTACCAAGGGGTCCGTAAGGATTGACAACGGCACAGTAAGTATTAAGAGTTCCGGCAATTGCATTAATGCTTCTTATGAAGGGACCGATGCAGATATGCGTGCAGCCGTTCTTATAAACGGAGGTACATTAAGTCTTGAGACAGACGGAGAGAACGGCAAGGGCATAAAATGCTGGAACTACTTCCGCATGAACGGCGGTAACCTGAACATAACAACACGGGGCCGTGGCAAGGGAATACGCGCCGAAGGTAGCATTTTCCATACAGGAGGCAGGACATTTGTAGACTGCTATGGCAATGAAGGAATAGAAGCTAAGCGCGACATTTTCATTACCGGTGGCAATATTGTAGTCTTTTCTACCGATGACGCCATAAATTCAGGACGCAAACTGGTTATAGATAACGGAACGGTGTATGCATCGGCCTCTGGCAACGACGGAATTGATTCTAACGGAAGTATTGAAATAAACGGCGGAGTAGTTGTAGGACTGGCCTGCGGTGTACCTGAAGAAGGTATTGACTGTGATTTTGGCACTATAGCATTCAACGGCGGCACAATTCTTGGTATAGGCGGAACCATAATGTCACGCCCTACAGCCAGCGCCTGCAGACAGAATTTTGAGTTTATACAGGGCTGCAACCTAGACCGTGGCATTCTTGACATACGTGACTCAAATGGCAATCAGTTATTGGACATTGTGATACACCGCAATTACCAGAATGCCGCCATTCTGTTCAGTCACCCGGAACTTAAAGTTGGGAATGAATATTTTATAAGCAAAGGCGGCAATATGAAAGGTGGTGAGCTGCAGCATGAATATCTGTTTGACGGTGGATTTTATCAGGACGGTGAAATGCTTGCATCTTTCACTCAGACCGACATTTCCACACAGGGTGGCCGCGGCGGATTTGGCAGACCTGGTATGGGAGGACCTGGTATGGGAGGACCTGGTATGGGTCCCGGTATGGGTCCCGGTATGGGCCCCGGTATGGGCCCCGGATTTGGAATGGGCGGAGAATTCCTTGAAGGAGATCGCCAAAGAGAAGGATTTGGCAGACCTGGCAGAGGAGGTGGATTCCCTGGCGGTGGAATGCCTCAAGGTGGATTTCCAGCTGGTCCGGGAGGTTTTGGGCAACGTGAAGACAATTCTTTTATCAGAAACTTTAAACTCTGACAAGACGTAACCACCAATTGCAAAAGATCAGTCTGTAAAGGTGTAGAACCAATAGTAGGTTGTGTGGTAATCTATATAGGTGCTATTGGACTGGAAGCGCAGATTCTCTGAACTGAGTTGTTCCAATTGGGTCTTGAATGAATCCAGTATTGCTTTCTGTTCTGAGTACTGAACCGAGTGTTTGGCTGCAGCCTGCTGATTACCGGTAAGCACCATGAGTTGCATAAAATACCTGGGCAGGCTGCCTCTGTCAATATATGGAGTTATAAGGGTATCGGCAACAGACAGGTCACGTGAGATCAGCGCCTTTGCAATGGCAATCATGTTGGGATCATATTTACCACACTGGGCCATCTCATCAAGATCTGCCAGCATTGCTGCATGGTCATATACAGGATAAGCAAACAGGTACTCCCCTATTCCACTGCCTGGTTTCTGGGCGTCGAGTCCCAGCATTGCTTCCAGACGTGCCATGGATAGATCCCTGTTGGTCTCTTCCTCCTTTATTCCCACGGAGAGAGCCTTTTCAAACTGTCCCAGATCTGAACAGTGACGTACCATGAGGGTGCGATGCAGGTTTTCCTGGGTATTACCCAGAACAGCTGTAACACAGAACAGTGCAGACAGGAGCAAAAGATTACCGCTTGCTGCACGCTGTTTGGTGTAATATGATGTCTTGGGGACCGATGCCACTATCCTGCATACGACATACAGTATAAGACAGACAGAGCCTGCAACTATCCACTCTATCATACTCTGGCCAAAGAAACGGTTACCATCATATCCAGTAATAGCACCGAGTACGAACGCTGGCAGCATGTAGTTACAGGCATGCATACCATCCCTGAAACGCAGTATCAGTCTGGATGGAATAGCCAACAGTGCAACAATAACGGTTAAAGGAGCTGATATCAGTATATAATGATCCTGGAGTATTGCCGGCAATGTACCAAATGCAGACTGGAGCATGGCGCATACAAGATGGCACTGAAAAAAATGGAGCCAGCAGAATGCAAATGCCACAAACAGCACTGCACATACTATGCGCGTTACGGCATCAGTCTTTTTTTCTTCCATTTGCGCGGACTTTCTTTAATACCATGGCGGAGCGTGATGGCAGATACAGTTTGAGCCATTCCTTACGGACCTTTTTATATAAGGGATCCATGAGAGTAAAATGTTCCAGCCTGTCATCGGCCCTGCCATAACCTCCAAACTCTATGCTGTCACTGTCCAGGACCGTGCGGTAAGAACCACGGGGTACCAGGAACCCATAGTCGGAGAATGAGCGTGTAGGATTGAAATTGAACACGAACAGTAAATCACCACGTCCAAATGCAAGTACCTGGTCACCATCATTATGCCAGTATTCAACCACATCCCTGCCCTGGAAATTACGTACGGACCCAAGGAGTTTGGTCATGGCTTGGTCAAAATCTCCCAGCCATGAGTATGCAAGTGATTTATTGTCTATCAGGCTCCATTGCCTGCGGGCGTACTTATGGCTCCATCCATTTCCCTCACGCGGGAAATCTATCCACTCCGGATGGCCAAACTCGTTACCCATAAAATTGAGGTAACCGCCGTTTATGGTTCCCAGGGTTATGAGTCTGATCATTTTGTGGAGAGCTATTCCACGGGCGGTAACATCATTGCCGCTGTCCTTGGAAAAATGCCAGTACATATCGGCATCTACAAGACGGAATATAACTGTCTTGTCGCCTACAAGGGCCTGGTCATGACTCTCTACGTATGAGATTGTACGTTCATCGGACCTGCGGTTGGTTACTTCCCAGAATATACCGGACATGGACCAGTCCTCATCCTTCTTTTCCTTGATGGTCTTGATCCAGTAATCCGGGATGTTCATGGCCAGACGGTAATCAAAGCCATAACCTCCATCCTCAATCGGAGCAGCCAGTCCCGGCATGCCGCTTACCTCCTCAGCAATGGTAATGGCATGCGGATTGTATTCGTGAATCAAACGGTTGGCCAGCATGAGATAGCATATTGCATCGCCATCCTGACGGCCGTTGAAATAATCATCATAGTTGCAGAATGACTCGCCAAGTCCATGGCTGTAGTATATCATAGAGGTAACTCCGTCAAAACGGAAACCGTCAAAATGAAATTCGTCCAGCCAGTACCGGCAGTTGGAAAGCAGGTAGTACAGTACTTTTTCCTTTCCGTAGTCAAAACACAGTGAACCCCAGGCGGAATGGTCATGACGGTCACCAGGCAGGAAATACTGGTTGGGATCGCCAGCCAGATTACCTAGTCCCTCATTCTCGTTCTTGACTGAATGGGAATGGACAAGGTCCATGATGACTGCTATTCCCATGCCATGGGCGGCATCTATGAGTTCCTTGAGTTCCTCTGGTGTTCCAAATCTTGACGATGGGGCAAAGAAGCTGGACACATGGTATCCAAAACTGCCGTAATACGGATGTTCCTGTATGGCCATTACCTGTATGCAGTTGTATCCTGCAGCCTTTACGCGGGGCAGCACCTGATTCCTGAACTCCGTATAGGTACCTACTCCTTCACGTTCCTGGGCCATACCTACATGGCACTCATATATGAGCAGGGGATCCTGTTTGGGTTTAAAACCGTTATGACGGAAACGGTACTCCTGTTCCGGAGCCCATACCTGAGATGAGAACAGAGCAGTCTGACTGTCCTGGACAACTCGCTGGGACCATGCAGGAATACGGTCGCCCTGTCCACCGTTCCAATGGACACGCATCTTGTAGTGCTGACCATGCTGGATCTTATCCAGAGGTATGTACAGTTCCCATGTTCCATCGGAACCTATTGGGCTGAGACGGAACATATCCAGCTCTTCCCAGCCTGAGAAATCACCTATCAGATAAATACTGGTGGCATTTGGAGCCCACTCGCGGAATACCCATCCGTCTTGGGTCCTGTGAAGTCCGTAATACTGGTAGCCACGGGCATAATCAGACAGGCTCTGGGAACCGGCCAGCTGTCCGGCACGCCAAATAGCGTATTTATGACGGCCTTCTATAGCGTCCTTATATGGTGCAAGCCACGGGTCTTTCTCTATAATGCCTAACATGATCTGCGGATTTTTACTATTATCTTGAGTATGCCATCCTGTGTTATGCCGGGGGCATGTCCCTCACCCGGAAAGAACACGGTAAACATACCCTGGCGTACGTTAAGGTATGTATCACAGAGCCCCGGGTAAAACTCCACATCCTTAGTGCTGCTGTACGGCACGGAAGGAGCACCCAGATACTGTGCAGAGGTAAATCCCATCTCCTCATTACATGAAACAGGGATCTGGATATCTATATATTCCCTATGTGCCTCGATGCGGGCATCCTGGCGTGTAAGGGCATCCTGACGGTTAACATTGACAAACACATTGTCGGAATCTATCTCTATGCGTCCCGGTTCTAGAGTAGCCAGATTGGTCTCACTGATAAAACGCAGTACCTTGTCCATGTATGGACTGATCCAACTGTAGTTGCCAAGACGGTCAATTGTGTCAAGTATCATAATGTGTCAATATATGATTGTACGTACTTTCTTTCCGGATTTATCTTTAACGGTAAATGTTCCTGTACGGAAACCGTCATGGAAAACACCCTCCAGGTGGGTTCCGTCAGGTTCCTCTACGGTGCCCTTGCCTTCTACAAGTCCATTGAGGAATCCTCCACGATATTTGGTACCATCGGCCAGGGTCATGGAGCCGTTGCCGTTTGGCTGACCATTCTCCCATTCTCCGTTATAGGTGTCGCCGTTGGCCCATACCATCTTGCCGCTGCCATGGCGAAGGTTATCCCTCCATTCGCCATCATACTGTGAGCCATCGGCCCAGGTATATGTACCCTTGCCGTCGGCAAGTCCGTTTCTGAGCGTACCCTTGTAGACATCGCCGCATCCAAAAGAGTATACGCCGGTACCTGTAATAGCCCCGTTATGGAACTGGCCCTTGTAGCTGTCGCCACCAGCCATGGTGCATGTTCCCGTACCATTTTCCATATCATGTTTCCAGGAACCGGAATAACTGTACTGTGAATCGCTGTATTCACCCTGGCCATCACGCATACCATCCTGCCAGGAACCTACGTAACGTGCACTGTCACTCCAGTTCATGGTTCCGGTGCCTTCCCTGAGACCATTCTTCCACTCTCCGGAGTAGAATGAACCATCGTTCCACATATATACACCCTTGCCGTTACGTTTGCCATCGGTCCAGGAACCTTTGTATACATCTCCCTGAGAGTATTGGAGCTCGCCTTCGCCTGAGCGTAAATCATTAGCCCAGAATCCAAGATAAAGATCACCGTTGGCATAATGGCAGATGCCTACTCCCTGACGCTTGCCCTTCTCAAAGGCACCCTCGTACACATCGCCGTTGCCATGTTCCATACGGCCGGTGCCGTGCGGTTTGCGCATCCTGGTCTGTCCGGTGTACTGCGAACCGTCTATGTTTATAGCGGTGTCATTCTGCGCCCAGACAAATGCAGGAGCAAGGGATAAGAGCAGTATGATGGAGAGCTTCCTCATGATCTGACATTTTTAAGGAATTCCTCTGCTGCTGCCAGATCGGCCGGAGTGTCTATTCCTATTGTCTCTACCTGGGTTACACCCACCTTGATACGGTATCCAGCAGAAAGCCAGCGCAGCTGTTCCAGACTCTCGGCTTTCTCCAGCGGGGCCTGAGGCAACTCCGTTACAGCTTTAAGTACCTGGGCACGGAAAGCATACAGTCCGATATGCTTGTAGTATGTATTATGCATGGCCCACTCTTCCTGAGGAATACCACGCAGATAAGGGATTACGCTACGGCTAAAATACAAGGCATCCCAATTATCGCTTACAACAACCTTTGGACTGTTTGGGTTGGCCAGCCTTTCGAATGGGGTATCGGGCCCGAAAGGCTTGACGAGTGTGGCAATATCGGTCTGGGGGTTGTTGAACAGATCTCTCAGTGTTTCTAGCTGCGAGGGTTGGATAAAAGGTTCATCACCCTGGATATTGACTACTACATCGGCATTTACACCACATTTCTGGAAGGCCTCATAGCATCGGTCCGTTCCGCTCTTATGGTCTGTACGTGTCATGATTGGGGTAAATCCTCCCTCACGGACAGCATTGGCTATCCTCTCGTCATCGGTGGCTACAAAGACATGATCAAAGACCTTGCTGGCCTGCTCACATACACGTATAATGACCGGCTTGCCGCCAAGCATGGCAAGTGGTTTGGCCGGAAAACGCGTTGAGGCGTATCTGGCGGGTATTATTGCTGTAAATTCCATTAGAAAGCTTCTATTGAATAATCATCGAATGAATCGCCCTCAGGGCCAAGATATCCGGCACATGGATCAAAATCTGCAGGCACGTCAAATCGTGCGCTTGGAGAATAGCCAAGCGTAAGTGAGTCTGCATATACCTTATCCATGAACATACCGAATACCGGAAGTGCGGCATGGGCGCCCTGTCCATGATCCATATCGTCAAAATGGATGTCACGGTCCTCACCTCCTACCCAGCATCCGGCTACAAGGTCCGGGGTATAACCCATGAACCAGGCATCGGAATGGTTATCGGTGGTACCGGTCTTTCCGGCACAGTCTATCTTGTAGAAGGTTGGGAACAGTCTTGAACTGCGCAGGCGTGTACCTGTACCCTCGTTTACTACGGCACGCATCATGTCTATCATCTTGAACGATGTTTCCTCGCTCACAACCTCGTTGTTGCGTGCAGTAAAGCTGGCCAGCACGTTACCCTCGGAGTCCTCTATGCGTGTTACGTAGAGAGGTGTGGTGCGTATTCCGTGGTTTACAAAAACAGTGTAGGCGCTGACCATTTCCTGGACAGATACATCGCAGGTTCCAAGACAGAGGGATGGAACGGGTTCTATAGCCTGGTTCCTGAGTCCGTACTCGTGGAGCAGGTCAACGAATGCGTATGGGCTAAGGTGGCTCATGAGGTAAGCGGTAACATTGTTATTGGAACGCGAGAGTCCCCACTTGAGTGTTACCATCTGACCCACCTTGTCCTTTCCATCGTCCTTAGGCTGCCAGATCTGACCGGCTTCCGTGAGAATGGTCTGAGTCTCGTTTACACACTGGTCGCATGGTGAATAGCCATTCTCCATACCCAGTGAGTACAGATATGGTTTCATGGTAGAACCCACCTGACGGCGTCCGGTTGTTACCATGTCATACTGGAACGCACGGTAGTCCGGGCCTCCCACGTATGCCCTTACATATCCGGTCTTGGGTTCCATGCACATGAATCCTATCCTCAGGTAGAATTTCATGTAACGGATGGAATCCATTGGAGACAGCACGGTGTCTATATATCCGTCATAAGAGAACACAGACATGTCACATGGTGTATCAAATACCATGCGTATGCTGTCCTCCGACATACCTTTGGCCTTGAGACCACGGTATCGGTCCGTCTGCTGCATGGCACGTACCATGATGCGGTCAACATCGGCTGTGGAGAGCTTGTTGGTGAACGGTGCAGTACGGCGGTTTTTCTTTGCCTTGAAGAAATCCGGCTGCAGATAGCCCTGAAGCTGTTTGGCTACAGCCTCCTCAGCATACTGCTGCATACGGGAATCTATGGTAACGTAAACCTTGAGTCCATCTGTATAAAGGTTATAAGGTTCACCATCCTTGTTCAGGTTCTTGTTACACCAGCCAAACAGGGGATCCTGCTCCCAGTCAAGTGAGTCCTCGTACCACTGCTGCATCTGCCATCCACGGTAGTTCTTCTTCTCGGGTTTGGTATGACGCAGGAGTCCTCTCAGATACTCTCTGAAATAGGTAGCCTGACCCACCTTGTGGTCTACCTTGTGGTAATCCAGGACAAGATCTGTATTCTGGAGGGAATCTGTCTCTGCTGGCTGCAGGAATCCAGCCTTCTCCATCTGTGACAGGACCACGTTCCTTCTCTCACGTGTTTTTTCCTTTCTGCGCAGAGGGTTGTAGAGGGATGAGTTCTTGCACATACCCACGAGCATGGCCGACTCCTCGGCGTTCAGCTCACTTGCTTTCTTTCCAAAATATGTTCTGGCTGCAGTATATATACCGATGGCATTGTTGCCAAAGTCATACTTGTTCAGATAGAGGGTAAGGATTTCCTCCTTGGTGTAATAGCGCTCAAGCTTTACAGCCACCACCCATTCTGTAGGTTTTTGGAGAGCACGCTGTACTGAGCTACGGGCCACATGCTCGGTGTAGAGCTGCTTGGCCAGCTGCTGGGTTATGGTACTGCCACCGCCTGCACTTTTCTGCTGCAGGATTACGCGTTTTACTACAGCACGGGCAAGAGCCTTGAGGTCTATTCCAGAGTGTTCGGCAAAACGCACATCCTCCGTTGCAATGAGGGCACGCACCAGGTAGGGAGACAGTTCATCAAATCCCACCCAGACGCGGTTGTCCTCCGACCGGGCAAAGGTACCGAGTACAACACCATCGGCCGATATTATCTGAGTGGCAAACTTGTCGATAGGGTTTTCCAGATCCTGGACCGATGGAGCACTGCCAATCCAACCCCGGCTGATGCCGGTAAAGAACAGGAAGACAGCCAGGACAAAGGCCACAAAGCAGGCCCACAGTATAAGTATTATGCGTTTTACAATCTTGTTCATCTTATAAGTTTTAATGTACAAAAATAAAACAAAATACGCGTATGCGGAAAACATTATGTAAAAAACATAGTATTTATGGAAAGTTATGAACAGAGGTTTATCAAGTTGAAATTTTATCTGTAATTTTGGGCTCCCGAACAAATCATAAGCAAATGGATAACACAGGCAGAAGTCTGATTTCACTTGAAGGGCTGAACAAAGAAGACATTCTATGGATTCTTGATCAGGCCGCCCAGTTCGAGGCCAACCCCAATCGCAAGATTCTGGACGGCAAGATTGTGGCAACTCTTTTCTTTGAACCGTCTACCAGAACAAGACTCAGTTTTGAAACAGCAGTAAACCGTCTTGGCGGTCGCGTAATTGGTTTTTCCGATGCAGCGACAACCAGTTCATCCAAGGGTGAAACCCTTAAGGATACCATCATGATGGTGAGCAATTACGCTGACCTTATCATAATGCGCCACTACCTGGAAGGAGCTGCAAGATATGCCAGCGAGGTATCGCCAGTACCTATTATCAATGCCGGCGACGGTGCCAACCAGCACCCTTCACAGACCATGCTGGACCTGTACTCCATGCAAAAGACCCAGGGACATCTTGACAATCTGAACATTTTCCTGGTAGGTGACCTCAAGTACGGCCGTACGGTCCATTCCATGCTGACTGCAATGAGGTTCTTTAACCCTACATTCCATTTCATATCGCCAAATGAGCTGCGCATGCCGGAGGAATACAAGCAGTACTGCCGCAACAACGGCATAAAGTTTGAGGAGCACTCCACTTTCAATGAAGATACAATAGCCGATGCAGACATACTCTACATGACACGTGTCCAGAAGGAACGTTTTACCGATCTCATGGAGTATGAGCGTGTAAAGGATACGTTCATTCTCAGGAATGACATGCTTCGCAGCACCAAGCCCAACCTGAGGATACTCCACCCTCTCCCACGTGTAAACGAGATTGCACAGGATGTGGACGCAAGCCCCAAGGCATACTATTTGCAGCAGGCCAAGAATGGTCTGTTTGTACGTGAGGCTCTGATTTGCAATGCACTGAACATGTTAAAATGACCGTCATGGAGAAAAACGGAAAATCAGAACTGCTTGTAGCAGCACTTAAGAACGGAACGGTTATAGACCATATTCCATCGGACAAGGTATTTGATGTAGTCAACCTGCTTGGACTTACCAACATAGACAACCCTATCACCATTGGTTCCAACCTGTCAAGCCGCAAGATGGGACGCAAGGGAATAATAAAGATTGCAGACCGCTTTTTTTCAGAGCAGGAATGTAGCAAGCTGTCTGTCATAGCCCCAAATATTGTAATGAGCATTATCAGGGACTATGAGGTTGTAGAGAAAAAGGTAGTAGCCATGCCCGATGAAGTCCGTGGAATAGTAAAATGCGGTAATCCCAAATGCATTACCAACCACGAGCCCATGCAGACTGTATTCGATGTAGTAGATAAGGCTAACGGAGTATTGCGTTGCCGCTACTGCAACAAGGATGTAAGCAAAAACGGAATCAAGCTCCTGTAATGAGAAAGGCGTATCTCACACTGTTGGGTATTCTTGCATTCACAGGCCTGAATGCACAGATGGCAGACAACGGTTCCATACCGTTTTCGTGGGGTGCGCGTGTTGGTTTTGTTGCAACCCAGACATTCCTGGGGGATGCATACATTGATGGTCACAAGATAGAAGACTACAGTCAGGATACGCCAGTAGGTATTTTTGGAGCACTGCAGTTCAAATGGAATTTTAACAGGTTCCTTATCCAGTCGGGAACAGGAATTGGATTCAACAAGTCCACTTTTGCCGCCGACCGCAACTATTGGGACCCGGATGCAGCCAACAGGAACTACATGAACTGCACTTATTCCACGATATCGCTCATGATTCCAGTCCAGATAGGAGTAAATGTGGTAAACAAGGCCCCCTACTGCCTCTCTGTATTTACTGGCCCCAGGTTCAGATATGCACCTGTAAAGTATCAGAAATCGGAGATAAGCAATACAAACCCTTATGTATTCTCAGAGAGCCTGAATGAGTTTCCTATTGGAATTACGGCAGGATTGAGCATACAGACAGGAAGGACATTCCTGGATTTTGAATACGAGCGGATGGTAACAGACATGTCCGGCAAGCTGACCGAGACATCGGGAACGGCCGATGTTCCACGCTACCGTCTGGCCCGATATCCGGGAATGATGTCATTCTCAATTGGATACATGTTTTGAAATAATTAAACTAATACATAAAAGTAATGAAAAGAGATCAGGAAATTTTTGACATCATTGAGCGCGAGCATCAGCGTCAGGCCAAGGGCATTGAGCTGATTGCATCGGAGAACTTTGTTAGCGAACAGGTTATGCAGGCCATGGGTTCATGCCTCACCAACAAGTATGCTGAGGGTTATCCCGGACACCGCTACTATGGTGGTTGTGAGGTTGTTGATGAATCCGAAAGACTGGCTATTGCACGTATCTGCCAGCTGTTCGGTGCTGAGTATGCAAACGTACAGCCCCACTCAGGAGCTCAGGCAAATGCAGCAGTACTCCAGGCTGTCCTCATGCCGGGCGATGACTTTATGGGACTCAACCTTGCACATGGCGGTCACCTCTCACACGGTTCACTTGTAAACTCATCAGGTATTCTCTACAAGGCTCATGGTTATGACCTGAACCCAGAAACCGGACGCGTTGACTACGACAAGATGGAACAGATGGCTCTTGAGATCAAGCCAAAACTGATTATCGGTGGTGGTTCTGCCTACTCACGCGAATGGGATTACGCCCGCATGCGCAAGATTGCCGATATGGTTGGTGCCCTGCTCATGATTGACATGGCTCATCCTGCAGGTCTTATTGCTGCAGGCCTGCTTGAGAACCCTGTAAAGTACGCTCACATTGTAACATCTACAACTCACAAGACACTGCGTGGCCCACGTGGCGGTATTATCCTGCTCGGAAAGGATTTCCAGGACCCACGCGGCCGCAAGACTCCAAAGGGCGAGATCAAGATGATGTCTCAGCTGCTTGACTCAGCTGTATTCCCAGGTATTCAGGGTGGACCTCTTGAGCACGTTATTGCAGCCAAGGCTGTTGCATTTGGCGAGGCTCTCCAGCCAGAGTTCAAGGAGTACGCAAAGCAGGTTCAGAAGAACGCCAAGGTTCTGGCCGATGAGCTCAGCAAGCGCGGCTTTACAATTGTATCGGGCGGTACAGATAACCACAGCATGCTGGTTGACCTTAGGTCCAAGTATCCAGACCTTACAGGTAAGGTTGCAGAGAAGGCACTTGTTGCTGCCGACATCACTGCAAACAAGAACATGGTTCCATTTGACACACGCAGTGCTTTCCAGACATCTGGACTCAGATTTGGTACACCTGCCATTACCACACGTGGAGCAAAGGAGGATCTCATGGTTGTAATTGCCGAAATGATTGAGGAAGTCCTGAACGCTCCAGAGGATGAGGCAGTAATTGCCAAGGTTCGCGCAAGAGTGAACAGCATCATGAAGGATTACCCAATGTTTGCATATTGATCAACTCTTAGCATAATTACAATGGACATGCACTGGTCCAGCCAGTGTATGTCCATTTCTTTTACAAACAGATGTTAGATACAACCATTCTACTACTACCATTCATAACCTCCGTGTTCTGGATTATACTGTTCCCCCTGATAAGCAGGAGGGACTGGGCCATGATTGGAATACAGAGCGTAATCCTGACGGCAGGCATCTCATCAATGTGCATGGCCGGGGTTGGATCATGCAGTGATACGGATGGTATGACATACTGTTTCCTTGGAGGCCAGTTCTTTACCCTATGTACTGTAACAATGGTCTCGTATTATATACATACGCTTGAGAACAAAGGAAAGACCAGCGGGTATATAATGACATGGATAGCCATTCCATTCTCACTGTTGTTTGCTGAGATAATACTGACAATACTAACAGGACAGGAAGAACTTGCCTGTTTTATCCAGAACGGATACAGTGGAGGTATAAGCAACAGCAACAATGCCATGATAATGCAGATATGCTCGGTTTGGCTGTTCTGGGGCATACTGACCATCCAAGCCCTGTGGCTTGTTGTATATACCATAAGAAAAGCCGTTTCCAAGAGTGCACCTATACTCTACTGGAACCTTACAGCCCTGATTATACTGCTCTGTGCCGAATCTTCCGTAACAGGAGGATATGTGAGCGTTCCCAGAGTGACAACATACATTGTATCCATACTCTTATCCATCTGCGTATTCCTTACCTCCTATATATCCCTGTTCCACCACAGACCGGCAAGCACACTGGGTGATATAATCACAGGCACAGGCGGTATGGATATGGCCGATGAAGGAACGCTGGAAGAAGAGACTCAGAAAACCATACAGGGCCGAAAGAACATGGACCGCATGCGTGCAGCAGCCAGTCAGGATATTGATGGAAATCAGGTTCTGGAAACGGATCCCGATGACAACCTCCTGTCCAGGTTTGAGCACCTGATAATAAGCCAGAACCTGTTTTTAAAGCCCGGCATACGCGTAACAGATGTTGCTTCCATGCTCAAGACCAACAGGACCTATATATCTAAACTCGTGAACGATACATACAACATGAGTTTCAGCGACTATATAAACACCCTGAGAATAGACTATGCTGAGCAGTATCTCCTGCGCAACAAAGACACCAAGCAGACAGATCTTGCCCGGATATGCGGATTCCCAAACGCATCGTCGTTCAATAACACATTCAAGAAATTCACAGGAACAACGCCAAGGATATGGCTTGCAACCAAGAAATAACCGTATAGACATGAAAATAGTATGTGATGACAGGATACCATTCCTGCGCGGGGCACTTGAACCCTACGCCCAGGTAGTGTATGCTCCCGGCTCAGAGATAACAGCCGGCACCGTCCGTGATGCAGATGCCCTGATAGTACGCACCCGCACCAAGTGCAATGCAGGACTGCTGGAGGGATCGGCCGTAAAGATGGTTGCAACCGCCACCATAGGATTTGACCACATAGACACAGACTGGTGTGAGAGCCATGACATTGACTGGACCAATGCGCCAGGATGCAATTCGTCATCGATAGAACAGTATATGGGTTCGCTCCTTGTAACCATGGCACGCACCATGGGGTTTGAATGCCGCACCAAGACAATTGGTGTAATTGGAGCTGGCCACGTAGGCAGCAAGGTTGCCCGTCTGGCTGCCCTGCTTGGGTTCAGGGTGCTTATATGCGACCCTCCCCGCGCCCGTATGGAAGGGCCGTCACTGTTCTGCACAATGGAACAGCTTATTGACCAGGCCGATATAATTACCTGCCATGTTCCACTCACAATGGAGGAAGAGGACTCCACCTATCACCTGTTTGACAGTAAAAGGATTCAGGGCATGCGTCCTGACCAGATACTCATAAACACCTCACGCGGAGAGGTTGTTGACTGCCAGGCTCTCAAGGAGGCACTCAGCCTTGGCAGGATAAAAGCCGCTGCGCTCGATGTTTGGGAGAATGAGCCGCAGCCAGACCGTGAACTCATGGACCTGCTTTTTATTGCTACTCCCCATATTGCAGGTTATTCGGCCGATGGCAAGGCATGCGGAACAGCCATGAGCGTACAGGCTATTGCACAGAGATTTGACCTGCCATGCACTGAATGGACTGTCCAGGACATCCCGGCACCAGTACAGAGCCTGGAGTTCAGCATAGACACAACAGGGCTCACCCCAAGACAGGTTCTAGAAGAGGCCATACTCTACTCATACAATATTAAGGAAGACGATGCCCGCCTGCGCCTTGATCCCAATGGATTTGAACTGCAGCGGTCAGAATATCCCATAAGACGTGAGTTCACCGCATACAGTGTAAAACTGCTTAATGACGACAGTGGCCGTTCCACAGTCTACCTGCGTGAGGCCGGATTCAATATAGCGGAATAATACCCTGGTACAGAAAAAAATCAATATCTTTACAATCGGTTAAACCCAATATAACAACATAATGAAACAGCTTGGCAAATACTCCTTTGGCATAGGTGACCGTTTTTCCCATGAGGGAACAGCACAGCTTACCGCACTTATAAATGCACAGAAAAAGTACGGATTGTCATTCACACCTGTATGGAACAAATCCAACCGTGAGCACCAGATAATAGGTACCTGCCCCATGGATACAAGACATGAGGCCGATGCAGCCGTAAACGCTCTGGGTTACAGAGGGGAGTATTTTGTAGATGCCGACCACATAAACATGGGTAATGTGGACAGGTTCATGGAGGCATCGGACTTCTTTACCATAGATGTAGCCGACTATATTGGAAAGCCTGCCACCCAGGAGTCTGTGGACAAGTTTATTCTTGCCAACCAGAAGTACATGGGAGAGCTCCTTGTTCCGGGAATGGAAAAGCCGTTCAATGTAGATGGCAAGCTGCTCCAGGATATGGCAGACAAATACCTGTATGCCGTACAGCAGGCAGGATGCATATACCGTCATATACTGCAGGCCAAGGGAGAGGGCAATTTTGTTACAGAGGTTTCCATGGACGAGGTTGATGCTCCACAGACCCCTATAGAGATGTTCTTTATACTGAGCGCCCTGGCACAGGAACAGATACCGGTACAGACAATTGCCCCAAAGTTTACAGGCCGCTTTAACAAGGGAGTAGAATATGTAGGCAATATAAGTCAGTTTGAAATTGAGTTTGAGCAGGACCTGCAGGTAATAGACTTTGCAATAAAGGAATTCGGACTGCCCAATGAACTCAAACTGAGTATACATTCCGGCAGTGACAAGTTCTCTATCTATCCCATTATGGGCAAGCTCATACGCAAATACAATGCTGGAATCCACATAAAGACCGCCGGAACTACCTGGCTGGAAGAAAACATTGGACTGGCCCTGGCCGATGCCGATGCCCTGGCCCTAGCCAAGGAAATAGCCATAAAGGCTCTTGGACGTATGGAGGAACTGTGCGGCCCCTATGCAACTGTAATAGACATAGATACAGCCAAGCTTCCTACTGCATCCCAGATTGAATCCTGGAGCGGACAGGAGTATGCCCGTGCACTCAGGCACAACCTTCAGGATCCAAAATACAATGCAGATTTCAGACAGATGGTGCACGTAAGCTACAAGATTGCCGCCGAGATGGGAGAAAGATTCTATGCAGCCCTGGAAAGGAATGCACAGGTTGTAGGAACCCAGGTTACGGAGAATATCCTGGAGCGCCATATTGCCAGACTTTTATAACACATTATACTGACCTATCATACTGACCTGATTATTATGAAACCATTCATTCACGAGGATTTCCTGCTGCAGTCCCAGACTGCCAGACATCTGTTCCACGATCACGCAGAGAAACTGCCTATCATAGATTACCACTGCCATCTTAATCCGCAGGAGGTAGCCCTGGACCACCGTTTCCGTTCAATCACCGAGTTGTGGCTTGGAGGAGACCACTACAAATGGCGCGCCCTGAGAACAAATGGAGTAGATGAGAAATACATTACCGGCGATGCCAGTGACTGGGACAAGTTCCAGAAATGGGCCGAGACCATGCCCTACTGCATGCGCAACCCACTCTACCACTGGACTCACCTGGAACTCAAGACCTGTTTTGGAATAGATAAGGTACTTAACCCCAGCACTGCACGTGCCATCTATGATGAGTGTAACGAAAAACTGCAGAGCCCTGAGTTCAGTGCCCGCAATCTCATGCTTCATTACAATGTGGAGGCTGTTTGCACCACCGATGATCCAATAGACTCACTTGAGTACCACAAGCAGGTTAGCGATAGCGGTTTTGCAGTAAAGGTACTGCCTACCTGGCGTCCAGACATGGCCATGGCCGTAGAGAACCCACAGGCCTACGGTGAATACATAGACAAGCTGGCCGCAGTGAGTGGTGTAAGCATAAACTGTTTTGATGACATTGTAAAAGCGCTCCTGGTACGCCACAAGTATTTTGAATCAATGGGATGCCGCCTTAGCGACCATGGCATGGAGGAGTTCCTGGCCGATGACTTTACACCGGCAGAGCTTGATTCCATATTCGCCAAAGTATATGGAGGCACCATGCTTACAGATACAGAAATGCGCAAGTTCAAGAGTGCCATGATGCTTGAGTTCGGTAAGATGGATGCCGATACCGGCTGGACCCAGCAGTTCCACTATGGAGTAATACGCAACCAGAACACACGCATGTTCAACATGGTTGGCAAGGACACCGGATTTGATTCTATCAGTCAGGTAATGACTGCAAAAGCCATGAACCGTTACCTGGACCGTCTTAACAGCATGGGTAAGCTTACCAAGACCATAATCTATAACCTTAACCCAACGGACTTTGAGATGGTAGCTACAACCATTGGTAATTTCCAGGATGGAACAGTTCCCGGAAAGATGCAGCTTGGTGCCGGTTGGTGGTTCCTGGATCAGAAGAACGGAATGGAGCAGCAGATGAATGCGCTCTCCATGCTTGGACTACTCTCACGTTTTGTTGGAATGCTTACCGACAGCCGTTCATTTGTATCGTACGCCCGTCATGATTATTTCCGCAGGATAATGTGCAATCTTATTGCCAACGACGTAGAACGCGGAGAACTGCCTGCATCAGAGATGCCTCGCATTGAGCAGATGGTTGAGGACATTTCCTATTACAACGCCAAGAACTATTTCAAATTCTGATAATTAGCTCCCAAACACCCCGGTTTTATTAAAGCCGGGGTATTTTTTTACAAAAAAAGTGAGCAAAACGCTTGGGAGAAACAATTAAAAGGTATACCTTTGCAACGCTTTTAAGGAAAGCGCTTGCGCGATTAGCTCAGTTGGTAGAGCAACTGACTCTTAATCAGTGGGTCCAGGGTTCGAATCCCTGATCGCGTACGAAAAAGGAGATTGGCAACAATCTCCTTTTTTCGTACGCGAGTACGCGAACCTTTTTCTATGAACTAAGAGCAAATTCCAGTTGCGAGCGAATTTGCGAGCACTGGTATTGCCTATAAGCAAGACGAATTGAATAGATACTATTCAATTACGTAGAGATCACTGGGGGTAGTCCGCTTGAGAGCGTTAAGCTGAACATCCTTGCCTGGGATAATCCCTACTCCACGCAGCTCGTACTCCACAGTCTTGTATGCAATCTCCGGATGGTTGTTCTCACCGCTAAGATGGCACAGCCATATATACTTAAGGTCTGGAGAGATGTTCTGAGCCAGGAACTGCGCTGTAGTCTTGTTGCTGAGATGTCCACGTGGGCTGGTAATACGCTCCTTGAGGAACTTAGGATAGTTACCCATGCGCAGCATATCCTCATCATAGTTGGCCTCCATTATGAGGTAGTTGGCCTGCAGGATATACTTTGATGCAGTCTGGGTAATATGGCCAAGGTCAGTTACAAAACAGAACACGCGGCCATCCAGTTCAACACGATAGCCCACATTGTCTGTTCCATCGTGAGGAACCTCAAACGGGGTAATGGTAAAGTCATGAAACTGGAAAGGGACCTCCTTTTCTACATAACGTACACAGCTTGACAGTTTTTCTGTCATGCAGTAGTTATTGTTTATACCGGCATGGGTATCGCGTGTGGCATAAACTGGTATGGCACACTTCTCTCCCAGGTTGCCTAGTGCCTTGATATGGTCGGCATGGTCATGGGTTACAAATACTGCCATGATACGTTCAAATGGCAGTCCGGCACTTTTTAGATGAGCCTTAATCTGTTTTACTGGTATGCCAGCATCAATCAGAATGGCATGTTTGTCTGTGCCAAGATAGTAGCAGTTTCCGCTGCTTCCACTTGACAAACTCATAAAGTAGATCTTCATTTATATGTCGTTTTATTTCCTTCTTCATAATGGTGTGTGTTTCTGGTCAGAACGGATAACCTACTGCTATATGGAACGCAAAATCGCGTCTAAAATTGGGGTGAATAAGCGGCAGGCGGCTAACCTCATCGGCCCCGGCTGGATTATAAGCTTTCATACCTCCATCCAGACGGAACACAAGGAACCTGAAATCCAGCCTTACACCAAGTCCATACGATACGGCTATCTGCTTGTAGAAAGTAGCCGGATCAAACAGTCCTCCTGGCTGCTCTGGGTATTCACGGATGGTCCAGATATTTCCGGCATCCACAAAAGCCGCGCCATTGACCTTCCAGAAAAGTTTGGAACGGTACTCAAGGCTGGCACCCAGTTTAATATCGCCAGACTGTTTAATATAGTCAATCGCTTTATCCTGACCACTGTATGTACCTGGACCAAGCTCACGTACGGCCCATCCGCGCACACTGTTGGCACCTCCGGCAAAGTAGCGTTTCTCAAATGGCAGACTCTGCGAGTTGCCGTACGGAACAGCTACACCCCACTCCAGATGGGCTACAAGATTGTTTACATGGTCAAGACGCCAGTTGGCTGTAAAAGCAAAATCATGCTTTATATACTGTGCAAAGGCTATACCCATAAATTTGTACTGGCCCTCGCTGTTCTGTTCAAACTCCAGAGGTTTGGATAAAAGTCCCAGCATATTACCCGACGTCTCTGCAGCAATGCGGAAAGCATACTGCATGGTCTTGTTTGAGTTAAGCTGGGAATTGGAGTAAGAGTACGCATAGCCCAATTTGGTTATGAGCAGGTCCTCGTAGTTGTATTTAAGGATAGAACGGGCCGATGTAACCTGATCCAGATACTCCTTTCTGAAATGTTCCGATATCCATGGAACAACCAGATAGTTCAGGTCCAGCACATCAAGCCTGTGCGATGAAAGCCATGAATCGCTCCACATATAGCTCCAGCCCGATGAGAAAACGGTTTTCTGGAACTCCGGTCTTTGCTGGATATTGACCTTCAGGCTGAACTGTGATGTAGCCTGGCTCCTTCGCTGCAGTTCCTGACTCATAAATGGAACCAGGAATTCCGGGAAATCCAGATTGGCCTCCAAGCCGTACTCAAGGTAGGTATCGCCTGAGTAACCGGGAAGGTTTGAAATGGACTCATAGGCGCCTCTGAGCTTTATTGTAAGCTGTTCAGAACCACGGAACAGGTTACGGTCTATGAACGATACCGATGCTGCAGCACCAAGGTCACCTGCAGTATTGGTACCCTCAACCTCCAGGGTATAGGAGTGTTTGGGCAATCCCATGAGCAGCACATTTGCCTTGAGCTGATCCGGACTGCCGGGAATATTGTCAAAGCGGATATTTGAATACCTGAGTATTCCCAGTCGGGAGAGCGATGTATATGTCTTTGATACTGAGTCCTGATTGTAAATCATGCCACTGCGCAGGTAAGAATGGCTGTCTATAACCTTGGAACGCAGCATTGGTTTGGAGTTGGCAAGGGAGTAAACCAGATTAAAACGGCCACAGCTGTCTGTTGCTGTAAGACTGGAATCGGCCGGGGCTTTTGTCTTTCCGTCGGAGAGAATATAATCAATCTGCGATATGGTGTATTGGCGATGTGGCTGAATGGTGCCGTCTTCCTGCACGCCCTCGGCTGCCACCACCATTCTAAGACCCACCTTGTTGCTTCCGCGGACGGTATCGGCCACGAATGATATGTATTCCTTGCCAAAATTGTAATAGCCGTAGCGATGAACCAACTGCACTATACGGGTGCGTTCCTGGTCCAGAGTGTTAGCATTCAGACTCATGCCGCGGGTTACAAGAGATTCGGCCGAATGCTCTTTGAGGATGCTCTCAATCTCACTGTCAAGGACTGTAACCCTGAGAGTATCTACAACATACAGGTTTCCGGGCCTGAGTATATAACGGACAGAAGCCTTGGGCTTGCGTCCGGTGTGTGTTGTAACATCCACATCGGCATTGAGATAGCCCTCGTTCATAAGAGAACGGCGCATGTCGCGGGCCGATGCCAACGCATCCAGTTCATCGTAGATTACGGGAGCCTCGCCGGACTTGCGCAGCATGGCAGACAACTTGCCGTCGGGATGTGACTTGCTGGAAAGGGAATAGAACCTAAGTGGGAAACGGAAAATTCCAAACCAGCGGGAGTTTGGGGTCTGATATGACAGGTTTCGGTATTTGAGGAGATTCTGTACGCTGCGGTCTGTAGATGTAACTTCCACATTATTCAGCAGATACTGTCCGTTTGGAACAAACTTATATACGGAGCATGAGGCCAGCCACATAACTGCGACCAGCGGTAAAAAGCGCCATATTTTACTTCCTCTCATCAAAATTATCTTTAACTTACAAAGATAATCAGATTTGGAAAAATGATTACCTTTACAAACCAAATAATCACATGTATGCTCAGCAAGAATGACATTAAGGAAATAAAGAGTCTGGAAGTAAAGAAACTCCGTTCAGAAAAAGGACTGTTTCTGGCCGAAGGTCACAAGCTTGTGGGCGAACTGCTTGGCCGTTTTGAGTGTACTCTGGTGGTTGGAACACAGGAGTGGCTGGACTCACACCGTGGCATAAGGGCTGAGCGGGTTGAATGTGTAACCCCAAACGAACTCAAGCGCGCCAGCCTGCTGCAGAATCCGCAGGAGGTTCTGGCAGTATTCCGCATACCAAAATCCGGCATAAGCCTGTCCAATGCTGCCCAGAGCAATTTGGTACTGGCACTGGATGACATTCAGGATCCGGGTAATCTTGGAACCATAGTCCGTATTGCCGACTGGTTTGGAATAAACCACATATTCTGCACACGCGGAACAGCCGATATATACAACCCCAAGGCCGTACAGGCTACAATGGGAGCGCTTGCCAGGGTACAGCTAGTTTATACAGACCTGGCGCAGGCCATCTCAGAGCTCCCCTCCTCCATTCCCGTATATGGAACATTCCTGGATGGAGAGAACATCTACAACTCTGAACTGAGTAACAATGGCGTGGTGGTAATGGGAAACGAGGGCAATGGAATAAGCAATGCTATTGCAGCGCTCACCAACCGCAGGCTACATATACCAAGCTGGCCCAAGGGTGCTGCAACATCAGAATCTCTCAATGTTGCCATTGCCACGGCTGTAATCTGCTCTGAGTTCCGCAGACGCCAGTAAGCGCACAGAAAAAATCACTTTATTATGCTGTCGGCAGGAGTGCCATGCGCATGATAGCGCATGAGTTCCATGTTTGTCATTACAAGCAGTCCCTCACGGTTATCGGTAGAATCCTGATAGTTTATGGAACCGCTTATGCTGTTCAGGGACTTGATATTGTCCAGAACCAGCTCAAGTCTGACCGGTCCGGAGCTGGTCAGGATGGTATCGGCCGTAGAAACGCTGTCTCCATAATAGGCCGATATGGACATATATGCATACTGCTCATTGCCTGTAGGCCTGACAAACAGACCATCCAGTCCAAGACGCACAGTATCGCCATTATGGAATGTAGTGTCATTCTTAATGCTATAAACCAGCTTATTCATGTAAACCGATGTATTCAGGATGGAATTGCGGCCATTATACCACAGGTCTACGCTGTCGCCGGATTCTATCTTGAAAGCCTGTTTCTCTATCTTGGCAAGAGAACGGCTGGCTACATAATACTCTTCGTCCACCCTGAGCTGCAAGCGCTTGTATATCTTGGCGAGCTCCTTGGGATAACGGGTGTACCAAACAAGTGAACGGTTAAACTGTTCCTTGCTGATTCCGTTTTTCTCATACGCCCAGTCCGTATAGGCGTTTGACTTGTAGCGCTCGGCCCTGGGCAGATCCTGGGCAATGGACTGAGCCAGATGGAAGTCGTAGAGGAACTGCTCCATGTATTTGGGTGCAAGCACATCGTCCGGACGTCTCAGGCGGCAACCGGTGAGTGTGAATGCAAGCACGAGCAGCAACAATATGTTAATCTTTCCTGTCTGTCTCATCCTGGGGTTCTGAGCCATCGTTATAGTTTAGGCCCATGTTGACTATCTTGGTATAGAAAAGCAGGAGCGCACCTACTCCGCAGGTTATGCAGGAGTCTGCAAAATTGAATATAGGGCTAAAGAATATCCTTCCACCCAAAACAGGAACCCAGTCTGGCCATGTCCACAGCGGGAAATAGAACATATCTACAACCTTGCCATACAGGAATGGGGCGTATCCATGTCCAAACTGGACAAATTCGGCAACCGGTCCACGGAACGCACTCTCCGAGAAAATTAGTCCGTAGAACATGCAATCCAGCAGGTTTCCTGCAGCACCGGCAATAATGAACGCCAGGGTTACAATATATCCTGTTGGGAATCCGCGGTTTACAATCCTGAAAAGATACCAGCCAAAGAATCCTATTGCAACCATACGGAACAATGAGAGGAACAGCTTGCCTATGATCTCCAGGCCATAGGCCATACCGTTGTTCTCAATGAACTGGATGTAGAACCATGGGGTAACCTCAATGGACTGGCCGAGCCCCATTTTAGTCTTGACCAGGATCTTGATTATCTGGTCAACAATGAGTACCCCCAGTATAATTATTATTGCCAGTCTGCCCTGACTTACTTTCCTGTTTTCCTGTCTTAGACCCATATCAATGACGTGAGTTCTGCTTGGCCTCTATGGAAAGAGTTGCGTGGGGAACGGCACGCAGGCGCTCTTTTGGGATAAGCTTACCTGTCTCACGGCAAATGCCGTATGTCTTGTTCTCAATACGTACAAGAGCAGCCTGCAGGGACTGGATGAACTTTATCTGGCGTGCGGCCAGGCGTGTTGTCTCCTCCTTGGAAAGCGTGTTTGCACCCTCCTCCAGGACCTTGTACGTAGGCGACGTATCGTCTGTAGAGTTATTGTCAGTATTCATGAGAGAAGCCTTGAGGGCATCATAGTCTCTCTGTGCAATCTCAAGTTTCTCATTGATAATCTGACGGAACTCCTCGAGTTCCTCATCAGAATAGCGCGTCTTATCTGCCATATAAAAAAGGATTATTGCTTGCTTATTACGAGTTTGAACGAGTATTCATCGAATGAGATATCTGATCCATCAGTCATACCGGGAACCAGTTCTATGGAATTGGCCAGGACCTGAGTCTTGATCCATTCCTCATATTCACGGACAGCCTGATCGGTCTGTGGGTCCGATGACAGACGAACGGATATGCGGTCGGTAATCTCAAGACCGGCAAGCTTACGCTCATCCTGGATACGTTTCTTGAGCTCACGGGCTATACCCTCACGCTTAAGGGCATCGGTAAGCTGTATATCAAGGGCAACGGTCAGGGTACCCTCATTGGCAACTACCCAACCCGGAATATCCTCGCTGAATATCTCTACCTCTGTGGTATTTACAGTAGCAGGAGTACCGTCTATGCTGAAAGTGAACGAGCCTTCCTGTTCCAGCTGGGCAACATCGGCCTGGGACATATTCTGTACGGCTGCAGCCACACCCTTCATGAGCGGACCGAACTTCTTGCCAAGAACCTTGAAGTTGCACTTAACCTTCTTTACAAGTATGCCTGTGGCACCCTCCACAAACTCTACCTCCTTAACATTGACCTGGTCACGGACAAGTTCCTTTACAGGCTCCAGGTGAGAACGGAGTTCTGCGGTAACAGGAACCAGGATCTTTTGCAGAGGCTTGCGGACATTGATCTTTACATCATCACGCTTGCGCAGTGCCAGAACCATGGATGTAAGCTTCTGGGCCAGCTCCATGCGGGTTTCCAGTTCCTTGTCCACCAGCTCGCTGTTGCACTCCGGATAAGCTGCCAGATGTACAGATATAGCAGCATTGGGGTTGGTAACCTTGGTAAGGTCACGGTACAGCATATCGGAGTAGAAAGGAGCAACAGGTGACATAAGGCGGGCCACTGTCTCCAGACAGGTGTACAGGGTCTGATATGCAGCCAGCTTGTCCTGACTCATGCTGCTGCCCCAGTAACGGTCACGGGTAAGGTGAACGTACCAGTTGGACAGGTAGTCATTTACAAAGCCGGAAATAAGGCGGCCTGCACGTGTTGGCTCATAGTCGTCAAGGCTCTCACGTACGCCCTTTATCAGGGAGTTCAGCTCGCTCAGTATCCATCGGTCCATAACAGGACGCTCCTGTACGGGAATCTGGGCAGCGCTGTTGTCAAAGCCGTCCACATTTGCATACTGGGCAAAGAACTTGTATGTATTGTGCAGGGTTCCAAAGAACTTGCGGGTTACATCCTTTACACCCTCCTCGTCGAACTTGAGGTTATCCCATGGCTGGCTGTTGGTAATCATGTACCAGCGGAGGGCATCACTTCCGTACTTCTCTATAGCCTGGAATGGCTCAACCGCATTTCCAAGACGCTTGGACATCTTGTTGCCGTTCTTGTCCAGCACCAGACCGTTTGAGATAACGGTCTTGAACGAAACGCTGTTGCGGACCATGGTTGCAATGGCATGCAGGGTATAGAACCAGCCACGTGTCTGATCCACGCCCTCTGCAATGAAATCGGCGGGGAATACAGTGCCGTTGTCTATGAGTTCCCTGTTCTCGAACGGATAGTGCATCTGGGCAAAAGGCATGGCACCACTGTCAAACCATACGTCTATAAGGTCTGTTTCACGTCTCATGGGTTTACCTGAGTCCGATGTAAGCACAATGTAGTCTACATACGGACGGTGCAGGTCTATCCTGTCATAGTTCTGGGCAGAGTAATCTCCCGGTACAAATCCTTTCTCCTTTAATGGGTTGGATTCCATGTTACCGGCCTTTACAGACTTCTCTATCTCGTTATAGAGCTCCTCTACAGAGCCTATGCAGAGTTCGTCGCCATCATCGTTCCTCCAGATAGGAAGCGGAGTACCCCAGTAGCGGCTGCGGCTCAGGTTCCAGTCATTCAGGTTCTCAAGCCACTTGCCAAAACGTCCGGTACCGGTTGATTCCGGTTTCCACTTGATGGTATTGTTGAGTTCCATCATGCGCTCACGGGCTGCACTGGCCTTGATGAACCAGCTGTCCAGTGGGTAGTAAAGGATTGGCTTATCGGTACGCCAGCAGTGCGGATAGTTGTGCACGTGCTTTTCTATCTTGAATGCACTGCCCTGCTGCTTCATCTTGAGGCAGATATAAATATTAAGGTCCTCTGCCTTGGCTGCAGCAGCATCGTCATACTTGCCACCCTCGTTGAACTTTGGATCATACGCATTCTTTACGTAAGCACCCTGATACTCCTCATAGAGATTCTTGTCTATACACTTGTCCACGAACTCAGGATCAAGTTCGTCCATCATCCAGTACTTACCGGTAAAATCAACCATAGGACGGGTCTCCATCTTACGGTTTACCATAAAGAGTGATGGAATACCTGCAGCCTTTGCCACGAAAGCATCGTCGGCACCGAATGTAGGAGCAATATGTACTATACCGGTTCCATCCTCCGTGGTAACATAGTCACCCGGAATAACACGGAAACCGGCATCGGATATCTGGATTGTACCGTCATCGGCCTTGTAAACAGGCTTAACCCACGGGAACAGCTGACTGTAGTGCATGCCTACCAGGTCTGAGCCCTTGTACTCACCTACAATCTGGTAAGGAATTACCTTGTCTCCAGCCTTGTATGAGTCCAGCGCAAGTTCTGCGCCCTTGGGATCCAGGTATGCAGCCAGTCTTTCCTTGGCGAGCACTGCTGTTACAGGTGCGCCGGTGTAGGAGTTATATGTGCGTACTGCAACGTAGTCAATCTTATTGCCCACGCAGAGTGCTGTATTTGAAGGCAGTGTCCATGGAGTTGTGGTCCAGGCTATGAAACATGGGGTACCCCAGCCTGTCATCTCTGGCTTGGGATCCAGCATGGTGAACTGGGCGGTAACGGTAGTGTCCTTTACGTCGCGGTAGCAACCGGGCTGGTTGAGCTCGTGGCTCGAAAGGCCGGTTCCTGCAGCCGGTGAGTAAGGCTGGATTGTGTAACCCTTATACAGGTAACCCTTTCCGTGAAGCTGCTTGAGCAGCCACCACAGGGTCTCTATGTAACGGTTGTCGTATGTGATGTAAGGATTGTCCAGGTCTACCCAGTAACCTATTTTCTGGGTAAGGTCACTCCAGTGCTCCTTGAACTTCATGACCTCGGTGCGGCACTGCATGTTATACTCGTCCACACTGATCTTCTTGCCAATATCCTCCTTGGTTATGCCCAGTTTCTTCTCTACACCAAGCTCAACAGGGAGTCCGTGGGTATCCCAGCCGGCCTTACGGTTTACCTGATAGCCACACATAGTCTTGTAACGGCAGAATGTATCCTTGATTGTACGGGCCATTACATGGTGGATGCCGGGCATTCCGTTTGCCGATGGAGGTCCCTCATAAAACACAAAAGACGGGCATCCCTCACGCTCCTTAATACTGCGGGCAAACAGGTCTTCCTTAAGCCAGTCCGCCAACACATCCTTGTTCACCTGTGACAGATTGAGCTGTCCGCGCTCAGCAAACTTTTCCATGCTAACTATCTAATCTATATGTATTTACTTGAATATTTGAGGCTATGCGCCCATAATTTGCCGCAAATTTACTCATTATATTATTAAAATAGGGCTCCCCAGCCACTATTTTGAGTATTTTTGCAGTCGGAAATTTCAAGGTACCTACAAGAAAATGAACGTTGCTATAGTCAAGTATAATGCCGGAAACATACACTCCGTGATAAATGCCCTGAGGCGTATTGGCGTGGAGCCGTTGCTTACAGACAATCCCCAGGAGCTGATGAGTGCCGACAAGGTAATCTTTCCAGGTGTAGGCGAAGCCAGTACCACCATGAAGTATCTCACAGCCAATGGCCTGGACCGGGTAATCAAGGATCTGAGACAGCCTGTCCTGGGCATCTGCCTGGGCCAGCAGCTCATGTGCAGCCACAGCGATGAAGGCAATGTGGATTGTCTTGGTATATTCAACGTACCGGTGCTCAGGTTTGAGCCACAAAAGCATGAGGACAAGGTTCCACACATGGGATGGAACACCATATGTACAGACGGAGACGGACTTTTTAAAGGTTTTGACAAGCCGGAATACGTGTATTTTGTACACAGTTTCTATGTCCCGGTATGCGACTGGACAGCCGCAAGCACTGAATACATACAGCCATTCAGCGCATCGCTCCACCGCGACAACTTTTACGCAACCCAGTTCCACCCTGAGAAAAGCGGCTCCACAGGAGAAAGAATACTTAAGAATTTTCTTGACATATAATCCATGGAAATAATACCTGCAATAGACATTATAGACGGCAAGTGCGTGCGCTTGTCCAAGGGAGACTACAACGTATGCAAGACATACAGTGACAACCCCACAGACATGGCCCTCAGGTTTGAGGATGCCGGCATACGCCGCCTGCACCTTGTGGACCTGGACGGAGCACGCAGCAAGCATATAGTAAACTACCGCACACTGGAATCCATAACCTCCAGGACAAATCTCACTGTAGATTTTGGTGGCGGAGTAAAAGCCCGCCAGGACCTGCTCACTGCATTTGAGTGCGGAGCAGCCATGGTAACGGTGGGCAGCACGGCTGTAACCCAGCCAGAACTCATGGAGGAATGGATAGGCGAATTTGGAGCTGAGCGCATGATACTGGGTGCCGATGCACGCGACGGCCGCATATCCGTAAACGGCTGGAAGGAAGACAGTCCACTCCTGCTGCATGATTTCATAGACAGTTATACAAAGAAGGGAATAGTACAGGTTCTCTGCACCGACATAAACCGCGACGGCATGCTTCAGGGACCGGCTGTAGAGCTTTACCGCAGCATATTGGAAAGCTTCCCTAAGCTTGGACTGATTGCCAGCGGAGGAGTAAGCAGCGTACAGGACCTGGAGGAACTCAGCAAAGCCGGACTACCGGCGGCAATAGTAGGCAAGGCCTATTACGAGGGCCGTATTACACTGGAACAGCTTTCACAACTGAACACTATCTGAACTATGTTAGCCAAAAGAATAATCCCCTGCCTGGACATAAACGAGGGACGTACCGTTAAGGGCACCAATTTTGTTAACCTGCGCGATGCCGGCGATCCCGTGGAACTGGGACGCCTGTATAGCCAGCAGGGTGCCGACGAGCTTGTGTTCCTGGACATAACAGCATCGTTCGAGAAGCGAAAAACATTTACAGAACTCGTAGAGAGAATAGCCGCAAACATATCCATTCCATTTACCGTTGGAGGAGGCATTCACGAGCTGGCCGACGTAGAGCGCCTGCTTGGTGCAGGAGCCGACAAGGTATCTATAAACTCGGCTGCGCTCAAGAACCCGGGTCTGATAGATGAGATTGCCCTGCATTTTGGATCGCAGGTTTGTGTTGTGGCTATAGACGGCAAGCAGACCCCGGAAGGTTGGCGCTGTTTCCTTAACGGAGGCCGCGTACCCACAGAGCACATGCTTTTTGAATGGGCCAGAGAAGCTGCCGACCGCGGTGCCGGCGAGATACTTTTTACCAGCATGGACCATGACGGGGTAAAGCAGGGCTATGCAAACGAGGCACTGCGCAAGCTCTCAGATGAGCTCAGCATACCGGTAATAGCATCGGGCGGAGCAGGTAAGAAAGAGCATTTCCGCGACACTTTCATAGACGGACATGCCGATGCTGCCCTGGCCGCAAGCGTTTTTCATTTCGGAGAGATACCGATTCCCGAATTAAAACAGTACCTTTGCAGCTTGAATATTCCTATTAGAAAATAAAGAAATAAAAAAATACCATAAGATGGAGATCAATTTTGAAAAGATGGGCGGTCTTGTTCCCGCCATTATCCAGGACAATGTTACTCGCAGGGTCCTGATGCTTGGTTTCATGAACCAGGAAGCATATAACAAGACCGTAGAAACCGGAAAGGTTACATTCTGGAGCCGCACCCGCAACTGTCTGTGGACAAAGGGTGAGACCAGCGGCAATTTCCTTGAAGTAAAGGATATCCTGCTGGACTGCGACAATGACACACTGCTAATCAAGGCCAAGCCGGCCGGTCCGGTATGCCATACAGGTGCAGACACATGCTGGAACGAGACAAACAGCGCAGACCTTAATTTCCTGTCATACCTGCAGGACTTTATTGACAAGCGTTACAAGGAGATGCCCGAGGGCTCCTACACCACATCACTGTTCAAGAGCGGAGTAAACCGCATGGCTCAGAAAGTTGGTGAGGAAGCAGTAGAGACCGTCATAGAGGCTACAAACGGTACCGATGACAGACTCATCTATGAGGCATCGGACATGATATATCATCTCATTGTGCTGCTCACATCAAAGGGCCATCGCATTGAGGAACTTGCAGCAGAGCTTGTAAAACGTCACAAGGGATAACCCTACTCCAGCCCATGGACATAATAAACTACTGTAACGTTGAGGTCCGTCAGGAGGACATGTACGTACTGGGCGATGTTACGTTCTCAGTACAGGAAGGAGATTTTGTGTATCTCATAGGAAAGGTTGGCAGCGGCAAGAGCTCGCTTTTCAAGACCCTTTACTGTGAGCTCGATGTTCTCTGTCCCATGCCCGACAGCCGTGCCGAGGTTCTGGGTATGGACCTGGGCAAGATCCGCAAGCGTCAGATTCCCAAACTGCGCAGGCAGATGGGAATTGTGTTCCAGGATTTCCAGCTGCTCACCGACCGCAACGTATATGACAACCTTAGTTTTGTGCTCAAATCCACAGGCTGGAAGGACAAGAAGCTTATTCACCAGAAAATATTCCAGGTACTCACCCTGGTAGGTATGGATTCCAAGGGTTACAAGATGCCGCACGAGCTCTCAGGTGGAGAGCAGCAGAGAATCTGCATAGCACGTGCCCTGCTCAATGACCCCAAGCTTATCCTGGCCGATGAGCCAACCGGCAACCTGGACCCCGAAACCGGACGCCAGATCATGGAGATTCTGCACAAGGTGGGCCAGAGCGGAACAACCATACTCATGATTACCCATAACCTGAACTGGATAGATGAGTACCCCGGACGTGTTTTCAAGTGTGAGGGACGCAAGCTTATAGTAGATGCACCTTTCCCTGAGGCGCAGGAGAACCAGGATATGGTTCAGGAAGAAAACAAACAGGAATAACCCGAAAAACAGAATAGCATGAAAGTTTTGAAATTCGGCGGAACATCGGTAGGATCTCCGCAGCGGATGAAAGAAGTAAGCCGTCTTGTAACTGAGGACGGAGAACAGAAACTGGTGGTACTGTCGGCCATGTCAGGAACCACCAACTCACTGGTAGAAATAGCACAGTACCTCTACGGAGGAAACAAGGCAGGTGCCGACGATGTGATTAACCGTCTGCGCGCCAAATACTATGCACACGTACCTGAGCTCCTTGCAAAGAAGCAGAACCAGGACGATGTACAGAAATTCCTGGAGGACAAGTTTGAGTACCTTCAGTCATTCTCAAAGGACAACTTTACAGAGAAGGAGGAAAAGATCATCCTTGCCCAGGGCGAGCTCATTTCCACATACATGGTAACCAGTTACCTTAAGGAGCAGGGAATAAAGGCTGCCCTCCTGCCTGCCCTGGAATTCATGAAAACAGACCAGGACGGCGAGCCAGACATGACATACATTGCCGATAAGGCTGCAGCACAGCTCAAGGCTGTTCCCGGTATGCAGATTTACATTACCCAGGGATTTATCTGCCGCAATGCCAACGGCGATATTGACAACCTCCAGCGTGGTGGCAGTGACTACACTGCATCCATACTCGGCGCTGCCATAAAGGCCAGCGAGATTCAGATTTGGACCGATATAGACGGCATGCACAACAACGACCCACGTATTGTTGAAGGCACACAGCCAGTACGCCATCTGCATTTTGAGGAAGCCGCAGAGCTTGCTTATTTTGGAGCCAAGATCCTCCACCCCACCTGCATCCAGCCCGCCAAGGCCGCAGGAATACCTGTACGTCTGCTCAACACCATGGAGCCAAGCGCACCCGGCACACTGATAGACAACCGTTCGGAACCAGGCCGCATTGCAGCCGTGGCAGCCAAGGATAACATTACTGCCATCAAGATCAAGTCAAGCCGTATGCTGCTTGCCCACGGGTTCCTAAAGAGGGTATTCGAGGTATTTGAGACCTACCGCACATCCATAGACATGATCTGCACATCGGAGGTTGGCGTATCCATGTCTATAGACAACACACGCAATCTGGATGAGATTGTGGCTGAGCTCAAGAAATACGGTACTGTAACAGTAGACAGCGACATGTGCATAGTATGTGTTGTTGGCGATATGGACTGGGAGAATCTTGGATTTGAGAGCCGTGCACTCGATGCTCTTGCCAACATCCCCGTACGTATGATTTCTTATGGCGGCAGCAACTACAACATATCGTTCCTTATAAAGGAGTCCGATAAGAAAGCTGCTCTCCAGTGCCTCAGTAAAGTTCTGTTTAGCGGAAAATAATATGCGTACACCATATTACCAGTACGACCTGGGACTTCTTGAGAGAACACTCCAGGCTATCAACGAGAACACAGCAAGCCACAGCAACTGGCACGTTCATTATGCAATCAAGGCAAATGCCAACCCACTCCTGCTCTCTGTCATCCGCAAATACGGACTGGGCATTGACTGCGTGAGTGGAGGTGAGATCCGTGCCGCACTTGACAACGGTTTTGCATCGGGCTCTGTAGTATTTGCAGGTGTAGGCAAGGCAGATTGGGAGATTGACCTGGCACTCAAGAGCGGGATTCTCTGCTTTAATGTTGAGTCCGAGGCTGAGCTCGATGTAATAAGCGAGCGTGCCCGTGAGCTTGGCATGGTAGCAAGGGTTGCATTCCGCGTAAACCCGGATGTAGATGCCCATACACATGCCAACATAACCACAGGAAAGGCAGAGAACAAGTTTGGAATTGAGATCCCTATGCTCCTGCCTATTATACGCAAGGCAGTGGCATCGGACTCTGTGGAATTTGTAGGATTGCATTTCCATATAGGTTCACAGATACTGGACATGGAGCCGTTCCGCCTGCTCTGCGATAAGATTAACAGCCTGCAGGATACACTCCAGAAAGAAGGAATCAATATACGCAGCATAAATGTAGGAGGCGGACTTGGAGTTGACTACGAAAATCCGGAGATGAACCCCATCCCAGATTTCAAGTCTTACTTTGAGGTATTTGCCAACAACCTTAAACTGCGTGACGGACAGGAGCTGCATTTTGAGCTTGGACGTGCCATAGTAGCACAGTGCGGACGTCTGGTAACAAGCGTACTGTATGTAAAGCAGGGCACAATCAAGCAGTTTGCCATTGTTGATGCCGGATTTACAGAGCTTATACGCCCTGCCCTTTACGGTGCACACCACAAGATTGTAAACCTGAGCTCACAGGGTACTCTTACCAAGTACGATGTGGTTGGTCCAATCTGTGAGTCATCGGACGTATTCGGCAAGGATGAGATGCTGCCAAAGACCAAGCGCGGCGATCTGATTGCACTCCTTACCGCAGGTGCTTACGGCGAGATAATGGCATCGGGCTATAACTGCCGTCAGCTGCCGCAGTCCATTGCAAGTCCATTTTGAACAAAGTGAGGAACAGACTGATTACTATACTCTTAGGCGCTGCCCTGGCATCATGTCAGGGCAGTTCGTCTGAGCATGCTGAGCCAGTAGACCTGAGCCCGGTAAGGGAGCGCTGCACTGCTGCCCTGAGCCAGGATGTAAGCGTTTTAAGCAACTTTGAGGGCGTAGACATACTGCAATACTCCACACCTACAGGCCAGTCTGATTTCCTCATAGCCGACACCGTGCGTGTAAGCAGCACAGAACTGCAGGGCGCGGTGGACCGTTATAACAGCTACCTTACCATGCACAACATCTGGAGTCAGTACGAACTGTTCATTCTGGGACAGGAAAATGACTACATGATGGACTATGTGGGCATAATGGAAGCTATCATGAGCTTCTCTACCGATGCCCTGAAGGATGAAAACGTAAAGAATCTCATCCAGAAATCACAGAAAGAACTCTGCAAGGAAATTGGTTCCGTTGCGTTTGGATCACAGTCCGATGACCCAACACAGCCCATCCAGGAACTTGGGGAGTACCTGTCTTACAATTCACTGTTTGTTCCCCGAACCACCCGGGCCAGGGATGCAGCTATAACCAGACAGTTGCAGTGGCACAAGGCAATAGACACCGATTATTACCGTAGAGTCAGCCAGACTGAGAACAAGGACTCCCTGGCCTATATCTTTATGGATGCCATGGACCATGCAGACTCTTTTGATTCACAATGCGCCACGGCACTTGTGTCTGTGGGAGTAGTGCCGGGAGAGGTTGTATTGCCATACCTGGGCGCGCTGTTGGCATCGGACCGTTATTCGCCATATACATTCCTGATGTGGCTTGGCTGGCGCAGCGCTGAGCAGTACTTTTTTATAGGTGCCGCACGCGACGCACAGATTGCAGACGAGTATTTCAACATATTCCGCCGCAGTGCATTCCTGGCAACCCTGAGATACTGCGACAGCCATCCTGCCGACAACACTGCCCGCATGATTCTGGAACTCCTCTGCTCCACAGGCAACATAATCCGCAACGGCTCCTACCAGTTTGGCAGCGACGCCTATCCTGACTTCCAGCTAGTCTTTAATTTTTGATTATTGGGGGCATTTTCCCTTATGTTTATAGGAAAAATCCCATTAGCGGGTAAAGTTCCAGAGTTATCTTTGCAGTGTTGCAAGAAAGAGAATTGACATGAAAAAATTCTTACTGATAATTTTGGCTGCAGTTTTGCCGTTTACGGCAATGGCCAAGAAAAAAGAGACTCAGAACATTATGGTATGGGGTGTTGTAGAGACCGCAGCAGACGGTCTGGATTACCTGACCATGTTCAAGAACTGCCCGGCCAAGGTTACAGCCCAGTTCCATTTTCTATACAAAGATGGCAGCAGTTCGGAGATGTATGACCTTATTATGCCCGATACCGTATCGCAGGTCAAGGATCCCGTTCCAGTAGATAAGCCTGTAAATGAGGTTGCCATAGACAAAGTTATCTACAGCACTGTTCAGAAAGATGGTCAGGAATATACCACCCAGGACCCCGACGACCCCATACTGGTGTACCTGCTTGCCGACATGTTTGACTTATACTCCGAACTGTTCTGGTTTGATGTTACACACAGGGCATACTATTATGAAAGGACACATGGCAGCGAGTGGACTCCTAACACCGCAAGATACGCCAACACTCACAGTTCTACGATAAATAAAGGTGACATAGTTAGTCTGGACAAGTTAAGCAGCTCTGAGTTGCTTATAGGTATTGCTGCCGTCTCTGTGGCATCGGCCGGTATGATTTTTGCCATAGCCGATCAGTGGAATGTTCCCGATGACAGATTCCCCTACGTTTCTTTTGCGCAGATAACAGAGTTCTTCCTGGATTCCGGAACAATGCGAAATGTGGTTCAGTTTAAATGGCGAACGGGTAACCGCGGCGGTATGTCTTTTTTGAGTGAGGTTGGCCATACAACCGGTTCTCTGTTTGAGGATTATCTGTTTGATTCCGGTTTTACCTGGAGTGTAGGACTTGGTCTTGATCTTGGCGCTTTCTCACTGCAGTTCAAGGGCAAGCCGGCAATTAAGAGATACGGAGAGAACTTTCTCAGCTGCAAGGCCAACTATGACATATTTGCCGGCAAGCACTTTGCCATTGGACTTGGCGCAGGCGTTGCCCTTATAAATCACGATAACCAGCTTTACGCAGACTATCCCCTCTCACTCGGATTCCAGTGGAGTTTCTAAAAGAACTGGCACTCTGCAATATCGCTACAGAGTATCAAGATTGAGTTCGGGCAGAGGGTGCTTGGTGTTTTGCTTGGCTCCAAGTTCCTGGAGTTTGGAACAGGTTTGGAGTATGCTCTGGCCCGATGGATCCAGTTTCTTTCCGGCATCGGCATAGGCTCCTGTAGCAGCCTCCAGGGATTTGCCAATCTTGCGGTAATTCTCCATGAACAGTCCTACCCTGGCCATCATCTCATTTGCCAGTTCATATACCTTTTCATGATTCTGTTCCTGGGCAATCTGAGTCCATGTAAGACTTATTATGCGCAGGGCAGCAAACAGGGTCTGCTCATCGGCAATATACACACCTTTCTCCATTGCCATGCGCCACAGGTCTGGCTGGGCATTCACTGCAGTCCATAGGGCACCTGTGTTTGGCACAAACATAATTACATAGTTCATGCGGACCTTTGGGGGCTGCACATAAGATGAATAATCCTTGGCAGCCAGTTCGTTTGCATGCTTGCGTATGCTGTCCACATGAGCCTTGAGATACTTCTGGCGCTCAGCCTCATCGGTAGAATTCACATAGTCCATAAAGGCTGTGAGCGATACCTTTGAGTCTATTATGACGTCTCGTTTCTGATCCAGGTGCAGTATAACATCGGGACGCATGCTCCTGTCATCGGAGGTGCGTACCACATTGCCGGCAGCATCGCGGATGGAAGACTGTATATCATAATGTATACCGCGCGTCAGACCCTGGGATTCGAGTAGTTCATCCAGGATTATCTCGCCCCACTCTCCCTGTACACGGCCGGCGTGGCGGAACACACGGGTCAGCTCATCGGCACTGTTGCGTGCAGCCTCACTCTGGCGAACCATATTCTCGGCCTGGGCCTTGATCTCACCGCCAAGCTCTGTCTGCTTAAGGGTGTTGTTGTCCATGGCCTGTTTCATCTTGTCTATGGTTTCCTTGAGTGGATTAACAATCTGGCCAATACTGTTGCTGCTGGACTGGGCAAACTCCTCCTGGCGCTGTTTGAGCATATCCTGGGTTGCAGTCTGCATCTGCGCAGTTACCTTGGCTATGGTCTCATCGAACTTGGTCTGCTGGGCCGACAATATATCCTGAGCGGCCTTGTCGCGGGCAGCAACAAGTTCCCTGGTATGCTCCTGCCATTCCTCACGTGCACGTTCAGCCTGTACAAGAGTATCTTCCTTATAGGCTGCAAACTGGGTGTTTACGCTCGCAATCTGGGATTCCAGAACCTTTACCTGAGACTCCAGTTCGTGCTCACGCCTACGGTTACGACCAAGCAGCCAGCCTACAGCAAGACCAGCCACCGCACATATAATGCCAATCAGTATTTCCATATTCCTAAATAATCAAATCATAATTGCACTCTACGCGGACGGAGTCCGCCCTTTTGCGTAGCAAAATAAAAGAAGAATGCGTATCTTCAGACACATCAATGTGTCTGAAGATACTCCTTAAAGAACTTGCCTTGTGTGGAAGGGGTAAAGTTCCAGTCATTTATCAGTACCGGGGCCCAGCTTGTGTCAAAGCACCAGACTGTAAAAGATATACCCTTTTTTTCAAAATATTCAGTAATCTCATGACCGTAAACATCGGTCGATATAACCGGTACATGTGAGCCGCGTTCGTTCTCAAGGCAATATCCAATCTCTGTGCAGATAACGGGATAGGTATTGGCCACGTAACCAAAATCACTTTCCCAATTGTCCTGCCATGGCTGGTCGCGTTTCATTGGATATGGATGAGAAACGTATGCCACGTTCTTGCGTTCAATAGGCTCCTTGGCTACCGGAGTAAGGTCATAGGCCCAGTTAAAACCTGCACACAGACATACTGCATTGGGATTGTATGCACGGATTGTATCTATTATCTGCTCCTGAAGAGCCTTCCACTCTGTCCAGGTAGTGCCACCGGTTCCGGCTGCCGTAACAGTAGGCTCATTGAACAGCTCATAGAGAGCTACCTGAGGCTCATCGGCATAACGCTGGGCAACAGTGCGCCAGAACTTGAATGTCTCCTCCTTGGTGGTATTGTACATTGCGCTTGTATATTTTTCTGTTACCAGGTTACCAATTGAATGCCAGTCCATTATAACCCACATACCACGCTCCTTGGCCCACTGTATTCCCTGGTCCATAGCCTGGAAGGTACGCTCCCAACCCATCTGATTGAGATTGGATGGATGCACGGCAAAACGTACTACATTGGCACCCCATGCAGCGGCCTCGTCAAAATAACGCTCGTTCCACTGGTTCTCACGCACCAGCTTAACAGGATCAGAGAAGCACAATCCCCTGAAAATAAGTTCCTTGCCATCTGGACCTATGAATTTGTTACCCTGTACGCGTACCCATCGGTCCCCACATCCTGACAGCATTACAGTGGCAAGGAGTATAAAAAACAGTCTTTTCATTGTTTATATAAGGTTAGTTTGTCCAAATATACTCATCTTTTTGCTATTGGAGACAGCTTACACTATCTTTGTAGCACTAATCTGCATTATATGGTAAGACACATCATTCTGTGGCAGCTCAAGGACGAGCTGTCAGATATGGAGAAACAGCAAATAAAGGTTCAGATAAAGGAAGGTCTGGAGGCTCTCAAGGGCAAGGTTCCCGGAATAATAGACATCAAGGTACATATTCAGGGACTGGAGACATCTAATGCCGACCTCATGCTCGAGAGCAGTTTTGAAAGCCAAGAGGCACTGAACGGTTATTCCATTCACCCAGAGCACGTCAAGGTTGCCGGAGGTGTAGTACGCCCCAACACAAAGTCACGCACCTGCCTGGATTTTGAGGCCTGACTACTCAAATCTGATTGATTTGGATGGTAGTATTCGTGAGATGACTCCGCATGGAATCATCATCATGAGCATGGACAGCAGGAACATTACAAGGTTCAGTGCTATAAGCCAGCCCCACTCCAGCTGCATGGGCACGCTGTCCAAATAATAGTTTACAGGATCCAGGGGAATAAGGTGGAAGTGCTGCTGCAAAAGTGAAATACATATTCCAATGCAGTTGCCTATTGCCATGCCCTTGAGTATGATGAATGACGCAAGTCTCATGAACACCTTCCTTACCGTATGGTCCGATGCTCCCATGGCCTTGAGTATGCCTATGGTGGCTGTTCTCTCAAATATAATTATGAGCAGGCCCGATACCATGGTAAACCCGGCAATACCCAGCATTAGAGCCAGAATTATCCATACATTCAGGTCCAGCACGTCCAGCCAGGCAAACAGGCCCGAATGTGTATCGTACAGGGTCTGTACAAAATAATCCTCTTTTGCAGACTCCTCCAGGCTGTTCATTACATCCCTTACCTGGGAGTATCCGGTATCAAGGTTCCTTATGCTGTTAAGTCGTATCTCCAGTCCTGTATACTCATCCTGGGTCCACTCATTCAGGCGCTGCAACAGACTCAGGGCGGTAATGCCGAAAGAGCGGTCATACTCCACAAATCCGGTCTCATAGATACCTGTAACAGTGAGCCTGCGTATCCGGACCTGGTTCTGCATAAAATACACATCGGCCCTGGAACCAAGTTCAAGTCCAAGTATGTTGGCTATTGTGCGGGAAAGTACTATCCAGTTGTCTGCAAGCGAATCCTGAGGTGCCGGAAAGCCACCCTGAACCATATACTGCTCCAGGAAAGCACGGTCATAATCCTCTGCTATTCCCTTGAGCATGAATCCCTGGAATGCCGTTGGAGTGCGTATTATGCACGGTTTGTTTATATATGGCTGGACATGCTCCACCGTGCTCAGGTCCTTAAGGAGTGAGAAAACCTCCGGGCCACATGTTACAGGATCCTCTACCGTGCCCATTCCCACATAATAGTTGGTCACGGTCATGTGCTGTGAGAATCCAAGGACCTTATCACGGATCTGATTCTTGAATCCGCGGGCTACGGCCATTGTAAGGATCATGACGGCCAGTCCCAGGGCAATGCCGGTAGTGGCTATGATAATGGCCGGACGCGAACCACCGCGCACTCCATCATGTGAACCATACAGCCTCCTGGCAATAAACTTTTCCATCTCCAATCCTATTCCGTGGCGCTAAGATACTCCAAATTCCAATAAGTAGCGCAGATACACTCCTCATAGTACTGTTACCAGGTGCCCTGGTCTGTACAGTTTATTGCGTTTCTCAATGCACAAACAATAGGAAAATGTGCATATTACTATAAATAAGGTAATTGGTGATAGTCCTATTGCAGTCTCTTGCTTAAATTTGTGGAGTTTTATCTTAAATAATGGATATAAAGGAGAATCTGAACAGGATCAAGGCAGGGCTGCCGCCGCATGTACGCCTGCTTGCCGTTTCCAAGACCCATCCCACAGAAATGCTGCAAGAGGCCTACAACGCCGGGCAGCGCATGTTTGGCGAGAACAAGGTCCAGGAGATGACTGCCAAGAGTGCTCTTCTCCCCAAGGATATAGAGTGGCACTTTATAGGCCATGTCCAGAAAAACAAGATACGCATCATGGCCCCTTATGTAGGGGTAATCCAAGGTATAGACTCTGTAGAGGCTCTTGCCGAGGTAAACCGTCAGGCGGCCCGGTTTGGCCGCAACATTACATGCTATCTGCAGATTCACATAGCTCAGGAGGAAACCAAGTTTGGATTCAGCATGGATGAATGCACTGCCATGCTGGAGGCCGGACAGTGGCGTGAGTTCCAGAACATTACAATTGGAGGACTCATGGGAATGGCCAGCAATACCCCAGACAGGGAGCAGGTAAAGCGTGAGTTCAATGCTCTGAAAGATTATTTCCAGATGCTCAAGTCACGCTATTTTGCAGACAGCAGTGAATTCAATACAATATCGGCCGGAATGAGCGGCGACTATGACATTGCCATGGAGTGCGGCAGCAACCTGGTTCGCATAGGCAGCTCAATTTTTGGAGAAAGAGATTATACCCAACACAAATAAAATAAATATGGACAAGTACGACAGATCTGACAATGTGTTCACCGAAAAGAACCTTACTGCCTATATCGCCAAATCCCTTAAGAACAACTGGGACCTTGAAGCGTTTACAGACTACAAGGGCGCAACCCTGCTCTATCGCGATGTAGCCCGCCGAATTGCCAAGTTGCACATTCTTTTTGAGGAGGCTGGCCTTAAGCCAGGCGACAGGATTGCAATGTGCGGAAAGAACAGTTCTAACTGGGGAACAGCATGCCTGGCTGCAATGACATACGGCGCTGTGGTTGTACCAATTCTGCACGAATTCAAGTCAGACAACATTCACCACATCATTAACCACTCTGAGACAAAGCTGTTTTTTGCCGGAGACCAGATCTGGGAGAACCTCAACGAGGCTTCCATGCCAGACTGCATGGGCATAATCACACTCGACAACTACGACCTGGTTGTTTCTCGCAATGACAAACTCACCTATGCCCGTGAGCATCTGAACGAGCTGTTTGGCCGCAAGTATCCAAAGGAGTTCACTCAGAATGACATCAATTACATTGAGACCGGTTTTGACGATATGGCCATGATCAACTACACATCTGGCTCAACCGGATTCTCCAAGGGTGTTATGCTGCCTTACCGTTCACTCATAAGCAACCACCTGTTTGGTAAGAGAGCCCTCTATGTAATGAAACCAGGAGACAAGGTTATCTCCATGCTCCCAATGGCTCACATGTACGGATTTGCATTTGAGTTCTTCCATGAGTTCCTGGAGGGTTGCCATGTTTACTTCCTGACCCGTCTGCCCAGTCCAAAGATCATATTCCAGGCTCTGAGTGAAATCAAGCCATCAATCATAGTATCTGTTCCTCTGGTTATAGAGAAGATCATTAAGAAGAACATACTTCCACGTCTGGAATCTCCTTCCATGAAGTTCCTGCTCAAGGTGCCTCTGCTCAATGACCAGATCAAGAAAAAAGTATGCGAGGAAATGGTCAAGGGATTTGGTGGCAGTTTCTATGAGGTTATCCTGGGTGGAGCCGCTTTCAATCAGGAGATTGAGAAATTTGTTTCTTCAATACATTTCCCCTACACTGTAGGTTATGGTGCTACAGAGTGCGGTCCTATCATCTCTTACGAGGACAAGACCACTTTTGCACCTGGTTCATGCGGTAAGCCAGTTCCAAACATGGAGGTTAAGATTCTCAGCAGTGACCCAGAGCATGTACCTGGTGAGATTATCTGCCGTGGTCCAAACGTAATGCTTGGTTACTACAAGAATGAGAAACTCACTGAGGAGACCATAGACAAGGATGGATGGCTGTACACCGGCGACCTTGGTATTATGGATGCCGATGGCAACATCTTCATAAAGGGCCGCAGCAAGAGCCTTATCCTTGGCCCTTCTGGACAGAATATCTACCCAGAGGAGATTGAGGATCATCTGAACAACATGAATCTGGTCAATGAGTCTGTTGTAATCTCAGAGAATGACAAGCTGGTTGCTCTTGTATATCCAGACTTTGATGAGGCCATGAAGACTGGCATGACCGATGAACAGATTGCCGATGTCATGGAGAAAAACCGCATTGAGCTGAACGAGATGCTTCCTTCTTACGAGAAGATCTCTCAGATCCGCATCTACCACGAGGAGTTTGAAAAGACTCCTAAGAAGAGCATCAAGCGTTTCCTCTACCAGAAAGAATAATACCATCTGGCACATATAACTGCAAGAGGGTGGCCTGCCACCCTCTTGTTTTTTTGTATATTACAGCGTTTTCTGCCAGAACACCATTCTCTTAACGGCGCTCGCTGATGCGCTCGCAACTGGCAGGAATCAGGCATTTTTTACTTTGATTGGAGGAGCAGTTTTAACTTACCCACAAAATACAATCCATTGGATTCCATCGGGAATCGGTTGATACCCTCTTTGCAGTGCAGTACAGACTTCAGTATTCCGCTGGCTGTATAAACCTTTAGATCAACAGCTACCGGTGTATCTACAACTATCTCAAGATCTTCGCTCCAAATACGCAGTTCCAGACTGCCAAGTTCACTGTCTATCTGGCCGGGGTCAGTATCATTAACAGGTGCAAGTGCATCGGCTATACGGATAGACTGACGTAACGGAGCCAGCGATGAAACCGTCAGGTAGGTACGGAATGGCAGGATTTCCTGATCAGGAACAAAATCTGTACCGTTTGCGTTTATTCCTATTCCCAATGCTCTACGCATATAGGTTCCATTATAAGTATAGCTGCCAACCGTTGTTGCATTAATACTTCCCTGGCTATTGACTGGATCAGCACCGGTATCGGTCACTGGTATAGTTGTTGCGCCCGATTCAAAAATTGCTTTCTGAGCGTATGGCTGCGCTCCATAGGCATCGGTTCTGTAATATGACTCCATTGAGAACTCAAAGAAATCATTGCCAGGGAATGCCACGATATATGGAACTGCTGCCGTTAAGCGCACATAGTCAGAATATGTGTGCGGCTGTGCGTACCAGGCCTCATCATGGTTGCCAACAATATCATCACCTTCATCATCACGGGAATCATAATGATTATTGTAGTTGTACAGTGATGTGAAATATGTGTTGGCTGAGTAAGTATACTCAGTACCCGACTGATGGCTATCTACAAAATTGTCATCGCCACTAACCGCAGGCCTTGCAAAAGCAGCCTGATCCTGATCAGCTCCCTTGAATCCACGCAGCCAGTATTCATGGTGGAGAGTATGGTCAGTACCATCGGTTTCGCCATAGAAATGACTTATCTCACCGTTCCTTTCGGCACTTACCTTTGTGGCCGTGAATGGCAATACTATACCCTCCCAGGCTGAACCATCCTGATAGTTGGATATAACATTGCGGTATGACTGCGGCAATCGCTCGTACCATGCACGGGTGTTCACATTGAACGCAATCGGAGCATTGAAATCCTGCTTATCAACCAGGTGCAGATAATTGGTACTGCCGTTTGCAATGCCGTGGTATGATATTGCACTCTCTGCAGTGTTATCAGGATATGCACCTGCGGCAAATACTGCGTTGGCTGCCAGGCTGCCATCATGGTAAACCAGCAGGTTCTGGCTCACATGACCGGTTGTTGAATTATCGTATGGACTTGGACTGTAATCCCTGTTGCTATCAACACTGAACCTGACTGGCAATGGATTGGCATTGTCATTCTCAGCTCTCATACTTATATTTGTAAAGGCTACGGCTGTGAGCGAAGGCCTGTATGCCCAAGCGTCTCTGTTGTAGAATAACGGCTGAGAAAGCTTGTTCTTATGATAGCCCAAGGTCTCATATACGCGGTTACCGCCCTTGCTTGCATCGACATCGCCCTTGGCTACAAATTCAATATGCACAGGATATGCATCGGCATTTTCCCTGTCAAGGTGCTGACCAAAGAACAGGTAATCATTGGAGTAGCCGATGGGCAGTCCATATTTTACGCCTATTACATTACCGGCACCGTCCAGAACGTCGGCATCGGCAACAACACGGGTACCATCGTAGAGAGGCTGGTGGTAACCGGTGTGGCTAAGTATGTCGGCGTTATGTTCATCGTCATCATCAACATCTACCCAACGGTCGGCATCATGAGTATGAGCCATGTTGTGGTGGGTCTCAGTATGGCCATAGTAAGGATCATCGGTACGGAGCGACCATACACGGTCTGTTGTTGCATACTGGTAATCACCATTGGAGTAGTAATTCTCAACATAGCCATCGGCTATAGGCACAAAATGATGACTGAGCTCATAGGCCTTGGCACCATGTGTAAAGGCATCATTGGCTATATATTCATAGCAGTTGGTTCTTGTACCCGATGTGGCTACTGTTCCACCTATCAGACCAAGGTTATATACCTGGCCAGTAAGCTGTGAACCAAACAGTGATGCCTGCTTGCCATCAAGGTCTATATGGTAGCCGTCACCATGGAACGTGCCGGCAAATGGATGAGTGAGAGTCAGAGCCGAAATCAGCGTAATGTCATTCTGAAGTATAAAGTCAACATTCTGTGTCAGTTTGCCGGCATTCACCCACTCTACAAAGGCTGCCAGATCCTGGACACTGCTTATATATACACGTGCTCCTTCAATGACTGATTCCTCAAGGCCCTGTGCAACGATATCTTTCATGCGGTGGTAGTTGTGTACCACTATCATGCGGTTCTCCTTGAGAGGATTGATTGCGGTCTCCTGCTTGGGCATCACTGGGAAATCATGGCCACCGGCTGTGAATATGTAGGCAATATTATACTCATTCTGATTGTAGAGTGCTTTTATCCAGCCTGAGAGATTGCCATGGAGATCTTCGCTGTACTGGCTCCCGGGAATCGTTATTCCATCATTATCCCATTGTGGGTCGCCATCACCGTTAAATCCGTTTAGTGGCAGGATTTTCCATGCGGTAGCAGTAACAGGCATCAGTTCAGGTGTCTTGATAGTGATACCGCTGGTAGAGAAACCTATACGCTCACCAGGCAGTGCACAGTTCTCAATAGTCACACCACCTTCATAGGTAGGACCTTGCAGATAGACAATGCTCATAGTAATGGTGTACTCGTATGTCTGACCATCGGTCTCGCCTTCAAGGTATATCTTTACCAGTTCCGGTTCATCCAGGTGACCTATGTAGTTGTCATCACCACTGTTATCGCCCTTATCCTGAAGTTTGACATTGAACTGAGGCAGATTATTGTTCCGGATAAACTTACCTGTGGTGTATAATGGCGGAGCTACAGTACTATGACGAGGCATGTGGTTTGTCCAATCCACACCAGGCAATGGAGTATTTGTTCCTGCAATCTCAATATCAAACTCGTAGTCTGATACTTTCTCCGGATTATCATCATTCTCCAGTACACAGTCATAACCATCACGGTGTGTGCTGAGCCACTCTATCTTCTTGATGTTGAGCGAGCTGCCATTCTGCATACCTGAAAGCACAATGTTCGGGTCATTATCGGTAAGATTGAATGTCATTGGGTCCTGGAATGTATAACCAGTGAGTGTAGTGTTGTAGAAATACTTGTTGCCCTCAACGTACCAATAGTGAGCCTCGTCCAAATCGCCCTGCTTGGTGGTAATAGCATCGGGAGTACCAAACTTGTCCATAAAGCAGTCATCCACAATGAACTGATCAGCAATAGGATGTCCATGGCCATCATCACCTTGACTAACCACACCCGGGAACACAAAGTTGCCCGATGTGTTAAGGAAATGGTTCTCATTAGAGTGGATATTATCGGCATACACATAACCACCGCCCTCACCCTGGGTCAGGGTCAGGAGCTTAACCTCGCATACACCTACAATAGGACCGTAGTAGAGATCATATGTGCCATCGTTCTTTTTGTACTGATTCTGAATACGCAGGCAGAATCCATTGTTAATACCTATAGCATTGCGGGCAGTACCTACATTACGCCCCTTGAATGGAACAAGTGCTGCATTCTTGTCATCAGCGTCAGTGTAGGCTGTGATATAAGATGTCTTCTCTGTCTTGTAGTCGTTAGAACCTATCCTTCCATCAGCACCATGGAATATGGCCGATGCAAAATCATCATTGGTAACGATTGAACCAAGGTAATGTATGTTGTTAAAGAAACCAAGGTAGTTGCGCTGCTTTACGGTGTTGATATTTGCTCCGGGAGCTGAACCTGATGGCGCGCTGATCTCACCCAGTTTCTGCGCAGCATTTAGCGATGAGTTCATACGGAGCTCACCGATACGTGTAATGCTATAGATGGTTGCATTTACTTTTTCTGTAGTAGCAAAATCTTGGGCACCCTGCAGCATCAGACAGCAGTCATTGACATCAAGCAGGTCGAGACGCTGGAATGTGTTCATCAGACGCGGATGCAGGACAGTTGCTGTATTGTATCCATAACCTGTAATGTCGGCTGCACGGAATCCCTCACAGAAAGTAAGGTGGCCATCGCCATAGATTCCGCCATCGCCAGTGAGATCATAGTAGATGGTTCCAAATACTGGAGAATTATCGGCCAGATGGGTGAACTTATTGTCAGCATAACTGAACAAGCCAAGGGTTGTGGCTCCAGCATTTATCTGAGCTTGTGTAAAGGTTATTTCTTTTGCATTAAGAGTAGAAATACGGATATGGTCCTTGTTATTGCCTGCATCTAACGGATCGCCCTGATCTGCAACTACAATGGTGGAGTTACCACCGTACACAGTCTTGTTGCCATGCTCATCAAGTTCGTGAAGCACTGTGTAGTTTCCGGCCATACCGGCAGTGCTGTTTGCCTCAGAGTAACCACCACCATACACACCGCCACGTACTATGATATCGGTCTTGTTCCATGTTGTGGCGGGGTCATTGACCATCTCATTATGAAGTGTAAACTGGGCCTGATCTGAGGTTGGCATAAGGCGCCACACGTTAGGTGCAACAAAATCACCTTCCTTGTAATACACACTCGTCTTGATGACTCCCTTATCGCCATTCCACTGGTCGCCACGGGTAAGAGCATATTCTCCCGTAGTGTTGCATTCATAGTAGGCAGGGAAACCTATTCCGATATATGTTGAGCCATACATGTATGACTGGTCACAGCCGCCCACCACATCAGAGTATATGTGACCGTCGGTAATACGTATGTATGAGTTACCATGCAACTGACCGCTACGGCCACCGCCATATATACTATTGGCCGATGGATGCATAGGATTACCCGGTGTTGAACCGGCGGGTGAATACATGCTGATACGAACATCACCCTGAACATCAGATTCCTGACCAAAACCGGCGCCAAAGATATTACCTATTACCTGACCATTGGCAAGTGCATTATCATACCTGGTACGGATATTGTTATCTACTACGCCGTCGTCAATGCCATTGATAACGCTGCTGTTAAAGATTGACCCACCGTTGTTGTTCATGTACCCAAGCATGTCGCTGGTAATATTGAGCACCACATCGCCCACAACAATACCACTCTCGTAGCAACCGCCATAGATATTGTTACCTGTAAGGTAAGCACCGTCTCTGACACGTTCATATAAAAAGTTATGAGCAATAGCATCATTATAGTTGTGCCCATGAATATTCAATTCATTGCGGCTAACAGGTATCTTTAAATCTACGCCTGGCATCTCCAGAGCAAGAGGCTTGAACTGTGCGTTGATGGTGTATTGCAGCTTGACATTACCATCTGGGTCATTATCTCTGAGCTCGCGGGTAAAGCCACCTACCGATGGAATAATGGTTCCGTTCTGGTTATAGTTGACTGTAGAATTCAAGCAGCCGGCAACAATCTTGTCAAATATGACAAGATTATCGGGCACAGTCAGTTTCACAGTCTTATCTACCAGCATGGAACCACGGTTACCACCACCGCAGATAGTACCAATAAATGCTTCTCTGAGTTCATGGACCGACACATATTCCTTGGGCATGGCATTCATGTCAACAGCTATAAGGTAAGCATTTAAAAGTATAGGATTATGCTGTTTGTCAAGTTCATGACCAGGCTTAAAATCTGTTTCGGCTCCCATATCACCAATGCCGTTCAACTGGGCAATAGCAGCAATACTCTTATCCTGGGTATAAGAGTAACCATCGGAACCCATAAAGAGACCATTCATTGTAACGTACGATCCCAATTTGAACTTGGTGAAAGCTTCCTCGTTGCCACGGGTGATAGTTGTGGCATTACCACCCATATAGACATTGCCCTTGATGAGTGTGATGTGTTTTCCAGAACCATCCTCGGGCATACCCTGAATATTAATGAAAGCCTTGTCAACTGAAGGACGTAGTTTATTGATGGTCATAATCTTGTGGGTATCGCCAGTGCTGGTATCATCAACAAGATTGCTATCCTTGTCATATTCAGGTACTGTGTAGTATATGCCATGCTCATCATCAATATGCTCGGTAATACGGGTATCATTCATACCATCATCATAGAAACCTTGGTACAAAGGATTTGTTGCTGCATCGGCAGGGATATATTTAAACAGGTAGTCACCATTACCTGAGCCATATACCTGGCCTATCACGCCACCGCTTATATTAACGTTTGTACCGTGAGTAACCTTGCCACTCACGTCATTACCGCCAAACACATAGCCTATGTTGCCATCTATTACATTGACAGTTGCTCCGTAACAATCTTCATTTTCAGCAAAGGCAGTATTCTGTGCAAGGGTCTTGTTTCCATTGATATCCAGTATATAGTTTCCTTCACCGTCGGTAGCATATCCGCCGGGAACAACATCACTCATTCGGCAACCACCAAACAGTGAACCAATAAGAATGTCGGGAGAGTCAATAGTGATGCTCAGGCCCTTAGGTGTCAGGTTGGCATTGGTTCCATTGGAGTTCTCGCGGCCAATAGATGAACCGGGAGCACCATCAATTGTGGCAGCATTACCACTGGGATTATAATAGGTCATGTCACCCATATTGCCACCCGAATACACATTCTCTATTCGTCCATTGGTGAGATTCCAGGTAGGCTGGATATCCATTGTAGCAAGGTTATTACCGCCAAACAAGTGCACCACATGATAAGGATCCAGTCTTAATGTATTTTCATCCCATCTGTAACCTGATTTCATGCTGCCAAAAAACACCTTTGTCATAATGTTTTTCTGGTAGTTGTTGAACTCCACATTGGCAAACGTAGTACTCTGGGCATTGGTAAAAATATACGTTCCACCTGTTACTGTGGCCTTGTTGCCACCACCAAAAGCGCGGAGTGTAGAACCACCTTCTATCTCAAGCAGCGTGGTTGCTACATCGGGCCTGGTTCCACTCTCCTGCTCTGATATCCAGGCCTCACCATTGCCACCGGCAAAGGCACTGCCTATGAGTGGGAATCCACGGTTGGCTGAATCATCGTCGGCACTGATCTCAACATAAGTATTGAACATCTTGCCGGTAAGACTCTCACGAGGGGTTCCGGCACCGGTTGGAGCGGTATTCCATTTGGCCTCAGTAAACTTGGCAGGCATAGTGCCTGAGATAGTACCGGCTATATCATTGCCACCATACAGGTTACAGATAATAAGGTGGTTGGCATCATCTATACCACGTGAACGGCCATCGTAGGCCCATATATGAGCGGCACCACCTATGTTTGCCTGACGGCTACCGCCATATACATTGGTCACAAAACCCTCGGCAAGCTCTACAAAGGTGTTACCTTCTATATCACCCTTATAGCCGCCACCATAGAGAGAACCCAGCAGTGTACCCTGCTTACCTACGGCATAATACACATTCGTATTGCCATATACGCGTCCTGCGTATGAACCACCAAAGGCATTGAAGATATACGGGAACTTACCGTTCTTATTACCATCACCACCAGCATCCTGTGCCACAGCCTTGATATAAAGGTATGTATCGCCGGCAGTGTGTGTATTCTCTCCATATCCGGCACCAAAGATGTTAAGTGCATTGTTGCGTACCAAGTCTGCCGCCTCACTGTATATATGCATATTGTTGGACTTGTCAAAATAGTACGTATCCGTACAATCCGACGACAGCCATGCGCTATAATCTACCCATGAGTCGCCCTGCACCAGTCCCGACATGAAGCATCCGCCAAAGACGTTGCCACCATGTACTGAGTGATTGCCCCCACCATCTAGTAAAACTTCCGGCTCCAATGCGCAGCGCAGGTTCAGATAGACGAAAGATTTATTCTTATTCCTGGTGAAAAGCTTTGCTTTGGTAGCATCGGACTCCATATTATCACCCTCGGTCAGCGGCTCAAAGTAGGCTGTAGCATACTCCGCCTCATTAGCACGCGGGTCGGCATGTACTTGATGAATACGGGCATTGCTGTTATCATGACTCAGAATACCGCCATCGTAATAGAATCGGATGATGCCAGTAATATTGCCCTCGGTATCTCGATCTACATGGTGATAATCTTCACCTTCATTCCATCCTGCTTTTATATCTGTACGATAGAGGTAATGGCCACCGTCTTCTTTATAAGTGTGCATATCGTTCTCTGTATCATACACACGATAAACCACATCCGTATTATATGCACCACCTACTACAGCATTGCCGATGGTAACGCCCTCTGGCAATGTGTAGGCGAAGCGACCTGATGCCGTCTTTGCCTTCATGGAACCACGGAACCCACCGCCTACGAAGTTGGCAAGCCAGATATCTTCTGCGTCATCAGCGATAGTAAGATTCACATTATCACTCCATATAAGGATATTATTAAGGTATGCGTTAAAGGAAGCCAAGCCTTCGGCACGATTCATAGGATCACCATTATCCTTAAACACTGCGAATCCCGGCCAATATTTAGCCGTATAACTGTCGTAGAAATGGTGGTAGGCATTGCTCTCTGCATCGGTTTCCTGCGTAGCCAAGTGACGACCCGAGCAACCCATGAAGAGACCACTAACATTCTCGCCCTCCGCATTGAGATAGTCTTCCCTATCAGCAGCAGCCATCAAATCAGCACGCGAGCGGCCAATCTTAACGTGGTTACCCAGCGTGACATCAATCTTACCGCCACCGAGGAAATAATCCGGGTCATCACGCACAAGGTGCGGATTACCACTATATGTATTGGTCAGCAGATTAGCATCCCACGCACCTACGGTACATGAGTTACCGCCACCGAACACCTGACCCAAAATGCTTACTTTCTCATCTGCCGTATTACCTGCCAAGGTCAGTTCCACACCACCAGTGGTCTGCGGACGACCTTTGTAGGTATCACCTTTCGGGCCAACCGTGCCCTTGCCATCGGTCGAGGTTTCGCCCGAGTGATCCACTGCGTAATAGTTGTCATTTTCGCCAAAATCGTATCTGCACAAGCCCGGGGTATAATAGCCGATATGATCGCCATTGCCGGCACCATATACATCGCCCTTGAGAGTACCACCAAAGATGTTGAGTTTGGCGATACCATACACCGTACCGCTCACATCGTTGCCGCCATATACGTCACCGCCAATAGTAATCTGGTTCTGATGCTGCGCGTAGGTGTATGAGCGAAGTGTGTTATCAAATTCGTCTTTGAGCACAACAGATGAGTTAGCGCCTTCTGCCTTCAGGCCAATCGTCACGTTGGTAGCAATATCCGTTGCTGCGCCTCCGGCATTGATATTTCCCATCACGGCACCGCCGAAGACATTCTCCAGAATATTACCACGCGTAATTTCAAGTTTCGTACTGCCACAAGGAGCATAGTAGCCGCCGCCATATACATAATGTACGCGCGACATCGGGTCATTGCCTACATGCACCTGGCATGCTCCGCTTACTGTACCGTTCAAACCACCACCAATGATACTATACAAACCAGTACCAGCCTGGAGACTAATGTCGCTATAAGCATTGCCACTAACCTTAGCCTTGGTACCAAAACCGCCACCGAAGACAGAGAAGTGAGGCTTTGCCACATTGGCGATGCACTCCTTGTAATAGTCGGTAGTGTTGAAGTCGGCAGGAGCCGTTGGAGCACCAATCATATAGACGTGTGTATTTCCCTTCACGTCGCACGCCATATTACCGCCGCCATAGAGGTTGTGGGTGATATCGCTCTCTGTGTCACGTTTAAGGCCGGCACTACTCTGGTCAAGGAAGCGACCTGTGACTTCAGCAGCCATCTCTACGTCTGTCGCAGTTGATGGCAAGAACGTACGCGGTTTCCAGTATTTGCTGAACTCTAGGTCTGCACTCGCGAAATATACGTAGGTATTACCATAAATATCGGCAGAGGTTACATTTGCGTCTCCTGTACCTGGATCATCACCGAAACCACCACCGAAGATGTCCTTCGCCACCATACCGCTAAGGATTGCCACATTGGTACAGCCATCAATAATGCCAGTAGCCATGGCTCGACCTGATTCTCCTTTTGACGCAGCGATTGTCTCGCACTTAAACACCGTACCCATATTGCCACCGCCATAGACATGGCTCCACACCTTGGTGCCACGCAGCGAGACATTGGTGCTGCCACAGATGGTACCTACGAACATAGACATCGTCATCTGTGACTTGGTACGACCATTACCGCCACCAAAGACACTGCCGAGGATATTACCGCCATTGAGATTCAGAGAAGTAGTATAGTCGAATGTGGCAAGACTGTTATTCTGCTGTGCTACATGGCCATCCATCGTAGGACGTGCATTTTCATAATACCAACCAGTATTAGCTATGTCACCGCCACCATATACGTTGCCAAAGATAACGGTAGTGTTGCCGCTAATAGTAACATCCGTCTCACGCATTACTTGGGCGACATAGGTGTAGGGCATATTGACTGTGCCTACTCCGGTGAAAGGATTAAGTATCTCACCCTCAGCCTCAATACCAGCACCGCCGCCAAACACGCTACCATTATACAATCCGCCCTGGATATCTACTTTCGTAGCGCCATAGACCGCACCCACGTGGCTGTTAACACCGCCGTTGGCATCGGCACCGGACTTCGAGCCCAATCCACCACCAAAGACATTGAAGACAAACGGCTGTCCCTGGATGGTAATATTGGTTTGGGAAGTGTAAGTTGTTTTATCATAATTGATACCACCTGCGCCAGCGTTGGCTGCGGGATCGTATGCACCCACCGTACCATCAAAACCACCGCCAAACACAGACGGAACGAACTGTGCGGACAATGTAGTGCTTGGTTTCAGACGAAGAGCGAGGCGGTCGATAGCCTCCAATTCAGCATGCGTAAAGGCGATGCCGTCAGCAGGGTGAATATCCGCCGAACCTGGGATATTGATGTTGACATTCGTATTGCCTGCCACATCGGTATGTGCACCATAACCGGCACCGAAAACCGAGCAGATAGGTGTCTTCTGCTGGTTTGGTTTCATAGAGTTGTCGTAGAAGTAACGCCATGCAGCCATAGCACGTGGGTCCGATACGAAACTATACGTAGTGATTATACCCTTCGTCATCGTAACATTGGTATTACCTGCCACATTACAAGCCAGGTTACCACCACCGTAGATATTGCGCAGGTTATCTGGATCACCAACGGTATAGACGATTTCACCACCATTGATGGTCACCGTTGTATAGCCGGAGATATCCGCCGAGGCCTTGACGGTGCCATCATTATTGAGTGCACCCTCGCCACCACCAAAGATACTACCGGCCAACTGACCGGTATTGATGGTCACATTGGTGCTACCTTCAACCTTCGCCATCTCACCACCGCCATAGACATTACCATTTATGGTCTGTGCAGAAGCAGGTGCTACTGACGCAAGCAGTGCGCACATTATGTATAATATAGTAGAACGAGTCTTTTTCATAGTCATATTTTATCGCGTAGCCTCCTCTCCTACAATTACATTCGTTGTTCCTGTTACCTTAGCCTTATCCGGATGGCCATCCTCGCCTTGTCCTGCACCAAAGACATTGCCATTTATTATACCACCCTTGATAGTCACATTGGTATTGCCTTCTACAGAGCCAAGGGCACCACCGCCGTAGATGTTGCCGGTGTAGGTCCAGTCTTCATCAGGACCAGTGAACTCAGGAACGTCAGGGTCAGCCCATTCTGCTCGGTCTTTAAGGATCTGAGGGTTAATGGTTACGTTGGTATTGCCATAGACCTTGGCGATGTCCGTATATTCGTTCTTATTGGTAGCACCGACACCTTTGCCTCCGCCATAAATGCCATCAGTTATAGTTCCACCATAGATGTTCACATGAGTGTTTCCAAACACCTGTGCAACCCTTAGGAAACCATCTTTTCCTCCGTATGCAGCATCCTCATAGTAATTGGCTACACCTAATCCTCCACCATATACGCCACCGGAGATCGTTCCGCCATACACATTAATATTGGTATCTCCATAAAAACTTCCGGCTCCCGCTGGAGCATATTGAGCTTTTACATAACTGTCATAGCCACGACTACCACCGCAGAGACCACCTTTGATAGTACCACCATAGATATTCATGGTAAATATCGTTTCTTTCAAATCTACGTTTCCATTAAATGAAGATTTGATGGTTGCCATTGCTTTGTTTTTGTCGTATGAACTGAATGTCAGAACATTATTGTTGTCAACGTATGGAATAGCATAGTCTGGGGTATGGTAAGTATCATTGCCCAGTCCACAGAATGCTGCAGCCGAGGCAAACAAACCTTTCTCAATCGTGCCGCCTCGCATGTTAAGGGTTGCCTGACCATAGAAATAGGCTGTGCCGTTCGTACCTGTTGACTGTGTTCGTCCCTGGGTTCCTACATACAGGTTCTGGATGGTTATAGCATCGCTTTCAAGATTGATGATTGACCTGCCGGCGAATGTTCCTTGCGGGATTTTCCACTCCTCAATACCGGCAATATTGTTTCCCTGTGCACCCGCAACTAACGTACCAATTGAGCCACGCTTAATATCAAACTGCAAATCAGCACATACGATACCCTGCGAAGATCCTCCCATAAGAATACCGAAGTCATCGGCAAAGCCTTGGTTGTTATCATTGCCATCCTGTATATCCACGATGACATGAGCCAAAATCGGTTGCTCTGGGGTACCTTGAATGTAGTTAGTTGGAACAACCGACGAACTCGTGCCCTGGGTTCGGGAAACAGCCACACGGCCATAACGACCGGACTTGAAGGTTACTGTCATCGCTGAATCTCCGGGCATTTTATATATCACATCAGATGGTCGGGCATTACCATTAGGTTGGTCAAAAGACATCTGAATATGCAGGGCTGGTGCATTACGGCCATCAATCATACCGAATTGCGTATCCAATTTGGCAAATCCCATCATCACCAGTCCTTCATCAAACAAAGTGCTGTGCAGTCTCAGGCTCATACGGTCCTGTGCACCTCCATCTCCCTGTATGCGTAAATTCCTGAAACGAACGTCGGCTCCAATATTATTGGTGGTTCCAGATATCTTTGCCTGACCTCCATTCTTTATCTGTGTGATAGTGGCTTTGTCCGAAGCATCCCATGGCCAGACACCGGTGATAGTTGCTGCAGTTCCTTGCTTGTTTGCTTTATCCTTTGTGTCTCCTTCCTTGTAGTTCACCTGCATATTACCACCAGCAACAATCACAATGATATTATGCTCCCAGTCATAATCGCGATCGCCTGTGTTCGTGAGTTTCTTGTAGGCTGCCGACCATGAGCCTACAGGACTGCCACTGCTATCACCATTGCCAGAACCTCCACTTTTGAGATACACCACATTATATTGTTTGCCGTTCTGCGTTTCCACTCCAGCCCACGCCACATTGGCGAAGGTGAGGAGAACTAAGAGGAATATGTAGATTCGTTGTTTCATCATTTATTCAACAGTTATATGTTTATTGTCATGCTCAGAGAGCACGTACAGATAGTCAGGGTTAAGAGTGACCTTCAGGTCGTAGTAGTAGCCGGCTTTGATTGTAGAAACTGGAGTTACGCCATCAGATTTCTTAAGTGAACTTAATTTGAAAGTGTTTGTGGCTACTACTCCTTCGCGAGTCAGGTGAGCATTGGTAGCATCATCCTTATCATAAATATTGTAGGTACACTTAATCGTATTTAGATAAGTCGTGGTCACAACCTCCGGGTCAATGTAGGCGTAAGCTATTAGCTGGCCGCTAGTTTTTAGAACCTTGTCCACAAGCTCATAGTCATTGCCATTTAGATTGATGCTTGTTACACGAATGTAGCGTACCTTGTCATACTGAGCGCTCACCTTAAATGAGAAGCGCAGTAGCGCCTTTGTATGGTGCAGCGTCAGCTTTAGGTGGGTGCCATCAATGTCAGTCTTGTCGGCAGTACCCTCAAGTACATCACCACCGTCAATGGTTGCCGATGCATAAAACTTATAGTCCTCGCGCTTGATGAGTTGGTCACGGAAAAGGAAACTTGGGGTGTAGTCCCAATATCCTGAGTGCTCACCACATGGTGCAGAGCCCTTAGTAAGGGTCAGTGGCAGTACCTCGGCATCGTCTTTCTTGCATTGTACATTGATAGTAGATGGGTAGTCATCAAAGCCGATGCTTATGTCCGACATACCATCTGCAAGCAGGTCTGAGGCGGTCAATGCGCGAGTCATATGACCACCAGAAAGCCCATCCAGCCATGCTGCACGCACGCAGAAGTCAATTTCTAGCCCTTCATAGTCATCGTCATCATGGCAAGCTACCAGCAAGGTAACTGTCATCAATGCTAATATGTAATATTTAATATCCTTCATCAATCTAATTATTTTCTCTTACCAGTTTTTCCAGTCTTCTTCCTGACTGCCGCCAAACTTCCATGGGTCAATCTGAACATCATACAACTCCATATACTTGCCGCCGGATATTTTGAATATATATGTATAGACAAAGTTGGGGCGCCAATTCATGAAGTTTGCAGGAACTACCGCAGTCTTATCTTCACCATCAATCTTGGCCGAAAGGGTAAACGGAGTTGAATAGTTGTTCGGAACCACGTAGTAGAACTCCGATCCACCGGTTGGAACGGCAATTACCGCATTGTTGCTGGCTGTGCCGTAAGTGTGGTCAAGCGTCACATTTACAAAGGAAAGACTTACCGCACTGGCAGTCGTTGTCGTGCTATAAGTCTCAGGTCCTTCTCCACTCTTCGGATAGGTAACCTTAAGACTACCTTTGGTTATAATCTGCTTAGGCGATGCCGGTCCAAACTTGATATCATTAATCAGAATATTATCAAATGCACTTTCTGTCAACGTCATGCCAGAATAGAACATCACACGCACCTTAGTGTATGGTCGCTTGAACTCCAAGCGCACCACATCTGTGCTGACTGGGGAGCGGTGATACAGGGATGAGAACATTTTATTTGGCATATCAGGTTCTGTAACCGATTGTTCAATGCTACTGATAGTAAGTTCGGTGCCATCGGTGGTGAAATCCGATTCGTTGCCGGTATAAGCCCAGTAGTTATACTCTGAGGCCCCAAAATCCCAGTATTTTATTGTCTGTGTTGATCCGTTAACATAGCTGTAGTTATGGGTATTATCAACAGAAGTTCCAGCAGAGCCCGAGTTGTAAGTTACACTATACCCATCAAATACAACATGAGCGTTTTCAGAAACAGTCTTATATCCATAGACCGTAAAGTTTCTATTTAACGGGGCCGATGCACGGGTCACCACCTCTTCATCGGCCTCTTCCGATGCAAAGGCAATAGCATGCTGCTCCGAATCAGGCAGTAACACATCTGTGCCGCCGCAAGATCCAAGTCCCATAGTCAACGTAAGTACTATGAGCAAGCTTGAGATAAATATCAGACCCTTTTTCATATATATAATATTATATAAGGTGTAACCTTTATATTTTTTTGTAACCAGGTGGGGACATTCAACCCCGCCTGGCTTATTGATATTTCATCCTGTAGTAACAATTGCTATATCATGACGTAGCATATTGTTTGGAGGAAGGAAATTAGTGAACGATGATAATCTTAATCTGGTTCTGAGCTTCTACTGCAGGAGTCTTAATACGGTCAGCAGCAGCAACCGCAGCTTCGAACTCTGCCTGATCTGCATACGACGTGCTATGAGCAGTATTCCACTCTGTATAGGTGTACTCAACTGCAGGTGAACCTGCAACTACATACTGGAATGCATAAGTACCAGCAACAGTTGGAGTGAACTTAGCACCATTGATTGCAACTGCATTACCATTTGGAGCATCAGCAGCATCAATCTGAGTAGCAACTTGGAGGAGTGAAGAAGCTGTAACAACCATTTCCTTGTTATTTGCATCCTTAACAACCCACTCTGTACCTGCTACATCCTCAGCGCGAGTATAATACTCATTCTCACTAGCAACAGTTGCATCATCACCAGCAACAGCTGTTACGTGGTCGGCTTGGTAGTATGTTGTACCAGATGCAAGAGTTGTACCAGAAGTTACTACAGTATAAGTGTACTTCTTGCCATTAGCCAAAGCATTCTTTACAGACTCCTCGTTGACGTCTTGAGCAGCGCCAGACTGAATGGCTACAGTGTAAAGCTTAGCATTTGTACCAGCAGTAAGTGCTTCACCGTTATCAACCATTACATAGATGTTAGAACCAGTTGCATACTCTGGAGTTGCAGTTGGATTAACGCCCTTAGCATAAGTTGTGATAGAAGGAGTAGATACTGTAGTTACAGTCTCTTGAACACCATCGGTAGTCTCAGTTACTACAGCATCGAAGGTAATTGGATAGAGACCAGCTGTTGTCTGTGAAGGATCTGTGAGACCATTAGTATTCTGAGAAATCTTGAAGATATAGGTGTAAGCATAGTTAGGCATCCAACGTGTGTAAACCTGAGGAACTACTGCTGTTGCACCTGAAACCTTGATTGTCTCACCACTACCATCGGTAGAAGTCAGAGTGTAATCAACCTTAAGAGTAAGTTCTGCACCTGTCTCATAAGGAAGAACAACTTCATAGTAAACTGGAGCTGCACCCTCTGTTGTTGGAGCAGTTGCACCAGCAGGAAGAGCATAAGTAGCTGTAGCAGAGGTACGACCAAGGTACTTTGCTGTTGCCTCACCAAGTTCAGGAGCAGTCTGATAATTCAATTCTCCGATAGTAACGTCAGCTGTAGCAGTACCAGAACCATCTAGAGCATAAGAAACATGAGCCTTGTTATAGTCTGTTGCAGAAATGTTTGACTCTCCTACTATTGGGAATGATATAGACATAACGCCCTCCTCACCTGCAGCAGGATAAACATCGGATGCAGCATAAAGTGTAGCATCTGTACCATCATTATCAGCAGCATCGTAGAATGTCAAACCGCTTACAGAATAACCTGGAACAGTCTCGTAGAATGCGAAACGAATCTTAGTTCCAAGTGAACGGAAATGAGGAGTAATTGCACCCTGGTTGAATGTCTTTGTGGTGTTAGTGTTATATACAGAAACGAGGTCTGCGATATAAGCAGCAGCAAGTTCCTGAGTTGTACCAGTCAATGTATAAACAACGTCTGTACCAATGTTTGTATAGTCAATATCCGAAAGTTCTGCATAAGTTGGGGTTGCACCAACACCCTTACCGAGAGAAACTGCAACAAAGTCATACTGAGTAGCAGCATAGTCCCAGTACTTGATTGTCTGAGCCTGAGCAGCAGAAAGAATACCAGTAGAAGGAGTTGTTACGCCTTTGATTACCTGACTCTGTGCAACATACTCCCAATCTGCGGTATTGGAAGTTGTAGTGTTTGCTGTGTTTGCAACCCAATTTACATTGTAGTGATCGAACACTTCTTTCTGAACAGAACTAACGTACTTGATACCTTCTACAACAAAGTTGTTGTCAAGAAGGCCGGCAGCATCAGAACCCGCGTGGTCGGCTTTCGTAATAGCCCTCTTACTCGGTGAGAACAGAATTGCTCCATCGGTTTTCAGATTGTTCTTGTGGCTCACGCCAAGGAACTCGTCATTACTACAGCTGGCTAAGGCCAGAACTGCTAGTGAGTAAAATAGTACCTTTTTCATAAAGCTTTGTTATTTAATTATTTGTATTATAAATTTCTTTGTTGTCAGTGGAGATAATCAGTCTCCACTGGCATAAGGTTTATTACTCCTGAACAAAGTTCAGAGTTGTATTTGTGCCATTTATCTTCAAGATAAGCTGTGTTGCTGTTGGATTTGATGCATACCAGGTAGTGATAGCCTTAACCAAAGTCTTTCCACCTCCGTACCAGTTGCTACCCATCAGGTTACCGGCTGATACAGGATCCCAGGTGTAATCAGTACTGTTCCAATTGATTGAAGAAGCATCACCACCATAGTAAACAGCACCCAGGAAACGAGCCAGATCAGCAATTACGTTTGCCCCTATGTAGTCAACTGCAGCATAGGTAAATGTGATTTCTGTTGGCGAAACCTGTGAAGGGGTTGCTGTATATGTGTAGCTGTTCACAGCTGCCTGCCAGTTATAAGTCAAGCCAGCAACGCCCTCACTTGCCACCTTGATGACTTTCACATAGTTTCTTGAACCATCAGTGTACATGAATACGTATGTATTACCACCCTGTGCAGTAAGCTTGGCTGCACTGATATCAAGTGTACCGCCATCGACAGCCGGAACTGTAGATACAATACTGTAACCAACCGATGTAAGTGTAATACCAGTATCATGTTTCTTGCCATCAAGCATATCCTGAATTATCAGCTCTGAGATAGGTGTACCTGTTGTAGTTGCCTTGTACACTGCAACACCTGCAGGTGCACTCAAAGCGGTCAGGTCAACATTGGTCAGGCCATTCATTACAGAAACATAAATCTCTCCCGGCTTGTATTCACTGATAGCCGATGCATTTACGCCCTCCTGATATGTGGTAATACTTGGAGTAGCAATGCCGGTGATGGTCTCCTGGTTGCCGTCTTCAGTATCAACAACTACAGCATCGAATGTAATTGGGGTAAGGCCCTCAACTATATTATCATCTCCGTCAACACCGGTCCAACCGTTGGTGTTGTCAGATATCTTGAATATATAGGTATATGCGTAGTTAGGTTTCCAGTCACAATACTGAGCAGGAATGACTGCACGGGCATCACGCACATGAATAACCTCAGCACCACCATCTATTGGAATAAGATCATACTCTACACGAATCTGGATATTATCACTTGTTCCCAGTGGAAGTACCATCTGATAATAGTTATCGATTGAGTTACCAGCATAGGTTGCAGCCGATGATGAACGGCCCATGTACTTAGCCAGGGCACTTTCACCATTTTCAGGAGCAGCTTTATAGTCAAGTGTACCCAGGTCTTTTGTTGCAACAAGAGCATCGCCACTTGCTGTACCGGCAGTAAATACTATGTGTGCCTGGTTGTAATCAGGATCTGGAGCAGAACCGGCTGGACGCTTGCTGAATCCAACGGTTGGATAATAAACGCTCATGGTACCATTAGAGGTAGCACTTGGAAATACTGCATTGGCAGCAAAGAATGTTGCATTGGCATCGCCCGATGCTGTAGTTGCAGTTGTTCCATCCCATGCCTCAGAGTAGAACCTGACATTATTGATTGAATAACCGGGAACAACCTCATAAAAACCTACACGGATCTTTGTACCAAGGCTGCGGAATTTTGGAGTAACGGTTGTTTCATATTCTGAAACACCATCTTTATTATATAGTGATACAAGATCAGCTATGTAGGCCGATGCCAGTTCTTCGGCCGAACCGGTCAATGTATAAACTGCATTGGTGCTTGAACCTATCTTTGTAAAGTCAATTTCAGAAAGTTCAGCATAAGTAGGAGTTACCCCGGCACCCTTTCCAAGTGATACTGCAACAAAGTCATACTGAGCAGTTGCGTAATCCCAGAACTTGATAGCCTGTACAGCAGCGCTTGACAACTTAGATGATGTTCCCTTGATGAGCAGAGACTGATCCACATACTCCCAATCAGCAGTATTTGACTCTGTAGTATTGGCGGAACTTGCAATCCAGTTCACATTGTAGTGATCAAAAACCTCGTTAATGGCGGCATAAGAAGCAAATGTACCATCGCCCTTAACACCTTCTACAATGAAGTTGTTTCCCAAAAGTGCTGCTGCATCACCGCCCGTATGATTGGCACGTGTCATCAAGCCTTTTGTAGGAAAGAACGCAATTACAGCACTGTCTTTCTGGACAGGCTTTGGTAATTTTCCAAAGAACTCATCATTGCTGCAACTGGTCAGAGCCAATGCTGCAAGTGAATAAATGAAATACTTTTTCATAAAATATTGGTTTGTAATTATTAATACTCTTATTCTGCAACGCCAACACGAATTACCTTGTAAGCTACGTGGGTTGGACTTACTGCCGCATCCTGTGCCTTTATTACGTACCAGCCGGCAACTGGATTGACAATCTTGCCGGTTGTGTTAAGTGTAAATGCTGCACCGTTCTGCTCAGGTGTCTTGTCAAAGCTATATGTAGGCAGGTTTGCGCTTACATATACCTTATATGAGCTGGTAACATCGGTTGTATTCTCCATAACAGCAAAGGTGATATCCTCACCTGCCTTGTAAACAATGCCAGCATCGGTTACTTCATTGCCATTCTGATATGTGGTAATGCTTGGTGTAGCAAAGATGGTGGTTGTACCCTCTTGTGCACCATCAACAATATCCTCCACTACAGCATCGAATGTAATGGCAAACAGGCCATCGGGTGAAAGGGTTGGATCCTTGGCTGGGTCATAACTTGGATCTGTTGGATCAGTTGGGCCAGGTGTTGGATCTGATGGATTGATGTTTGCTGGATCTGAAGGATCTGTATTTGGCACATCGGGATCAGGATTTGACGGATCCTCTGGACTTACAGGGCCTGTTGGATCCCAGTTGCCGGTTGTACCGTTTGTGTTACGTGAAATCTTGAACAGATAGGTGTAAGCATGATTAGGTTTCCATGTGGTATAGGTAGCCGGAATCACCGCAGTGGCACCCTTGACGTGAATCTCCTCAATAGAGTTGCCATCATTTGACTTGAGGGTAAAGTCACAGCAAATATAGATTGGTTTTGAGTTATCGGCGTATGGTGCTCCATAGTTTCCGTTTTCAGTAGGAGTAGGCAGTACGCTGAAATAGTGACTTGTTGGATCCATGTCACCATCGGTACCCCAGAGTGCAGCATCGGTGCTGCCTGTAGCAGGAACACCGCTCATTTTGCCAGCCTCAAAGTATTTCTGTGATGTTATGGCCAATGCATCATAGCTTAAACTGTATGTAAGATTGGTATTATCGTACGTTACGGTTGCAGTACCAGCAGTACCAGCAGTAGCGTTACCAACAAAAGCCTTGTCTGTACGGTTCAGGATAATGTTGCTGCGACCTGTAACGGTGCTGCCGTTATCAACCTTGAGAATCTTGCCTGTTTTTGAAATACGTGTCTGGTAGAACTTGATATCTGTAATCTCATATCCGGGTACGATTTCATAAATACCCACGCGAACCTTGCTCTGAATACGTCCAAATGTAAAGTTAACCTTATTGTCAAAGTCTGCCTTTTCAATCTTGAGCGGATTGGCTATGTAATACTCCTTATAAGAAGAGGCTGAGCCAGTGTTTGCATTCAGGTGTCCGCCTACATTACTGATTACGGCCTTTGTTACAATTCCATCGGTATTGTTAGCTGATTCTGATTCGCCCGAACCATTATCGGTGTAGAACTTGACATTAGCATCCCAAGGAGCAATTGCCCAGAAACGGTAGTAATCCTGCTCATAGTCCCAGAACTTTTCTGTCTGGTTGCGGTCAAGTACTATTGGTGTCTGGGCTGTCAGTGTTCCAGACTCGTCACCCATGTACGGGGTCTGTGAACTGCCGCTGGCACCTACATAATCCCAGTAGTAAGAATCTGTCAGGGTCTGTCCAGCCAACTGAGCATGCCATACAGCATAGTTGTTGAACACCTGGGAATCAGAATTACCCTTGGTTCCATAAACCTTGAATGTACCGGTCACAGTCTCAAGGCCACTGGTAGAGCGGGTCATCTGATTTGATCCTGCTCCAAACAGAATGCTGACCTGGTCTGTTGGCCTGTTGGCAGGAGACTGAGCCTCTTGTCCAAAGTACGCATCCTCAGAACAGCCTGCCAGTGCAATCATGGCCAACGCGTAATAAGTTACACTTTTCATAGCGCTATCTGTTGTTATTTTACATTTCAAATTCATGTGTCTCTTCTTCAAAATCCTCAACCTCGGCATCGAACAGCGAACCACCGCCCCTGCTTGGTATTGGAATATCATCGGCATCTATGTGTACGGTTATTACACCGCCCTTGTATCTTTCTTTAACCTGATCTGTTACATTGAATATCAGTGTTGAGTCACGTCCGTTGTTAAAGAGCAGGTTTACCTCAAGGTAATTTGGAACAGTTGAATTCATAACCTGCTCGTAACTTGTAGCTGAACGTGTAATCTGATATGGATCCACTCCGGTAAGACCAAATGTTATGGAACGTCCGCCAATAATGTCAACATCCTCCTCTGTATTGTTGATGGAATCCTTTAGGATCACATGCGGTTTCATGCGCATGGAGTAGTTGACCGATACATCCTGTGTGCTTGACACGTGAGTCTTAAGGTTAACCGAACGTGCCATACCGCTCAGGTTGCCGCTACCATCTATACCTACAATCCTGTTCTGATTGTTATGAATGATAATCTGTGTGAGGTATATGTATGTTACAGGAGTCATAACAATTGGCACAAACTTGTACCATGTATTGGTCTCCACAATCAGCGAGTCATAATCTTCAGGAGAATCACTCACATGGAGATTGTCATAATCACCGGCAAAAAGGAACTCAGGCTGGTAGTATGCATAACCCGCCTTGGTTGAATGGGGGGCAACCAACGAATGACGCGGCACAACAGTCTGGCTGGTTGCCTGGTTGGTGTAAGCTACTACATATTCCAAGCTTGTCTCCTCATCAAAGTGAAGTGACTGCACGCCATCAATAGTATTTACGTCATTCCACAAAAGGATGTCATAGTAACCCAGCTTATACTTATCCTGAATACGTGTACCATAAACCGTGCTTGTCAGGGCCGATGTATGTGGGGCATGAGGATTATCGCCAGTATAGTAACGGCGCACGTTGAATGCTGATGGCTCCTGAATATTCCATGAGCCAAACAAGCTGTCATCAATAACGTCCCATCCGTATGACCATTCTGCACGCCAGTCATAGAACAGTTCATACTCCCAGAGCACATCAACATCAAGCAGAATCTTATTGGTTTCAAACTCCACATTGTTACCACGGTCAACCAGGTGCAATACTGGCTGTCTCTCACAGGCGACAAGACAGAGCAGGGTAAGCAGGCACATCAGAATCTTTTTCATGGCTTGACCTCTCCTTTTTCCCACTTGCTAAAGCTTGGGCGCTTGCTGTCCCTCTTTCTGTACAGAAGGTCATAGCTGATGCTGATGCCTACACGTGTGGGACCCAGCCACGTGAAGCGATGCATACGTTTTACAAACTCGTCAGAGTAAAGATCCGTATCGTAATAGTAATTACCGTCTATCTCTCCGCCGTGATAAATTGGCTTGCCATAGACAAATGGATCATAGTATGTCTGGAACAGACCCAACTGCAATCCCAGGTCCAGACGCCAGTGACCGCCACGGCTCAGCGGTACAACATAACCGGCACCAATACCAGCGCCTGCACCCTCGCCTATCCAGCCTTTCTTTGCAGAGAATCCAATCTGGTAAAGACATGCCTGTGCATAACCCTCAAGATAAAAACCACGGAACGCGGCCTGACCGCCTATGGGCTCACAAGTAGCAATATCGTTGTAGCTACGGTCACTGTTTCTTGTGTAGAAGCGACCATACAACTGGTAGTTGCGCATCTCAAAATACTTATGAGTTGTGGCGTTGCCTTCCCACCATGGGCAGTCAAATGTTGCACCCAGAGTCCAGTGACCATGACGTGGATAATACTCCAGCTCAACATTAGGCATTGGGCAAAAACCGTACTGTGGTACATAAGCACCCCATTCAAGCAGATTAGTCTTTACTGACAGAACCTCTCTACGTACTGTAACCTGTGGAGCAGGAGTATATGTGGAATATGAGTTCTCAGGAATACCGTTGGATGATGGGGAAACAGAATCACAATGAATACCCAAAAAAGCCAGCGGGCCCATTTTTGTAATCAGAAACTCATTCTTTGAAGTCTCTGGAAAAATAATCATAAAGCGCGAGGCACGTAACTGGGGGAAATACTCTTTCTTGATACGGTTCCACAGAACACCGTTCCTGAATTCCATCAGTTCGCTCTTAAGCCTTACAGGATCAGAAATCCAATCTGAAACTATGGTAGTTACTATTGCAGCATCAGGGTCATTGGCCTGTCTCATCATGAAAGCCAGGAGCTCATACTCCTCATCTACAACATCAATCTGGAGTTCTGATGCATCAACGCCATACTCCTTGAACAGATTCAAGAGCGCATCACGACGTCCTCTACTCAACTGCTTGTTCAAGCTGAGAGGTCCATCTGGTGATGAAGCACTTCTGATACGAATCTTTGCATTGTGAATGTTGTTATCCTTTAGCAAAGGAACACCTGAATCTATAAACTGCTGTAGATCAGCGCTATTGGCAATATCATCGGTACGGCTAACCTTGAAAATAACTGGAAAAGAACGCAGAAAAAACAGAGAATCTTCCTCATAAGCCTCTCTACCTGCGTCTTCAGAGAAAATAATGAAAGATGACATGTCAAGTGTCTTATCATAGGCCGATTCAGTTTTGCTTTGCGCATCTGCATTACCATACAATAAGACAGAACAAACAAATAATATAGTGGTCAATAAAAACCTTTCGTATTGATGCATCACATCTATACTGGCATCCAGTCCTTTCAAATATCTAATTCAAATATATATATATACCATATATATATATTCAAATTTAACATTTTTTTAGATACACAAGCCTTAATAAACAATCATAGCACAACACGCTATCATAAATGCAAGTGCGTCCAATTATTAAAGAAAAGATATAACTTTGTGGGGGTAAAGAGGGTCTATCATGAAACAGAAAGCGGTAATATTCATTATGTTGCTCCTGTGCGCAGGCGGTTCCACGGCTCGCACTAAAGAGGAAGTCATGGCCAGACCTTATGAGATAAGGGTTGGTTGGGCTGACCAGTTGTTTGAGCAGGTGTTCTGGCGCAACGAGATACCATACGTCATGGCAGAATCACAATCAAGGGTCTATAAGCAGAACTACCGCTACAAGCAGCATTACTGGGCTGAGGGCCAGTACAGCCTTGCCCCGTGGTTCAGCGCAGGTCTTATGATTGACCACAGTTGTGTACATTGGGACAATGTTACAATCAACGGAGCTGGCCAGGAGCTGGCCAGGAAAAAGGACCAGCGCTTCTACAACATAATAATGATGCCCTCTGTACGCGTTACATACATGCACAGGACGCATCTTGAGATCTACTCCGAACTGGGACTGGGATTTGACCTTAACGGCGGTACAGAGAGAAACGAGAAAGGCCGGCGCCTGTCTCTGGGCTACGGCTACGATTTCCGCCCCATAGGAGTACGCTATAACTACAAAGCTACATTCATATCGGCCGATTTGGGCGGGGCTTTTGCAATGAGAAACTCAGACCATGTATTTCTTGCAATGGGCAGAATAATGTCTGTATCGGTAGGATTTACATTCAATACAGGCCGTAATAAGAACCAAAAGACAGACAACAATGAATAAAACCATAAGACTCTGGAACCTGTCTTTGTTTGCGTTGCTGCTCACGGCAGTAAGCTGCATACGGGAAGACAAGAACCTGTACAGTGTAAACCTGGATGACCTGCAGAACGTAAAGGTACATTCATTCAAGGTAACCAGGGCCGGTGTTGTGGATCTGGAGAATGGTTTTCCATCCAACTGCTATATTCCCGGATATGAATCCCAGGATTCCAATGTTCATGAAGCGGGCCATACTAAAGCAACCAGATCCGGCGTATCGGCTGGACTGGATGTTACAGATATAATAAATAGAGGAACAACCAGCATTGATGGGGTTTCGCTCACATCCAAGCTGCTTGATTTCCGCAGCCGCAAGAAGGTTGTGGAGATTATTGGAACATACCAGTCTGTGGATGAGTTTGGCAAACCGGTAACACTGTCGGGCAAGATACTGCTACCTGCCAATGGCAAGTTCAAGCGTTTCCTGCTGCTATCCCACTACACCATTGGATCCAATATAGAAGCCCCGAGCAACAGTTTCCCGCTGGAAGGAGTAATCTGTCCGCTGGGTTACTGCATGGTCATACCGGACTACCTTGGATTTGGAGTAACATCGGACCGCATACATCCATACCTTGTAAAGGATGTAACAGCCAGGAATGTGGCCGATATGCTGCTGGCTGCACGCAACTACCTGGAAGCTGCCGGATATACACCACAGTATGAAGACTGTATTCTCATGGGATACTCACAGGGCGGTGCAGCAACCATGTCTGTGCAGTACCTGATTGAGCATGACTCACATTACGGTTCAATCAAGACGCATCAACTTTTTGCCGGCGGTGGTCCATACGACGTACGCGCCACATTTGAGGAGTACATAAACCAGGACTATGCCGACTATCCGGCTGCAACACTCATGGTTCTCCAGGGTATGGCCAAATGCACTAACCTGGATATTCCAATGGACAAGCTCATGCGCTCCAAGTATCTGAACAAGATTGACGAGTGGATAAACAGCAAGAACTACCTTATTCCAGACGTCAACAAACAGATGGGAACCAAGCAGACCAGCAAGATCCTTACCCCGGAGGCCTTTAACATGCAGGGCGACGATATTGCATCGTTCTACTCGGCGCTGACAGACAATTCAATAGCCAGTTATAACTGGAGTCCCTCCTGTCCGTGCTACGTAATGCATTCCATGGATGACAACATAGTTTCTTTTGTAAACGCTGTCATAGCCAAGAGCCGCTGGCAGGGATCCAACATGGAGTTTAATTTTGGACACTACGGTACACATACAGAGACCATGCTGAATTTCCTTCAGGTAGTAAAGAACAGATTGGAGTCCGATAAAGACTGACCAGCATAAAAGTATAAGTACAGACAATTATGTTATCAGCATCCAAATACGTAATAAAGTTTGCAACTGCATGCATGGCTGTTGTACTGTTGTTGCTGGAATCCTGCAACTACAACGACAAGGCCATAGCCTATGAAAAGGACATAGACCTTGACATGGAGATAGTACAGTACAGCACAGGATTTGCAGAGGTATCGGTACAGGCATCCAAGGAGGCTTACTACTACATAACCTGTCAGGAAGTAACTGCCGATTCCTATCCTTTACTGCTTTCTTTTGGAGGAGATGATATGATTGTAGATGTAAAGCTGTCTTCTAACCTCCAGAAAGGTCTTATTACCCAGCTGCTGACCAATGAGAAACAGCAGTACAACGCATGGTACGACAGTGTATCCCAGACCACAGGCCATATTGCCGATTTTGCATCGTATATACTGCATTACACCATGGGTGACCATTATTTCTATAATCTAAAGCCCAATACCTTGTACTGGCTCTACTCATTCCCTATAAACCCACAGACATTCAATCCCATTGGAGACCTGTTCATAAAGACTTTCAGGACAAGGACGGAAAGCTTATACTCCAATGTACGGTTCAACTACCGTGTAAAGGGCTACTGGGACTACTGCTATCCAATAGACTCGCTGACCGGGATGGTGGTATCGTCGGTCCCATGGGTTGCGCACACAGTTTGTGTAGACACCGTAGATAAGGTTAAGTACCCCACCCCTGCCCAATATTTTGACCAGGCATATAACAACCCTGGAACCAATCTGGTTATACGCCAAGGCATATACACACACCTCAATGACGGTACCGGCGATGGCGCAACGAACACAGTATTCGTTGAGGGAAAGACATACGCGACCGCATTCTCAATCTATGACGGAGAGAGAGACAAGACCGCCTACGATATCTATAAGTTTACTTGGCAGGGGCCCGATACCGAGCTGTTCTTTACAGACCAGGACAACAATCCGCTAGAGTGGTAAAAAAAACACTTCATAGCAGCTGGGCTATGAAGTGTTCTGATCAGTCGAGTTTAAGTACGGCAAGGAAAGCCTTTTGAGGTACTTCCACGTTACCTATCTGTTTCATTCGTTTCTTACCTTTTTTCTGTTTCTCAAGCAGCTTACGCTTACGGCTCACATCACCGCCATAACACTTGGCAGTAACATCCTTACGCACCTGCTTGATGGTCTCACGTGCAATGATCTTGGAGCCTATGGCAGCCTGAATGGCTATATCAAACTGCTGACGCGGAATAAGATCCTTGAGTTTCTCACACATGCGTCGGCCCAGGTCATAGGCATTGTCCACATGAGTAAGGGTAGAAAGGGCATCTACAGGCTCACCATTGAGCAGGATATCCAGTTTTATGAGTTTAGATGGACGGAACCCACATGGATGGTAGTCAAACGATGCATAGCCCTTGGATATACTCTTTAGCTTATCGTAGAAATCTATCACTATCTCACCCAGAGGCAGCTTGAAATATATCTCCACACGGTTACCGGCTATGAACTGCTGCTTAACCAGCTCTCCGCGCTTGTCCAGGCAGAGGGTCATGATAGGACCTATGTACTCTGTTGTAGTAATGATGGATGCATCTATATATGGCTCCTCAATATGGTCTATCAGGGTAAGATCCGGCATGCCGCTCGGGTTATGTACCTCAATGGCATTGCCCTGCTTGTCATAGACCATGTATGATACGTTTGGAACGGTGGTAATGACACTCATGTCGAACTCACGGTCCAGACGCTCCTGAACAATTTCCATGTGCAGCAGTCCAAGGAATCCGCAGCGGAATCCAAATCCAAGTGCTGCAGATGACTCAGGGAAGAAGCTCAGCGATGCATCATTGAGCTGCAATTTCTCCAGCGATGCACGCAGGTCTTCAAACTCATCGGCCTCTATAGGATAAACACCGGCAAATACCATTGGTTTGGACTCCTCGAATCCGGCAATTGCGGCACTGCACGGACGTGCCACGTGGGTAATGGTATCGCCTACCTTGACCTCGGTAGATGTCTTAATGCCCGATATGATATAGCCCACATCGCCTGTGGTCATTACATCGCGCGGAACCATGTCCATGCGCAGCACGCCTACCTCATCGGCATCGTACTCCTTTCCGGTATTAAAGAACTTAACCTTGTCGCCCTTGCGTATGCAGCCGTTCTCTATCTTGAAATACGCAATGATGCCACGGAAAGAGTTGAACACTGAGTCAAAGATAAGGGCCTGCAGAGGTGCCTCGGGGTCTCCCTCCGGATGCGGAACACGCTCCACTATGGCATTAAGTATCTCCTCCACGCCAAGTCCGGTGCGGGCCGATGCACGTATTATATCCTCACGGTCACAACCCAGGAGTTCAATGATCTCATCCTCAACCTCATCGGGCATGGCACTCTGCATGTCGCACTTATTGATTACGGGAATAATCTCAAGGTCATGCTCAATGGCCATGTACAGGTTGCTTATGGTCTGTGCCTGTACGCCCTGGGTGGCATCCACCACAAGGAGAGCGCCCTCGCAGGCAGCGATTGAACGAGACACCTCGTAAGAGAAATCCACGTGTCCCGGAGTGTCTATCAGGTTCAGTATATATTTCTCACCCTTGTACTCATACTCCATCTGGATGGCGTGGCTCTTGATTGTAATGCCGCGTTCCTTCTCCAGATCCATATCGTCGAGCATCTGGCCCTCGGTTATGTTTATGGTATGCGTATATTCGAGCAAACGGTCAGCCAGAGTGGACTTTCCGTGGTCAATGTGTGCTATTATGCAGAAATTGCGTATTTTCTCCATTCTAAAAAATCTGTCAGTTAACGGGCAAGGACGTACTTGTGCAGGGTTGCGCGTACGGCACCCGGGCCGGCGTAAAGTTCCTTGACCATACCTTCTATCTTGTTACCCAGACCAGCCTGGTATAGGTCAATTCCAAAAATATCGGCGCGTGAGAACAGGGTCTTGAGCGGGCTCCAGTCCTGATCCATCTTGCCAATCTGGAGCGGTGCTACAATAGCCATGAGCTCGTCCAGTTTGGGGTCCGATGAAGGCTGGAATGGCTTGAGGTCATCGTCCAGGGCCTTGAGGAAACGTGCGTATCCGGCCAGTGTAAGAGGAATGAGAACAAGGTTGTTCATGTCCAGGCCACGGGCCACGTATTTCTTTATTGTCTCGCCAAAACGGATAGGCAGTTTCTGGCTGGTATCGGTAGAGATACGCTGTGGGGCATCGGGCATGAACGGGTTAGGCAGACGCTTGTTTATTACGTCGCCAATAAACTCGTAAGGATTAAGTACACCCGGATCAGTTACTACCGGCATAGCCTCCATGTAACCAATCTTCTGAACAAACGGACGCAGGTCCTCGTCGGCCATCTCGGCCGATATCAGGGTGTATCCCAGCATTACGCCGTAGATTGACATGGCGGTGTGCAGCGGGTTAAGGCAGGTTGTAACCTTCATGGTCTCTACCTGGTCCACGGTCTGGCGTGTAGTATACAGGGCACCTCCCAGGTCAAGTGGCGGACGTCCGTTGGTGTAGTTATCCTCAATGACCAGGTACTGCACCTCCTCGGCGTTTACAAAAGGAGCGGTAAATGTGTGCTTCTCTGTCTCAAGGAACATATTGTCCTCAAATCCATCGGCAGCAAGCATCTCCTGAACCTTGACGTGTGGACGTGGGGTAATCTTGTCTATCATGGACCATGGGAAAGTTATCTTGCTCTCATCCTTAAGGTAATCCAGGAACGCAGCAGGGGCCAGTCCATCGGCCACCCAACGCTCGGCATAGGCCATCACGCCAGCCTTTGCCTTGTCGCCATTGTGTGAGCAGTTGTCCATGCTCTGAACGGTGAGCGGAAGGCTACCGGCATTGAAACGCTCCAGCAACAGTGCGCAAACCTTACCCATGGCAAATACTGGAGAAAGGCCGCGGGCCAGGTCGGCATCGTTATATGTGTAACCCTTCTCGGTAATGGTAAAGGTTATCATCTGCAGGGACGGAGCCTTGAAAATCTCAACCAGGCGTGCCCAGTCAGAGAACTGGGGATCGGCCTTAAGGCTCTCTGTGACAGATGCAATGACTTTCTTCTCTATGGTGCCGTTTGAGCACAGCGATACTGCAAGAGAGAGGTTCTGGTAAGGAGCATATGCCTTGTCTATTACCTCGTAGTCAAAAGTCTCGGCTACTATAACACCACGGTCATACTTACCGGTGTTAAGGGCATCGTTCAGGATGGCAGCAGGAAATGCACGGAAAATGTTTCCACCACCAAAATGCACCCACACTGGTTCCTTGGCAGTGCGCTCGCGTACAGCCTTAATATCAAACTTGGGAAGTTCATATCCCTTGCTCTCCCACTCTGCGGCATTGAATGAACCGCTCAGTATATCAAGAAGTTTCATGATCAGTCAAAAAAACCGGGTTGTTTGTACTCAATTCCCATCTCACGGTCAACCGTGGCCAGGATACCCTGAACCTGTCCCATGGCAAACATACGTCCAAGCAGTGTGTAGCCGGCGTTGTGACCATGGCTGGACTCGTCCATTATTCCGCCAGGCTGGTCGGTAAATGTCATACCGTGATCCACGCGCATGGGCAGATTTGGATTTGCCTTCTCAAATATGCGGCACAGCTCAATTATATCGGCACGGCCACCCAGATGGCTAGCCTCTGTAAAGTCTCCGTTAGGGAATATGTGGCAAGAACGCAGGTGCACAAAATGTGTGCGGTCTGCAAACTTGCGGGCCATCTCCACTACATTGTTGTAGGCACCGGCCGACAGTGAACCTGCACAGAAGGTAAGGCCGTTATGCTTGTTAGGTACGGCATTCAGGAACCACTCAATATCCTCCTGGGTGCGTACTATGCGCGGCAGGCCCAGAACCTCAATTGGTGGATCATCGGGATGCACGCACATATTCATGCCGTATTCATCGCAGGTAGGCATGATTGCCTCCAGGAAGTATTTCATGTTGGCGCGCAGCTGGTCCTTGTCTATGCCCTTGTAGAGTGCCAGGAAGTCACGGAATTTCTGGATAGGAGCCTCATCGTTCTCACTGAAGTTCCCGCTTACAAAACCCTGGGTCTTTATAATAATGGTCTCTACCAGCTTATGCTCCAGTTCTGGAGTCATGTTCTTGGCAAGTTCATCGGCCTCGGCCAGTACGTTTCGGCCCTGACCTACACCCTCGGGGAACTGCAGTGCAGCCCACTCCTCACGCGCACCTTCACGCTTAAGGATGTAAATGTCAAAGTAGGCAAACTCTGCATAATTGAAATACAGGTTGGTAGAACCGTTAGGGTTCTCATGGAACAGGTCTGTACGGGCCCAGTCCAGAACCGGCATAAAGTTGTAGCAAATGCAGTGAATACCCTCGGCTGCCAGGTTCCTCAAGCTCTCCTTGTAAACCTCAATCTGATAGTCGCGGTCTGGGCCTGCATACTTTATGGTCTCTACAACCGGCAGGCTCTCCACTACGCTCCAACGCATTCCGTAGCTCTCTATATACTCTCTGAGCTCGCGGATTTTCTCACGTGTCCATACCTGGCCAAGAGGCACATCATGAAGGGCTGTTACTATGCCCTCCACACCAATCTGTCTGAGCATGGCAAGAGTAATCTTGTCCTTCTTGCCAAACCAACGCCATGTTCTCTCCATATTATTTTATTCTATAGTTTTTCCTTTCTGCAAAATTGCAAAAAAATGACATATACCCCAACTCCACGCACAAACTATTTGGGTATTCAGTTTATAACCGCACAACAGAGTGGGCAGCGGCGGCTACGGTCTGGCGGTGAGTAATAAAGATTATGGTACGCTTGCCGTTCAGGTTCTGGCGGATATCGTCCAGGATGCGGTCCTCTGTGTCTGAGTCCAGGGCACTGGTAGATTCATCCAGGATAAGGATCTGGCCAGGATGCAGGAGTGCACGTGCTATTGCAATGCGCTGAGCCTGTCCCTCGCTCAGTCCGGCACCAAGCTCGCTGCATACGGTATCCAGTCCAGCAGGCAGTTCAAGCACAAAATCGGCGCATGCGGCATGCAGGGCCTTAATCATTTCATCCTGAGTTGCACTGGGGTTTGCCAGCAGGAAATTATCGCGTATGGTACCGCTCATAAGAGAATTGCCCTGCGGTACGTACATAAAGTTGCATCGGGTTGCCGGGCTTACGGGGATACTGTGGTCTCCGGGAACAAACAGTTCCACTCTGCCGCTCTCCGGTGTAATAAGTCCCAGGATAAGGCGGATAAGTGTGCTCTTGCCCACTCCTGTTGGTCCCATGACGGCAGTCATCTGACCTGGAGCAAATGTGCACGAGAAATCATTGAGCACCTTCTTGCCAGGCTCGTATCCAAATGTAACGCCATTTACACTAACGCCTGGAACACCCTCCAGGAGCACAGGTTCTGCTGCCGGTTCCAGCTCAAGCTGCTGCAGCTCGTGCAGTCTGTCCACGCTGGTCAGCGAATGTATAACGCCCGGAATGTAGCGGGATATCTGTGCAATAGGACCCTGCACCTGACCTACCAGCTGCAGGAAGGCAGTCATCATACCAAAGGTTACTGCTCCGGAGTGTATGCCGAGCACACCCCACAGGAATGCCGAGATATATCCGGCCGAGAAGCCCAGAGACATGAACACCCGGGCTACGGAATTAAAATTGAGTCTCTTTATGCTGGTATCATAGAGTTCGCCCTGCAGTCTGAGCATGTGGTCCGTTACGCGCCCTACCCCTATAAGCGTGAGCGCCAGTACACGATGCAGCAGGTTCTCCTGCATGTAAGACTGGATCTGGGCATCCTTGGCCCTTATATCGGCCGACAGTTTCCTTATCCGGAAAAAACACAGACGGCTTGCTACTATAGCCACCACCATGATAGCCAGCAGCACCCACAGGAGCCCCGGTTTCATGATGAACAGGAAGGCCGATGCACACACCAGCTGGCACACTGTAATGATGATATCGGGCAGTTTGGTTGCTATAAGGTCTGTGATTGTGTGGATATCGGTCTCCAGGCGGTTCACGGTATCGCCACTGTGGAACATGTCACGGCCATTCCACCTGCTGTGCATTACATGGGTAAACAGACGGCCTCGGAGATTGTTCTCTATCCTGACCAGAATAAGGCCCTCGTAATAACTTGCCAGCACATTGTTGAGTATCTGCACCAGCATGATGCAGATGAGCAGGATGATGTTCAGTCTTAGGTCGGCCTGGATGGCACCGGTAGCTATATCCACCAGTCTCTTGCTTATCCATACAAAAGAGAGCGACGCTGCAATCCTGACCATTCCTATAAGGCAACGTACAGCCACACGGCCGGCATTCTCACGTCCCGCCATGCGCCACAGGTTACCCAGGCACTGCCAGAAACCCGTTATTCCACTACTCCCGCGTTTTTCCAATCTTCTATGAGTTTCTGGGCATCGGCCATGGCTGTCTGGAGGCTTACCTCGTACTCAGCCGTGAGCAGCTCTGCAAGAGTCTCCTGAGTGAATTCCTTGTCGCAGACAGCCTTCCATAGGTACGCTGCAGAATCGTTCAGATTAAGCATCTTGTTGTATTTGCGGTTCTCCAGACCGGTTGCCATAACAACGTAATTTCCGCAAACCTCGCGGATCTTGAATCCTTCCTTTATTTTCATTACTTACAGTTTTTACAAACACCATCGTGGCAGACTACTGCCGCATTTGAATCCGGCAGACAATCCATTACATAGAACGGGACTGCACCCAGCAGATTGCTCTGAGTCTCTGTAATACGGTCCATGGACTCAGTACTGAACTTAAGGCCCGAGCAGGACATGAGCAGTGCTGCATAAGCCTCCGGGATTGGCAGGCGGGTCAGGGCATTGTGCTGGCATCGGCGTATAAGAACAATGCCGCCTACGGGAACCTGCATATTCTTGTAGCAGGGAGTCTTGCCGCTCCATGGAGAGCCAAACACCCAGGCCTTTCCATCGGGCATAATCCTTACCACGGGATTATCGTCGTTAAGCAGTTCCGTATCTGGAATATTCTCTAGCCACAGGCGGCTGTGAGTGCTCTTTCCGGTGCCGCTCAATCCCAGGAACATATACCCCATCCCACCATGCATGATGACCGATGAGTGCATGGCCAGCGTATTCAAGCCGGTTGTGCTCATGGTGAACAGCAGCATAAGGCTGTTGTCCAGCGCAAACCTGGAGAGCCGGCCGTCCTGACGGAGTTTGAGCACGGCGCTCCTATAGTCCGGGGCCATATCCAGCAGGAATGCGTGGGGCTGGCTGAGCATGGGTCTCATAGAGAAAGACAGGCGGTCATCCTGCTTATAAACAGCAACGCATGGCATATCGCTGCGTTCCGGTTCCTCCTCATAATATGGAGCATAATCAGGCAGTTGCATGGCACCTTCCACGGTCAGGGTAAACAGTGTTTCACCACTGAACACGTCCTGTCTGAACGGCTCATAATTGGCCATGAGTCCCCACAACGGATGGCTGTCATCCATTATTACGCCAAACGTAAAATCTGCAACCCTGTAGTGCCTTTCCATACTGCTGCAAAGATACGGTTTTTTTCCTTATTTTTGCGCGCAACATGGATCACGGACAGCAAGCCAGCAACACAACAGAGAGTTTTTCCTTTGAGCAGGTGCTCCAGAGGAACGGACAGCTTGTCTATACCAATGTGGGCAACAGCATGTGGCCGCTCATACGCCAGGACAAGGACCTGGTTGTAATAAGTCCCAAGCCCCAAGGACGCTTAAAACGTTATGACGTCCCCCTGTACAGGCGGGATTCTGACCGTCTGGCCGGCAATGGCAAGCACGTGCTCCACAGAATCCTCAGGGTTACCCCCAGCGGCTATGTGATATCGGGCGACAACCGATGGAACCTGGAACGGGACATTACAGACCGCCACATAATAGGCGTACTCTCCGCAGTGGTCCGCGGTGGTGCAAATCCCAACACAGACAATCCAAGGACCATACTGGTTACAGACCGTGCCTTCCGCATTTACACACACATCTGGTGCGACCTGTTCCTGCTGCGTGCCCCGCTGTTCTGGCTCCGCGATCTCCCTGGCCGCGCCCTGCGTTTTATGCGCCGCCGTCTTAAGCACTAACAGTTCCAGCTGTTCCAAGCAAAAAGCCCTGCTCCCTGCACAAACTATCTGGGTAAAAGAATACCTTTGCAGGCGCTATGGATAAACTTACCGGGATTTTTCAGGAAAACTCAAGATACAGGGCCCTGTTCCTGTCGCTCTTACTGTCGGCCATTGGTTTTGGATTATATAAAGGTGTACTGGACAACTACATGGCCGAGGTGGTCCACATGGGTGAATTTGACCGCGGACTGACTGAGTTTTTCCGTGAGTTGCCAGGACTTATGCTCGTACTCATACTGGCCATATTCTACCGTTCATCGGCCGAGAGGATGTATAAGATAGGTATGATAGTAATGGTTGCGGGTATGGCCATGCAGGCTGTAATAAGCCCCTCCAAACTGCTTGTCATTATGGCCATATTCATCTATTCTACCGGCGAGCACATACAGCTTGGCATGAAAAACACCCTGTCGCTCGAGTACTCAAGGGACGGAAAGGGCGGTCAGGCACTGGGATACCAGAACTCCATCTACCAGATTGGGAACCTGCTGGGTTACCTGGTTGTGATAGCTGCGTTTGCCGTTGTACAGAGCACCAAACTGTTCCAGCCCACTTTCATGATAGCGGCCGTATTCATGTTTGCCGCCATGGTTGCCAGCCTCAGGTTATCGGCCCAGAGTAAGACCGATCCCAACAAGAGCCGCTTTTATTTTAGGCGCAAATTCCGCAAATACTACATGCTGGAGGTGTTCTACGGAGCGCGCAAGCAGGTATTCTTTACCTTTGGTCCATACGTGCTGATACTGTTCTACGGGGCCGATGCCGGCACGGTGAGCCTGCTGTTTGCCATCTCTGCCATAGCCTGTTTCCTGCTTGCCCCACTTGTAGGCAAACTGATTGACCGTATAGGCTACAAGCCGGTCATGATAGGCGACACGCTCATACTGGTCATAGTATGTTTCTTTTATGGTTACGCACACCACCTGTTCTCCATGCACACGGCAATGATTATATGCTGTATAAATTACGTACTGGATTCTGTTATCTCACTGGCATCCATGGCATCGAACGTATATGTACAGGACATATCAGACAATAAGGACGAGATGCGTGCCACCATATCCACAGGCATATCCGTAAACCATTTCATAACCATATTCATAGCCCTGCTGGGCGGTTGGATATGGAAGACTCTCGGCATAGAGACGCTGTTCCTTATCTCGGCTATCCTGGGACTCTGCAACAGCGCCTACGCTGCCACTATAAAGAAGTAAGCCCCTTCCTGCAGAAAACAAAAAAGCCAGGAGAAATCAAAAATCTCCCGGCCAAAACAGAACTGCGCTACCCTTATTCTTACTTGAGTGCGTAGTAGTTCTCGTCCTCACCCTCTGTAACATTGAGCTTGTCCTCACGCAGGAGCCAGCCAAGTCCAAGGTAGAACTCTTTGTCCTTAAGTTTTGTTGCTTTCTTGATTTCTTTCTGTGAAAGGGCGTTCTTACCCTCGAGTGCATGCCAGATAAGACCGGCAAATTCACCAACCATTTTGTTCATGATGTAGATATATTTTGAAATACGGGTGCAAAGTAACAAAAATATCCGGAGTGCTGAGTACCCCGGATATTCCTTATTTACAATATTTAAGCTTTATTATTCCTCGTCAAGTGGACGCATGTTGGTGTAAACGTTCTGGACATCATCATCGTCATCCAGACGCTCCACAATCTTGTCTATGGTCTCACGCTGCTCTGGAGTTACATCCTTAAGGTCGTTAGGTATGCGGGTAAACTCTGCAGCCTTAACCTCAAATCCGTTCTCCTCAAAATACTTCTGGATAGCGGCAAAAGACTTGGGATCACCATAAAGGGTTACCTCGCCTTCCTCCTCGTCTATATCATACTCATCCTCAACACCCAGGTCAATGAGCTCCAGAATGAGTTCGTCCATATCTACGCCATCCTTGAGCTTGATGGTAAACTGTGACTTGTGTGAGAACATGAAATCAAGGCTACCGCTGGTACCGAGTGAACCACCAAACTTGGTGAATACGGAACGTACGTTGGCAACGGTACGGGTAGTGTTGTCTGTCAGTGTCTCAACGTAGATTGCAATACCAAAAGGACCGTAACCTTCATAGTTCATTTCCTTATAGTCCTTGGTATCCTTACCCATTGCGTTCTTGATAGCGCGCTCCACGTTATCCTTAGGCATGTTCTCATGCTTGGCTGTGGCAATGATAGCACGCAGTGCAGAGTTGTTGTCTGGATCCGGGCCACCAGCCTTTACGGCAATGGCTATCTGCTTGCCAATACGGGTAAATGTCTTGGCCATGTTGCCCCAGCGCTTAAGCTTACGGGCCTTTCTGAATTCAAATGCTCTTCCCATTTGTAGAATCTATTTTTATTATTGTTATTTATTATCTAAGTGTTGCATCCAGTTTGGTCTGGAATGCCTGAACGAGTTTCTCCATAACTTTCTCAATGCGCTGTTCATTGAGAGTCTGCTGTTCATCCTGGAGCAGGAAACTTACGGCATAACTCTTCTTGCCAGGCTGCAGGTTCTTGCCCTCATAAACATCGAACAGTGTAACATCCTTGAGGAGCTTGCTCTCTGTCTGATATGCCAGACGCTCCATATCGCTGAACTTGACTGTCTTGTCTACCAGGAGTGCCAGGTCTCTGCGTACAGCAGGATACTTGGGCAGCTCTGTATAGCTGGTCTTGGCCTTGCGTGTAGCATAAAGCAGCTCATCCCAGTAAATATCGGCATAGAACACAGGCTGCTCAACATCGGTAGCCTTTAAGAGCGGACGGTTTACAATACCCATCTCTGCAACTGTCTTGCCGTTACGGAGCTTATAGCGCAGTGCGCTGCTGAATATAGCATTGTCAAATTCCTCTATCTGAATGTTGCCCTGGGCAAGTCCAAGACGGCGGAATACGTTCTCTACATGTGCCTTGAGCTCATAAACGCTGCTTGACTCGTCGGGATGTGCCCATGATGCAGCAACACGCTTACCGGTAATCCACATACCCAGATGATAATCCTCTGAGTAGGCTTTCATTGGGTTCTGAGGCTGGCCATCCTTTCCGGGCTCCTTGAGAGACTCGCGGCGGGCAGCATCAAAATAATAGCACTTACCAAACTCAAAGAACCTAAGATCGGCACTCTGGCGGCGGATATTGTGTGACAGGCTCTCAAGACCTCCAAATATCATATTCTCGCGGAGTACGTTAAGGTCGGCACTGAGAGGATTGATTACGCGTACCAGTCTCTCTGGAGGACAGCAGTCCAGACCATCGTAATAGGCGGCACGTGTAAGTGAGTTGTTGAGTATCTCGTTGAATCCCTGTCCTACCAGCTGCTCAGAAACCAGGTCCTGCATCTTGTGTGCACGGTCCACCGGTCCCTCTACGGTAAGGCTGGACTGTACGGACTGACCAAACTCCACATTGTTATATCCGTAAATGCGGAGCACCTCCTCCACTACATCGCATGGACGCTGAACATCCACACGGAAAGGTGGAACAGAGAGTTTCATGCCGGTCTCTGAGAATGAGTCAACCTTTATTCCAAGGTTCTCTACAATGCTCTTTATAACCTGGCGGTCAATCTTTTTACCTATAAGGTTATCGGCATATTCAAAATCAAAGTCAACCTTGAAATCCTGTGCAGGTGTGGGGTTGATATCCAGGATGTCCATGGAGATTGTACCACCTGCCAGCTCGCGTACCAGGATGGCAGCCTGCTGGAGTGCATACAGTGTTCCGTTTGGATCTATACCACGCTCAAAACGGAATGAGGCATCGGTACTGAGCTGATGGCGGCGGGCACTCTTGCGTATCCATGTAGGATTAAAATAAGCGCTCTCCAGGAACACATTGACTGTAGAATCCGTAATTCCCGAATCAAGTCCGCCAAACACACCACCCATGCACATGGGCTCCTGTGTGTTGCATATCATGAGGTCACGCTCAGAAAGCTTGCGCTCCACTCCGTCCAGAGTTACAAACGGAGTGTCCTGAGGCATGGTCTTTACAACCACCTTGCCACCCTTGATCTTATCGGCATCAAAGCTGTGAAGTGGCTGACCGTATGCAAACAGTATATAATTGGTAATATCTACAATGTTGTTGATTGGATGCAGGCCTATAGCAACGAGCTTGTTCTTGAGCCATTCAGGACTCTCCTTAACGGTTACGCCCTTTATGCTTACACCCGAGTAGCGGGGGCATGCCTCCGTATTCTCCACACTGATGGCAATCTGCAGATCGTGATTATCTACGCTGAACTTGCTGCAGTCAGGTCTGTGCAGGGCCGATGTATAACCGTTCTGGATAAGCCATGCATAGAAATCACGGGCAACGCCCCAGTGTGAGCAGGCATCGGAATGGTTAGGGGTAATATCTACCTCTATTACATAGTCAGACTCCAGATTGAAATACTGGGCAGCCGGAGTACCGGGAACGGCATCGGCCGGGAGTACCATGATTCCGGAATGGTCTGTACCCAGGCCAAGCTCTTTCTGTGAGCAGAGCATGCCGCAGGATTCCACGCCACGGAGTTTGGATGGCTTGATTGAGAAACACTCATCGCCCTCATAGATCTTGGCACCTACCGTAGCTACAACTACCTTCTGGCCTGCGGCTACATTTGGAGCGCCGCACACAATCTGTACGGGATCTCCTGAGCCCAGGTTAACGGTAGTTACGTGAAGGTGGTCTGAGTTAGGGTGCTCCACGCAAGTAAGAACCTCACCTATTACTATATCCTTGAGACCGCCCTTGACGGACTGAACCTCCTCTACTCCATCGACCTCCAGACCGACCGATGTAAGCGCTGCAGCAACCTCATCGGGAGTAAGGTCAAAGTCTACATATTCCTTAAGCCACTTGTATGAAACGTTCATAAAATACCTTTTTCGTGTACAAGCCGCGAAGTTACAAAAAACTTCTTGGATTTATGTCCTTACATGTTATCGTTCTTGACGTTGTTCATCACGAAAATTGACTGGATTGAGCCTACCTGGTCAATATTGCCAAGCACATTCATGATAAACTCCTTATATGAATACATATCCGGAGAGTAAACCTTGAGCATATAATCAAACTCGCCCGATATGTTGTAGCATTCCGATACCTGTGCCATTTCCTTTACTGCGGCCTCAAACACGGTAGCATTCTGCTTGTTCATGACCTTGAGCTTTACGGTACAGAATACCACGAATCCCAGGTTGAGTTTCTCCGTATCCAGAATAGCCACATACTTCTTTATATAGCCCTCACGCTCCAAACGCTTGAGACGCTCATATACCGGGGTTGGAGAAAGGTGAACCTTTAGTGCCAGTTCCTTGGTGGTAAGGCGTGCATTTTCCTGCATGCAGCGCATAATTTCAATGTCTTTGGAATCTATCAGGCTGTTTTTGGGTACAATAGTTAGAATATCCATACGTTTTATCTATGATTTGCAGCAAAATTAGATTTATTTTCTGTATTCGCAAAATTTCATAGACAATCATTTCAAGACATATTATCTTTGCAGTGTCAAAAACAAAACAACAGGAACAAACAACAAAAAAATATACAACTATGGCAAACAAGTACCGTTATGAGACCATTGCCCTGCATGCAGGACAGGAGAGCGCAGACCCAACAACCGACGCACGCGCAGTACCTATCTATCAGACCACATCGTACGTATTCCGCAACTCACAGCACGCAGCCGACCGTTTTAGCCTGAAAGACTCAGGTAACATATACGGCCGTCTTACCAATCCAACCCAGGGAATCCTGGAAGAGCGTATTGCCGCACTGGAAGGTGGCGTTGCCGCACTTGCAGTAGCATCGGGCGCCGCAGCCGTAACCTATGCCCTGCAGAACATTGTACATGCCGGCGACCACATTGTTGCAGCAAACAACCTGTACGGAGGCAGCTTTAACCTTATTACCCACACTCTTGCCGAGCAGGGAATAACAAACACCATTGTAGACATAAACAACACATCGGAACTTGAAAAAGCCATACAGCCCAACACCAAGGTAGTGTATGCCGAAACATTTGGCAATCCAAACTCCGACGTTACAGACCTGGAGGCCATTGCAGAGGTTGCACACCGTCACGGAATAGTATTCATTGTAGATAACACCTTTGCCCCCCTGCTTATACGTCCACTGGAGCATGGTGCCGATATTGTGGTACACTCAGCAACCAAGTTCATAGGTGGCCACGGTTCGTCCCTGGGTGGCATAATAGTTGATGGCGGAAAGTTTGACTGGCTGGCCAACGCAGACCGTTACCCATCAATAGCCAAGCCAGACCCATCATACCATGGTGCAGTATTTGCACAGGTAGCCGGTGCTGCTGCATTTGTAACACGTATCCGTGCCGTTGTGCTCCGCGATACCGGTGCAGCCATAAGCCCATTCAATGCATGGATACTGCTGCAGGGCGTTGAGTCACTGCCTCTCAGGATAGAGCGTCACACAGAGAACGCACTCAAGGTTGTAAAGTACCTTGCCTCTCAGCCTAAGGTTGCCAAGGTAAACCATCCATCGCTCGAGGACAGCGAGACACATAACCTCTACAAGAAGTATTTCCCAAATGGCGGCGGTTCCATCTTTACCTTTGAGATAAACGGCACCCTGGAGGACACCTGGAAGTTCATAGACTCGCTCAAGCTGTTCTCACTGCTGGCTAACGTGGCCGATGTAAAGAGCCTTGTAATACATCCTTACACCACCACCCACTCACAGATGACCCCCGATGAACTCAAGGAGCAGCACATAACCCCTACTACAGTACGTCTGTCCATAGGTGTTGAGCACATTGATGACATCATTGAGGATCTAGACCAGGCATTCAAACAAATCTAAGCAAGCCATGCCAATAAAACTGCCCGACAACCTACCGGCCATAGAGACGCTGAGGAACGAGAACATATTCGTAATGAACAGTTCCAGGGCATCAAAACAGGATATCCGACCACTTAAGATTGCTATCCTGAACCTGATGCCCATAAAGGAGACTACCGAGACTGATCTTATACGCCTGCTCTCAAACTCTCCGCTGCAGATTGACCTCACGTTCATGAAACTGAGCAGTCACACATCAAAGAATACCTCCATAGAGCACATGGAGGTATTCTACGTTAGTTTCTGTGAGCTCAAAAAAGAGAAATTTGACGGACTCATAATAACCGGAGCTCCAGTGGAACAGATGGATTATGAGGATGTTACCTACTGGAAGGAGGTCTGTGAAATCATGGACTGGGCACGTGAAAACGTAACCTCTACCATGTTTATATGCTGGGCAGCACAGGCTGCCCTGTACCATTATTACGGAGTACCCAAGTATCCTCTCAACAAGAAGATGTCCGGAGTGTTTGGCCATACCGCATGCCAACTCAGAGTACCCATACTGCGTGGTTTTGACGACGAGTTCAACGCTCCGCACAGCCGTCACTCCGAAGTAAGGCGTGAGGACATTCTCCGCAACCCCAAGCTCACACTGCTCTCCGAATCACAGGAAGCCGGTGTGTTCATGGTAGCTGCACGCGGCGGACGCGAGCTGTTCATAACCGGTCATCTGGAGTACTCGCCCGGCACCCTGGATGCCGAGTATCACCGCGACATAGCAAAGGGCATGGACGTACCCGTTCCAAGCCATTACTACAGGAACGATGACCCAAGCCAGGGATACGTAGACCGTTGGCGTTCACATGCCAACCTGCTGTACTCCAACTGGCTCAACTACTACGTATATCAGGAAACCCCGTACAATCTGAACGACATTCATCAGAACGGGTAATCCGCAGGCATATCGGCCGATGCCATCGGTGAATCCAAAGGATCTGCCGGTGGCATTTCCTCATTCATCTTGGATTGGTGTACACCACCGCCACCCTGACCACCGCCACTGCCCATATTGTCAAACAGGGCCAGGTCACTGCGGAATGACAGGCGCACATCGCCCACTCCACCGTTACGGTGCTTGGCTATGATGACCTCAGCTACACCATGCAGGTCATTGTGGTTATTATCCTCGTATATCTTATAGTACTCCGGGCGGTGAATAAAGCATACTATATCGGCATCCTGCTCAATGGCACCGGACTCACGCAGGTCACTCAGCTGCGGACGCTTACCCTCATAGCCCTCACGTCCCTCAACACCACGGTTGAGCTGTGACAGGGCAATAATTGGGATATCCAGTTCCTTGGCAATACCCTTAAGGTTTCGGGAGATGGTACTGATTTCCTCCTGACGGTTACCAAACCGTATGCCGCTTGCATTCATAAGCTGCAGGTAGTCAATGATAATCAGTTCCACATTATGTTCCTGCTTAAGCCTGATGGCCTTGGTCCTGAACTCTGTGATAGAGAGCGAAGGCGTATCGTCCAGATAGATTGGAGCACTCTGCAGGGCATTGATCTTGCTGTCCAGGATACTCCACTCATAAGGAGCCAGGCGTCCGTCACGCAACTTTCCACCAGATATCTCGCACACACTGGAAATCAAACGGTTAACCAACTGCACGTTACTCATTTCCAATGAGAACAGGGCCACAGGTTTCTGGTTGTTCACGGCAATATTCTTGGCCATGGACAGCGCAAATGCAGTCTTACCCATGGCAGGACGTGCCGCCAGGATAATGAGGTCCGATTTCTGCCAGCCCGATGTAATATTATCCAGTTCCCTGAATCCACTTGCCAGACCGCTCATACCCTGCGAACGCTTGGCTGCAGTACGGATACGTTCCATGGACTCAACGAGCACTGTGTCTATACATGCAAAATCTTTCTTTACGTTCTGATGTGCAATCTGGAACAGCTGGTTCTCGGCCTCTCCCAGGAGCTCAGAGATATCGGTCGTATCATCGAAAGCCTTGGCCTGGATGTTACCGGTAAACGAGATGAGCTCGCGTGCCATGGCTTTCTGCGCAATGATACGTGCATGATACTCTATATGGGCCGATGAAGACACCTTTCCTGCCAGCTGCGTAACGTAGAGTGCACCGCCAGCCTCATCTATCGTGCCGTTGCTCTTGAGCTGCTCTGTTACGGTGAGGATATCTATTGGGCGCTGGTTCAGTGACAGGTTGGCAACAGCCTCGTATATAACCCTGTGACGGTGGTCATAGAAAGAATCGGCCTTGAGTATGTCACTCACCTTTGGGAAAGCATCCTGCTCTATCATGAGGGCTCCAATTACAGCCTCTTCCAGTTCCAATGCCTGGGGCTGAAGGTGATTGAGTACTATTCCGTCTGTATTGCTGCGTGTATTACGGGTTCTTGTCCTGGTGCCTGTTTCTGCCATATACTGTTTATTTGTGCTAGCAAAGTTAGCTCATCAGCATCTGTGCGGCCACAAAAAAAGGGGAATGTTATCCCCTAATTATCAACAACGCACCCGGACGGAGTCCGGCCAGCCAGACGCATACTATAAGGATGTACGTTATCCCGTAATCATGCTGATTACGGGATAACTACTGTAGGCTTGAATGTTTTTGCCTCCTCAGGAGTAACCTGAGCATAGGCAATTATGATCACTATATCGTTGATAGATACCAGTCTGGCGGCTGCGCCGTTCAGGCAAATGCACTTGGAGCCGCGTTCGCCCTTTATGGCATAGGTAACCAGGCGTGCGCCATTGGTTACATCGACCACATGGACCTGCTCGCCCTCAATGATTCCGGCTGCGTCCATCCAATTCTCATCAATGGTAATACTGCCAATATAATCTATGTTGGCATCGGTCACCCTGACACGGTGAAGCTTTGATTTAAGTACGGTGAGCAGCATTATTCCTTATATTTGATATTGTCAATCAGCCTGACCTTTCCGCAACGCACGGTAACGCAGCCCACAATATACGGAGCCGCATCCCAGTCATTTACAGGCTGCAGGGTCTTTCCATCCACAATCTCGTAGTATTCAACCTCCAGTCCGGGGATTGAATTGATGGTATCTATTACAAAATTCCTGGTAGATACCAGGGTGTGCTGGCTTGCATAACGGCGGCTCTCAAACAGGGTGCGGGAAATATTGGCGGCAGTCTTACGCTCACTCTTGGACAGCAGCATGTTGCGTGAGCTCAGCGCCATGCCGTCCTCCTCGCGGACTATAGGGCAGCCTACAATCTCAATAGAGAGAGAGAGCTGGCGCACCATCTCGCGGATAATAGCCAACTGCTGGAAGTCCTTCTCGCCAAAATAAGCGCGGTCTGGCTCAACGGCATAGAACAGCTTGCTTACAATCTGTGCCACGCCATTGAAATGTCCGGGACGGTTAGGTCCCTCCATAACCTTATCCAGTGGTGTAAAATCAAAAGTGCGGGTGTCCGGCTGCGGATACATCTCCTCTACTGTGGGAGCAAATACGAACTGTGCACCTTCCTTGTCCAGGAGCTTGCAGTCAGCCTCCATTGTACGGGGATAGTTCATCAGATCATTCTTGTCATTGAACTGGGTTGGATTGACAAAGTCGCTGACTACTGTCACATCATTCTCGCCTACACTGCGGCGCACCAGTGATGCATGACCCTCGTGAAGGGCACCCATAGTAGGAACAAGTCCTATAGTTTTACCGGCCTTGCGGTAAGCATCGAGAGCCTGCCTGAGCTCTGCGATTGTAGTAATTACCTGAATCATTACCTTTTGTCAAAAAGTCCGCAAAATAAGTTATTATTTATGGCATTTCAAAAGATTCGGGCAAAGTGCTTGCCAAAATCATACTTTTTTTATATATCTTTGCAAACAAATTGGTACAGAGCACCTGTACCTATGCTTAGAAAAGACAATATTATGAGCGACAAGAAAATTCTTATCATATCAGATCAGATTTCCCCTTTTGTAGGCCAGTCACACATGGCAGATTATTGCCGCGCACTTCCACAGAGCATCCAGGAACTGGGTAATGACATACGTACATTCATGCCTAAGTGGGGTCCTATCAACGAGCGCCGCAACCAGCTCCATGAGGTTATCCGCCTGTCCGGTATGAACCTGATCATTGATGAGACAGACCATCCGCTTATAATAAAGGTGGCATCGCTCCAGGCTGCCCGCATACAGGTCTATTTTATAGACAATGACGATTATTTCCAGAACCGCCTGCAGGTAACAGACAAGGAGGGTGTTGAATACGAGGACAATGACGAGCGCACAATCTTCTTTGCGCGCGGTGTACTGGAGACCGTAAAGAAACTCCGCTGGAACCCAGACATTATTCACTGTCACGGATGGTTATCGGCCCTTATTCCACTGTACATAAAGACCGCTTACCGCGACGAGCCTGCATTCCGCGAGTCTAAGGTTGTATACTCACTCTATGACAAGGCCTTTGACCAGAATTTCCATGACCGATACCCAGAAATCATCCCAACCAAGGATATGCAGGCCTCCGATGCCGGCACATTCCAGTTCCCGATTGATTTTAACTCTGTCATGAAGAAGGCCATAGAATTCTCTGACGGAGTTATGTGTAACACAGCTACCGTTGATCCTTCTCTCCCTGCCTACGCTAAGGAGAAAGGCATTCCTGTACTGGAGGGCGACGCAAGCACCCTGGAGGCTCAGGCAATAGACGATTTCTATAACAGAATCTGACAAACAAGCATACAGATATGAATATCAAGAAAGCAGTTTACTGCATACTGGCAGTCCTGTTTGTGATATCATGTGACGAAGATACTGCAGGGCTGGGCGGATCGCTCACTCCGGCTGAGGATATAATCACTGTAATCAATGACACGTGCTACGCCAACTCAAGCACGATTAAACAGGCCGATTCCCTTGCAGCCCTTACAACCATCAGCACACTGGGCCGTTTTACAGAGGAGGTCAGCGGAGCCAGGATTGATGCAGGCTACATGACACAGCTCAACTGCATGGAAGGTTTTAACCTGCCCGATTCTATCTACGGAATTGGCAGCCATAGCTTTCCGCAGTGGTTCATAGATACCATAGGTACCCAGAAGCCCTATTACGCAGAACTCAAGCTGTATTACTCAAGCTATTTTGGAGATTCCACAAACACTGTAAGAATAGATGTGTATCAGCTGGACAGGATGATAGATGCCAATGCAACCTACTATCCAAACATAAATCCTGCTGATTTCTGCAACACAAGCAAGCCTTATGCCAGCGTAACCGTATCGGGATGGAACCTGCAGCAGAGTGATTCACTCAGGAACCTGAGCGGATACTACCCCTGCATTACAATCCCCCTGCCCGACTCACTGGCCCACAGGATACTTAGCTCATACTACAGCAATCCAGAGTATTTTGAGAATGCCGAAACCTTTATGGAGAACCTTGCAAAGGGTTTCTATATAAGGTGTTCACAGGGCGACGGTACCATATTCCATATAGACTACACCATTCTTGGAGTGAATTTCAAGAGCATAGGTACCGATGAAGATACAGATAAACCAACCTTGATGTCTCAGATGGCAGAGTTCCAGGGAAACAGCGAGGTGCTCCAGCTCAACTGCTACAGATGGACCGGACTGGAAAGCAATCTGTCTGAGTCTGATTACACATGGATACGTTCACCGTTTGGCCTGCTTACTGAGATTGAGCTGCCTATAGACAGGATGAGAGACAGTGAGCATGTGCTCAATGCTGCCAACATTACCCTGTACACAGCCAAGACACCGTCTCACAGATTCAAACCAAGCGTTCCATCAACCCTTATGCTTATACGCAAGGACATGGTACAGGAGTTCTTCCAGTCAAACAACACCGCAGACAGTGAGGAATCTTTTGTAACATCCTATGCTTCCAAATACGGTACATACACCTATGACAACATAGCTGCACTGGTTGAGAAAGCATTCAGCGACCGCCAGGAATGGCTCAGGGAGAACAACATGCAGTTGGACGATGCCGGAAAGGCAGCTTATCAGGCTGCACGTCCTGACTGGAACAAGGTGGTACTCATACCTGTAAAGGCCCGCCTTAACTCCAGCGCTGCTGTAATAAGCTATATGTTAGACCCGTACATCCACCAGGTAAAACTCATGGGTGGCAGTGGATCACAGATCAGGATAAAGACCATCAAATCCAAATTCTGACCTACACAGCTACAATCTGGAGTTCCTCTCCATGGAATAAAAAAAAAGACTGGCGTATAACCAGTCTTTCTTTTTGCAGATATTGCAGATCAGGCTTTCTTGGGCTTCTCTGCAGCAGACTTGAGTCTTGCAACCTTTTTCTCCAAAGCCTGGATCTTCTTGTCCTGATTCTGGATGGTGGTCTGGAAAGCATTGAGCTCCTCTGTATCTATATCCTGAGGAAGAGCCCAGTTTACTCTCTGCAGGAAATCACCAAGAACATTCATATAGTTGGTAAATGCATCGTATGGAGACTCGTATATTCCACGGTCCATGGAAACTGCATTGTTCTTGGTTGTCATGAAACGGAAATTATTGCTTGCCTGCAGATAATCCCAGTCCTGACGCAGATGCTTGTCCTGAGACAGGATTACTCTCTCGCCTATTGAGTAGAGCTTGTCAAAAGCCTCGCGCTGCATAACATTACCAAGCCAGCAGCTTATATCGCGCTCCTCGTCATTCCATGACATAGGATATGGAACATCTATAGAAGAAACAGACTTATGGGTCTTTATTACTTCCGATGGAGTCTGGAAACCTATGCCGCGCTCCTTGGCACATTTGGGCAGGTTACGCAGGAACTCCAGTATATTGGAGCTCAGCGGCTGGTAGATACCCAGTGCGCACAGTTCCATAAAGATATTGAATACACCATCCTCCTCTGGGCTCTGGGCTATCCAGTCCATATAGGTATCGGCCATGAGTGGATAGGATTCCCACGATGGATTTGAGAAACGCAGGCTTATATCATCGGACAGCTTATAATCACGTGTAAATACCTTGAGGTTGGGGTTCACATTGCAGTGATACAGGTAGTGAGGGCTCTTCCAGCCAAGGATGTGCTTGGCACCCTCGGTAAGCATGCCCTTGAATCCCATATCGGCTACCAGGCCACCAATCTCATCGTCGTAGATAAGGCTGGAGTTGCGGAACACCTTGGGTTTCTGGCCAAACAGCTGGTTGATCTTTTCTACCTGACGCTTAACCTCGTCACGGAAGGACTGCTCTCCATTTGGAGCCAACGATGCCAGGCCATGTGAGTAAGGCTCTGCTATAAACTCACAGCAGCCGGTCTGGGCAAGTTCCTGAAGCAGGTCTATGACCTGGGGAGCATAACGCTCCAGCTGTTCCAGACCCACGCCAGAGAGTGACAGGGCTACCTTGAAAGCACCCTGGCTCTCACGTGCCATGTCTATAAGGGTTCTGAGAGCAGGTATGTAGGAGTTCTCTGCTATGTTGTTTATGCTGGTCTCATTAGCATAGTCATCATAGTAATAATGGTCCGTACCTATATCAAAAAAACGGTATCTCTTGAGATGTATGATCTGATGAATCTCAAAATACAGACAGATTGTTTTCATATATGCTGTTCTTATTTATTTCATTCCCAATATTTTCTTGTAACGCGCCAGGATGCGTTCACCAACCTTGTCCCAAGTAATGGCATCGACCTCCTTCTTACCCTCTACCTTAAGGTAGTCATAGAGTGCCGGGTAGTTGCAGATGGAGTAGATGGCATCGGCCGTAGCCTGTATGTCCCAATAATCCACCTTGATGCATTTGTCCAGAATCTCGGCACAGCCCGACTGCTTTGATATGATGGTTGGCACCTCACACTGCATAGCCTCCAGAGGCGATATACCGAACGGTTCCGATACGGACGGCATTATGTAAACATCGCTGGCCTTGAGGCACTCATATACCTGACGGCCTTTCATGAATCCCGGAAAATGGAATCGGTCCGCTATGCCGCGCTCCGCTGCCAGGGTAATCATGGCGTTCATCATATCACCGCTTCCTGCCATACAGAAACGTATGTCACGGGTGCGCTTGAGTACCAGTGCAGCAGCCTCCACAAAATACTCCGGACCTTTCTGCATTGTTATTCGTCCAAGGAAGGTTACCACTTTCTCATGTGGTTTCTTTTGCGGAACAATATCCTGGATCTCCTGCGGAAGGGGTTCTACTGCATTGTGCATGGTAGAAACCTTGCGTGGATCCTGATGATACTTGTTTATAACGGTCTGGCGTGTAAGCTCACTTACGCACATAATGTGGTCTGCGTAATCCATACCATTCTTCTCTATGGCATAGACCGTAGGATTTACATTACCGCGGCTGCGGTCAAAGTCTGTGGCATGCACGTGTATTACAAGTGGTTTGCCACTCACCTGCTTGGCATGTATGCCAGCCGGATATGTAAGCCAGTCATGGGAGTGAATAATATCAAACTCCTGACTGCGTGCCACTACACCTGCCACTATGGAGTAATTGTTTATCTCCTCATGCAGGTTCTCCGGATAACGTCCGGAAAACTCTATGCAACCCAGGTCATTCGTGTAGAGATTGCCAAAATCTGAGTAGATATGGTCACGGAAACGGTAGTAGTCATTGGAGTCCATCCATGGGTAGCGTTCCTTAAGCACAGAGTTGTCGGGATTGCGCCACACCACAGGAACGGTGTTCATTCCCACAATCTTCATGAAGCTCTGGTCCTCGTCGCCCCATGGTTTTGGAAGGCAGAACGTAATGTCCACCCCACCCTGGTTGGCCAGTCCTCTTGTCAATCCGTAGCTGGCCGTTCCCAATCCACCCAGGATATGGGGCGGAAACTCCCAGCCGAACATCAAAACTCGCATATTATATCTTATTCAAATTCGTTCAACAATTTCATTGTTCTGAGTATCTCAGCCACATTCATGGCAAAAGATACAGCTCCGCGGCCCTTGAATGGCGGGTTGCCGTCAAACAGTTCCGGAAGCGAACCAATGCAGTGCGATGTCATTTCATCCTCGTATCCAATCATCTGGCGCTCTACGAATGAGAGACCGCTCATCTTGAATACCTTGAGGTATGCCTCAAAATAGAACCCGGCCAGCCATGGCCATGCTGTACCCTGATGGTAGGCATAGTCACGCTCACGCTGCGGTCCCACATAGTTGGGGTTGTAGCCCATGCTCTTGGGGCTGAGCGAACGCAAGCCCTTTGGAGTGAGCAGTTCCTTGGTAACAATATCCACTACGGATTTCTGCTGTCTGAGGTCCAGAGGAGAATAATCCAGCGCAACCGCGAATATCTGGTTAGGACGTACGCTCCAGTCTGGATTGTCCTTGTCTACAAAGTCATAGAGATAACCGTACTGGTTAAGGAAAGTCTTTACAAAGGAGTTGCCGCAGTTATCGGCCAGTGTATTAAGACGCTTGGAATAATCGGCCTTGCCATACTTGCCTGACAGGTTTGCCACAAACTTGAGAGCATTATACCAGAGGGCATTTATTTCTACCACATAACCGGTACGCGGAATAACAGGCATTCCGTTAGCAGTAGAGTTCATCCATGTTTCGGCCTTATCCTTTCCATTTATATGTACCAGACCATTGCTGTGCACAAAGAAATTGAAATGACGGTTATGGCGCAGGAAATCCATGATCTGCGTAAGTATGCTGCCGTATTTCTCCCAGGCCTGCTGTTCCGATGTTGACTTGGCATACTGCTGTATGGCCCATACAGCCCACAACAGGACATCGGGATGTTCAATCTCATATATCTGATGCTTGCTTGGAACACCCTTTATGAAACTGCGGATAGCTTCTATTGCAGTATTCATGGCACTCTCAAATTCACGGGTCTCCTTGAGAGAGAGAGTAAGTCCCGGCAGAGACACAAACATGTCTCGTGCACGGCACTTGAACCATGGGTAGCCGGCCAGCACGTAATGATGTCCGCCCACCTTATTATGGAACTGGTGTGCTGCGTTCTTAAGGCAGTGGTAGAAATTGTCTCGCGGAGTACGCTCATTGGCCTCTACGGTAAATGTGCGCTTGAGTCCCTTTACGTTGACCTCCGACAGTCCGGCCGAGAACACTACGCTCTCACCTTTCTTTATAGGGAGCTCAAAGTAACCGGGTATATACAGATCCTCGTTGAATTCATAACCGCGCTCCAGTTCCTTGGAATACTCAAACTTACGGTACCAGTCTGGACGGTAAACAAACTCATTCTCCTTGCTGAACTGCATGAACAGTTCCGGATAGCCCGGGTACATGCAAGTGCTTATGCCGTTCTTTACAACACGGTACTCGCGGCTGGCATTGCTGTTCTCGTGAGTAAACTGCCTTACGCTGCGGAAAGCCAGGAAAGGCTGGAAACGCAGGGTTGTCTCTGAATGTGCATCGAGAAGCGTATACCGTATAAGTATGCGGTTTTCATTATGTTCAAACAGCTTTTCTTTCTTGAGCAGCACTCCACCTACACGATAAATGGTAGTAGGAACCTTGTCGCAGTTGAATTCACGAATGTACTTATGACCCTTTGGGCTGAAATTGTATCCCCAGTACTGGTGTACTCCCAGATTGAATTCTGCTCCGTGCTGGATAACAGTTTCATCGAGCGATGACAGCAGCACATGGTTCTCGCCGTCAAGTTCGGGCAGAGGCACTACCAGCAGACCATGATACTTGCGGGTATTGCAATCCACTATTGTAGTACAGTGGTATGCACCCGAACGGTTTGTCCTGAGTATCTCCCTGGGCAGAGTCTCCTCCAGGTTGGTCATGAATGTCTTTTCAAATCTCAGATAGCTCATGAGTGTATATTTTCCGTATAAAATGGTAGCATCTGTAAATAAAATGCAAAAATATAGTCCTTGTTCAAAAACGGGTACACAAATATAGTTACAATAAAGCTTTATTGAGTACATTTGCGATGCAAAAATTTTAATTGCATAGAAATTCAATAAAAATATGAACAGGATCGTATCCAAACAGCAATTCTCAGAGAACGTTTTCAAGTTTGAAGTAGAGGCTCCCCTGATTGCAAAATCACGCAAGGCCGGAAACTTTGTAATACTCCGCATAGGAGAAAAGGGTGAGCGAATTCCCTTGACTATTGCTGATTCCGACATTAAGAAAGGAACCATCACACTGGTAGTACAGCGCATCGGCCTTTCATCAAACAAGCTCTGCCGCCTTAACGAAGGTGACTTTATTGATGACGTAGTAGGACCTCTTGGTCAGGCAACCCACATTGAGAAATTCGGTACCGTAGTATGTGCCGGAGGTGGTGTGGGAACTGCTCCAATGCTCCCTATCATCAAAGCCCTCAAGGAGGCCGGCAACCGTGTAATATCCGTACTGGCAGGCCGCACCAAGGAACTCATAATCCTGGAGGACGAGGTAAGCAAGTACTCAGATGAGGTTATCATCATGACCGATGACGGCTCATACGGTAACAAGGGCGTAGTAACAGTAGGTATAGAGAGCGTTATCCAGCGCGAGAAAGTAGATAAGTGCTTTGCCATTGGCCCAGCCATCATGATGAAGTTCTGCTGCCTGCTTACCCAGAAATATGAAATCCCTACCGATGTTTCACTGAACACCATCATGGTTGACGGTACCGGTATGTGCGGTGCATGCCGTGTAACAGTAGACGGCAAGACCAAGTTCGTTTGCGTGGACGGTCCTGAGTTTGACGGTCACAAGGTGGACTGGGACGGCATGATGAAGCGTATGGGTGCTTTCCGCGACATAGAGAAGGAAGAGATGAAAAAGCTCGAGGAGTCTATTGCCGATGCTCCAAAGGCCGATGCTCCAAAGGCTGCTGCAGTCAAGGCTGCACAGACTGAGGTTGAGCCTCTTGAGGTTCTCTGCGACCGCAATGCACAGTGGCGTCAGGATCTGCGTGCCACAATGAAACCAAAGGACCGCACAAATATTGAGCGTGCCGTAATGAACGAGCTGGCCAGCGACTATCGCCGTCACAGCCGTAAGGAAGAGGTTAACCAGGGTCTTACAGAGGAGCAGGCACTCATGGAGGCCAAGCGCTGTCTGGACTGCGCCAACCCAACCTGTATGGAGGGTTGCCCTGTAAGCATTGAGATACCTTCTTTCATCAAGAATATTGAGCGTGGCAACTACCTGGCAGCAGCCAAGGTACTCAAGAAGACCAGCGCCCTGCCTGCAGTATGCGGACGTGTCTGCCCACAGGAAAAGCAGTGCGAGAGCAAGTGTATGCACATAAAGATGGGCAAGAAGCCTGTTGCAATTGGTTACCTGGAGCGTTTTGCTGCAGATTACGAGCGCGAGAGCGGCAACATTTCTATCCCACAGTGCGCACCTGCCAACGGCATTAAGGTAGCCGTTGTAGGATCGGGCCCATCGGGTCTGTCATTCGCTGGCGATATGGCCAAGAACGGATTTGACGTTACTGTATTTGAGGCCCTGCATGAGATTGGCGGTGTGCTCAAGTACGGTATTCCTGAGTTCCGTCTGCCAAACGCTATTGTAGATGTTGAAATTGAGAACCTCCAGAAGATGGGTGTAAAGTTTGTAAAGGACTGCATCATTGGCAAGACCATCCAGGTAAGCCAGCTCGAGGAGGAAGGATTCAAGGGAATCTTTGTAGGATCAGGCGCAGGTCTGCCTAACTTCATGAACATCCCCGGTGAGAACTACCTGAACATAATGTCATCCAACGAGTATCTTACCCGTGTAAACCTGATGGATGCTGCAAGCAAGGAGTCCGATACCCCTGTAATATTTGGCAAGAACGTAATGATTGTAGGTGGTGGTAACACAGCCATGGACTCTGTACGTACTGCCCTGCGTCTGGGTGCTGACCGTGCCATGATTGTTTACCGCCGTTCCGAGGAGGAAATGCCAGCCCGTCTTGAGGAGGTTAAGCATGCCAAGGAGGAAGGTGTAGAGTTCATGACACTGCACAACCCAATAGAGTACCTTGCCGATGAGAACGGTCGCGTTAAGCAGGCTGTCCTGGAAAAGATGGCACTCGGTGAGCCCGATGCAAGCGGTCGCCGCAGCCCTGTTCCAACAGGCGAGACCATTACCGTAGATGTTGACCTGGTAATAGTAGCTGTAGGTGTATCTCCTAACCCAATCGTTCCAAAGTCTATTGAGGGACTTGAGCTGGGCCGCAAGAACACCATTGCAGTAAATGAGTCAATGCAGTCATCCATACCTACAATATTTGCCGGTGGTGATATTGTACGCGGTGGTGCAACCGTAATCCTTGCCATGGGTGACGGCCGCAAGGCTGCTGCCTCAATGAGTGCAGAACTGATCAAGTGACCAAACAACAAAAAAAAGCAATAGATGAAAAAATTTATGAGTCTTGCAGCAATCGCTGCAGTAACAGTGCTGTCTTTCACAGCATGCGAGAAGAATGAAGATGAGAACAACACAGCTACAGTAACTTTTGAGGGCAGCTACTTTACCGCCCTGATTGATTCTGCCGAGTATAACGGCCCACTGATTTACAGCGGTCTGGAATACAAGTGGACCGATGAGACCACAAGCCTCAGTTCTGAGTGCGTTAAGGAAGACTGGTCTGAGTGGGGCATGGGATATGGTTGGAGCAACGGTATTGCTATCTCAAACTATATCTGCAATGACTCTGTTGTAAGCTATGACAGACAGCTCTCTGTACCTGCAAGCAACGGCAGCAAGAATTTTGCAGTAGTTTGGGACAATAACAGCAAGCTGACTTTTGCAGACGGCAAGAATCATATTGTTAAGAGCATCATGGTTTCTCCCACCACCTACACATTGAGAAACATGCAGAAGAGCTGTGGCAAGGATTATGAGTTCAAGGCAATCCTTACAGGTATTCAGGCCGATTCAACCAAAAAGAGCGTAGAGATTTATCTGGCAAACGGAACAGACGTTCTTTCTGGCTGGAAGAGTTTTGACCTGAGCTCACTGGGTGCTGTAAGCTCAATCTCATTCTCATTTGACGGCTCAGACAAGGGCAAATATGGAGTTAACACACCAAAATACGTTGCTATAGACAACATTGTGGTTGAGCTCTGATCTGCTCATGCAAAAACTATTCATCTACATGCTGCTGCCTGCAATCCTGCTGACAGCAGCATGTACTGATTTAAGCGATATCCATCCCGACGACGAGGAGATAGCATCGGTCCATAGCGGGGTGTACATTCTCTGCGAAGGAAACTTTAATTCAGGGAATGCCACCCTTTCTTATTATAACCCTGAAAGCAAAAGCGTTGAGAATGGCGTTTTTAAAAGGGCTAATGACCGCCGCCTTGGAGACACAGGCCAAAGTATAATCATATACAACGGCACTGCATACATTGCTGTAGAGAATTCCGGTATTGTATGGGGCATAAGCACAACAAATTTCAAGGTTAAGGGACAGATTACCGCACAGGCAGGAACAAAGATTACCAATCCGCGCTACGTATTGCCACTGAGCAGCAGGAAAGCATACGTAACAGATCTCTACTCTCCTTACATAAACATCTTTAACCCCACCACATTTGAGTATATAGGAGCCATAGATGTAAGCCAGGTAAGGAATAACGGCTTTTGCAGCACGGAACAGCTTGTCCAATATGGCAATGAGGTGTTTGTAAGCTGCTGGTCATACAGCAATAAGATTCTGGTAATAGACACAAATACAGATGCCCTGTGTGACTCAATCATACTATCCAGCTGGCAGCCCAAATCCATAAAGGTAGACTGTAACGGAAAGCTCTGGGTAATAACAGATGGAGGTTATCAGACAGACGAGTCCGTATTTGGCAATAACATACCACACCTGTACCGCATAGATGCGCGTACCAGAAAGATAGAGTTGGATCAGCCTCTCCCCACAGACGACGCAAACGTGCAGCTGGCCTTGAATGCAACCGGCAACGTACTCTATGTTCTTGACAACGATGTTTATAGGATGAGCGTAACAGCCGATTCCCTGCGCACCACCCCATTCCTCAAGGCACCGCTGGACAATGACGGCAAACGCCACAAGCTCTACGGAATAGGCATAGATCCCGCAAGCAACGACCTGTATGTGGCCGATGCCGTGGACTATCATCAGTCTGGAGTTATACTCCGATATTCCCAGGACGGCACAGAGCTGGACAGATTCCGTGTAGGAATACTGCCAAGCCAGTTTGCGTTTTCATCGGAAGAATCGGAAATACCGGCACTGGACAAGGAGGAACAGGAAAAACTGCTCTTGCATTCTCTTGTAAACAAGGTCTATGAGTACATGCCGGCACCAGGACATCAGGTAAACGGATACAATGTAGTTGGAGATTTCATCCACGACGGCGCCACCATGCAGGAAGCCTGCGATACAGCCTTGATGCATTTCCGCAACACATGGTCCGTAAGTCTGGGCGGCCAGGGAGGCTACATAATTGCAGGCTGGGACCACAAGGTTTACAACAGTCAGACAGACTATGACATAGTAATCAAAGGCAACCCGTACAGCTACCAGTCTGAGCCCGGCATTATCTGGGTAAGCCGTGATGACAATGCAAACGGACTGCCCGACGATACATGGTACGAGCTCAAAGGAAGCGAGTACGGCACCTCCAACCACACCACGGGCTATGAGATAACCTACTATAAGCCCACCGCCCCCGGCCAGGATATTGAGTGGATAGACAATATGGGCGGCAGCGGCATAATACCCTACATGTCTGCCTGGAACTCACATGATTCCTACTGGCAGGATTGGGTACCCACCCAGACGGACAGCCTTGGACGCGAGTACCGCACCTATTACGGATCACGCCTTAAGGACACCCATACCTATGTAGACGGCTATACAAATGAGCCGCCATTTAAATGGGGCTACGCCGACAATGACGGCTCGGACTATTTTAACAACTCAGATTTTAGTCTGGTAAGCGGCAAGCTAGGATACTACAGGATTTCCAATGCCGTTAAGGCCGATGGTTCTGCAGCCAACCTGAGTGGGATTGATTTTATAAAGATTCAGACCGGACAGACCGGATGGAGCCCCAACCTGGGCGAGATCTCCACAGAGGTTTATGGAATCTGGGACTACCACTACACAGGAGAGAATGAATAAGCGCGCCGTATTCTTTGCAATCATGCTAACCATGGGTCTGCACTGGCAGGTCCGTGCACAGGACTACAGCAGCAGTATACGTCTTGACGAGGTGCAGGTGGCAGCACAGCGCAAGCTCAAGGATGCTGGAGTGGAAAAAAGCGTGATAGACTCCACTGTGCTGCACGAGAACCTGTCACGTTCCATTGCCGATATCCTGTCCAGGAACTCTACCCTATTTGTAAAGAACTACGGCAGGGCCACCGAGGCTACAGCCGAATTCCGCGGCACATCGCCGTCTCACACCCAGGTAGTATGGAACGGCATGAAAATAAACTCCCCCATGCTGGGCACAGTAGATTTTTCCATGATACCGGCATATTTCATAGACCAGGTAAACCTTCTGCATGGAGCATCGTCGCTCACGCTCACTGGCGGAGGACTGGGCGGTGCCGTAGAAATGCTAACCATGACAGAAGCCCAGGAGGGTGCCCACGCCAGGTTTATCCAGGGCATAGGTTCATTCAGCACCCTGGACGATTTTCTAAGGTTTACGTACCGCAAGGACCGTTTTACCACCTCAACCAGGGTTGTGTACAGCACATCTAAGAACGATTTCAAGTACATAAACTACGATAAGAAGACCGATGTCTATGATGATGACGGCAACCCAATAGGCTCATATCACCCGGAAGAGACCAACCACAGCGGTTATTTCAACGAGCTGCACCTGTTGCAGGAGTTTGGCTATGAGCTGAGCCAGCAGGACAGGTTACGTATTTCCGTATGGTACAACAACTCCCTGCGCGGACTGCCTTTCCTCAGTGTTGACTATCATGATGACAGCGAGTTCACCAACGAGTGCCATAATGGAATGCTCAGAGCCGTAGCATCGTACAGGCACCTGTCCGAGAACTGGAACATGACTGCCAGAGCCGGCTATAGCGGTTCTAACATAGACTATGACCACTACTCCACACACGGTGGTGTGCATAACACCATAACCAAGTCCAGCAGTAACTCCCGCACATGGTTTGCCCAGGCTACCACAGACTGGAACATCACAGAAAAGCTGTTGGTAACGGGAGGGGCATCGGCCTACTGGAATCATGTACAGAGCAGCGACCATACCCCCTTCCACACCGGGCAGAACTACAATCGCGGGCGCTCCGAGGGCGATGTTGACATACAGCTCAGATGGCGCCCCGCATCACTCTTTACCCTCTCTGGAATTGTGCGCCAGGAATGGCACGGCAAGGAGTTTTGCCAGCCCATACCCGCCCTGTTTGCAGAGTATGTTGTGTACGAGCCGCTGAATGTGGTTTTCAAGGCATCGGCCGCAAGGAACTACCGTTACCCTTCCATGGACGACCTGTATTTTAAGCCGGGAGGCAATCCTGAGTTGGAACCGGAGAAAGGCTACACTATAGATGGAGGTATTGAGATGGCAGCCAAGGGTACACGCAACACATTCAAGGCCAATCTGACTGCATTTGACTCACATATCTCCGACTGGATTCTGTGGACCCCAAACACCAAGGGATTCTGGGTACCCAGCAATGTAAAGAAAGTACACAATTACGGCATTGAGGCCATGCTGGGCTGGAGCACTATTATAGCTGGTCAGGTAAGGGTAAACGCATCGGGCAACTATGCCTGGACACCATCCAGAAACATGGGTGAGAAGGTTAACTCGGCCGATGCCAGCTACGGCAAACAGCTCTGCTACGTGCCTGAGCACTCCGCAAATGCAGTGGTGAACATTGCTTACAGAGGCTGGACTCTGGGCTACCAGTGGAACTTTTACAGCGAGCGTTTTACCACCACCAGCAACGAGGTGAGCTACATTACCGGCCGGCTCATGCCCTACTACATGAATGATGCCAGCCTGGAAAAGCAGTTCACTGCAAGGAAGTGCACAGTCTCTGTAAAGGGTGTGGTAAACAACCTGCTGTCCAATGAGTGGCAGACGGTACTGTCCCGCCCACTCCCCAGACGCAACTATGAGATTTTTGTAACAATAAGCTATTAACGTACATGAAACGTATAAACATACTCACTGCCGTAATCTGTCTGCTACTGCTGGCCGCCTGCAAGGGACGTAGCACAAGGACCGTACTGACCGATGCCCAGGATATAGACATGCATTACTCATCGCTGCTCACCCTGCAGCAGGGTAATGGTTTTGTACTGGCCCAGGTGAGCAACCCATGGGACTCCACCCGGCTCCTGCACAGTTACGTACTGGTGCCAGCCGGCCAGGACCTGCCTGGCAACCTGCCGCAGGGCACTGTTGTGCGCACGCCAATAACAAGGGGTGTGTTCTACACATCGGTCCACACAAGCCTTATAAACCAGCTTGGAGCATATAAAAGCATAGCTGGAGTATGTGACAGCGAGTACATGTACCTGGAGCAGATCCAGCAGGACCTTAAGAACGGACGTATTACCGACTGCGGGAACAGCATGACTCCCAACATAGAAAAGATCATAGACCTTATGCCCGATGCCATACTGCTCTCCCCATTCGAGAACAGCGGCTCATACGGCAAGCTTGGTGGACTGGGTATTCCTATCATTGAGTGCGCCGACTATATGGAGACCAGCCCTCTGGGACGTGCCGAATGGATGCGTTTCTACGGTCTGCTTACAGGCACCCAGAGTACGGCCGACTCCCTGTTCCGGGTAGTCGAGTGCAACTACAACGCACTCAGGGAGAAAGTCAGTGAGAACAGTTCCAAGCCAAGCGTTATAGTAGAAAAGAAGTTTGGCGATGCCTGGTATATAGCAGGCTCCAACAGCACCGTAGGACAGCTCCTGGCGCATGCCGGAGCAGATTATGTCTTTGCCAGCGAACCTGCATCGGGCTCTGTACCCTATGACCCGGAGCTTGTGTTTGACCGCGGTCATGAGGCACAGATATGGCTTATAAAATACAACCAGGATGTGCCGCTCACATACCGTCAGCTCGAGCAGGAATGGAGTGCCTATGCACATATCAGGGCCTTTAAGGATAAGCAGGTCTATGTTTGCAACACTCAGCAGTCCGGATTCTATGAGGAGTCTCCATTCCATCCAGACCTGCTGCTGGGCGACTACATAAAGATTTTCCATCCGGAGATCAACACGGACGGAGCACTGCACTACTACTCAAGAATGACTGAGTAGTCCTAAGCTTTTTTCCTGAATATCACGTATAGGATTACCGGAGCGCCAAATATTGGGGTTACGGCATTCAGCGGTATTATTGTGTTCTCCGGGATAACACAGACCAGGTTGCACAAGAGAGCAATCACAGCACCGGTGAGCATGGTTACCGGAATAAGCGTAACGTGGTTGGATGTGCCGGTCATGAGCCTTGCAATATGCGGAACGGCCAGGCCAATGAACGCCACGGGACCGCAGAATGCTGTTGCAATGGCAGTCAGGACACCTGTAGCCACCAGTATGAGACGTCTGGTGGAACGTATGTCAATACCCAGGTTGGTTGCGTAATTATCGCCTAAGAGGAGCAGGTTGAGTCTCTTGGAGAGCAGCATAGCCATAATGAGTCCGGCTATGGAAAGTGCGGCAAACAGGGGCAACTGACTCAAGTTTACATCGCTAAAGCTGCCCATTCCCCACATAACATAGGAGTGCACATTGTCGGCATTGGCAAAGAAGTTGCAGAGAGACACTATAGACGATGTAAGGTTTCCTATGAGAATACTCACTATAAGGAACATAAGATTGCTGGAAATAAACCTGGACAACAGCAGCAGCAACAGTATTACCGCCATGGCACCCACAAAGGCTGCCAGCACCACTGCAATGAATCCGGCAAACTGAGTGCCAGCAGCACCAACGGTGAGCACACCTCCGCAGACCAGCATTACCAGTGCCACACCAAGCGATGCACCGTTTGTTATACCAAGTATGGAAGGGCCAGCCAGAGGGTTATGGAAACATGTCTGCAGGAGCAGGCCTGCTACGGAGAGCGATGCCCCGCACAGTATTGCAGTGCACATCTGCGGCAGGCGGGACTCCATCACTATGTATGCCCAGCTGGCCTTATGGGCCTGTCCTCCCATCAGGATACTGAACACCTGACCTGTGGGAATATCCACAGATCCGCACACCAGGTTGAGCACTGCAAGAAACAGTGTTAGGACAGCCAGGACGGATATTATCAGGCGTGAGCGCATGGATTTACTTGAGGAAGGCAAACAGGACAGCCAGTACCAGGAACACAAACGAGCAGAGGTGGTTCCAGTGGAATTCCTGCCCCTTGAACACAAGCGTTACTATAAGGGTAAACACTATCAGGGAAACACATTCCTGGATAACCTTGAGCTGAACAAGGTTGAATGGGCCGCCGTTTATATCGGACCCGGCACGATTGGCCGGAATCATAAAACAGTACTCAAAGAATGCCAGTCCCCACGATGCCAGGATTATGAGAATAAGAGGCCAGTCCGTGGAGATTTTCATCTCCTGCAACTTAAGATTTCCATACCATGCAAAAGTCATGAAGGTGTTAGACACCACCAGCAATAGTATTGTACTGAGAGCTCTCATAGCGCGTTTTATTAATAACGGGCACGAAGTTATTAAAAAAGTACATATCTTTGGCATATAGGAAACACCATAGAGACCATTCATAATGAAGAATAGAATATTCCTGCTGCTTGTCCTGCTGGCTTTTACCCTTACTGCCGGCAGCCAGACCCTGCAGCAGGGCCGCAACTATTTCAATGCCGGCAAATATGCAGAGGCCAAGCCTATCATGCTCAAATACCTTAAGCAGAGTCCAAACGACGCCAGCCGCAACTACTGGTACGGAGTGTGCTGTTATGAGACCGGAGAGCCGGACAAGGCCATTCCCTACCTTGAGAAAGCTGCTGCAAAAAAAATAGCAAAAGCCAACAAGGTGCTCGGTCACATATATCTCCTGCACGAGGACTATCAGCATGCCATAAACTATTTTGAGACATACGTAAGCGGGATATCGGCCGATAAGGAACTGCACGACCCGGCCATAGAGGAACGCTACACACAGATGTCAGACAGCCTGCGCACACTGTTCCGCATGATACGCAATGCCAGCCGCGTTACATTTGTAGACAGCATTGTGGTGCCCAAGGCCGATTTCCTGCAGGCCTACCTGTTCAGCCCATCCACTGGTTCGGTCTATACGCGTCAGGACTTTTTTGCCGATAACACCCTGGGCGAGGTCTTCCTGCCCGAGATGCAGCAGGTACTTACCAGCAGCCGTCTGGGAGCCGATAGCCTTTACCACCTGTACTCACAGTACAAGAGCCTGGACCGTTGGGACGACGAGACCCCGCTGATAGGCCTTGAGTCCGATGGCGACATGCGCTACCCGTTTGTAATGAACGATGGCATAACCATTTACTATGCGGCATCGGGCAGTGAATCAATGGGAGGTCTGGACATCTTTGCATCACGCTTTAACTCTGCTACCGGCCGATACCTCAAGCCGGAGAATATAGGCATGCCGTTTAACTCCAGCGCCAATGACTACCTGTATGTTATAGACGAGACCAATAATCTTGGCTGGTTTGCCACTGACCGTAACCAGCCGGAGGATACCGTATGTGTTTACATGTTCATACCTACTGACCGCAGCCGCAAATACAACTACGAGAGCGGAGATACCATGGCCATTCACCGTGCCGCCCGCCTGGAATCCATTGCAGAGACCCAGACAGACCTGAACGAGGTCCGTGCTGCACGCCAACGCCTTATAATGCTCCGATACGAGCTGGCTGAGAGTGCACAGCAGGGATCATTCAACTACATAATAGATGACCTGACCACCTATCACGAACTCACGGATTTCCGCAGCACAGATGCAGCAAGCATGTTTGAACGCTGGACAGAGCTCAGACAGGAATATGAGTCCAATGCCTCCAGCCTGGAGCAGCAGCGTACAGCCTACAGCAATGCATCCAGACAGGAAAAGGAGCAGATGCGCTCAGGGCTCCTGGATTTTGAGCAGAAAGTGCTGGACCAGGAAAAACAGGTTATCAAGTTGGAGAACGATATACGTACCACAGAGATTAATTATTTGAACAGATAAGACCTATGAACAGATACTTTGCACCATCGGAACTGATCATCAATGAGGACGGATCATGTTTTCACCTTCACCTCAAGCCGGAGCAGCTGGCCGATAAGGTAATACTTGTTGGCGACCCGGGCCGTGTAGATACCATTGCTGCCAGATTTGACAGCATTGAATGCAAGGTAAGCAACCGCGAGTTCCGTACCGTAACAGGCACCTACAAGGGCAAGCGCATTACCGTACAGGCCACCGGAATAGGTTGTGACAACATAGACATTGTCATGAATGAGCTGGACACGCTGGCCAACGTGGACTACTCTACCCGACTGGAGAAAGCAGAACACAAGTCTCTGGACATTGTGCGCATAGGCACCTGCGGTGGCCTGCAACCTTTCACCCCGCTGGGCACTTATCTGTGTTCCGTCAAGAGCATAGGATTTGACGGTCTGCTGAATTTCTACGCCGGACGTGACAGCGTGTGTGACCTTGAGTTTGAGAAAGCCTTTACCAGCCACATGGACTGGTCTGCAAAGAAAGGTGCGCCGTATGTGGCCAACGCCAGCCAGGAGCTGCTGGACCGCATAATGGCCGGAGATCCACAGATGGTTCCTGGCGTAACCATTGCCTGCGGCGGATTCTACGGTCCTCAGGGACGCGTGCTCAGACTCCAGCTTCAGGACCCGGATCAGAATGCCAAGGTTGAGTCATTTGAGCATGACGGCATGAAGATTACCAACTTTGAGATGGAGAGCAGCGCTGTTGCCGGTCTGGCATCGCTCATGGGCCACAAAGCCATGACGGTCTGCATGGTCATTGCAAACCGCTATGCCAAGGAGATGAACACTGACTATAAGCCGCTGCTTGAGGGTCTGATAAGGAAAGTGCTGGAGAGAATCTGATGAGGGAACTGATGTTTGTCTTTCTTGGCGGAGGCGCTGGAGCCACGCTGCGATTCATGGTTTCAATGTTCTGGAAACACATGTCACTGCACCCCAAATATGCCGCCATTGTATTTCCGTGGCCGACTTTCATTGTCAACATACTGGGATGCCTTCTCATTGGCCTGTTCTACCAGTACTCTGAACGCTGGGGGCTTTCAACCGAGGCACGCCTGCTGCTGACCACCGGTCTGTGCGGCGGATTCACCACATTCTCAACCTTCAGCTATGAGAGCGTTTCACTGATTAACAACGGTTACTACGGAACCTGCTCGCTGTACATTCTGCTCAGCGTGGTACTGGGAATGGCCGCAGCCGCAATGCCTCTTCTAATTGAAAAAATCTGATGGACAGCACGATATACGCCATAGCAACCGCCCAGGGAGGCGCAATAGGAATTGTCCGCGTTTCCGGCCCCGATGCCATTGCCGCCGTTGACGGAATCTTCCAGGGCAAACGCACTCTGGCCGATGCAAAGCCGCAGTCGCGGCATTTTGGAAGCATTGTTGACAAGAATGGTGCTGTTGTTGACCAGGTGCTGGTATCGGTCTTCCGTGCGCCCCACTCCTACACCGGTCAGGACTGCGTGGAGATATCGTGTCACGGTTCATCGTACATTCTTGGAAAGGTTTGTCAGTTGCTGTCAGGCGCAGGCTGTCGCCAGGCATCGGGAGGAGAGTTCACCAAGCGGGCCTACCTGAACGACAAGCTGGACCTGGTCCAGGCCGAGGCTGTGGCGGACCTGATTGCATCGGAAAACGCAGCCCAACACCGCGTGGCACTGCAGCAGATGCGAGGCGGCATATCAATGAAGCTCTCAGAACTGCGCGACCAGTTGCTCACCATGACATCGCTCATGGAACTTGAACTGGACTTCTCAGAAGAGGACGTAGAGTTTGCCGAGCGTTCCCGACTCATGGAACTGGCACTGGGCATCAAGGCCGAAATTGAGCGTCTTTCAGGTTCGTTCGCAGCCGGAAACGCCATAAAGAACGGCATTCCGGTGGCTATCATCGGAGCCCCCAACGTGGGAAAATCAACCCTGCTGAACGCCATTCTTGGCGATGACAAGGCCATAGTATCGGACATACAGGGCACCACTCGCGACGTAATTGAAGACACCATCACAATAGACGGATACCTGTTCCGCTTTATTGACACAGCCGGGATACGCCACACTGACAATGTCATTGAGAAACTTGGAATAGAGCGCTCCCTGAAAGCCGTGCAGCGTGCCCAGACAATCATTCTGATGCGCGATGCCGAAAATGATTTTCCTGAAATAGAGACCCGCCCGGACCAGACCGTCATAAAGGTTGTGAACAAGTCCGATGCCTTTCAGGCCATCAACGGCACAGGCATGGACTGGCTGCAGCAGCAACTGCTGGCATCCGTTCCGCGCTGCCAGGAATCTGATGTCCTTGTCACCAACATCCGCCACAAAGAGGCGCTTGACCTGGCCCTGGCCGACATAGACCGCACAATCCAAGCCATGAACATGGGCATGACCGGTGACCTCATCTCCGAGGACCTGCGCCAGTGTCTGCACCACCTGTCCGACATCATAGGCGGCCAGATCACCCCCGACGAAGTCCTGGGCAACATCTTTGCTCACTTTTGCATCGGCAAGTAAAAATCCAT
>JAZUFR010000028.1:0-2399 GCA_045640825.1 Bacteroidaceae bacterium
CGATTTATTTCCATGTCCGGAAAACATGCGGACATGAGATTTAATAACACTGATTTCAAAGAACTTTTGTTCTACGGCGTCAGAGCCGCAGTATGATTTTTATAAAACTAACGAACTATTGACTTTGTATGTATATAAATATCCACCATTGGCAAACAGACAAACCTCATTTGATTAGTCCCCGAATTCTGCATACTTTTCATAAACGACATTCAGCAGCATTCTGTTGCGGACCTTCTGCTTGATATCGATAACAATTCCCATGGGGACATCCGGCTGGATTGCAAAACGGACTTTGCTGATGCGTACCCCGTCTGATATTGCCTGGTCTATATAATCGTCAAGGTCTTCCACGCGGATTTGTTTTGGGGTGGTCTCACTCCTGAAACGATCCTGACCGTTGTCAATGTCAAACAATGCTGTTGATACGTATAACGAGGCGGAATTACCTTTAATCCTGATCCGCAAATCCTTATTGACTCCATTTGTATTTGTCTGTTCAGGATTGGCGGCAGCAGACCTGACCTGAACCTGATTAAGGTTACCCTCACCACTGTATGATGTTGGTTGAGCCTCAATTATTTTCATCGGATAGAATGCACGGGCAAACTGTTGCTGACTGTCGGTGCACTGGTCATATTCTTTTCCAAATTTGCTGACACACAGTTCATTGCGCAATTCATTATATGCTTTTTGCAACTCATACCTTACATCATGAAAAACAGCCGATGATGTTCCACGGTCACACTGCAATGAGAATACATGCTTTACCGTGGTCTTAACGGTTCCAACCCCTATGATGTCATAATCTTCTATTTCAGGGAGTCTGGGGTCATTATCAGGATTCTGAATGAATTGCCTGGCAATATCCTTGATTTCATCAACAGTCGCCGTTCTTTCCATTATTCCGCTTTTTACACGTATCTCATTAAGCCAGTTAATCTGTACTGTCAGGATGTTTCTTTGGCGTACAATCATTTCAGAACCTTTTCTATCCTCGTCATTTACTACTTCATCATCTCCTACAATTCTTATGATTTCGGCCATCGTTACGGCAGACGAAGCATTGGCAGGTGCAGGTAACCTGTAAGACAATTCAACATCAGCGGAACTGAAACGTAATTTGTCATCCTGATTTACGGCCTTTTCTGTACGCGCAAAGAGGGCGGATGTCATTCCCAGCATAGGAACGAGAAGCAGAAGCCATATAAGGCGTCTCTTCCTGGTCTTGTACTTGTTCATCATAATGATTCTTTTTTTAATGTTAAGGTTAAACGAACTGGCAAGCGCATAGGCCTCTGCACCTACAGTTCTTAGGATAAGTAATCTCTGATAGTCCTCCTCCTGGATGCCGAAACGGTTGATCACTTCGTCATCGGCCTCATATTCGTGAACTATCTTTATCTCCTGAAGTACCAGCCAGCACACAGGGTTGACAATAGTGCAGGCCAGCAATACAACAAGGTCTATTGAGTGAAAGAGTTTTACGTGCGAGTATTCGTGACGCAGGCTGGCGTGGCGGGCAAATCCCTTCTCGGAGTCCGATATCACTATGTAGTTCATCCAGCTGAACGGGCCGTACGGCTCGCTGTGAGTGACCAGCCAGACTGTCCGGCTCAGACGGCGGCGGGGCTTGCCGTGCAGGAACTTGCAAGTCCTGACTATGCTTCGGCTCCACCCTATTATTAGGGTCAGCACATAGATTGTATATGTGCCGATGAGCATTACCGCCCATAGACTGGTTCTCTTTCCGGACTGAGGAGTTTGGGCTGTTTCGGTCTCATCGGCCTGTATTATCCCTGGCTCACCTGCAAACGTGAGAGTCCCTGACAGTTCTCTGGCAAAATCGGTCTCCTCAATAGAGAGGCCGGCTGCCACGGAGGTGCCTTCAGTGACAGTCACTTTCATAAGGGGGAGAAGGGCCGATAGCAACGTGGCTCCCAGCAGGTAGAACCGGTTAAAGCGGTGCAGAGTGGTTCCGCTGAAGGCTGCCTTGTAGATGGCCATCAGCACAAGCAGGGCAAACGCCCACTCAATTATATAAAGGACCATGCTGCCCATAATGACTATTTCCTTTTCTTTCCTACCATATTAATAAGCTCCTGGAGCTCTTCTACGCTAACTTCCTGGCGTTCTACCAGACAGGAGATAAATTGCATGTAGGATCCTCCGAAGAACCGGTTCACGCTCTCCTTGTTGACCATCTCGGCGTATTCCTCGCGGCTGATGACCGGCTCATACAGGAAGAATCTGGCACCCAGTTCCCTGTGGTTTATCATGCCGCTGCTTTCCAGACGGTGCACAAAGGTTGCTACCGTATTATAGTGCGGCTGAGGTTCTGGCAAGCGCTCCAGAATATCACGCATAGACATCGGCTCTCCGTCCCAGAGCACGTTCAT
>JAZUFR010000029.1:0-49577 GCA_045640825.1 Bacteroidaceae bacterium
AATCTCCCAATGTCCATTCTTATCACTTCCGACACGCTTTATGACACCCACGGATTGCATGGCAGCAAGATCACGTTTTATGGTTATAATACTGGTGCCTAATGATTCTGATAATGTTTTGGCGGTTACAGTATCATTTACGGTATCATTTACAGTATCATTTATCGTGCTGTTTTTTATGATATGATAAATCTTTCGCTGTCTTTCAGTAAGTTGCGATAATTTTACCGTATCATTTATAGGGACATTTATCGTATCATTTACTGGGACATTCTGTTCTTCTATTCTGTCAATAACACCTGCACGGAGCTTCATCTCCTCATACAGAGGTGTGAGTTTTATTCCGTTGTCTGTTTCTACCAAGTGCCCCTGAGATAACAGTTTCTTTAGGGTTGCAGTATCGACGTTGCGTATGCTTTCGCCTCTTGATACTCGATATAAGGCAAGGAGATCGAAGGCATTCAGTTTTTCCGTCGTGGCACGGTTCTGCTGAATGTCATGTATCAGAAGCAGTAGGGCAGGGTCTTGGATTGTACCATGTAGACGGAGACATACCTGCCATTCGTCGGTTAGGGAATAATCGGGAATAGGTTTGCCTTCTGATATGCTGATGGCAAACATGCGGTCAACACCTTGTCCGCTCTTCTCTACAAGGCCTGTCTTCTGAAGGACCTCACTGATACGTCTGCTTCTTGGCATACTATTTACAGAGAGGATGTTGTCAACATCTACTCCAACAGGGAAACCTCCGGCATTTGTAATTACGAGCATGTCGGGATACTGCTTGATAACAATGTCACTTTGTATGAACATCACTCTATGACAAATGGCATTGAGGACCGCTTCTCGTACAACATCTTCATTGAAAGCTGGCAGAGCGTAACGTGCGAACTTATCGCGATAATGCTGCAGAGGGTTACTTGCGGGTTGGTTTATATAATCCCACACATGATCAACAAGCAGGAAAAGAGGTTCACGGAACTCTGCTCTTGCCGTGTATTCTATCATGTGGTGATAGAGGCGATACTCTACAACTACATTGTCACATGGCAAGTAACGGTATATGACATCTGACTTTGCCAATAAGATGAGAGCTGCGTAGTTGAGATGACCATCGTTGTCCATCAGCATGAAATCCAGTAATACCTGATTTGTTGGTATATTGTTGAACTCAGGCTTTTCCCATCTATCTGCATATTTTTTCTTCATCACCCGGATAGCTTCTTCATCAAGGTCTTCAATCGAGAGTCCTTCACAGATTTTCTCGGAGAAGTCCGGTTCTGACTCTTGCAAGATCTTGAGATACATGGCATCGGACATAGGTTTGAGTTCTTCGCCAACACGCATCAATGGCACGTCCTCAAACTTGAAGACTTTACCGATAGGGCGTGAAGGAACCTCAATCACCAGCACACGACGATTCTCCTCGTCATAGAGTTCGTAAATCTCTGGGCGAATGGTTGTGTCGCGATAGATGTCCGACTCCAGTTGTCCGATGGCATCTTGTGCTTGGCGAGTGCCGGTTACACGATGCGGATAGTTGTCATGCATGCCTATGACAAGCCGCCCGCCACCTTCGTTGCAAAGGGCTATGACATAGCCAAGGATGCAGCGGCGACGGTCCTTGGGGTTGGTCTTGCCTCGACCATCGTATGAAACGTTGCCTTCTTGGCCCGCCTTGAACTCTACGTGATCCTCGGATTCGCGCATCTGCTGGAGTTGCTGTATAGTGAATTGTGCCATGATTGAATCAGCTTGTTTAGTGTAAAAATACCAAAAATAATTGAGATGAATAAATAATAGATCAAAAACTATTATACGGATTCAATCATTTTTATTACACCATTTTTATGGAATTCTTTGCTGTATAAATTACCTCCGGACCGATGAATGAACAATGGGAGATATATGCAGATTGGAATTATCTGTTACGAGTAGGCTCAATGTGAAGCATGATGTGAGTGCCGGCCCCAAACTCTTCTTTCAGTGCTTTCTCAATCTGTGTGGCATGGTCATGGGATTCTGTTAGGGTAATGTCCCCGGGCATACGGAAGTGCATCTCAATGGCAATTATGCTTCCTATGCGGCGTGTATGAAGGTTGTGTATGTCTGTGATCAGTTTGTCGCGATACACCATCTCCATGATTTTGTCCTCCGTTTCTTTGGGTAGGCTTTCTTCCAGCAGTTCGCCCGATGCCTGTCTAAGCAATCGGAAAGCAGTAGCAAAAATCATCATGCTAACCACAATTGCAGCAATGGGGTCGAGTATAGTCCAGCGCTCACCCAGGACTACAGCACCGCCAATGCCTATAGCCGTACCTATGGATGAGAGCGCATCGCTGCGATGATGCCATGCATTGGCTTCCAGGACTTGCGAATTTTCCTTGTGTGCTACTTTGCGTGTAATCCGGAATACCCATTCTTTCAATATGATACTACCAATCGCTGCAACTAATGCAATCATGCCTGGAGATTCAAGTTTCTGTCCTTGCAGAATCTGAATAATCTTTTCCGTACCCTTCCATCCAAGCATCACAGCCACAATGACAAGTGCCATGCCAATGATGGAAGTAGCAACGGTTTCGTACTTCCCGTGACCATAGTCGTGGTCATGGTCGGCAGGCTTACTGCTAAGTTTTACAAAGGCCAGCACAACAATATCGGTAAGGAAATCGCTGAGCGAATGAACGGCATCTGCTATCATGGCAGCAGAATTACCTAGAATACCAGCTACGAACTTCATTACCAGAAGCACCATATTCACTATGCTTCCTGTAAGTGTGACTCTGTATATGCGTTGTTCTCTTGTTTGCATGATGGAATACAATCAGGACTAATGAAGAACATACTTCATTAGTCCTGATAAAGTGGGCTGTATTACTTGATAGCCTTGATCAGCTGGTCGCAGATGGCCTGCATGCCCTTGATAGAAGGGTGACCGTTCTGCTTCTCAATATCCTGAAGCTCAATGAGCTGAATGCCATAGTGTTTGCAGATCTCACGGCTGGACTCGTTGATGTCTTCCTTGAGCTCTGAATTCAGAATGGAATAGATCTTAGCCTTTGGATACTGTGCCTGCAGTTTGCTGAACAGGCATGCCAATGCTGGGCGGAATGCGTTGCAGTCTTCATCGGTCCAATCAGAATACTTGTATTCACCTATTGGAGAGTTTGCCCAGGCGTCGTTGGTGCCGCCAAATACAAAGATTATGTCGGGATTGCCAAGTAGGTTTACACGGGCGTTGAATGAATTGCTGGCAACGTTCCTCCTGCCGTAACCGGTATTGCAGATGGTGGTTCCGCCCCAGGAATCGTTCTTGTCCAGTTCATAGCCCATGGCCTTTATGTACAGACTCCACCAGGTCTGCTCCACCTTTGTAACGTCATTCCTGTCGTTAGGGTAGAATGGGGCATAGCCATCGGGATTCACGCCCTGGAATGTTGAATATGAGTCTCCAAGGATTGAAACTTTCTTTACCTGGGCCGATGCATTGACTGTCAATGCCATCAGCATGAATAAGTAAACAATCTTTTTCATTTTTCTGAATATCAATACTTACCTTCTTTCTTGCTCATGTTGCATGATTCAACAAACTTAAAGCCGCTGTCTGAAAGCTGAATGTATGCCAGGACTGTCTCGTTACGATTATAACCCCATGTTACAAGTTCAACCTTATAGAGTGATTCTGGATCACCAACCTTCATCTCATCCTTGTTTATGCGGGCAACCTGCTTCTTGAATTTTTCACGAGCCTGGTTATATGCATTTTCCTTATCGGCCTTTGAAGGTGAATCTACCACAATCTTGTACATGTCAAATCCGGTGAACTCATCGAACATGTTTGCACAGTTGTCATCATTGCTATATGAATAAGCAGTTGTGTGGGTATTGAAAGCATAGCTGGCAATAACAGTCTTTATTTCCTTATTCAGTAAGAACTTGGTACCATCGGCAAATTCACCGTTTATATCAACTGTGAATGAGTTGTCCTTCTCATTGTACTTGGCTAACATTACAGCCTTCTTGAAATTAACCTGGACGGTACTGTCTATCATACCGGCCAAGCCGTCATTCATGTATCCATAAAGGCTAATGATCTTGCTGTCTTCAAACTGAATGTTCCAAATTTCACGCTCTTCTCTGGATGCATTTGGAGATGACATCTGGAGGAGATCAACTTCCTGACCGAGCAGGCCTTCTGTCAGATTGATGCTGCCGCTGTTCGGGCCGCCATAACCAATTGGTCCCCACTGGCCTCCCTTTAGGTAAATCTCCCATAAGCCATCATTATAAAGCACTGTATCACAGCCAAAATCAATTGAGTAGGCCTTGTCACCAATCACGATAGCATTCTTTGCAACAAGATCGCTACCATCAGATTCTGAATTGTTGTCTTGGCACGCAGTAATAGCCATTGCAGCTGCCATAACAGCAGCAAGAATCAAAGATTTTTTCATTAGTATTTGTGTTTGTTTATTGATTATATTGCGAATATACTACAAATAATAGTATCATTGGAGATTTCCTGCAGACAATAATTCCGACTATCAGAGTGGATGTCTGTTAGATTTATTTATTCCGTGTAGTTCTTGTCAATGTTTATGTCAATCCTGGTGCCGGGTACACGTTCCAGGATAGCCTGGTTAATGGCGTTCCTGGCCTTTGCAACATCGGCATCAAAGTTAACCACAATGTCAAAGCTCATGTAACCGTCCTCCCAGAAAAAACCGTGAATCTGGGTAACACCCTCCTGATCCAGCGCTACGCCACGCACGAACTTCATCATCTCCAGTACTTCTGGATTGGAATTGTTCCTTGCATAGATGCCTACGGTCAGAATAATCTGGAACTTGTCTGCAACCGCCTTCTGGACCCTCTTGGTGATCCGGTGAATCTGGTTAGCCTGCAGGTTGTCGTCCACCTCAATGTGCACCGTGCCAATGGCAGCGTTTGGACCGTAGTCATGCAGGATAAGGTCATATACGCCCAGCACACCGTCAATGGCCGATATCTCTGACTTGATATCCTTGGCCAGCTCACCCTGCGCCCTCTTGCCCAGGATAATGCTCAGCGAACCAAGCATAAGTTCAACGCCGGCCTTGATTATAATGGCCGATATTACTACACCCACATAACCCTCGATGCTGATGCCCCAGATAGCCGATACAGCGATAGCCACAAGTGTTGAGGCCGATAGGGCAGCATCGCTACGTGACTCGGTTCCCGTTGCAACAAGCGAATCAGAATCAAGCGCCTTTCCCTGGTTTTTCTGATAGTTGCCCAGGAACAGCTTTGCAATGATGGCACCCACAATCACCACAATGGTAACCCACGTGTAATCTGCAGGTTCCGGGTTGGCAATACGCTTGGCCGATTCTACGGCCGATGTTATACCGGCAAACAGTACCAGAGCCGATATGATCACCGCTGTCAGGTACTCAATGCGCCCGTATCCGAACGGATGACGTGAGTCTGGCTTCTTTCCGGCAAGAACCACTCCTAGTATCGTTATGCCCGATGTCAGCGCATCGGTCAGGTTATTTACCGCATCCAGAATGATGGCAATGGAGCCCGATAGCAGGCCTACAAAAGCCTTGAACGCCACCAGCAGCAGGTTAGCGCCAATACCTATATAACTAACTTTCTTAATCTGAGCAACCCTGTTCATATTCTATGAATTTTGCGTTTGACTATGCAAAAATAAGAAATATCGTCAGAGATAGTTGCCATTAACCTTTTCTAAATTTTATAGGTAGAGGAGTATCATTTTGGCCTATTTCAGGCTGGAATTACTGGCCGACCATGGTCCGGAATACGTAATCCGGTTTTCATAATGATTGGTTTGATTACACAGCAAATAAAGATAGTCTATTTTGTAAGACGAAGGCTGTTGGTGACTACGCAGACCGAACTCATGGCCATGCATGCGGCGGCAACCATGGGGTTTATCATGAATCCGCAGATGGGGTAGAGCAGACCGGCTGCAACCGGAACTGCAAGAGTATTGTAGAAGAATGCCCAGAACAGGTTCTGCCTAATGATTCTTTCTGTTCTGGCAGACAGTGACACCATCTGAGGTATTCTTGCCAGATCTGAAGAAACAATTGTGACCATGGCTGTACTGATGGCAATATCACTTCCTTTTCCCATTGCTATGCTTAAATCGGCCTTTGCAAGTGCAGCGCTGTCATTTATTCCGTCGCCGGCCATGGCAACCTTGTGTCCTTCTGACTGCAATCTGGCAACAATGTCAAGCTTGTCACCGGGCAGTGCCTGGGCATGGACTTTTTCAATTCCGGCAGCAAGGGCAACCTTACCGGCTGCCTGAGCATTGTCTCCGGTAAGCATGTGAACCTGAATACCCATCTCTGAAAGGGCCTTTACGGCCTGAATTGAGCTATCCTTAATCTTGTCTGAAATGCCCATTACAGAAAGAAGTGATGTGCCGTCATGGAAATATATAACGGTCATGCCGTCCTGCTTCCATGCAAGTGACTGGGAATCAGATATCCCATCAGGCAGATAATTCACGGCAAAGTACTCTTTACCGTCATAGCTTGCCGCTATTCCTTGACCCGGAATGCTCCTGAAATTACTGATTTTTACGGGACTTACATTGGTGAGAGATTCGCAGACAGCCTCAGAAAGCGGATGCTCAGAAAGCCTTTCCATGGCAAGCAGAACCGGTTTGGCGTTTTCATCAAACCACAATGATTCACGGACAGACGGGTGGCCTTCTGTTATGGTGCCGGTCTTGTCCAGAATGACAGTATCAATTGCCGATGCAATCTCAAGGGCATCGGCATCTTTAATAAGGATTCCCCTTCTGGCTCCGGCACCGATTCCGGCAATCAGAGCAGTAGGAGTGGCCAGTCCCAGCGAACACGGGCAGGCAATGACAAGCACCGTTACCATGGAGAGCAGGCCCATGGTAACACCGTCATCTGAGAGAAATATCCATGCAATAAGCGTGAGAATTGAAATACACATGATAATTGGGACAAACACGCCAGCCACCTTATCAACCTTCTTCTGTATGGCTGCCTTGCTGCCCTGGGCGTTGCGTACCATTCTGATGATAGACGACAGCATTGTATCGGACCCAACCTTGTTGGCCGTGAAAGTGAACGATCCTTTGGTGTTGACTGTTCCGGCATAGACTTTAGAACCCTTCTCCTTTGGAACGGCTATAGGTTCACCTGTCAGCATGCTTTCGTCTACGTACGATGCGCCGTCTGTAACGGTTCCGTCTGCGGGGATTCTTTGGCCGGGCCTTACAGTTATGGTATCGCCTGGATAGATGACTGAATTGGTCTTTTGAAGTCCTGCAAGAGCCTTGATTGATGCGGTGGTGTTTGCTCTGGCTCTTGATTCCAGAGTCCTTCCAATAAGGATGAAGGCAATGATCATGGAACAAGAGTCAAAATAGAGGTTTGCCTCAAGTCCTCTGGATGTCCAAACCGATGGCCACAGCAGATTGAACAGACTGAATGCAAATGAAATAATGGTTGACAGTGCAACCAGTGTGTCCATGCTTGCCGTGGCGTGAAGTGCCTGCCTGAATGCAGTCACAACAAATCGTCTTCCGCAGACAAACACTGAATAGGCTGCCAGGATTGCCAGAATCCATCCCTTGGCCGGAAATGTCCCTATAAACATGGAAAGGGTCATCATTGTTACGGCTGTAATAACAGCAACAATGCAGTCCCTTTTGAGTTTTGCATATTCCTGTGCCTGAAGTTCTTGGGCTTTCTGCTCTGCCTGGGCAGTTTCATCAACAAGCAAGTCGTATCCGCCATTCTGAACAGCCTGCCTGAGTTTTGTGGAACTGGTTACGTTTGCATCGAACTCAACCTGTGCCATTCTTGATGCTAGGCTGACCGATGCGCTTGAGACCCCCTTGCAATTCCTGAGGATAGTCTCAACACGCGCTACACAAGCTGCGCAGCCAAGACCCTGAACCGGATAATTCTTCTTGACGGTATTCATTCAGTCTGCTTATGGTTCCTTGATTAAATTTCAGTGCAGCTGTAGCCGGCAGACTGAACAGCCTTGATGACATCCTGGGCCGATACTTCACCATCTACTGTTGCTGTGCCCGATGCCAGGTCAACCTCAACAGAATTAATACCCTGAAGTGACTTGATTCCATTCTCAACGTGTGCCTTGCAATGATTGCACATCATTCCTGTTACCTTGAATTTCATTTGGTTTATGTTTCGGCGTTAATGTTTTCTGCTAGATTGAATCCAGATTATTTCTGGTTCCAAGACTGCGCCTGAACACAGACGGAGTAAGGCCAGTCAGTTTCTTGAACTGAGAACTGAGATGGGCGGCAGATGAGAATCCCAGCTGACAGGCAATCTCAGAAAGTGTAAGCTCGTCATATCGGACAAGCTCTTTTGCCCTTTCAATACGTAGATTTATGAAATAGTTGTCTATGCTTCTTCCTTCAAGTCCTGAGAAGGTGTTTCTTATCAGACTGTAAGACACACCAATCTGTTCCTGCAGGTAGTCTGACAGGTTTACTGACTGAATATCCTGAGGGTGGTTGTAAATAAGTTCCACCAGGATTGTCTTGATGTCCTGGACCATTTTCTCTTCACGGCTGCTCAGGACCTCAAAGCCGGCGGCTTGCAGTCCGGTCTTGAATTTCTGTAATGCCTGTTCGCCCGGCGTGGAATCAAACTCGCATTTCCCAAGGCTTACAGACACAGGTATCAGGCCGCAGTCTATGGCTATCTGTCTGACCGAACTGATGCATCGGGGGCAAACCATATTCTTGATAGAAATTTCCATGATGCAAATTTAGCAATCAGAGAGCCGCACCCTCTTACAAAAAATGATATTTTTCTTTCATGCCCCCAGAGTGTCATAAAACTCAAACTCAGGATAATCCATGCAATATACCCTGAATACCTCCCTAAGGCATTTCTCGTCAAAACAACTGTTGTTAGCCAAACCTGAATAATGAACAAAGTTAGAGATTGTTTTGTGAAAGCAAGGATGCTGCTTTACAAAAAATAAGTAATTTTGGTGGTTCACTGATTTATAATTACCGATATGTCAGATAGCAAATATACATTGAAAGGATTGCTCATGAGAGTAGGGGGTACAGAAAACTAAAACATTGAAATATGAACGTAGGAGACAGAATACCAGAAGTTCTATAAATGAAGATTGTAATCTTAGACGGTTTCTCGGCCGTCCGACATGATCTGGACTGGAGCCCGCTGGAGCCCTTTGGCCAGGTCATTGCATACGACCGCACCCGGCCGGAACAGATACTGGACCGATGCCAGGGCGCTCAGGTTGTGCTCACTAACAAGGTCATACTGAATGCCGATACAATAAATGCACTGCCTGAGCTACGCTACATTGGCGTGCTTGCCACTGGCTACAACGTGGTAGACCTGGAGGCGGCCAGCAAGCGTGGCATACCTGTGACCAACATACCCGCATACAGCACAGAAAGTGTGGCACAGCTCATCTTTGCCCATATCCTGAACGTAGTGTGCCGTACAGACTACTATGCCGGCCAGAACCGCCAGGGCCGATGGGGCACAGAACCCGATATGTGTTATCTGGACCACTCACCCTTTGAGCTGAGCGGCAAGCAGATAGCGTTCTTTGGGGTAGGGAACATAGCCGGTGCCGCCATCAGGATAGCCCTTGCATTCGGCATGAAAGTGGTTGCCGTAACATCCCGGCCTCAGGAAAGCCTGCCCGCTGGCGTGCTCAAGGTCACAGCCCAGGAGGCATTCAGCACAAGCCGAATAATTGCCCTGACCTGTCCGCTAACAGACTCCAACAGGCACATGATCAACGCCAGCACGCTCTCCATGATGCAGCCTAATACCATACTGGTAAACACCAGCCGTGGCCCTCTTGTGGATGATGCAGCCGTGGCAAAGGCTCTCCATGACGGCGTGATTGCCGCCTATTGTGCCGATGTAGTAACCGTAGAACCGCCCGTAGACGGCAATCCGCTCTTTGCCGAGCCGCATTGCTACACCACACCGCATATTGCGTGGGCCACCATCGATGCCCGCACCCGTCTTGTGGAAATCTGCGCCCAGAATCTAAAAAACTACCTCAGTGGTACTCCTCAGAACGTAGTAAACAATCCATACAAATAATAAATGCCTATATTTGTAGACCAAACGGGAAATTAACAACTAACTAATAGAACAATGAGAAAGACAGTATTTGCACTGTGCGCACTCGGCTTGCTCAGCACTGCAGCCCAGGCACAGGTAGTAGACTCCAAGATTATTGACAACGGTGGTTCAGGCCCATACAAGGCCATAGCCGTAAGTCAGAAAGAAATGCCAGGTTTTACCATCTATCAGCCCCAGGATATGGCAGCCGCAGTAAAGAAAGGCAAACTGCCGGTAATCGTATTTGGAAACGGAGCCTGCGCCAACTCATCACTGGAGCACGAGCACTATCTGAACGAGCTTGCATCACACGGATACCTCATTATTGGTATCGGCCCATTCGATAAAGGCTCATACCAGCATGAGCAGGCAGACCATTCAGGCGGAACCAGTGCCGAGCAGCTCATTCAGGCCATGGACTGGATCTGCGCTCAGGTAGCCAATAAGAAGGGAGACTATTACAAGTATGCCGATACAGACAAGATTGCTGCCATGGGTATGTCTTGCGGAGGTGCCCAGTGCATATTTGCATCGGCCGACCCAAGAGTAAAGACCACCGTCATAATGAACTCAGGCATGGGTACCATGTCTATGGCAGGAGCCACACCGGAGTCTGTACTCAAGATAGACCAGCCCACACTCTATGTCCTGGGCGGTCCTACCGATATAGCCTACAACAACGCCAATGTGGACTATGAGAAGTACACCACACCCGTTGCACAGGTCAATTTCCCTGTAGGCCACGGTGGTACCTACCTCAAGGAGTTTGGCGGTGAGTTCTCACCAATGGCACTGGCATGGCTTGACTACCAGTTCAAGGGCGACAAGCTCAACGGAGAGCGCATCTTCAATGATCAGGACCTCTCTGGTTTTCCAGAAGGCTGGACCATCAAGTCCAAGAATTTCTAAACATGTAATTATATAAGTATAAACAAAATGAAAAAAGTAGTCTTTTTTGCGCTGATGGCAGTTTGCGCCAGTGTAAATGCGCAGTACAGCCGTGACAAGTATAACCTGCCCAACCCACCGGAAGGCAAGAGTGCAGAGAACTGCATACCAGGTGCAGTATATCCATGTGTTGATGACCAGCACAGGGCCACATTCGTGCTCAATGCCCCCAAGGCCCAGAGCGTAGCTGTAGACATCTGCAGCAAGGTCTATCCAATGACCCGCGATGAGAAAGGCCAGTGGAAAGGCACCACAGATCCTCTGGTAGTTGGCCCACATTACTACCGTCTTGTTGTTGACGGAGTAAACGTAAATGACCCCAACGTATATACCGTGTACGGAAGCGGCAGCTGCTTTAGCCTTCTTGAGGTACCAGAGTCCGATGAAGAGGCTGCTTACTACAGCTACAACAAGGACATCCCTCACGGCCAGGTACGCGAGTGCCACTACTGGTCAGAGTCACGCCAGTGCATGCGCCGCTGCTTTGTATATACCCCAGCAGAGTATGAAACATCAAAGGCCAAGAAAAAATACCCATACTTTATTCTCCAGCATGGTATGGCTGAGAACGAGACCGGCTGGCACGAGCAGGGCAAGATGGCCAATATCCTGGATAACAACATAGCTGCAGGCAAGGCCGTTCCAATGGTAGTTGTAATGGACAATGGTGACTGTGATTACAACATGGGCGCTGTTCCCGGTGGTCTGGGCACAACCTTTGAGCAGGTGCTCCTTGACGAGATCATGCCATACATTGAGAGCCATTTCCGCGTTTACACAGACCGCAACCACCGCGCCATCTCTGGCCTGTCATGGGGTGGTCAGCAGGCATTCAACATTGGCACAGCACACACAGACCTGTTCTGCGCCATAGGTTCATTCAGCGGTGCCATCTTTGGTGTACCAAACATGAACCAGGGTGCATTTGCAGATCCTGCCAAGTTCAACAAGGACATCAAGGTACTGTTCCTCTCTAACGGAACAGAGGAGAACCTGGGCGGCATGGCACTTGATCCAGTTTTTGATAAGCAGGGAATCAACTACACCCGCTATGTATCAGAAGGTACAGCTCACGAATGGCTCACATGGCGCCGTAGTCTGAACCAGTTCGTACAGCTCCTGTTCAAGTAATCATCAATAACTCTTAGAAGCGCGCAATCCATCCGGTTGCGCGTTTTTTTTGTATATTTGTAGAGTATATGGAACAAGTACTGAATTTTTTGCGCAGCCTGAGCTGTAACAATAACCGCGAGTGGTTCCAGGAACACAAACAGGAGTACCTGCAGGCCAGACAGACGTTCGATGCCTTTGCACTTGAGCTGCTCGCCGAGATACGCAAGTTTGACAATTCTATTGGAGATCTTGCCTTGGGAAACATGACCTACCGCATATACCGTGATGTCCGATTCTCCAAGAACAAGGACCCCTACAAGACCCACATGGGTGTGTACATAGCTCCCGGTGGCAAGAAATCGGGCTACAGCGGCTACTATTTCCATATAAGTACCGATACCAGTGGCGGGTGGGAGAGTGGCCACATGATAGCGGCCGGCGACTACATGTGTGAGCCCCGTGCCCTGGCCATACTGCGTGAGGACATAGATGCCGGTAACGGAGATTTCCAGCAGATACTGGATGAGCTCCATCCCATGCTCAAGCTGGAGATGGGTAACTCCCTCAAGAAAGTACCGGCGGGCTTTCCGGCCGACTCACCATACGCAGACTACCTCAAGCTCAAGAACTACTGTCTGAGCTGCTCCACAACCGATGAGTTTGTGCTCGCCCCGGACCTTGCAAAGCGCCTGGCCTATATATTCAGGACCGCCAAGCCTTTCCTTGACTACGTGAACCGCGCCATCCACTATTCCCGCACAGAAGAGTAAAATAACAATATATGAGAAGAAAAATGTTATCCGTAACGCTGTGTGCGCTTGCGGCATCAATGATTGCAAGCAATGCCTATGCAGGACCAACCACTATCAGCGATATCTACAGCTACATAGAGAATACAGAGGTGTTCGGTGAGAACCAGCTGGCGCCCCACGCATATTACATACCCAAGCAGAGCAAGCTGCTCAACGGTACATGGAAGTTCTTCTTTGCAGAAACCCCAGAGGAGATCCCAGACAACTTCTATGCTGCCACTTTCAAGGACAGCAAGTGGGGCACCATCCAGGTACCCTCCAACTGGGAGATGCAGGGCTATGGCGATGCCCTGTTCAGGAATGTATCCACTCCATTCCAGCCCAATCCACCATACGTACCACGTGAGTACAACCCAACCGGCGCCTACAGGACAGAGTTTACCGTGCCATCAGACTGGAACGGCCAGGAAATCATCCTGAGGTTTGAGAAAGTGGCATCGGCCAGCTTTGTATGGATAAACGGAGAGTACGTGGGCTATAACGAGGGTGCTCAGGAGCCATCGGAATATGATATTACAAAGTACCTCAAGAAGGGAAAGAACCAGCTGACCGTACTTGTAACCAAATACAGCGACGGCTACTACCTGGAGGGTCAGGACTACTGGCGCCTGGCTGGTATCTTTGATGACGTGAACATCTATGCCAAGCCAAAGACCTGCATCTATGACTGGTATGTTACTACAGATCTTGATGACCAGTATGTAAACTCCACGCTCAGCATAGACGTAACCCTGAATCAGTTTGAGGCTAAGAAGGGCAATTATCATGTAAATGTTTCCCTGGCCGATGCTACCGGAGCCAAGATACTGGAAAAGAAGAGCCCGCTTGCAGTCTTTGATGGAAACCTGAGCAGCACAACCGTCAATATAAACACCACGGTCACCAATCCAAACAAGTGGACTGCCGATACCCCTTACCTGTACCTTCTGGCCATGCAGCTCTACTCCGAGGACGGCCAGCTCATAGAGGAGCGCACCCAGAACATAGGATTCAAGGAGACCGAGATACGCAATGGCGTATTCTACCTGAACGGCAAGAACATAAAGGTCAATGCCGAGTGCAGCCACATGCAGGACCCCGTTACCGGACACATGGTGCCCGATGAACTCATAGAGAAGGACATGAAAATCCTTAAGCAGTTTGGATTCAATGCAGTACGTACATCTCACTACCCACCAACCCCGCGTTACCTGGAATATGCAAACAGGTACGGACTGTATATCATAGACGAGACCGGCGACGAGGCCCATGCCACCGAGCGCCTGAGCAGCAATCAGGCCTTTAAGGAAATGTACCTGGAGCGCGTACAGCAGCTCGTGTACCGTGACCGCAACCAGCCATGCGTACTGTTCTGGAGCGCCGGTAATGAGAGCGGTGAGGGTGTCCTCATTGGCGAGGTCATCAAGGAGGGCAAGCGTCTTGACGGCACACGCTACTGGATGTACGGTGGTAATGCCTACAGCCATCCCGCCGAGGACATCATAGGCCCACGTTATCCAACCCCATCGGCCCTGGAGATGAAAGTAGGTCAGGGACTCGATGGCGACACACGCCCATCGTTCATGGATGAGTATATCTCTGTGGCTGGAAATGCCGGCGGTAATCTGGACGAGATGTGGGAGGTTGTGTACAAGTACGACCGCTCAATGGGTGGTGCCCTGTGGGATTTTGTGTCTATCGGCCTTAAAGATCCTGTACGCAAGATTGCCGATGCAAGCGGACACGGAATCCTGTCTGGCATCATGGGTCATGCCAAGATTGTAACAGCCAGGACCAAGAAGAACCATGTGATTGACCTGAACGGTCATGACGAGTGGATAGAGGTTTATCAGGATCCAATCCTTGATATTACCGGCAACCAGCTGACAATTGCCTTTGACGTATGTCCGGGCGAACTTGTAAGCAGCTGCGGCTCATTCCTGACCAAGGGCAGCTGGCAGTACGGCGTACAGCAGCGCGGCAAGGAAAACCTTGAGTTCTACCTGAACACCCCAAGGGGAAAGCGCACCGTAAGTGCCACATTACCTGCTGATTGGGAACTCAACTGGCACCATGTGGTTGCTATCTATGACGGAGAGAAGATGACTCTAGCAATTGATGATGCTGAGCCGGCCCAGGCTGCCGCAAGCGGAAACATTGTAAACGCCCCATATCCGGTAAACATTGGTCGTAACATTCAGGAACACGGCCAGGACACCCGCGTCTATGTGTGCGACGCCCAGCTTGACAATATCTGCATTTCAGACCGAGTCCTTTCTGCCGATGAACTGAAGCCTGAAAACGCGCTTCTCTGGCTCGACTTTGAGACCGAGACAGTTGACGGCACATTCTATACCTACGGAATTGGTGGCCGCACATACGGAACCATCTACCCGGACCGTACGGTTCAGCCAGAGATCTGGCAGGTAAAAAAGAGCACACAGCCTGTTGTGGTAAGCCTTGTCAAGGCCCAGACCGGTTCGTTTGAGGTCTGGAACCGCAACTCATTCCTGAACACTGACCACTGGAATATGGATTGGGCCCTCTATGAGGACGACCAGATCCTGCAGCAGGGCAAGCTCACTCCATCTGTTGAACCCTCCAGCCGCAAGGTAATAAAGGTTCCATTTACCAAGCCGTCAATCAAGCCCGGCAAGGAATATAGGATAATGTTCTCAACTAATCTCAAGGGTGATGAAATTTGGGCCGATGCCGGACATCAGGTTGCCTGGGACCAGATTGAACTCCCTTGGAACATCCCGGCAGAGGAGAAGGCAGCTGCGCAGGGCAGGCTTGACCTTAAGCAGAACGAGGATGGCATCCTGGTATCGGGCGATGGTTTTGAGTACAGATTCTCGGCCGACGGTCAGCTCTGCCAGATTATTCAGGACGGAAAGGAACTGCTCAAGGAACCTCTGGCAGCCAACGTATGGCGTGCGCCTATTGCCAACGAGGTAGATGACTGGGGCCAGGGTAACATTACATACCACAACCGCAAGGACTGGAACGGCCGCCAGATAGCCAACGAATGGTACAGCGCCAATATGGACAATCTGTCTAGAGTGCCTCTCTCATGCAAGGTTTCACGCCTTGATGACGATGTGGTGATAGATGTTACCTGCATGACTCAGTTTGGTGGGGTAGTGAACCGCCAGCTGGACACCTATATCTTTGGTGGCAGCTTTAATGGCGTGAATGAGAAGTACCACTTTGTTATATCTGCCAATGGCAGCATGACTATCAATCACACCATAGACCCTGTAGGTTCACAGCCAAGCTTGTACCCACGTATAGGTCTTACCATGACTCTGGCTGCCGACATGCAGCAGGTTAACTGGTACGGCCGTGGTCCAGAAGAGAACTATCCGGACCGTAAGAGCGGCTATGCTGTAGGTATATACAAGACTACAGTCAATGAGATGTATGAGCCGTACCTCATTCCGCAGGATCACGGACTGCGCTGCGATAACCGTTGGGTTACCCTGAGTGACTCGGAGGGTCATGGAATAAGGTTCTCTATGGATCAGCTCTTTAACTTCAATGCAAGCTCATTCAGCACCGATAACCTTACACGTGCGCGTTTCCAGTACCAGATTGAGCGTCAGGACGGCGTAACTCTTAACCTGGACTACGCTACCACGGGCGTTGGCTGCACCTGCTGCTACGTGCTCCCTGCATACCAGGTTACACCGCAGCGCTATTCAAGAGTTATTAAGGTAGAGTTGCTGCGCTGATGCATGGTCAGAACAATCCGTCCAGATAGGTATAGAATTCAGGGTCTTCGCCAACAATTACCTTGATAATCTTTCCTGCTGGGTCAATAACTATCTTGGTAGGGAATCCAGAGACATTGTAGTCATTGACCAGAGAACTTTCCTTAGGGTTGTAAACATGCAGCCATGGCAGTCCGTGCTTCTTTACAGCGGCGCGCCATGCTTCATCAGAATCGTTGCAGTCAATGCCCAGGATTTCAAGTTTGTCCTTGTACTTCTGGTAGTACTTCTTCATGTCAGGGAATCCCTTGATGCACCATCCGCACCAGGACCCCCAGAAATCAAGTACGACATATTTGCCACGCAGGGAAGACAGTGAAAGGGGATTGCCGTCAAGGTCGTTCAGGGTGAAATTCTTGGCAAGGGTTCCATTCATTGCATTGATCCTGCTCATCTCTTCCTGTTCTTCACTTTCCTGTATGGCTTGCATCTTCTCTGCATGGTCTATGCGGCTCTTCAGGAACTTGCCTACGCGGCCCTGTTTCATGCTCTGGCTGATTCCATTGTAGATGTTGTCAACTGAGTATTCGCCTGACAGGAAAAGCACGGCTCCTTCGACATCCTTATTGCTGTTGAAATAGCTTACAAGTTTGCCGTAGTACTCTTCACTGCGCCTGTTCAGCGTATCCTGGTAGGCCATTTTCTCTTCCTGTGTCTTTGCTCCGTAAATATACTGGTAACAGTCATCCATTGCACTGCGTGCCGGGGTAATTGCCTGGTCTGCCGCACGGCACTCCCGGTAGATTCCTGAACCGTCATACTTGAATCCATAGCCAAGAAAATCAAGGTTCAGTTTCTCGCCTGGAACCAGATATACTGTAATATAGAAACTGTTGTCCTTCCTTATGCGTGCAGGTACAATCTCAGTGATATCCTTCTGGTATGTGAATTTACCGTCTGTAACTGTCAGTTTTTCCTCAGGCAGGAATGTGTCGTAATCACCTTCAACTCCTACCGATATGAATAACTCTTTGATTGATGATTCCACGGTACCCTCCATCGTGAATGGCTGGCTACCGCAACTTGCCATGAGAACTGCAGTCAGGACTGCAACCGCTTTTGTCAGTGTCTTGAACATATTACCGACTCCAATCTGAGGTATTTCGTAGTTGTTGCTAAGCTTGACCATGTCATTTGTTTTTTTTTGATACGCAAATATAGCAACCATTGGGGCTTTATTTGTCAGTCTCAATCCTTCATAAGTATCATTTTACCATATTTTAGTAAATGAAAAGAGTACCTTTGTGCAAAAACAATAATATCAGGACCGGTGAACAGAATTCTAAAAATGTTTGTAATGGTTTCAATGTCGGCTATCGTAATCAGTATGATAGCTGCGACTGTCATTGAAAAGATATACGGGACACATTCAGCTTTAGACTTGGTGTACCACAATCCGGTGTTCATCATTCTGTGGGCCGTGGCTGCCGTCAGTGGACTCATCCTGACCATTAGGGTGGGAGTGCCCAAGCGGGTACCCGTAATGACACTGCACATAGGCCTGATACTCATCCTGGCAGGCGCCCTTACCACACACATTACGTCAGAGAGTGGCTGGCTTCACCTTAGGCAGGCTGCTCCCCTGGACTATTTTGAGGATGAGGACCACATGCGTGCTCCAATGCCTTTTACGCTGGAACTCAAGGAGTTCAGCATTGCTTACTATCCGGGAACGCAAACCCCAATGGCTTACACGAGCATAGTCAGTGTAACAGACGGAGAAAAGCAGTTCCAGTCTGAAATAAGCATGAACCATCCCCTCAAATACCATGGGTACAGATTCTTCCAGAACAGCTATGACCGCGACCTTAACGGCACACTGCTATCTGTAAGCCACGATCCCTGGGGAGTTCCCGTAAGCTATGCCGGATATTATCTTCTCATGGCATCGCTTCTGGGATTCTTTTTTGTAAAGCAGTCAGGATTCAGGGCCGCTCTGTCACGCATAAGCAAGCGGACCACACTCATGGTACTGCTTGTGGCAGGCTCCCAGGCATGGGCTCATGCAAATCCCAGTCCCATAACAGACGATACGCAGAACATCACCGCCCAGACTGAATCCGCAACCGCCCAGACAGAACCCGCTGCGCTTAATACTGACCTCGTGGCAGAGCAGGCGGAGCAGTCAGCGGCGGAGAGTCTGTATTATAGGCTGGACCATCCTAAACCATTAGCAATGGGACTGTTAACCCTGGGAATAGTGCTGTTTGCAATGACAGGAGTGTACACGGCCAGAGGAAAGAGAATACCACGCGCCGTTGTAAAGACAGAGATTACCGTTGCAGTACTCGTATTTGTATTCCTTACATTGGTGCTGGGCCTCAGATGGTATGTACAGCACCACATCCCAATGGCCAGCGGATTTGAAATGATGATGCTCATAGCATGGTGCGCCATGCTGGCGGCATGGGCCTACATAAAGAGACTGCCGGTAATTGCACCAATGGCTTTCCTGCTGGCGGGATTTGCCCTGTTGGTAGCCGGACTTGGAAACCATGACTCGCAGATAGAACCTCTCAAGCCAGTGCTGGCGTCACCGCTTCTGGCAATCCACGTGGGCTGCATGATGATCTCATACACATTGTTCGGACTGGCCGCCCTGAACGGAATAATGGGACTGCTCATCCGTAACAGCAATGCCCGCAGTGACCTGGCGGACATAAGCCTGGTAATCCTGTACCCTGCAGTGTTCCTGCTAACAACCGGAACCTTCCTGGGCGCCATCTGGGCCAATGTATCGTGGGGAAATTACTGGTCATGGGACCCCAAGGAGACCTGGGCACTCATAACAATACTTATATATTCTGCATCGCTGCACGGAGCATCACTGCCAAGACTGCGGAACCCACGGTTCCTGCACCTCTTTACAATAGTGGCATTCCTGAGTGTGCTAATAACCTACTTTGGAGTAAACATGCTTCTAGGCGGCATGCACAGCTACTCCTGAGCAGCGCATTCTACAGCTCCACCGCCCATTTCCAGAAAATCTGGCCAAAGGCGTAACAGTCCTCCTGATGCTTAAAACCAATAGATCTGTATAGCTGCTGGGCCGATGGATTATCGGGATCAACAAGCAGGGTAGCCTTATTGAATCCCATCTGCCTGGCTTTCTCTATCTGTGCCAGCATAAGCATCCTGCCAATACCCATACGGCGGAACTCCGGAAGCACTGCCAGGGAATCCATGTAGAATTCGCCGGCCACAGCCTCGTCCTGCGCATTCTCCAGATCCATCTCCTCGTTTCCCTGGGAGAATAGGGGGAAGGTTATGTTGCGCATCTCATGATAGTGGGCACCGTCATAACACAGACAGAGTCCCGCTGGCCTGCCATCCACAAGTGCAATCAGTGCAAACCTGTAGGAATACAGAACATCGGTCCTCCTGCATATAGCCGCAACTGGAACCAACTCATCATCGGTCAGCTCATGATGCAGAGCCATACATACACATTTGGCAACGAATGGGGCATCGGCCTCCTTAGCCTGAACAATACTAATCATACTACAAAGGTAAAAAAAAGACCCGCACTCATGAGCGCGGGCCTTTGTATAAATGTGAACGCTTATTAGCGGAGCTCAATATCAATAAAGATATAGTAGGTCTCGCCAAAGGTAACCTCGTTCTGGTAACCCTGATCGTTCTTCTTCTCCTTAGAGCCATCCAGCAGAGGCATCATGGTGTTGAACTCTCTCAGACGCATACGGTTGTTTGCAATGGTGATCTTCTTGATCTGAGAAACCTTGATCTCTGTTGGGTTCTCGTAGATACCCTGATGCAGCCACTCCTTAGCGTTGTGCATGTAGTAGTAAACGCCGTAAGACTCCCAACGGTCGCCGCTGGTGGTCATAGGAGCGTTAGAATCCAGCATGTAGCCAATAAAGTCGGTGTCATAGAACTTCATGTCGTCCGATGTTGGGTTAGCTGGGAACTCAATGGTAGTAAAACCGTTCTCGTTTGTAAGAACAGCAGGATCACCCTCCTGGAGCACAATACCTTTTGGCTTCTTGGGAGCGTTAGAAGAACCACATGAAGTGAACATAACCATAGCACCCATAACAAGTGCCAGACTAGCTAAAGCAGTTTTAATAGTTTTCATATTTTATTTGTTGATAGTTAGAACTTCTTTTAATGCGTGTAAAAATAACACTTTCCTTTTACATAGATGAATAATCAGTAAATAATTATTACCCGCACACAAAAACAAACCTGCAAAAAACCTTCTGCAGCCCTTACTCACTCACGCTTACATAGTACAGATGAGCCTTGCCACGTGGCTGGTTTACACCGGTAAACTGGCCTGTCAGAGTCTTGGAACTGCTCTGCACGCTAATGTTTATGGTCTTGCCGCTCAGGTCTATCTCATCTATCAGGAACCACAGGCTCAGTTCTTCGTTCACAGGGGCAAACTTGGTAGTCAGAACCTGACGGTCAGTACGTGTAACAGGCACAATCTGAGGCTCCTGGGCAGTAGGATTATAGGTAAAGCTCTTGGTCAGCACAGAGTCGGCCAACTGAATGGTTGTCTTGGCAAAAGTAGTGGCAGAATACTCCTGGGGCACTCTTACAATAACCCTCATTATGCTGCCAAAGTGATGGAACTGGAACTGTGCCATATTACCCTGTGCCGGAACAGCGCACTCGGAGTACATAAAGTCGTTCTTTGACAGGTGGCCGGTGTTGTTGTTGGCAGACTGTGTAAGGCTCTCAGTATAGGTGCCGCTAACCTCGCGGGCCGATGCCGTTGCGCTGTAAGGGAAATAAGCGTAATAGGTATGATCCGGAAGCAGACCCCATCCGCTGCCAGAGAAAGTAGCAGTCTGGGTAGTGCCTGTGGTTGAGAATACAACCTGCGACGCATCGGTCGTTAAATCCTTGTCCATGGTTGGCCAAACGCCAATCTTGTCGGACTTGGCCCATTTGAACTCAAGCGTATTGCTTATTGTTGAGCGGGTAGAGTTGTCCATTGTAAAGGCATCGGCCTTAACACTCAACTCGCGGATTACTGTTGGCTGCTCTGTGGCGTTTTCCTGAATGCTGTTGCCTGCGCACGATGCCATGACCAGGCCGCAAGCCAGAGCAACAAATATATTAGTATGTTTCATTATATTGCTGTTTAATAGTTATTTAACCAGATATTTCCTGCCGTTCAGGATTACAATCTCGCCCTGCTTGGGGTTGCTTACCGGCTGACCCAGGAGGTTGTACATGCGGCCATCCTCAATGCGTGGGGAATGAACCGTTGGCACTGCGGTGTCCATGCACTCCAGCTCAGCCAGATAGAAGTTGTCCAGACAGGTGTTGTTGCCATCCTGACTCAGGTGAGTAAACCAGATCTGGCAGTACATGTAACCATCTGTATTGGCAAAAACATACTGAATATCAGTCCAGTTGCCGTCGTAGCTAGGGTAGGCAAAGGTCAGGGTATCGCCAGCTGCGCTAAGGGTGCCGCTGTCGCGTGAGTCGGCACGCTGAGCAACAGACGGGGCTATATCCCATTCAAAGTTGTCGCCCGTACCCTCAACCTTGGGCTGGGTGTACTTGACCAGGCTTACAGCCAGACGTGAGTCGTTCTCAATCATCTTGCCGCTGGTGTTCTTTACGCTGTAGCCAAACACGTAGGTCTTGTTCTTGCTTATGTACCACTGCTGACGCAATGACTTGGAAGACAACTCGTTACCATCGGACTTAGACTGGAGGTAACTGTTGCCGTTCACCGGATCAGTGATTACCTGGAAATGCTCCTCGCTCAGTTCTGTCTTTGTAGCAGTAGTCCAGTTACTGAACTGGTTTGCATACTCAAATGAGCCGTTAACAATCTGATTTGCAGCCTTAAAGCGGTAGCCTGAGCCAAGGCAGATAATAGTGTCGGGCAGCACGGTCTCCTTAAGAGGCACATTCACGCTAATGCTCTGCTTAAAACCATCAACCTCTACGGTAACAGTGGTCTTACCGCCCTTTACAGCAGTAATCAGACCAGTCTCGCTGACTGTTGCAACCCTCTCGTCGGCCGATGTATAGTTGACCTCTGGGTTAGGATTAAGCTCGCTCACGTTTACAATCTTAGCCTCAATCTGAGAGGTCTGACCGCTCTCTATGGTAAGGCTCTTGGAACTTGTAACCTCCAGAGGACCAATCATATAGTTGATCAGCCAGTCCAGATCGGCCTTAGAGACCTTGGTGCCGTTCACACCTGTGGTCAGATGGTTGTAAACTTTCTGCTGGAAAGTATCGCCGGGGAATGACTTTACCTTGTCTATCATCTTGGCGTACTTGTAACTCTCGTTATTGTCGTTTGGATCCAGACGGCCTGCATAGGTGCGCTGACGGATAAGGCGCTCAGGATTTGGACGGTCGCGCTCGTTCTCAATCCAGTCGCCGGAGAAAGAAGTCAGCTCAAAATCCTTGGCCAGGGCATCCTGGGACATACCGCAGACTGCACCAACCAGGAACACCACCGTACCTGTACGGTCAGCACCAACTGAGCAGTGGGTATATACGGGCTTATCGGCCTTTAACCACTCAATCAGTTTGTTTACACCCATAATACTCTGGGGCGCATCGGCAAATGTGGCAATACGGCTGCTGTAGGCATTCTCTACATTATAGATAGGGATATCGGACCCCAGGAAAGAGTACTTGGCGCCGGCGGCATTGCTGTTGTTACGCATGTCCAGCTCGCCCTTTACGCCAATCTTGCGGAGTTCCTTTATGCCCTCGTCGGTAATGATCTTGGTGCTGGCGTTGTTTACGTTGAGTCGTGAACCGCGTATAATCTTGCCGTACTTCATGGGGTAGCCCTTGAGGCCCTCCCAACCGCCAAGGTCGCGTACGTTGAATATGCCGTCAATCTTGAGCATACGCAGCTTGCCAGTTGTCTTGAACTGACCGCTTGCAGCAGCCTGGGCCTGACCATCGGCCTTAACGGCGTAATTGTAGATGCGGCCCGGAATCAGGTTGTAAATATCTATAGTATCCTGACCTGCGGGGATGGTAAAGGTCCACGCATCCTCAAGATTGCTGTTCTCGCTCACGTACAGCGTGCTCTCAGTATCCAGGGCCTTCTCCAGGCGCAGGGTAACTGGCTTTGGGATGTCCAGGCGCACGCCCTTTCCCTCTACCTTCCAGTTCCATGGATAGCTGTAGCAATAATCCATGATCCATGAGAACGAATAGTCGTCATCGGGGTAGGTGCCTCGGCCCAGGTACGCATGTACCTTGTCGTTCTCAAGGCAGTACTCAGGAATAACCTGCTCCTGGGCCCATGCCGTAAGAGCAAACATTCCCGCCATCATAAGAGTAAAGATTTTTCTCATATCATTCATTTAATTGGTTTTGTCTTGTTATTCTGTCCCCGCCGAGTATTCTCCCCCGCTGAGGGTTTCATTCCCATTAATGGATGTAAAAATACTAAAAAAATCATAACAACCCCGCGCTCCCATGCATGTATTTTTTTCGCGCTTTCTCCGCGTTTACGCGTACGTTACTATTTTCTTTCTCGCCAAATCTCGCCAAGGATGGAAACACGGGGATGCGATAGAGAGGGTTGTGGAAGGGGTAAATGAAACCCACCACGCTAAAAAAGGGTGGTGGGAAACGTAAAGTGCCTTGAGAAGGCTAGTGGGGCCGATGCGTGTTTCCATCTGTGGCGGAAATAATACGCACGAACGCGGAAAACCACGCCACGAGCCACGAGCGAGCCACGAGAGCCGCGCGAGCAGAGGGCGTTACTGCGCCACGAGCATGAAGCTCAGGGTGCCGCTGGCGCAAAGCTCGCCATCAACGGTGGCCTGGGCCTGCACAGAGAGGAACGCACCGCGGCTGCTTATAACCTGGGAGTTGACCACAACCTTGTCGCCGGGGCGCACGCTCTTCTTGAACCTGACCTTGTCCATGCCAGCGTAGAGCGCAATCTTGCCCTTGAGTTGATCCTCGAACAGCAGTACGCTGCCCTGAGCCATAATCTCGCACAGGATTACGCCCGGAACAATGGGGTTGCCGGGAAAATGGCCCTGGGTGTAGTATGGATCCTGGGGAATGGTGTATTCCGATACAGCACCGTTCTCAGTGAGTTCCGACTTGTCCACAAGGAGCATAGGCTCCCTGTGAGGCAAGATCGTCTTAAGATATTCCTTGTCCATCAGCGTCAGATCTTCTTGAGGACTACGCTGGCGTTGTGACCACCAAATCCAAGAGAGCAGGACAGAGCAAAGTCAGCCTGCAGCTGGCGTGCGGTGTTTGGAATGTAATCCAGGTCGCAATCTGGATCCGGCTCCTTGTAACCAATGGTAGGAGGCAGCACACCATTCTTGAGGGCCAGAGCGCTGGCAATCAGCTCCACAGCACCTGTGGCACCCAGCATGTGACCGGTCATAGACTTGGTTGAGCTGATCATAGCCTTGCGGGCATCGGCCTCACCAAGAGCAATCTTGAATGCAACGGTCTCGCACTTGTCGTTCAGGCTTGTACCAGTACCGTGAGCGTTTATGTACAGCTGCTTGTTATCGGTGTAACCAGCCTCCTTGAGGGCCAGAGACAGGCAGGCAGCAGTTGTTGAGCCGTCTGGACGTGGAGCAGTGTAGTGGTAAGCATCGCAGGTATTACCGTAACCAACCACCTCGGCAATGATGTTTGCACCGCGGGCTACAGCGTGGTCATAATCCTCCAGGATCATAACACCGGCACCCTCGGCCATTACAAATCCACCTCTGCGCTTGTCAAAAGGCAGACATGCCTCCAGAGGGTTCTCGGCGGTGGTGAGTGCCTTCATGTTGGCAAAACCACCAATAGCCAGCGGATTTACGGCAGCCTCGGTACCACCGGTAATGATGGCATCGGCCAGACCGTACTTAACGGCACGGAAAGCCTCACCAACGGCATGTGTACTGGTAGCGCAGGCCGATACAACCGGCAGGCAAGGACCCTGAGCGTTGCACTTGATGGCAATGTTGCCGGCACCCAGGTTACCAATCATCATAGGGATAAAGTTTGGAGAAACGCGCTTGGAACCCTCGTTAGCCATAACCAGAGTCTGGTTAATGAAAGTCTGCATGCCGCCAATACCTGAACCAACATACACACCCAGACGAGAAGGGTCAATGTTCTCACCAGCCTTAAGGCCGCTGTCCTGCATGGCCTGCACAGCTGCGCAAATACCATACTGGCTGAACTTGTCGCTCTTGCGTACGCTGGCTGGATCCATACCCATCTCTGTAGGCTTGAAATCCTTGATCATACCAGCTACATGAACGGTCAGAGGACCAAACTCATCCATTCCAGTCAGCTCTGAGATACCGCAAATACCGTTCTCAATGCTGTTCCTGAATTCTGCAATACTGTTACCGATGGGCGATATAACGCCCATACCGGTAATAACTACTCTATGCTCTTTCATAATAAATAATATTCTTATTTATACATAAATCTACGTATGCTACCCTTTGGAGTCTTGGCAAATGGCTCAAACTTGAGCTCAAAGCTGCTCACGTGAGAGTAGGCTGGGATCTCCTGGTTCAGCTTGACCAGGTTACCGGCCATTACTGAGTTCAGGGCATCGGCATCCATACCGCTTGCAGTTACCTGGTCGTTGTTTGGAACAATCAGAGCTACCAGCTGGCCCTTGCGGTCAACAATCAGAGACTCCTGAACGTAAGGCAGGGTGTTCAGAACAACCTCAATCTCCTCTGGGAAGATGTTCTGACCATTGCTTGACAGCAGCATGTTCTTGCAGCGGCCGGAAAGGAAAAGGGTGTGATCCTTGTCCATGGTACCCATATCACCGGTGCGGAACCAACCGTCGGCGCCCAGAACCTCGTTTGTAGCCTCTGGGTTCTTGTAGTAACCGCAGAATACGCAGTCACCCTTAACCAGAACCTCACCTGGAATATGCTCAGGATCGGCAGAGTCTATGCGGCACTCAATACCCTCGGCGGTAATCTCACCGGCAGACTTCATCTTATAGCTGCCAACTGTACCCAGAGAGATGGTCGGGCAGCACTCTGTCATACCGTAACCGGTTACAAATGGGATCTCCAGCTTCTTGGCCATGAGCTCCTCCAGGTCAAATGCCATGGCGGCACCACCGGTGACCAGAACCTCAATGTTCTCACCGAATGCGCTCATGAAAATGGTACGCAGGGCCTTGCAGAAATCCTGGTTGTTCTTGTAGTCAGCCAGCTTGGCCTTACCGGACTTGCTGTTGGCAAACTCACCGATTGTGTGGTCAAGCATCTTGATGAGGATAAGAGGCACGGCAAAGAATACGCGTGGCTTAACCTCCATCAGGGCAGGCTTAAGGTAAGATGGAACAGGTGGCAGACCCAGAACGAACAGATGCATACCCATGCACAGAGGCTCAATGGCATCGAACATCATACCAAAGATATGTGCAAAAGGCAGAACGCTCAGATAGTTGTCGCCCTCCTTGTAAGGTGAGTGTATAGGAATAAGGTAAGAGTTGGCACTGAAGTTGCGGACAGTCAGCATAACACCCTTTGGGTTACCTGTTGAGCCCGATGTATAGTTCAAAGCGCAAACCTCGTCATCACCGCGCTTGGCGTAGTTAACGTCGTCCTTGGTCATGCCGTTGGGGTGAGCCTCATTCATGAGCTGCTCGCGCTTGTTGTAGATAGCGTCAAATCCACCGCGGCTGGCCAGCAGTTCGCCGGTGTTTATATCAATTACACCCATCAGGGCTGGCATCTGCTCAAAGTCCATGTTGGCATACATGCGCTTCTCGGTATAAAGCAGCACACTGTCGGAGTGGTTAACCAGCTTCATTGTATCGGATGGGGTATAGCCGTCAAACAGCTGAACACCTACATGACCACCGGTCATAACACCCATGAAAGTCCTAATCCATCCGGCGCTGCTCTTTGCGTTGAGCGCAATCTTGTCGCCATTCTTTATACCGGCAGCCCTCCACATGATCTGGTTCATCTCAATCTTAGCAGCCAGCTCACCATAGGTCTCTGTGCTCTTGTGATAGTCATCAAGGGCAGGCATGTCCCAGTGCTTCTTTACGGTTCTCTGGAACCTCTCAATAAACGTAATGTCGTACATAATGTAATAAAGTATTTAGGCCTTTCCGGGCATCCCGGCTCGCGGCCAAGTTAAACATAAATGTTCCCTACACCGGGCAACCCGGCTACAGGATTACTTTGAGTACAAAATTACACATAAAAAAGGCTGCACGCCGTAACGTACAGCCTTTTGTGGCAAACATGCCCCTGTGAGTGATGTCAGAGGGCATTGTGGGGTGAATTGCCACCCCATGTGGGGCCAAATTCTTACTTGTTCAGGGCATCGGCACTGGCCATGTACTTAGCCAGCTCTTCGTCGGAGATGTGGAAATCCTGGAGTTCGCCCGATATGTACTGATCGTAAGCGCTCATATCTACAAATCCGTGACCGGACAGGTTGAACAGGATAGTCTTCTGCTCGCCGGTCTCCTTGCACTTGAGAGCCTCACGCACTGTAACTGCAATTGCGTGGCAGGACTCAGGTGCAGGAATAATACCCTCGGTCTGGGCAAACAGCACACCAGCCTTGAAAGACTCGTTCTGCTCAATATCCACAGCCTCCATGTAACCGTCCTTCATGAGCTGGCTCAGCACAACACCTGCACCGTGATAGCGCAGACCACCGGCGTGGATGGTAGCGGGCTTGAAAGTATGGCCCAGGGTGTACATAGGCAGCAGAGGAGTAAGACCGCTCTCATCGCCAAAGTCATACTCAAACTTACCGCGTGTAAGCTTGGGGCACGATGCAGGCTCGGCAGCAATATAACGGGTCTTCTTACCCTCCTTTATAGTGTGGCGCATGAACGGCAGGGCCAGACCGCAGAAGTTTGATCCACCGCCAAAACATGCAATAACAATATCTGGATACTCACCGGCCATGGCCATCTGCTTCTCAGCCTCCAGACCAATAACGGTCTGATGCAGACACACGTGGTTCAGCACGGAACCCAGTGAGTACTTGCAGTTAGGAGTAGATACAGCCAGCTCAATAGCCTCGGAGATAGCGCAACCCAGAGAACCCTGGTCGTTGGGGTTTGCAGTCAGGATATCCTTACCTGCACGGGTGGACATGGATGGGCTAGGGGTAATGGCAGCACCAAAGGTCTGCATAATAGACTTACGGTAAGGCTTCTGGTTAAAGCTGGCCTTAACCATATAAACGGCGCAGTCTATACCAAACTTCTTGGTAGCGTAGGAGAGGGCACCTCCCCACTGGCCAGCGCCAGTCTCGGTTGTAAGGTTTGTAATACCCTGCTTCTTAGCGTAATAAGCCTGAGCCAGTGCAGAGTTGAGCTTATGTGAACCGGCAGGGCTCACACTCTCGTTCTTAAAGTAGATATGTGCAGGAGTATCCAGGGCCTTCTCAAGGTCATAAGCCCTTACCAGAGGAGTGCAGCGGTAACCGGCGTACTGCTCGCGTACCTCCTCAGGGATCTCAATCCACTCATCGGTCTGGTTAAGCTCCTGATTGGCACATTCCTCGCAGAAGATAGGATACAGATCCTCTGATTTAAGCGCCTGGCGGGTGCCGGGGTGCAGGAAAGGCATAGGTTTGTTAGGCATTACAGCCTGAATGTTGAACCACGCTTTTGGAATCTCATCCTCACTGAGCAGGAATTTTTTCTGTTTCATAGTAAATAAAGGTTTGTATTAGTAGTTTTTATCATTATCACAATAATGCAAATATAACCCCCTTTTACATTTGCCGCAAACAAATACAGCATAAACTTGCCGCTGGCAGGCAAACATAGAGCCCATACTGCATATATATACACAATTCCTTTAAAAACAACAGCGTGCGTGCATGGCCCATTAAACCTTTTGCCACGAACACAATCATATAAACGTATGAAAACGCGTTTCAAAATTGCCCGCACGGCCCTCCTCATGCTCGCCCTGAGCCTGAGCAGCATGCTCCATGCACAGTATGAGGACCCACTTGTAATAGACGATAACTACCAGCCTTACGAGTACGCCCCCGTAACCGGCACCCCGCTGCAGATAGGCCGTGGTCCCCAGGGCAACGGCTCCGTATTCTTTGAGACCAATCCCCGTGGCGCGCGCGTATATATAGATGATGTGTTCCAGGGCCAGACCCCCTTGCGCATAACCACCATAGAGGACGGTACCTACAGCGCCCGTTTTGAGATGGACGGCTACCTTAATACATACGTAACGTTCGACGTGGCCGCACGCCTGGAGTCGCACGTAACCGCCGGCCTTGTGCCACGCCCGCATTACTTCTTTGACCGCAAGGAAATGTACACCACCATAGTCTTTGAAAAGAGCGGCGTAAATGCCCAGGGCTGGGGCGTAGGAAACACCTGGGGCGGCTACATTAACCACATTAACCTTGAGCAGAGCACCATAGTCCACATAGGCGTAACAAACACCGTAGCCTTCCAGGCCTCTGCCGGCTGGAGCTTTATGATGGGAGCCCTCAACAGGTTCCGCCTTACCCCGCAGATTGGCTACTCGGGCGTATGGTTTGACAACGTAGGCACCGCCAAGAGCTACTGGTCGGGCTATATGCGTGGTTCGCTGGACTTTAAGTGCGCCATAACAGAGCAGTACGCATTTTCGGCCACCCTCCTGTATGACAAAACCGGCCCTGGATTCAGAGCCGGTGTGCTGTTCTATGTAAACTGATCCTGTTTTTTACTGGGGACCGATACTGGACCGATAAAGTACCGATACTGGTCCGATGTGGGTCCTCCGGTGTGTGGGGCCCCAATGATTACTCCGTGTAACCTGCAACGTCCTTGCGGAACGTCTCCATCTTGCCGTTCATCCAGTCCCAGCGGTTGTTAAAGCCGGTCTTCATGCGGGAAACCGCATCCCTGAATGACAGGGTAAGATCCTGATTCTGGTCACCGTTGGGGTTAATGTCGTTAGGATTGCTGCTGCCCCATATCTTCCAGTTGGCAGATTCTGACGTGCGGATGCTGTCGGCCATCATGTCTATATGCTCGGCAAAACCAGCCTTCCATACATTCTTGTACATATCCCAGCGCTCCACGGTGCGTTTCTTGAACTTCTTGTCCCTCATGAGGTACTCAAAATAGTACTTGCCGCTATTGGTCTTTGCGCTGGTGTTCAGTATCATCCACTCCTTGGCCAGGTCAATCTGCTCCCAGTAGCTGCCCGGCTTGTTAGTCTGGCAGGTAGGCATAAACGTGTGGTAGTCAAAATCCCATGCCGGACCAAAACACATCTTGCCGCAGGAATCCATGTACAGGAAAGCGCTGTGCGGACCATCCTTGGGCCAGCTGTTGTAGGAGTCATGGTTCATGGTAATCTCCTGGAGCAGCATAAAGTCTATGGCCCTATCTACATCCAGGTACTTCTCATAGCCATGATTGGTGCTGCTGGCACTGTAGATGGCCGTCTCCATGTCCTTTACAAAGTTGTACATGTACTTGTAGGATGCAGAGGATGTAGTGAGCATCTTGCCCGTCTCGTCGCTGTCCGGATCCTTGAATATGTACGGCAGGTTGAACCTACTGGACCAGAAACCAAGGTCTGTGCCTTTATCGGCCCATTCGGAGTTCTCCTTACCATAATTATAATATGTGTCTATCTCCATGTAGAAACCACCGTTGGCAGGGTTGGCCAGGTCTGGCTCCTTAATGTCAATGCGGTGATTGTCTATGCGGGCCTGCTCACACAGGTAGTAGTTTCCTATGTGCACGCCGTTCCAAATAAGCTCCACATACTGGCCGTTCACGGTGTAGGGGAACTCAGTCTGGCGGGACAGCCAGTACGCACCCTCGTTCCTGAGCAGCGTGCGGTCCTTGTAGTTGGCCAGCAGGATCCAGCGTTTGTTCTTGTGCATGCCCAGGATCTTGGCCTTCTTGTTCAGCTTGAGGGCATACGGCTTCTTGGCATACTTGACTGTGCCGTTCCTGTATTTTGGATGCCTCTCAGGCTCGGTCCATGTACCGTTGCCACGGCCCTTAACGCTCAGAGTATCATTGTAATCCAGGGTACCATCGGCCAACTCAATACTCATTGTAATGCCCTCTACCCAGGTGTCGCGCCTGGTAACTTTCTTGCTGCCGGTGTTTATCCTGACTACAGGCAGGCCGGTGTTGCTCTTGAGTGCAACCTTGTAGTCCCTGTGCAGGCCGCCAGCCCATACGCTAACCGTTACCGGGCCGTCGCTGAAATCCAGCTTGTGGCTCAGTGTGTCGCTCAGCACGCTGTCGCCCAAGCAAACCATGTCGCCGCTGTGTATAAAGGTCATGCTCTGGCTGTCAAACCTGTCGGTCACCTTGGGCAGGGTGTATTTAAAGGTGTTTGTGTTGGCATCGAAAGACATGTTCTTGCCGTTGGCCAGACTTATGTTGTTCAGCGTAAGGTCAACCTTGCGCAGCAGTATGGGCTCGCTCTGCACGGTCTGGTCACTCAGTACCAGCTGCAGACCCACAAACATGGTATCGGGCATGCTGGACGGGGCCCTGAGCCTTATCTTTATCTCCCAAGTGCTGTCCTGGGGTATGAACTCCTTGCTCTGGAAAGAGTACAGCATGCTGGACACGCCGGCTGTATCGCAGATTGCAAATGTTGCGCTGTCCTTCTGCACTGCATCCCATGGCACTGTACGCACGCGTACCGTTGGATAATCGGTCTTGGTCCATGCGGCTGTGCTGCCACCCACTAGGTTTACCTCGTAATGCTTGAGTACGTTCTTGAGCACCATAAGGTCGCTGTAAAGAACCGTATCGCTGTCGGCATACATAATGCCAAATACATCTCCTGTCTTCCAGCCATCCTTAAGGCCTACCATAATGTTCCATATACTGTCCTTGCGCAGGTCCATGTGGCGGATTTCGGCATAAGGGTAGGGTGCGCCAGTGGAATCGGTCACCTGTACAGTGGCCAGGCTATCGCTGGTAAGCAGGTCATACGGAATGGTTCTTAGCCAAACCATGGCGCTGTCCATGTCCATCAGTGCCACGGTATCGGGCATCATGGTGAACATCTGCTTTACTAACTTTATCTGTTCTGGTTCCGGATCCGGAATTATCTTTATTATTGGCTTTTCCTGGTCGCAGCCTGCTACGGCAATCACTGTAATTGCAGCAAGCAGAACTCTTGCCAGAATATTTTTTGATGTCTTTCCCATAAGCATGCAAATTAACTTTTTTTTATCCATTCTGCATAGCAATCCATCAATTTTCTGCACAATTCAAAAAAAATGTATTTTTCATTGTGTAAAATTCAACCCCATCCACTATATTTGTGAAAGTGGTTTTCCAGATTTGGTTAAATCCACAACCATTTTATCCTTATTTGCAGAACAAAATGAAAAAACATCTGTACTCGTTTATAAACTGGTACTTCTCAAACAAGTCGCTTCCGCACTGGTGCCTGCTCATAATTGACAGCATGATAGTACTCATAGCCGGGTATATGTCTATGTTCTTTACCCGTCCGGAGGCTTTCCAGTCTATACCTGTGTTCATGGCAAATACCCACGGCCTGTTTGTAAACGTATTTATCTACGCAATATTCTTTGTAGTATTCCGCACTTATCGTGGCATAATAAGGTTCTCTACGGCACATGACCTGCATTACATCTTCCTGGCCAGCATGTCAGGAGCGGCATCGGCCTACGTATTATCGCACGTTATCAAACTGCTGGGCATTACAGAACATCTAATCCTGCCTAACTTCTATGGCCAGCTCATCATATTCACCATGGCAACCCTGGCCATGTTCACCGTGCGACTTTGCGTAAAGAGCATGTACGAGTATACACGCACCAGCGCCAGGAAAACAAACATCCTCATATATGGTGTGCTGGAAGGCGGAATAAGCCTTGCCAAGAACATACTCAACCAGGAAACCACAAACTACTCCCTGTGCGGATTCATAACCCCTCAGGGAGATTTTCTTGGTCAGCAGATACTTGGAGCCACGGTCTATGCCAGTTCTCCGGAGCTTGCCAAGGTAATAGAAGACAATGACGTAAAGCTGTTCTTTGTAAGCCCCACCCAGATAGAGCCGTTCCGTGATGACCTGACTCTAATAAACATCCTTACGGAGCATAACGTAAACATCATGGTGTACCGCGATGCCGAGCAGTGGGACGGCAAGTCGGCCCTTACCCATGACCGCATGCGCAACGTCCAGATTGAGGATCTGCTCCCAAGAGACAAGATAGAGGTGGATATGCGTGCCATAGGCCGCAACCTTACCGGAAAGTGCATACTCATAACCGGTGCCGCCGGCTCCATTGGTGGAGAAATGGTGCGTCAGATTGCTAAGTTCGGCCCGTCCAACATGGTACTCATAGACCAGGCAGAGACCCCAATGCACGACGTCCGCCTGTACATGGCCAAGAACTATCCCGATATGCCGTGCCTTACCATTGTAGGCAGCATAACCAACCAGGAGTTCATGGAGACTATATTCAGTGAGCACAAGCCGGAGTACGTACTCCATGCCGCTGCATACAAGCACGTGCCCATGATGGAGGATAACCCAGCCATGGCCGTCCAGAACAATATAGTAGGTACCCGTATCATAGCAGACCTTGCAGTCAAGTACGGCACTAAGAAGTTTGTTATGATATCGACCGATAAGGCAGTAAACCCAACCAACGTAATGGGCTGCTCCAAGCGTATATGTGAGATATACTGCCAGAGCCTTAACCAGGCCATAGTAGATGGAAAGGTAAAGGGTGTAACCCAGTTCGTTACCACACGTTTTGGCAACGTGCTCGGCTCCAACGGCTCTGTAATACCACTGTTCCGTGAGCAGATCCGCAACGGCGGTCCTATTACCGTTACCCATCCCGATATAGTAAGATACTTTATGCTCATTCCAGAGGCCTGCAAGCTGGTACTGGAGGCCGGTACCATGGGACATGGCGGAGAGATCTTTGTATTCGATATGGGCAAGCCGGTACGAATAGTAGATCTTGCCAGGCGCATGATTCGCCTGAGCGGTGCCACCAATATTCAGATTGTATTTACCGGCCTTCGTGACGGTGAGAAACTCTATGAGGAGGTACTCAGCGATGCCGAGAACACCATCCCAACCGCGCATCCCAAGATCATGACTGCCAAGGTCCGTGAGTATGATTACAGTGTAGCACTGGAGAACGAACAGCGACTTACGGAGGCATCCTATACTTTCCAGGATATGGAGATAGTCCGCATAATGAAAGAGATTGTCCCTGAGTTCCGCAGCAACAAGTCCAAGTACGAGGTGCTGGATACTCCCCTGGAGAATTAACGGTTTCTTATATGAAAGGAATAGTACTAGCAGGAGGCTCGGGAACGCGCCTCTACCCAATAACAAAGGGAGTAAGCAAGCAGCTGCTCCCTGTCTATGACAAACCAATGGTCTATTATCCGGTTAGCGTACTCATGCTGGCCGGAATCCGTGATATTCTGCTTATCTCCACCCCGCAGGACCTGCCTGGATTCAAGCGTCTCCTTGGGGATGGCTCAGATTATGGCGTGAATATCCAGTATGCCGAACAGCCTAGTCCAGATGGTCTGGCGCAGGCATTCGTAATAGGTCGCGAGTTTATTGGTTCAGATTCTGTATGCCTTGTACTGGGCGATAACATATTCTACGGAGCACACTTTACAACCATGCTTGCAAATGCAGTACGCAGCGCAGAGCAGGAGTCCATGGCTACGGTATTTGGCTATTGGGTAAGTGATCCGGAACGCTACGGAGTGGCAGAATTCAACAAGGACGGCAAGTGCCTGTCCATAGAAGAAAAGCCTGCCCATCCCAAGAGCAACTACGCAGTGGTAGGTCTGTATTTCTATCCCAACCGTGTGGTAGATATAGCAGCACGCATTAAGCCCTCTTCCCGTGGAGAGCTGGAAATAACCACTGTAAACCAGGAGTTCCTGCAGGACGGACAACTCAAGGTTCAGACCCTTGGCCGTGGTTTTGCATGGCTTGATACCGGTACACATGATTCTCTTAGCGAGGCATCTACCTTTGTGGAGGTAATAGAGAAACGCCAGGGACTCAAGATAGCCTGCCTGGAGGCCATAGCATTCATCAACGGCTGGATAACAGAAGATAAGCTCCGCTCCCTTGCGCAGCCCATGCTCAAGAACCAGTACGGCCAGTACCTTATACGTGTGGCCAACCATGATATTTCTGATTGATGACTCATCAGCACTGATTCCCAACAATGAAAACTCAAGTCGTTATAATGGCGGGTGGTGTAGGATCCAGGTTCTGGCCTCTCAGCACACCTCAGCTCCCAAAACAGTTTATTGATATACTTGGCTGCGGCCGTACACTTATACAGCTTACTGTTGACCGCTTTCAGGGTGTTTGCTCCGAATGTGATTTCTGGGTGGTAACAAACAAGGACTACGTTCCTATAGTACGTGAACAGCTGCCGGCAATCCCCGAGTCTCACATACTTGCAGAACCAGCAGCCCGTAACACGGCCCCCTGCATAGCATGGGCCTGCTGGAGCATATTGCAGGACTGTCCGGACAGCAACATTGTGGTCACTCCGTCCGATGCCGTAGTGCTCAATCCCCAGGAGTTCCGCCGTGTAATCTCCTCAGCCCTGGAGTTCACGGCTACCAATAACCGCATAGTAACTATTGGAATAACGCCAAACCGTCCGGAAACCGGTTACGGTTATGTGCAGTGTGCGCAGCAGACTGCACAGGAACCTACAGAGATAGTCCCTGTAGCGCAGTTCCGCGAGAAACCGGACCTTGCAACCGCACAGCAGTATCTGGCAGCAGGCAATTACCTGTGGAATGCCGGCATATTTGTGTGGAATGCACACACCATAACCGCTTGCATGCGCCAGTACAAGCCTGCCATTGCAGAACTCATGGACCAGCTTGTACAGGATCCATCCAAGGTAGAAACACTTTTCCCCACTGCAGAGAAGATAAGCATAGACTATGCCGTAATGGAACCTGCAGCAGCCCAGGGACTGGTATTTACCCATCCTGCAGACTTTGGCTGGAGCGACCTTGGCAACTGGACCTCCCTGCATGAGAAACTCCAACCAGACGCCAACAGCAATACAGCCGTAGGCCCTGTAACATTTGTAGACTGCACAGATACAACCGTCCACTGTGAGGATGCCCGCAAGGTAATACTCCAGGGACTGGACGGATACATAGTCTCCCTTAAGAACGGACAGCTGCTTGTATGCAAGCGCTCTGAGGAGCAGCACATAAAGGAGTGGAACGCCTGATTTATTATGCCATCCAGCCAGTCAGACCAACAGTTCAGAGTTCCCAAACCGGACAACTCCCTGCACTGGTATGCAGTGCGTTCATTCTTTAACTACTGTCCCCAGCAGCTGCTAAAGGCTGCAGAATATGGCTACCAGACCTATTATGCCATGCGTACAGTAGAGTCTATGGAAAGCGGCTCCCTGGTACACTCGGAGATACCCCTTATTAAAGGTCTGTTCTTTATACGCTGTACATCCTCTCAGATAGATAGTTTCCGTAAGGAAAATTCTCAACATCTAATGGTTTATGTGGATAAAAAGACCCATAAGCCGGATCCAATAAGGGATGTAGATATGGACATGTTCATACTCATAACATCTGCAAACAACAATCAGGCAGATCTTGAGTGCCTGGAGCCCCAGCCACAATACACCCAGGGAGACCGTGTACGTGTTACACAGGGCGTTTACAAGGGTGCAGAGGGTATAGTTAAGCGCATACGCAAGGACCGCAAACTGCTTGTGGCCATAAGCGGAGTAGCAGTTGTTGCCATAAGCAACATTCCCATGTGTTATCTGGAAAAAATACAACAGGCATAAAAATGCAAGTTGCTTTTGTTGGTAGTGGCGGTAAAAAATATATACAATTCATGTAATTAGCAGGCTGCCTGCCGTACTTCCGCTCCTCTTTTCTTGCCTCTTAATAATTATTATTGTTCATAACTTTTTTTAGCATTTCCTGTCCAGGCATTGCGCGCGGACGATTATTATATTATATATTTGTAATTAGTCTGCATAAAACTCCTGGATAGGAGCCCTTATGTCTTGGTTCAACATGCAAATGCACCACACATCAAGTGCCCTTAAGCATGGACAAGAACCGTTAGAGATTCCGTCTGCCTTAGCCTTTCCAATGCACAGGTTAGGGGAGAGGGAACTTTGTTTTTCTTTTTAAACAACCCCATTAACAATATGAACATCCTTCTTACTGGTGGTGCCGGATATATAGGCAGCCACACAATCATTGAACTGGAGAAAGCAGGCCACAGCGTACTTGTGGTAGATAACTTTGTAAACTCTCAGCCAGAGGCGCTCCGCCGTGTTGCACAGATAACCGGACATACCGTTCCATTTGTACAGGCTGACGTACGTGACCGTTCTGCAATGGACCGTGTCTTTACGGAGAACCACATAGATGCTGTAATAAATTTTGCGGGACTCAAGGCTGTGGGAGAATCGGTCGCCAAACCGCTGGAGTATTATGAGAACAATATGAATGGCGTATTTGTGCTTGTGGATGTAATGCGCCAGCATGGCTGCAAGAATATAATCTTTTCATCGTCTGCCACCGTTTACGGAGATCCCGCAATCATCCCCATAACAGAGGAGTGCCCCAAAGGCCAGTGCACCAACCCTTACGGCTGGACCAAGTCCATGCTGGAGCAGGTTCTCATGGATGTTCAGAAAGCAGACCCGGAGTGGAACGTAGTGCTCCTGCGCTACTTTAATCCAATAGGCGCACATCCGTCTGGCCTGATTGGTGAGAACCCCAACGGCATACCAAACAACCTTATGCCCTATATTACCCAGACAGCCATAGGCATGCGTAAGGAACTTGGAGTGTTTGGCAATGACTATCCAACTCACGACGGCACCGGAGTTCGTGACTTTATCCATGTTGTGGACCTGGCCCGTGGTCATGTGGCAGCCCTCCAGTGCTTTGCACCGGACTTTAAGTCAGACTCCACCAATCCAGGCCTGTTCATCTACAACCTTGGTACCGGTCACGGCTATTCCGTGCTGGATGTAGTAAAAGCATTTGAGAAAGCAAACAACATAAAGGTTCCCTACGTAATCAAACCCCGCCGCCCGGGCGATATTGCCACCTGTTACTGCAATCCCGCCAAGGCCAAGGCTGAGCTTGGATGGGAGGCACAGTACGGTATAGAGGATATGTGCCGCCACAGCTGGTGTTTCCAGCAGAACAACCCTAATGGATATTGATAAAAACCTATACACACCATGCACTGTCTCATATTAGCAGCCGGCTATGCCACAAGGCTGTATCCACTCACAGAGAACTTTCCCAAGCCATTGCTCAAGGTTGGCAGTAAGACCATCCTGGACTGGCTCATAGATGATATCCGTACAGCTGGAGTAACAGATTTTACAGTCATAAGCAACCACAAGTTTGCATCCATATTCCAGGACTGGGCAAAAGAAAGGACCGGCATAACAGTTGTGGATGACGGTACCTCTACAAACGATACCCGCCTGGGTGCAGTCTGTGACATACAGTATGCGCTGGACCAGCTGCATATAGACGATGACATCCTTGTAATAGCAGGCGATAACGTGCTGGATTTCTCTCTTGCAAGGTTTATAGACTATGCAAGATCCAAGGACACATCCTGCGTTATGCGCTACTCTGAGCCCAATCCCGCCAAGCTCCGCAAGTGCGGTGTACTGGAAGTTGACTCTGCTGACCGCATTCTTGGAATGGAAGAAAAACCTGCAGAACCCAAGAGCAGCTGGTGCTGCCCACCGTTCTATTTCTACAAGCGCCAGGATGCAGCCCGCATACCGGAGGCCATCCAGAACGGCTGCGGAACAGATGCTCCCGGCTCCCTTGTTAGCTGGCTCTGCACTCAGACCACAGTGCATGCCATGCCAATGCCCGGCAGCCGCTATGACATAGGCAACCTTGAGAGTTACCAGCAGGTAAGCAATACTTATAAGGGAATAACCCGCTAACATACACAACAAAAACAATTAACCGTGAACGAACTGCTCAGCCAAATATCCGGATTCCTGTGGGGCTGGCCCATGATCATCATGCTGCTTGGCACCCACCTGTTCCTGACCGTACGCCTGCGTTTTCCGCAGCGCCACATAGTCCGTGCCATCAAGCTATCCTTTGCCCGAGACAACGATGCCGAGGGAGAGGTATCCCAGTTTGGTGCCCTGGCCACAGCCCTGGCTGCAACCATTGGTACTGGCAATATTGTGGGAGTAGGCACTGCCATAGCACTGGGCGGTCCGGGTGCAGTACTCTGGTGCTGGCTTACTGGTGTGTTTGGCATAGCCACCAAGTATGCAGAGGGCCTGCTGGCTATCAAGTACCGCGTAAAAGGTCATGATGGAAAAATGCAGGGAGGTCCCATGTATGCCCTGGAGCGTGGTCTGGGACTTAAGTGGCTGGGCATCCTGTTTGCCCTGTTCACCGGAATAGCATCGTTTGGAATAGGCAGTACCGTACAGGCAAATGCCATAAGCACCCTGTCTCAGAACGTATTCAATATCCAGCCTGTAATAATAGGCGGCATAATAACCATACTTGCATCTGCCGTAATAATAGGCGGAGTAAAGAGCATAGCCAACGTATGCCAGACCCTGGTGCCTCTCATGGCCATCCTGTACATACTTGGATGCGTGGTCATACTCTGCATAAACTCAGCATACGTATGGCCTGCGCTCCAGCTCATAGTAAGCTCCGCATTCGATACCAAGGCCGCAACAGGTGGATTCCTGGGCAGCAGCATAATGATTGCAGCCCGCTACGGTATAGCCCGAGGCCTGTTCAGCAATGAGTCTGGACTTGGTTCCGCACCAATCGTAGCAGCTGCCGCCAAGACCAGCAACCCAGTGCGCCAGGCCCTGGTATCGAGTACCGGCACATTCTGGGATACAGTGGTTATTTGCGCCATGACCGGAATAGTCATAGTAAGCAGCATACTGGCTTACCCAGAGATAGACCTGGATAACGGCGGAGTGCTCACCACCATGGCATTCAGCAAGATCCCATACATAGGCTCACCACTGCTGGCATTTGGTTCACTCACATTTGCATTCAGCACCATACTGGGCTGGAGTTACTACGGTGAGCGTGCCATAGAGTACCTGGCCGCAAAGGGCAGGCTGGGGCAGAAGTTCGGCGTAAAGCCCATGATAAATACCTACAGGATACTGTTCCTCATAACAGTGTACCTGGGAGCAGTGGTAAGCCTGGACCTGGTATGGAACCTGGCCGATATATTCAACGCCCTAATGGCCATACCAAACCTTATAGCAGTACTGCTGCTAAGCGGTGTGGTGGCCCGTGAATCTAGAGAAAACAGAGATCAATAACATAGCTGGCGAGAAACCCCTCCGTTTACTTACTTTTTGGTAGCAGGTCCACCGGCGCTTAAACAAACAAATTAATAACAGAAAAAGTATGAGAGTAATCATTGAACCGGACTATGAAAAAATGTCCAAATGGGCTGCAAACTATGTAGCAGCCAAGATCAACGCAGCAAACCCAACCGCAGAGAAGCCTTTCAAGCTGGGCTGTCCAACAGGTTCCTCGCCTCTGGGCCTGTACAAGGAACTCATTGCCCTTAACAAGGCTGGCAAGGTATCTTTTCAGAATGTAGTTACATTCAATATGGATGAGTACGTAAACCTGCCCGAGGAGCATCCTGAGTCATATCATTCATTCATGTGGAACAACTTCTTCAGTCACATAGACATAAAGAAAGAGAACGTACACATCCTTAACGGCAATGCCAAGGACCTGGCAGCAGAGTGTGCACAGTATGAGGCAGCAATAGTTGCAGCAGGCGGTATTGACCTGTTCATGGGCGGTATTGGCCCGGACGGTCACATTGCATTCAACGAGCCGGGCTCATCAATTGCCAGCCGTACCCGCCAGAAAACCCTTACTACCGATACCATCATTGCCAACTGCCGCTTCTTTGACAACGACGTTAACAAGGTTCCAAAGACAGCCCTGACCGTAGGCGTAGGCACTGTAATGGATGCCAAGGAGGTGCTCATCATGGTAAACGGCCACAACAAGGCCCGCGCCCTGCAGCACGCAATAGAGGAGGGTGTAAACCACATGTGGACAATCTCTGCCCTGCAGTTGCACCCACACGCAATCATTGCATGCGATGAGGCTGCCTGCGGTGAACTCAAGGTAGATACCTACAAGTACTTTAAGGATATTGAGAAGGATAACCTGCTTTGATTATGAGATCGCTTACACAGCAGGAAATCTTAACCCTGCAGAGTAACGGCTGCACAGCCCAGGACTGGTCACTCATAACAGTGGCTGATCAGGATTTCTGTGCCGACCGCATAAGCAAGGCAGACTTTTACGGAACAATCTCACTTGGTGCCAACAGCGGCACCATTGAGATTACCCCGGGATTCAGCAAGAATTGTGGCATAAAGAATGCCACCCTTAAGGACGTTACAATTGGCACGGGCTGCCTTATTGAGAATATCTACGGCTATATAAACACATACACCGTAGGCAATGACTGCTACATAAGCAACGTACACTCAATAGAGACTACAGCCAATGCATCGTTCGGAGAGGGTAATGTAATTCCGGTCCTGAATGAGGTGGGTGACGGCAACGTCATGATCTTTGACGGACTGTCGTCACAGCTGGCTAGCCTTATGGTAAAGTATGAGTCCGACAAGGAATTCACTGCTGCCATACGCAAGGTTGTTACAGAATACATTGCAGAACGCCGCAAGAAGGCAAGTACCGGCACCATACATCACCGCGTTCGCATAACCAATACGGGAGTAATAAAGAACTGCCATATTGGTAATGACTGTGTGATAGACGGTGCCCAGCACCTGCAGGAGTGTACATTCCGCAGTGCCCCAGAGGCACCGGTACACATAGGCACCGGAGTAATCTGTGAGAACGCTGTAGTGTACAATGGCTCTACCATTGCAAACAATGCCAAGCTTGAGGGCTGTTTTGTGGGAGAGGCCTGCAAGATTACAGACGGCTTTACTGCAGAGAATAGTCTGTTCTTTGCAAACAACTACATGAGTAACGGCGAGGCCTGCGCCGCATTCTGCGGTCCGTTCAGTGCTTCTCACCACAAGTGCTCACTGCTTATTGGTACAGAACTGAGTTTCTACAACGCAGGCTCCAATACCAACTTCAGTAACCACGCCTACAAGATGGGCCCTATGCACTATGGTACTCTGGAGCGCGGTACCAAGACCGCCAGTGGCAGCTACATACTGCTTCCGGCAAAGATTGGTACATTCAGTGTATGTATGGGTAAGCTCATGCATCACCCGGACACCCGCAAGCTGCCGTTCAGCTACCTGATAGCATACGGTGAGGATATGTACATAGTACCGGGCCGTAACCTGACAACCGTGGGCTTGTACCGCGACATCCGCAAGTGGCCCAAACGTGACAAGCGCCCCGATGGTGCCAAGAACTCAATCATCAACTTTGACTGGCTCAGTCCATTCTCGGTAGGCAGCATCATGACCGCCAAGCGTACCCTGGAGTCTCTCCGTGAGGTATCGGGCAATGTAGATTCCTACAACTACCACGATTACATCATTAAGGGTTCATCGCTCAAGAAAGGCATTAAGTATTATGACATAGCCTTGCGCATATACATGGGTGCAGTCATGAAACGCCACCGCTTGGAGGTACCTAAGAGCAATGTTGGTACCGGTAAGTGGAGCGACTTGTCTGGCCTTCTCATTCCGGTGAGTGAGGAGAACCGCATAGTAAGCGCCATCAAGGACGGCAGCCTAAACACCGTGGATAGCATCCGTGACGAACTCCAGTTGGGTAACGATAATTACAACGAATACCGTTGGGCATGGTCATACCGCCTTATCCGTGAGTACTACGGCATTGAGGGAGAAATAACTCCAGAGATTGCCCAGCGTGTGGAGGACGACTACATTACCGCCCGCCGCGCCTGGATTGCCGAGATCCGCAAAGATGCAGAGAAGGAGTTTGAACTTGGCGACGTTACCCCCGATACCCTGGAGGACTTCCTCAAGTCCCTGGACAAGGAAGTAGAGGTAGAAAAACTCAAGTACTACCTCTAACACCAAACGATTCTTGCTGCACAGGTGATTGCCCACAAGCAATGAGGTTCAATACCTCCAGCAAGAACAAAACTTTAAAAAAACATGAATAAAGGACCTAATAACGAGACGTATCGCCAGATACATTTTGCAGTTATGGCGATAGAGAGCGGGGCTAGAAAGATGAATATTTCTGGCCAGGAGATGGAACGTCGTCTGCATGACCAGGATCTGATAAGGAAGCGCCTTCTTGATCAGTACGAACTTTTGCATACGCAGAGTCTTGAATACGTGGCTTCAGACATTGTAGAAACACTTCAGAACTGGGAAGCCGCCTCATTTGTAAAATAGAATTATTATGAAACTATATCACGGGTCATCAATCTCAGTAGAAAACCCATTAGCAGAGATTGGACGTAATAACCTTGACTTTGGCAAGGGTTTTTATACAACAAGGCTCAAAGACCAAGCACAGAAATGGGCTGGTTTGGTTGCAAGCCGAAAGTCACCTAATGCTGTTGGAGTGATTAGTACTTATGAGTGCAATGAGGAGTCACTGACCAATGCGGGGTTCTGTTATAAAAAGTTCGTTGAATATGACATGGAATGGCTTGATTTTGTGGTCTCATGCCGCCAAGGTAAGGATAATACAAAATACGATATTGTTGAAGGAGGTGTTGCAAATGATCAGGTCATTGATACTGTGGAGGATTATGAAAATGACCGAATAACAGCAGAACAAGCACTTGATCAATTGCGCTATAAGAAACCGAACAATCAGATTTGTTTCCGTAGTCAAGAAGCTATAAATCATCTATTGACGTTCATTAGTTCCGAAGAATTATAAAAGGATATCCTTATGAGAGACAATGTATTATGGAGAAAGATTGCAAGGATAACAATCATGATATCAGAATCGCTTCATGTGAGTAGTGAGAAAGCTCTAGACCTATTCTACTCAAGCAGAGTCTATAGCATGCTTGTTGATTCCAAGTTTGGATTGCAGACAATGAGCGATGCCTACATACTTGAGGAATTCATGAACGAGCTTAGGCAGGGCAACATGCAACAAACCCAGCCAAAGAGTAAAGATGAACAACAACTGGATCTTTTGGTCATGATTATGAAGCAGCAGATGCTTCAGTCTGGGGCCACCCCAGAACAATGCGAGGCTTACGAAAGACAGATTGACGAAGCTGCACACAAAACCAAGCTCCTGATGGCCACATACAATGGTGATGCGCAGAAGGCTGTTCAGGAGATGATGGAGCTGATGAAGAATAAAAAGCAATGAGGTCCGATACCTCCAGCAAGAACAAATTATTGCTCTTAATATTGCATGATAAAAGAATATATACATTCAGGTCAATGCATTTGGTGTGGAAAGACAAAGCCGGAAACAACATTCAAGACCCAACCTCATATTATACCAGAGGCCTTCGGAGGCAATGAGATAGGTGTGGATGTATGTGATCAATGCAACTCATATTTCGGCACAGCAACACAAGGTGTGCCGAATATGGATCTTGTATTTAAAGAGATATTCAATGCAACCAAATTCTCTATGAGTGAGCGAAATGCTGACTCGTGGAGGAAATACAAGACCGTATTTTTCAGGTACGAACATAAGAGAAATACCTTTGTTGTAAAGAACACTTTTAGAGAACATATCATCACACGACAATTCAAACGTGCATTGTTTGAAGTATTCTTGCAAGCATACCATAAAGAAACTCATGATGGAAACAATCCTAAGTTTGTAGCGGTTCGAGAGTTTGCAAGATACAACCGTGGGGATTTGAAAGTGTTTTATGTTTTCAATAACGTAGTGTTCACAGAAGATCGTGATGCACCTCCAGTTCTTCATTTCAGTCAAAGAAACATTGACAAGATGCACGAAACCGGGCTTTTCTCTTTTATGCTTCATGGACATATGTTCTATCTGGAAGTGTTTCCACTAGCTTTCAATGTTAATGGTGAACGTTATCTGAGAGAAGAAGCTAACAATATCCTCATCGTCGTAAAAATGAAACGAGAATATTACGGAAATGAAGAGTATCTACCAGATGGATTTCTTCATGACAAGATTCAATAAGGAGTAAACATTATAAATGACATACGACACGTTCAATCATTTTGAATCTAATATTAAGAACATTGTTAATGATGTCCTTGACGCAGTTAAATCTAAGAGTTTTCCTGATTATTGCTTGTTACTGGCACGTGCTGGCTATCAGTACGAAAATGAAGGGACAATCATTTCTCCGTATGTCATCCATAGCCATTTGGAGAGTAATCAGGATTATACTCGACAGAAATTCCTTGTTTTCTATATCAATCAGTATACCACACTATTTAAGGAAGGAATTTACATGGATGATGACTACAAGGAATACAATCTGAATATCCAAATGATGATTTATGCTCAGATATGGGAGTCACATTTATTCCTAAAGACCCTCAAGCGTATAGCAGACATTCTTAATGGGAAACCATATGAATGGAAAATTCCCTTTGAATTACAGATTAGGAATGAACGTTCAAAAACTAGATCAGTTCCAAAAGCAACGTTTATTCAAGAGCAGATACTTAAACCAATGAGCACATGCCATCAGAATATGAGTGACCTTTTGAATTCAATCTATGACCGTCAGTTAAGAAATAACTTTGCTCACGCATCTTACTATATAGATTTCAGAACTGGTGGAATCCTTTCACATGATAGTGAGCTTTACAAAACTAATCAATTGATCAGTTTTGCAGATTGGGAAGATAAGTTCACAAATACTGTAATGTTGTCATATTATCTTTCAAAAGCATTAAGAGATAGAATGGAGTCATTCTTAACTGACTATCCGGATATCGAAGAGGTGGTTGTCAAATGGCCTTCATTTAAGTCACCAGGAAATATTCACGATCTTACACTCTATCCAAAACAATTAGCAAGAGGCGTAGAGTTTTGTTTTAGAAAGTAACCACACCATACACATATGCTCCCTCTAGCCGAAAGAAAGCTTCAAGTAGCAAAAGAAAGCCCCCACTGTTTCAGAAAGGTTGCAGAGGTTAATTTACAAATTTGAATGCAGATAAAATCAATCAAGATAAAGAATGTTCGTGGTATCCAAGACAAAACAATACTTCTTGATATGATACCAAATAAGCCAAGCATCCTTGTTGCGCCCAATGGCTCTGGTAAATCATCATTTGCTTTTGCCTTTCAATGGCTAAATCGAATGAGATTAAAGTTAGATGAGGATGATGCTTATGACAATAATGTAAAAAATAAGCCAGAACTGATAATTACAACTGATGAAGTTGAAGATAATATCTATAAGGCTGATGAGAATACAAACGAAATCAGTAAGAGATTCGGCATTTTTGTTATCAATAACGGATTGAGAGCTAGTTCTCCAGGAATTGTTCATGGTATCCCAGCTGGAAGGGCAAGAATTACTGTTCCTGATATTACATTACTTGAAGGCAAACCTAGTGATATAATCTTACAGGACGATTTCGAAGATGCTTATGGAATAGCAAACGCTCCTGTTGGACTATATCCAGCAATAGGTGCATTGCTTGGAAATAACCATTTTATGGCTTGTTGCGACTATGACTCCCTCAAGATAACAACAAGACCTGCGAATAAAATCATAAACCAGATAGAAATTATTAAACATTATACAGGAACTATCGCGGATAGGCATAGCAAAATTATAAGTAACAACAAAGACGTACTAGAACAAATAGGGGCCATCCTATCTGCAAAAAGCATTATTGCTTCATATTGTCCAGAAGATACGGATGTGAAATTGCTTATCAAGGCAATGAAATTAGTTCTCTTGGCTTATCGTAAAACGGATGATTTTAAAAAGAAAATCGAATACGCGCAATTCAAAATTAATGAAGAAAGCACAAGGAAACTTTTTGAATCACTCAAGCGAACTTGGAAAGATATTAAACCACATAGGGATCATGACAAGGTTATTCTCAGCATTGGAGATGCGCAAAGAATATCTAATGGTGAAAGAGATATTCTTGTACTATTAGGCCTTTTGCAAAAAGCAAAGAACTTGTTTTCCAAAAGAGATAATATTTTAATTATAGATGAGGTTTTCGACTATTTGGATGATGCTAATCTTGTTGCTGCTCAGCACTATGTCAACCAGTTTATTGCTGAGTTAAAAGAGAAAGGGAAAAACATCTTTCCAATAATTCTTAGTCACATTAATCCCATCTATTACAAAACCTTCGCGTTTCGCGATATGAAAGTGTATTACCTCAACCCACTACAATACGCTAATGCTAGTGACAATATGATGAAGTTGGTTCGGAAAAGGGACGAACTTGAAAGGAGTGACAAGGCAAAGTCAGATCTGATCTCCAAATATATGCTCCACTTCCATTATGATTATACCATACGGATGGATGAGGTAGTATGCATGACAGATCCGAATTGGAATGACATTCCAACATTCAAAGCATACTGTATGCGTCAGACAAATGAATATCTTGCAGGGAATAGATACGATTCATTGGCGGTATGTGTAGCATTGCGTGAGATGATTGAGAAGATATGCTATAGCAAACTATCAACAGATGAACAAAAGAATCATTTCTTGGAATGCTCATATGGAACTGAGGCTAAAATAGACTACATAGAATCTCTTGATATTGTGCTACCTGAAACATTCAGTCTTCTAGGGTTGGTGTATAATGACCCTTTGCACCCAAATAATAAGAATAAAATTGATTTAAGACAAACACTCTATTCACGTCTAGAGAATAATACAATCAAAGGAATGATATCCGAGATTATAAAGATGTATGATATATTGTAAATACAATGTTCACAACAAACGAAACAATCAAAGGAGTAAATGGCATATCGCAATGGCAGATTGAACTCATAAAGGCCTATTTGCAAGGTTCCGTATATAGTTGGTGCAATTCTGATATGAAGTATGAAGTATTTTATGCTCGCAACTTCCTTGGTGGCGAAAATTTCTTCTGGGAAGATACTCCTACGGAATCACTGTATCGTCATTATATGGACATAAGCGACCAGAATCATGATTATGCTTTTACAGAAGCAGCAAAAGCAGCGGGTCGCTTATTGAAAATGGTGCTCAATGAAGATAAGAGAATTTTTGAAGTTCACGATGGATTTGTAAAGGGTTACAGATGGACTGGCCGGTACAAAGACGGTAGCCAGTAAAGCCTAAAGGATAGAGAAATAAACGTTGTAACTGCCCCATTCCCCCGGTTTCTGCAATCATGATACATTCGCGGCGCGAAGGTGCTAAGGCACCAATGTGCCAAAGTGCCAAAGTGCCAATGCGCGAAGACGCTAAGGTAATAAGGTGCTAATGATAACAACTACAGCAATGTTTAAACCGAAAGAACTTGAGAAACTCTGGTTCGGCTACAAGTGCTACAAGTCAGAAGGCGAACCGACCGGAATGAGTATTGAACGCTACTACATGCTTAAAGGAGTGCTTTACAGGCTGTTTTAGAAATGGTTCCAATCAACTCAACAGGAGGTTTTCCCATCTAAGCTGATGGCGTGATTGTTACGAATGATACGTTAAGTATAAGGTAACTGTCCAATTTTGACGTCTTGACACACCCCTGCGCATCAAATACCTTTGCGGCACACTTTAAAACCCACCGCAATGTTCAAAACACAAGATTTCGAGAAGCTATGGTACCGCTACAAATCAGAAGGCGAACCAAAC
>JAZUFR010000030.1:0-7202 GCA_045640825.1 Bacteroidaceae bacterium
GATTAATTTTGCAATTCCTCCAAATTCAGCTTCCGACGGCCTGTTGGAGGAATTTTTTTTATTCTCATCAAAGATACAAAATTCCTATTGTATTATCAATCAATTCATTAGGAAATTATCAACATTTCCCGATACTCCCTAAATAACCAAGAAAAAGCATTTTTAATAATCACCACTTTTTTTAACCCTTGTCATGCGCTATCTTTGCAATCCAATACTGAATGTGCGTTGTAAAAGATAAGTCATAATGGGCGCTGTCCAATCTCTCACAGATAAGCTAGACGGCCTGGAAGCAAGATTCCAGGAAGTCAGTCTGTTGATTACAGACCCGTCGGTCATTGCCGATATGAAACGGTTTGTCAAGCTTAACCGTGAATACCGTGACCTGGAGCCAGTCGTTGCGGCCCGCAAGGAGTATCTGCAGTTGCAGTCCGATATAGCAGAGGCCCGTGAGCTCATGGCCCAGGAATCGGACCCCGAGATGCGCCAGATGGCACGCGAGCAGCTTGACTTCTCTACCGGACGTCTGGAAAAACTGGAAGAAGAGATAAAGCAGATGCTTGTGCCTCAGGACCCACAGGATGACAAGGACGTAATCATGGAGATCCGCGGAGGCACCGGAGGCGACGAGGCAGCACTGTTTGCCGGCGACCTGTTCCGCATGTACACAAAGTACTGTGAGCTCAAAGGCTGGAAGACCGCCGTATCATCATGTTCCGAGGGCACTGCCGGAGGATTCAAGGAAATCATATTTACCGTAACCGGCGAGAAAGTCTACGGAACCCTAAAATATGAGTCGGGGGTACACCGCGTACAGCGCGTTCCCGCCACAGAGACCCAGGGACGCATACACACATCGGCCGCAACCGTTGCCGTCCTGCCCGAGGCCGATGCATTCGAGGTAGAAATAAACGAGGGAGAGATCAGGTGGGACACATTCCGAAGCGGAGGTGCCGGAGGCCAGAATGTAAATAAGGTTGAATCGGGTGTACGTCTTAGATATAATTGGAAAAATCCCAACACCGGAGCAGTAGAGGAGATTCTCATTGAATGTACCGAGACACGTGATCAGCCCAAGAACAAGGAGCGTGCCCTGTCCCGTCTGCGCACCATGATCTATGACCGCGAACATCAAAAATACATGGACGATATTGCGGCCAGGCGCAAGACCATGGTATCCACTGGCGACCGTTCGGCCAAGATACGCACCTACAACTACCCGCAGGGACGCATAACAGACCATCGCATAAACTACACCATATATAACCTGCAGGCATTCGTGAATGGAGATATCCAGGAGTGCATTGACCAGCTCACCATAGCCGAGAATGCCGAGCGCATGAAAGAAACAGAACTGTAATCAACAATAAACAACTACATAGATATGACAAGAGAAGAACTCTACGCAAACATCTGCCGCAAGAAATCATTCCTGTGTGTGGGTCTAGACTCCGACATAAAGAAAATCCCCGAGCACCTGCTTGGATGCAGTGACCCTATCTTTGAGTTCAACAAGGCTATAATAGACGCCACCGCTCCGTACACAATTGCTTACAAACCCAACCTGGCTTTCTACGAGAGTCATGGCATTGGAGGCATACAGACCCTGTACAAGACAATAGACTACATCCGCACCAATTATCCGGACCAGTTCATTATTGCCGATGCCAAGCGCGGAGACATAGGAAACACCTCCATGATGTACGCCAACAGTTTCTTTAACGAGATGAAGGCCGATGCCGTTACCGTGGCTCCATACATGGGTCAGGACAGCGTAACCCCTTTCCTTGGACAGGAAGGCCGTTGGGTAATCCTGCTTACCCTGACCAGTAACAAGGGTGCCGATGATTTCCAGTACATGCAGGACGCACAGGGCACCCCACTCTATCAGAAAGTGCTCAGCAAGTCACTCGAATGGGGCGGCAATCCCGACAACATGATGTACGTAGTTGGAGCTACCCGTGCCGAGATGCTCACAGACATACGCAAGACCGTACCAAACAGTTTCCTGCTCGTTCCAGGCATTGGAGCCCAGGGCGGCTCACTGGCCGATGTATGCAAGTACGGTATGAACAGCCAGTGCGGACTTATTGTAAACAGCAGCCGTGCAATCATTTATGCAGACCACACAGAGAACTTTGCACAGGTGGCTGCACAGAAAGCACAAGAGGTCCAGCAGGAAATGGCCACATATTTAAAATAAAAGATTATCTTTGCGGAATTATACGTACAAACTGAAAAATGGATTTTACAGCCAAACAGATAGCGGAGTTTCTGGGAGGAACCGTTGACGGAGATGCCAATGCATCAGTAAACACATTCGCAAAGATAGAAGAAGGTGTTCCTGGTGCGCTCTCGTTCCTTTCTAACGCAAAATACGCCCCATACCTGTACACCACAAAATCAAGCATAGTACTGGTAAACAAGGATCTCAAGCCTGAGCAGCCTGTAAGTGCCACCCTTGTGAGAGTTGACAACGCATACGAGAGTATTGCCAAGCTCATGACTCTGTACTCCTCCATGAAACCCGGACGCAGCGGCGTAAGTTCGCTGGCAAGCGTATCGGACAAGGCCACAATAGGCAAGAACGTCTATATAGGCCCATTCTCAGTGATAGAGGATGGTGCTGTTATTGGAGACAACACACAGATTTATCCTCACGTCACAGTTGGAGAAGGTGCAAGCGTAGGTACAGACTGCATACTCTACCCACATGTAACCATTTACTATGGCTGCAAGGTTGGTAACCGTTGCATACTCCATGCCGGCAGTGTACTTGGTGCCGATGGTTTTGGATTTGCACCCACTCCTTCCGGCTATAACAAGATTCCCCAGATTGGAATAGTTGAGCTGGAAGATGATGTTGAGATTGGTGCTAACACCTGCATAGACCGTTCCACAATGGGCCATACCCTTATCCGCAAGGGAGTAAAGCTGGACAACCTTGTCCAGATAGGACACAACGTAGAGCTTGGAGAGAACACTGTAATATCGGCCCAGACCGGTGTAGCCGGCTCCGCCAAGATAGGTTCATGGTGCATGATAGGCGGACAGTGCGGAATAGCAGGTCACATATCACTTGGAAACAGGATCAACATAGGAGCCCAGACAGGTGTGATGGGCAATACAGAGGATGGCCAGACCATTATGGGTTACCCAGCCATGCCATACAGGAATTTCCTGCGTTCATCGGTCATTTACAGGAACCTTCCCGATCTGGAAAAAACTGTAAGGGATATGCAGAAAGAGATAGAAGAATTGAAGTCTAAACTTCAGGACAAATAAGAAAATGTACAAACAGAAAACACTTAAAAGCAGTTTCTCGCTTAGCGGAAAGGGACTTCACACAGGCCTTGACCTGACAGTCACATTCAATCCCGCTCCTGCAGATTACGGCTACAAGATACAGCGTACCGACCTTGAAAGCCAGCCTATCATAGAGGCCTTTGCCGAGAACGTACGCGAGACCCAGCGCGGCACCGTGCTGTTTAAGGGTAATGTAAAGGTAAGCACGGTTGAACATGGACTTGCTGCTCTCTATGCAGCCGGAATAGACAACTGTCACATAGAGGTAAACGGTCCTGAATTCCCAATCCTGGACGGTAGCGCCATTGAGTATGTAGAGAACATACAGCGCGTGGGAATAAAGGAGCTGGATGCCCTAAAGGATTTCTTTGTGGTAAAGTCCAAGATTGAGGTCAGGGACGAGCAGACCGGTTCATCCATCATACTCCTTCCAGACAACGAGTTCAGCGTAAACGTGCTCATATCTTATGATTCCAAGATACTGTACAACCAGTTTGCATCGCTCGACGACATGCGTGATTTCCCCACCGAGATAGCCAAGAGCCGTACATTCGTGTTTGTACGTGAGATTGAGCCCCTGCTTGGTGCCGGTCTGATCAAGGGCGGCGACCTGGACAATGCCATAGTAATCTACGAGCGTGAGATGCCTCAGGAACGCTATGACAAGATCTGTGAGGTTATGGGCGTAGACAGGATGGATGCCACCAGTCTGGGCTACATAATGCACAAGCCCCTGCAGTGGGATAATGAGCCAGCCCGCCACAAGCTGCTGGACATAATTGGAGACCTTGCGTTGGTAGGCAAACCTATCAAGGGCCGCATTATTGCAACCCGTCCGGGTCATACCATAAACAACAAGTTTGCACGCATCCTGCGCAAGAATATTGTTCTAAACGATGCTCAGGCACCTGCCTATGATCCATCTGTGCCACCTGTAATGACACTCCAGCAGATCCAGGCAGTAATGCCCCATCGCTACCCCATGCAGTTGCTCGACAAGGTCATAGCCCTTACCAACCTGTATGCCGAGGGTGTAAAGAATGTAACAAACAACGAGTTTTTCTTTACCGGCCATTTCCCAGAGCATCCCATCATGCCGGGCGTGCTTATTGTAGAGGCTATGGCACAGCTTGGAGGTACCCTGGCTCTCCAGTATACAGAGAACCCCAAGGACTATGAGGCCATGTTCATAAAGATAGACAACACACGTTTCCGTCATGCCGTTGTGCCTGGCGATACCCTGCTCATGCGTGTTGTAAGGACAGCCCCCATACGTCACGGAATCCTGTCCATGAAAGGCTATGCCTTTGTAGCCGACAAGCTGGTTGCAGAATCTGAATTTATGGTTCAAATTGTAAAAAAATCAAACTGATGATAAGTCCGTTAGCATACGTGGATCCCTCCGCTGTAATTGGAGAGAACTGTGAAATAGGTCCGTTCTGTTTTATAGACAAGAACGTGGTAATAGGAGACAATAACATTATCATGCCGCACGTAAACATAATGTACGGTTCAAGGATAGGAAATGGTAACCAGATTCATCCGGGAGCAGTGATAGGCGGCATTCCTCAGGATCTTAAGTTCCGTGGCGAGGAAACCACAGCCGAGATTGGCAACAACAACAAGATCCGTGAAAACGTAACCATAAACCGTGGTACAGCATCCAAGGGCAAGACCGTGGTAGGAAACAACAACCTGCTCATGGAGAACAGCCATGTAGCCCACGACTGCGTTATTGGCAACTACTGCATAATAGGTAACACCACAAAGTTTGCCGGAGAGGTTGTTGTAGATGACCATGCAACCATCAGCGCATGCTGCATGTTCCACCAGTTCAGCCATGTAGGAGGCTACGTAATGATCCAGGGTGGTTCCGGTTGCACCAAGGACATTCCCCCGTTTGTAATAGCCGGCCGCAATCCGGTAATCTATGCAGGCATAAACATAGTCCGCCTGCGTCGTGAGGGTTACAGCGCCGAGACTATAGAGGCTATACACAACGCATACCGCACCATATACCAGCAGGGACTCAACGTATCACAGGCACTGGCAGTATTAGAGGCCGATGCCATCTCTCAGGTACCCGAGGTAAGGTACATAATAGACTTCATCAAGGGTGCAGAACGCGGAATTATAGGCAGATAAAAACTTACAAATATGATTTACAGATTCATTTTTATTTCCGATGAGGCCGATGATTTCTATCGCGAAATCCAGATAAGCTCATCTGCTACGTTTCTGGATTTCAGCAACGCTATCCTTAAGTCTGTAGGTTATCCTGATGACCAGATGACCTCTTTCTTTATGTGTGAAGACAACTGGGAAAAGCGCGAGGAGATTACACGTGAGGAAATGAACACCAGTTCCGATGAGGACAGTTGGGTAATGGCCAATACACCACTCGATGAACTCATTGAGGATGAAAAGCAGCGTCTGATCTACATATTCGACCCACTTACCGAGCGTTGTTTCTTTATTGAGCTTAAGGAAATAATAACCGGCAAGACTCTTAAGGAGGCCGTCTGCACTGCAAGTCAGGGCAATCCACCTGCACAGACAGTAGATTTTGACGACATGGCCAAGTCTACCGCAGGACTGGATGTAGATGAGAACTTTTATGGTGACGAGGGATTCGATGACAGCGAACTGGATCAGGACGGTTTTGATGTTGATGGCCAGGGAGGCGGAAATGTAAGCCTGGACTCACTGGGTTCATCAATAGACGACCTGTATTGAGTGAAAAACCTTGTAGTCATACTGGGACCTACCGGCGTGGGAAAGACAGATCTCTGTCTGACCCTCGCCGATTTGTTTAACACGCCTGTCATATCGGCCGATTCCAGGCAGATGTATGCCGACATCCCAATATGCACTGCGGCCCCTACCCCGGAGCAGCTGGCCAGGACCAAGCACTACTTTATAGGTAACCTGCAACTGGACGACTATTACAGCGCAGCAAGATATGAGGAACAGTGCCTGGCACTCACAGACAAGCTGTTCACGGACCATGACACCCTGCTTGTTACCGGAGGTTCCATGATGTATATAGATTCCCTGTGCTACGGAATTGACGACATACCTACCATCCCCGATGACATACGTCTGCCACTCCTGGAGAGATACCACACAGAGGGGCTGGATATGCTTGTACGCGAACTCAGGCTGCTGGATCCAGACTATTACAGGGAAGTGGACCTAAAGAACCCCAAGCGTATACTTCATGCACTTGAGGTTTGTTACATGACAGGCCGTCCCTACTCCGAACTCCGCAAGGGACAAAAGGCAGAACGTCCGTTCAACATAATCCGTATTGGACTGAACCGCCCCAGGGAGGAACTGTACGCAAGGATTAACCACAGGGTAACCCTGATGGCAGCCAATGGTCTACTGGACGAGGCCGAGAGAATGTATCCGCGCAAGGGACTCAACTCCCTGAATACCGTAGGCATGAAAGAGCTGTTCAGTTGGATGGACGGTGAGCTTACGCCTCAGGGAAAGCCCATGACCCTGGATTTTGCGCTGGACAAGATACGCCAGAACTCGCGCATCTATTCACGCAAGCAGATGACATGGTTCAAACGCGACCCGAATACCGTATGGTTTCATCCCGATGACAGCGAATCGATTGTTGAATACATAAACAGTAGAATACATGCTGATCAGACTGTATGAAAAGAACACAAGCCAGAAGGACATTGACCGCATTCTGGACATTCTGAACGGTGGCGGCGTGGCAATACTGCCAACCGATACTGCATACGCTCTGTGCTGTCACGCCTTGAAAGAACGTCCAATAGAGCGCATTTGCCGTTTGAAAGGCATGGATGTGCGCAAGCACCGTTTCTCAATCATCTGCTACGATCTGAGTGACATAAGCCAGTATGTACAGATTGGCA
>JAZUFR010000031.1:0-2638 GCA_045640825.1 Bacteroidaceae bacterium
TAATGATGTTGCTCAAATGATACCGTTCATAGCGCTCTAAATGATACCGCTCATAGCGCACTAAGTGATACCGATCGTAGCGTGCAATATGATACCGATTGTAGCGCTCAATATGATACCGCGGTAAAATCTGTAATTTTATCTACTAATTTCATAATATTGCATTTAGAAAAACTATTAAATGCGGTGTTATGGCAAATGATAAAATTACAATGCTAAAACTGAAAAGATTGCTTCAATTACTCTCTGCTGGCCAGTCGCAGAACTGCATCTGCAAGGAACTGGGCATGAGTAAAACAACGGTTTCCCGTTACGGGAAGGCCTCACAACAGACAGGGCTGACTTATCAGGAACTGCTCCATCTCAAGGAATCGGATCTGGAGTCTCTATTACAGCCCAAGTCACCAACTCCACATCCAGACAGCCGAAAAGCGGACTTGGACCAACTCATGGAAGAATACATCCGTGAGTTAAGCCGCCCGTATGTAACAGTCCAGTTGCTATGGGAGGAGTACATCTCAAAGAATCCGGACGGTTACCAGTACACACAGTTCAAGAAATACCTGAACGAATACCAGAGGAGTCACTCTTATGCCTATCACAAGACCTACATACCGGGCAAGGAGTGGCAGATTGATTTTGCCGGAGATCCCCTTTACCTTACAGATCCATCAAGCGGATGTCACACCAAAGTTGTGCTCCTTTGCTGCATCATGCCTTACAGTGGCTATGCTTACTGCCGAGCATTGCCTGATGCTACCATGGAGAACTTTTTCTACGGTCTAACCCTGGGTATTGAGTACCTGGGTGCAGTACCACAGATAGCAAAGAGCGACAACATGAAGCAGTGGGTCAAGCACACGAACCGCTATGAGCCTAAGTTTACGGAGGAGACTGAACGCTGGTGCCTGCACTATGGTATCATCCCGGAGGCCTGCAGGGTAAGGAAGCCAAAAGACAAGGCACCTGTAGAGAGCCTCGTCAACCATCTTTACCATTACATATATGCCCGTATCCGTAATGAGCGTTTTGCAACCCTGGAACAGCTCAATGGCAGAATCTTGGAATTGCTGAATGACTTTAACTCACGCGACATCAAGCGGAAAGGCATAAGCAGAGTGGATATATATGCCAAGGAGGAGAAGCCACTGATGAATGAGCTGCCGGAATACCCTTATCGCTTCAGATACCGTAAAGAAGTTAGGCTTGGAGCCAATTATCATGTATATGCAGGAGAAGAGATGCACTCCTACAGCGTGCCATATCAGTATGTCGGTCAGCAGGTCAAAGTTCTCTGGGATATGCAGAGTGTAGAGATCTATGTGAAGAATGACCGTGTAGCTGTACATAGAAGGAGTCACCAGAAATACGGATATACTACCGTTGATAGCCACATGCCGCCAAACCACATAACATACAAGAACGGTAGCATGATGGATGCAGAGTCCCTGAAACACAGAGCAATCCAGCATATAGGCCCTGCTGCGAAATGGGCAGTGGAAAGCATGCTCAACAGCCGTGCCTTCCCTCAGCAGGCATATAGGACTTGCAACAGTTTTTTCAAGATAGCCGGACAATATAGCCCTGAACGCGTGGAAAAGGCATGTACCATGATGAGGAGTCAGGAAAGGGCGTTTACCTTAGACTCGCTCAAGCATATACTTGCGCATAACATGGACCAGAATCAGAGAAGTAACCAAATAATATCCGTAACCCCACAGAATGCAGATGTGAGAGGAGCAGAATCATATACACAAATCTAAAAAATCAAGCATATGAACAATCAAGAGACCATAACACAACTACATATGCTCAAACTCAAGGGTATGGCCCAGGAATACCAGGCTCTGACGAACCTGCCAGTGCAGGACAGGCCAGGAATGGAGATGGCAATAGCCAAACTGGTAGAAGCAGAACGTCAGCACAGGGAAAACCAGAAGACGGCAATGTACCTCAAGACAAGCAAGCTGAGATATAATGCAAACATAGAAGACATAGAGTGCAGTGCCGCAAGAAACCTCACGAAAGACCAGCTTGCAGAAATCTCAGACTGCAGCTTCATCCGCAGAGCCGAGAACCTGCTCATTACAGGCCAGACTGGCTGTGGGAAATCCTATCTTGCATGTGCTCTGGGAAGACAGGCCTGCTACCTTGGGTTTAGGACAGAATACCTCAACATGAACAAGTTCATCGAAAAGATAGCCCTTGCAAAAATGGATGGCACCTTTTTGAAACTGGTCACGCATCTGGAGAAGAACGATCTCATAATACTTGACGACTTCGGGCTGCAGCCTATGGATGTAAACTCAAGACTTGCTCTACTTCAAATCCTGGAAGAGCGGTATGACAGAAAATCCATGATTATAGTCTCACAACTGCCAATTAAGAAGTGGTATGACTATATAGCCGAACCGACTCTGGCGGATGCAATCATGGACAGGTTGGTTAATAATACCTCACACATAGAACTAAAAGGAGAATCTATGCGAAGGAAAAAGAAAAAATAACTATTTTTGCGACCATAAATTACAGATGATACTAGCGGTATCCTTTTGAACGATATGCTGGTATCATTTACAGCGCTACAAGCGGTACTGTTTTGACCGCTACGCATGGTATCATTACAGCGCTATCTTCA
>JAZUFR010000032.1:0-146506 GCA_045640825.1 Bacteroidaceae bacterium
TGCTTTACCAAGGTGTTCCCCTCGGAAAGCGGATGCAAAGATAGAGCGACTTTAGTTACCCACCAAACATTTTAGACACTTTTTTTCAAGAAATTTTTATCCAAACACCAACTCCTTTGATTTTATGCAAGTTGGCTATAAACAAAAAAAGGTGAGATCATGTGATCACACCTTTTTTTGAACGCGTAATTGCGTATTTTATTCTGCAACTGGAGCCTCGGCTGGTGCCTCAGCAGCAGGAGCAGCAGCCTTCTCAGCAGCTGGCTTACGTGAACGACGGGTCTTGGCAGCCTTCTTGGTTGTCTTAGCCATGTTCTCATCGTAATCTACGAACTCAATGAAAGCCATCTCTGTAGCATCGCTCTTACGGATGCCAAGCTTAATGATACGCAGATATCCGCCTGGACGGTCAGCAATCTTCTGTGAGATCTCCTTGAAGAGTTCTGTTACAGCCTCCTTGTTCTGGAGATAGCTGAATACAACACGACGTGAGTTGGTATCGTCCTTCTTGGCGCGGTTAATGATAGGCTCAGCGTAAACACGCAGTGCCTTAGCCTTAGCCAGAGTAGTCTCGATTCTCTTATGCATGATAAGAGAGATGGTCATGTTGGCCAGCATCGAGCTTCTGTGAGCTGTTTTACGGCTCAGGTGATTGAATTTCTTATTATGTCTCATTGTTAGTCTTTGTCTAATTTATACCTTGAAATATCGGTTCCAAATGAAAGATTCAAACCTTCCAGCAGATCATCCAGCTCAGTAAGTGACTTCTTACCAAAGTTGCGGAACTTGAGCAGATCAGTCTTATTGTACTGTACAAGATCGCCCAGAGTCTCAACATCGGCAGCCTTGAGGCAGTTGAGGGCACGAACAGAAAGGTTCATGTCGGACAACTTGGTCTTGAGCAGCTGACGCATGTGAAGTACTTCCTCATCGAATTCCTCATTACCGTCAATGTCAACGTTCTCGATAGTGATCTTGTCATCTGAGAAGAGCATGAAGTGGTAGATAAGAATCTTAGCTGCCTCTTTCAGTGCATCCTTTGGATGGATAGATCCGTCTGTTGTTATCTCGAGCACGAGCTTGTCATAGTCTGTTTTCTGCTCTACGCGGAAAGGCTCTACAACATACTTAACGTTGCGGATTGGGGTATAGATTGAATCAACAGGTATTGTGCTTACATCTGTGCAGAACTCCTTATTCTCATCGGCAGGAACATAACCACGTCCCTTGTTGATAGAGATCTCTATCTGCATGGAAGCTTTTGAGTCAAGATGGCAAATGACCAGTTCAGGATTTAACACTTCAAATCCAGTCAGACACTTGCCAATATCACCGGCTTTGAACTCCTTGGTATTCTCAACCTTGATGCTGACTGTTTCGCTCTCATACTCTTCTACGATCTGCTTGAAACGCACCTGCTTAAGGTTAAGGATGATGTTTGTAACATCCTCCTTTACACCTGGAACAGTTGCAAATTCATGCTGGACACCCTCTATCTTGATGGTATTGATGGCAAAACCCTCAAGAGTAGAGAGAAGGATACGACGAAGAGCGTTTCCAATGGTGATACCGAATCCTGGTTCCAAAGGACGGAATTCGAACTTGCCGAACTTGGAATCGGCCTGCACCATTACAACCTTATCAGGTTTCTGAAATGCTAATATTGCCATTTACCTCTTAATTTTATTTAGAATACAATTCAACGATCAGCTGCTCCTTGATGTTCTCAGGAATATCCTCTCTTTCTGGCTTGTGAAGGAACTTGCCGGCCTTAGCCTGCTCATCCCACTCAATCCATGCATACTTGGCATGGTTGAAACCAGCAAGTGAATCCTCGATTACCTCAAGAGACTTGCTTCTCTCACGTACGCCTACAATCTGACCTGGCTTAACCTGGTATGAAGGAATATTGAGAACCTTTCCCTCTACTGTAATGTGTCTGTGACTAACCAACTGACGTGCAGCAGCACGGGTTGGAGCAAGACCAAGACGGTAAACTACATTGTCAAGACGTGACTCCAGAGCCTGCAGCAGGTTAACACCTGTGATGCCGCTATCACGTGAAGCCTTGTCAAACATGTTACGGAACTGGTTTTCAAGAACTCCATAAGTGTACTTAGCTTTCTGCTTCTCAGCAAGCATGACACCATACTCAGAGGTCTTGCGACGACGGCTATTGCCGTGCTGACCAGGAGCGTACTTTCTCTTTTCGAAAGACTTATCAGCTCCAAAAATTGCTTCGCCGAACTTACGGGCGATACGGGTTTTAGGTCCAGTATATCTAGCCATAATCTTCTCGTTTTAAAATTAAACTCTTCTTCTCTTCGGAGGACGGCAGCCATTATGTGGCAGCGGAGTCACATCGATGATCTCTATAACCTCAATACCGGCACCATGTACGGCGCGAATGGCTGATTCACGGCCATTGCCCGGACCCTTAACGTATGCCTTAACCTTTCTCAGGCCAAGGTCATAAGCTACCTTTGAGCAATCCTCTGCGGCCAGCTGGGCTGCATAAGGAGTGTTCTTCTTGGAACCACGGAAACCCATCTTGCCTGCAGATGACCAGGAAATAACCTGACCTTCACTGTTTGCAAGAGTAACAATAATGTTGTTGAATGATGAATGTACGTGCAACTGTCCCATTGCATCGACCTTAACATTTCTCTTCTTAGCTGCAACTGTTTTCTTTGCCATAGTTCAATTATTTAGTAGCCTTTTTCTTATTAGCAACAGTCTTCTTACGGCCCTTGCGTGTACGAGCGTTGTTCTTAGTGCTCTGACCACGTACAGGGAGTCCGTTACGGTGACGGATACCGCGATAGCAACCAATATCCATCAGACGCTTGATGTTCAGCTGAACCTCACTGCGGAGGTCGCCCTCTACCTTATACTCTGCACCAATTACCTCACGGATTGCAGCTGCCATATCGTCAGTCCAATCCTGAGCCTTGATGTCTTTATCCACACCAGCCTTAGCCAAAATCTTGACTGCGCTGCTGCGACCTATACCAAAAATGTAGGTTAACGCGATTTCACCCCTCTTATTCTGCGGGATGTCAACTCCAGCGATTCTTATTGCCATATATTAATTTGTTTGTTTACCCGATTATCCCTGACGTAATTTCATCTTGGGATTCTTCTTGTTGATTAAATACAGACGTCCCTTGCGACGAACTATTTTGCAGTCGGCTGAACGTTTCTTCAATGAAACTCTAACTTTCATATTCTTATGTTTTATTTGTACCTGAATACTATCCTACCCTTTGTAAGATCATATGGAGACATCTCCACCTTTACCTTATCACCGGGAAGGATCTTGATGAAATGCATCCTCATCTTACCGGAAATATGACCGGTAATCTCGTGTCCGTTCTCAAGCTGGATGCGGAACATGGCATTTGAAAGTGCCTCTACTATTGTTCCGTCCTGTTCTATTGCGGATTGCTTTGCCATATTAAAACTCCTTATCTCCTAAAACCTGTGCAATATAGTCAAATGTAGAAAGTATCTCGGCCTTGCCATTGTATACTGCAATGGTATGCTCAAAATGAGCTGCAGGCTTACGGTCACGGGTACGTACGCCCCAACCGTCACTTTCCATATAGACCTTTCTGTCTCCCAAAGTAATCATGGGCTCGATAGCCAGACACATGCCCTTCTTGAGCTGAGTGCCATAACCGCGACGTCCATAATTAGGAACACATGGATCCTCATGCATCTCGCGTCCTATACCGTGTCCAACAAACTCACGGACTACACCATATCCATGGTCCTCACAATGAGTCTGAATGGCACTGCCTATATCACCAAGACGCTTGCCGGCAACGGCCTGCTCAATTCCAAGATAGAGAGACTCCTTAGTAACTTTAAGAAGCTGTCTAACCTCTGGAGCAATCTCACCTACAGCAAATGTATAGGCAGAATCACCATTAAAGCCGTCAAGAAGTGTTCCACAGTCAACCGAAACGATGTCACCCTCCTTTAAGGGTTCATCGTTCGGAATTCCGTGTACAACCATCTCATTGACCGAGGTGCAAAGAGCTGCCGGGAAAGGAACATCATCCTGGTTTGGATAACCCTTGAATGTAGGGATTGCTCCGTTATCGCGGATAAATTCCTCAGCGACACGCGTCAGCTCATTGGTGGTCACACCAGGCTTGATAAGCTTGGCAACTTCACCAAGAGTTTTGCCGACCAGCTGGTTAGCTGCCCGCATCAACGCAATCTCTTCCTCAGTCTTAAGAAATATCATTTCAATATTAATATGCGTTCAGTCCTGCACGTCCCTTAATACGGCCAGTCTTAAGAAGACCATCGTAATGACGCATCAGGAGATGACTCTCAATTTGCTGCAAAGTGTCCAGAACGACACCGACAAGAATGATGAGCGATGTACCGCCAAAGAACTGTGCGAACTGCTGATTAACGCCAAAGAGACGTGCAAAAGCAGGCATTACAGCTACAATTGTCAGGAACAGGGCTCCAGGCCAAGTAATGCGTGACATCACAGTGTCTATGTAATCAGCGGTTGGCTTGCCAGGCTTAACACCAGGAATGAAACCGTTGTTACGTTTCAGGTCATCTGCCATCTGCTGCGGATTAACCGTAACAGCTGTGTAGAAGATCGTGAAGGCAATGATCAGTACAGCATAGATCAGATTGTATACCCAACCGTCTGTGTCCATCAGTTTAAGTGCAAAGCCAGACTGCTCACCTGTGCCAAAGAAGGCAATTGGAATGAACATGATAGCCTGTGCAAAAATGATAGGCATAACATTAGCAGCATTAACCTTAAGTGGTATATACTGACGGGCTCCTCCAATCTGACGTCCACCTTCGATACGTTTTGCATACTGTACAGGAACCTTGCGGACACCCTGAACAAGCATGATTGTACCTGCAGTAGCCAGAAGAAGGACAACAATCTCAAAGAGGAACATTACCAGACCACCACCTGTAGCGCCAAGAGCTGACATGCGTGATGCCAATTCCTGCATGAATGCAGATGGGAAACGGGCAATGATACCTACCATGATTATGAACGATACACCGTTGCCAATACCCTTGTCTGTGATACGCTCACCCAACCAGAGGATGAATGAACTACCAGCGGCAAGAATAATGGTAGAAGTGAAACAGAACCATCCCCACTCTACAGGAATCACATCCATTCCTACCTGATACCTCAGGTTGAGCAGATATGAAGGACCCTGTACGACAAGTATGATAAGTGTCAGATAACGGGTATACTGGTTAATTTTCATTCGGCCGCTTTCGCCCTCTTTCTGAAGCTTCTGGAAACTGGGAACTGCGATTGTAAGCAGCTGCAGAACGATAGAAGCAGAAATGTAGGGCATAATACCCAAAGCAAAGATGGATGCATTGGAGAAAGCACCTCCTGAAAACATATCCAGCAGAGAAAGAAGACCAGAACTGGTCTGCCTCTGCAGATTGCTGAGCATATCAGCATCTACACCGGGGAGCAGGATGTGTGATCCCAAACGGTATACTGCTATGAACAGTACCGTTGTGAGAAGACGCTTCCTGAGGTCCTCAATCTTTGAGATGTTCTTAAGTGTTTCCCAGTTCTTTACGATAACATAGGCAACAAGTGCAACAACTGCAAAGATTATGATGTATTTCAGAAGATTCTCGTCCATCTTGTCTTAGAGTTTGATAGCGGTTCCACCTACGGCCTCAATGGCAGCGGTAGCACTCTTTGAGAATGCGTTAGCCTCAACGTCAACCTTCTTGGTGAGCTGGCCATTACCCAGAACCTTGACAAGCTGCTTTGGAGAAACAAATCCAGCAGCTACGAGATCTGCCAGAGTAACCTTTTCGAGGTTGTTCTTCTCTGCTACAGTCTGAATAAGATCCAGATTGATTGCCTTATACTCAACATGGTTAATGTTCTTGAATCCAAACTTTGGAACAAGACGCTGAAGAGGCATCTGACCACCTTCAAAACCAATCTTTCTAGAATAACCGGAACGAGACTTAGCACCCTTGCTACCGCGAGTAGAAGTACCGCCCAGACCAGAACCTGGTCCACGGCCGATTCTCTTGCGTGTATTGGTTGAGCCCTCTGCCGGTTTCAATGTATTTAACTTCATAGTTCTCAAAATTTAATGTTAATCGATTACGGTTACCAGGTGATGTACCTTATTGATCATACCTCTCATAGAAGCATTGTCCTCAACCTCAACTACATTATTGAGCTTATGAAGACCCAGTGCATCGAGGGTTCTTCTCTGATCTATTGGAGCACCAATACGACTCTTGGTCTGCTTGATCTTGATTGTTGCCATATCTGTAACCTCCTTATCCATTAAATACCTTACTCAGACTGATGCCACGGTTAGCAGCCACGGTCTTGGCGTCACGCATCTGTGAAAGGGCCTTAAGAGTAGCCTTAACAAGATTGTGAGGGTTAGAAGAACCCTTTGACTTAGCCAAAACATCAGTAATACCAACACTCTCAAGAACGGCACGCATAGCACCACCGGCAACAACTCCAGTACCAGGAGCAGCTGGCTTCATGAATACCTCAGCACCACCAAAACGGGCTGACTGCTCATGAGGGATTGTACCCTTGAGGACTGGAACGCGGATGAGTTCCTTCTTGGCAGCTTCTACGCCCTTGGCAATAGCTGCGGTAACCTCACTGGCCTTACCCAGACCGAGTCCGATAATACCGTTACCGTCTCCAACTACTACGATGGCTGCGAAACTGAACGTGCGACCACCCTTAGTAACCTTAGTTACGCGGTTTATTGCGACGAGTCTGTCTTTCAGCTCGACATCATTTGTAACCTTAACTTTATTGTTCATGATAATCGCAGTTTAAAATGTGAGACCGCTCTTACGTGCGGCATCTGCCAATTCCTTAATTCTACCATGATACAGGAAACCGTTACGGTCAAATACGACTGTAGTGATACCTGCCTCCTTGGCATTCTGTGCAATAAGCTCACCAACCTTGGCAGCCTGCTCCTTGCCTGACATCTTTTCCATGCCAAGTGATGATGCAGCAGCCAGAGTCTTACCAGTCAGATCATCGATGATCTGTACATAGATCTGCTTGTTGCTTCTGAAAACGCTCATACGCGGACGCTCGGTTGTACCTTTGACTTTATTGCGTACGCGATATCTGATCTTAATTCGTCTTTCTGTTTTTGCTGACATAATGTTACATCTTTAAATGTTGATTACTTAGCAGAGGCTGACTTGCCCGACTTACGACGGAGCACCTCACCCACAAACTTGATACCCTTACCCTTGTAAGGTTCAGGCTTACGGAAAGAACGGATCTTGGCACATACCTGACCCAGGAGCTGCTTGTCGCAAGACTCCAGAGTGATGAGCGGGTTCTTGTTTCTCTCAGACTTGGTCTCAACCTTGATTTCTGCTGGCAGAACTAAAACGATTGAGTGTGAATGGAGGAGCTCGAATGTAACAACGTTACCCTGGTTTGAAACACGGTAACCTACACCGACAATCTCCATCTCCTTCTTATAACCTTCAGATACACCGATTACCATGTTGTTAACCAGAGCACGGTACAGGCCATGATAAGCATGACGCTGCTTTGGATTGTCCTGAAGTACATCGAGGTTCTCCTCAAGAGTGAGGACACCGTTTTCGATAGACACGTTGATAGAAGGATTAATGCTCTGTGACAGTGCACCCTTGGGGCCCTTCACTGAAACCACGCCATCCTGGAAGGTGACTGTAACACCTGCAGGAATCTGAATAGGTAATTTTCCAATTCTAGACATAGTATTTCTCCTTCAATTAATAAACATAGCAAAGAACCTCACCACCGATTTTCATCTGTGCGGCTTCCTTGTCTGTCATAACACCTTTTGATGTGGATATTATAGCAATACCCAGACCATTGATTACTCTCGGCATTTCACGATAACCGGTATACTGACGCAGACCAGGAGAAGAAATTCTCTCAAGTTTCTGGATTGCGTTGCACTTGTTAACCGGGTCGTATTTCAGAGCGACCTTAATGGTACCCTGAGGTCCATCCTCTACGAACTTATAGTTCAGAATGTAACCCTTCTCAAAAAGAATCTTTGTGATGTCTTTCTTGAGATTTGAGGCGGGTATCTCTACCACCTTGTGCTTTGCCTGAATGGCATTGCGTAACCTCGTCAGATAATCTGCAATAGGATCTGTCATAAAATTGTTTTTAAATTGATCAGGCCTTCCTGACAATATTTAATTAACACTCACTAGTCATAATAAATTACCAGCTTGCCTTGCGAACTCCAGGAATCAGACCCTGAGATGCCATCTCACGGAACTGAATTCTTGAAAGGCCGAACATACGGATATAGCCTTTTGGACGTCCAGTAAGCTTGCAGCGGTTGTGCTGACGGATAGGATTTGCATTGTAAGGCAGATCCTGGAGCTTCTGAGCAGCCTCATAAGCAGCCTCAGGTTCACCCTTACGTACTATTTCCTTAAGAGCAGCACGCTTGTTAGCGTACTTGGCAGCCATCTTGGCGCGCTTGACCTCGCGGGCCTTCATTGATTCTTTTGCCATGTCTTACTTATTGTTTTCGTTCTTGAACGGCAGACCGAACTCCTTGAGCAGTGCATAACCTTCCTCATCTGTCTTAGCAGATGTTACAAAGGTAATGTTCATACCAAGGATGTGTGAAATGCTGTCGATATTGATCTCAGGGAAGATAATCTGCTCCTGGATACCCAGTGAGTAGTTACCCATTCCGTCAAACTTACTCTCAATACCCTTGAAGTCGCGGATACGGGGCAGAGCCACGCGGATCAGTCTCTCAAGGAACTCGTACATGCGCTCACGACGAAGTGTTACCATAACGCCGATAGGCATTTTCTTACGCAGCTTGAAGTTGGCAATATCCTTCTTTGATACGGTAGCCACAGCCTTCTGACCGGTAATGGTAGTGAGCTCAGCGATAGCGGTATCAATGATCTTCTTGTCAGCGATAGCAAGCTTACCCATACCCTGGTTGATTACGATCTTCTTCAGAACAGGAATCTGCATTGAAGAAGTATAGTGGAATTTCTCCATAAGTGCTGGAGCGATACGCTCAGCATACTCTTTCTTAAGATTTGCAGTTGTGCTCATTACTTGATCTCCTCTCCTGATTTCTTGGATATGCGTACTGTCTTACCCTCAGCGTTTTTCTGACGACCTATGCGGGTTGGAGCACCGGTCTTGGGATCAACTGGATTGAGGTTTGAAATGTGGATAGGCGCCTCCTGCTTGATGATACCACCCTGAGGATTCTTGGCGCTGGGCTTGGTGCTTCTTGAGACGAAATTAACGCCCTCAACGATAGCCCTCTGTTCCTTGACGAACACCTCAAGAACCTTTCCGGTCTTGCCTTTGTCCTCACCTGAGTTAACAAAGACGGTGTCGTTCTTTTTAATATGTAACTTACTCATTACTCTTTACTTTTTGATATTAAAGTACTTCAGGAGCCAATGAAACCACCTTCATGTTGACGGCGCGAAGTTCACGAGCCACCGGGCCGAAGATACGGCTTCCCTTGATTTCACCTGTATTAGCCAGAAGCACGCAGGCGTTGTCATCAAAACGGATGTATGAACCGTCAGCACGACGGATCTCCTTCTTGGTACGAACAACCAGTGCCTTTGATACGGTACCCTTCTTCATATCACTTGAAGGGATAACGCTCTTGACTGTAACTACGATAGTGTCACCTACAGTAGCATAACGCTTCTTGGTTCCGCCAAGTACACGGATGCAGAGGCACTCCTTGGCGCCGCTGTTGTCACAAACTGTGAGTCTGGATTCTGTCTGTATCATGATTACTTAGCCTTTTCTACGATTTCCTTCAATCTCCATCTCTTGGTCTTGCTCAGAGGACGAGTCTCCATAATGCGAACGGTATCGCCCATTCCGCACTCGTTGTTCTCGTCATGAACATGGTACTTTTTCGTCTTTCTGACGAACTTACCATAAATAGGGTGCTTCTCCTTGAAGACTGACAGAACCACAACGGTCTTGTCCATCTTGTCGCTGATTACGACACCCTGGCGCTCTTTGCGCAAATTTCTATCATTCATAGAACCTTGTTTTTACTTGTTAAGTTCTCTCTTTCTCAGCTCAGTCTTCATTCTGGCGATTGTCTTGCGAAGCTTGGCAATCTGAGAAGGATTCTCCAGCGGAGAAATGGAGTGATTCAAACCCATCACTGTATAGTTTGCTGATTCGGCCTCGATACGCTCGATCAGCTCCTGAGTTGACAACTCTCTGATTTCAGAATTCTTCATAATGAAAGGGCTTGATTAGTTTTCATTCTTAAAGTCATAGTCGCGTCTAACAACCAGCTTGGTTGTAACTGGAAGCTTCTGGGCTGCAAGGCGGAGAGCCTCCTTAGCGATTGCGAATGGTACGCCGTCAGCCTCAATGATAATACGGCCTGGAGTAATTGGGAATACGTAACCTTCTACGTCACCCTTACCTTTACCCATACGTACATCGAGCGGCTTCTTTGTGATTGGTTTGTCCGGGAAGATTCTGATCCAGATCTGACCCTGACGCTGCATATAGCGGGTTACTGCTATACGAGCTGCCTCAATCTGCCTACCGGTAATCCAGCAGGTGTCAAGAGACTTAATGCCGAATGATCCGAAAGCAAGCTGATTGCCACGCATGGCATTGCCCTTGCAACGGCCTTTCTGCATTCTTCTGTATTTTGTCCTCTTAGGCTGTAACATAATTCAATATTACTATTTTACAGTTTACAATTGCAATCAGCGATTGCTTCTATTTCTCTTTTTGAAAGGTTTTCCACCACGCTCACCACCACGGCTCATTTCCTTGTTGCTCTGAGTGAAATTGGGGGCGAGATCCTTCTTACCATAAACCTCTCCACGGCAGATCCATACCTTGATACCGTGAACACCTACCTTGGTGATGGCACCAACCTGGCAGTAGTCAATGTCAGCGCGGAATGTATGCAGAGGAGTACGTCCTTCCTTATACATTTCTGAACGTGCAATTTCTGCACCATTCAGACGACCTGCAATCTGAACCTTGATACCCTCAGCACCCATTCTCATGGTGTTCTGGATAGCCATCTTGATAGCACGGCGATATGCGATCTTACCTTCTACCTGACGAGCAATGTTGTTTGCAACAATAACTGCATCGAGTTCAGGCTTCTTTACTTCAAAAATATTGATCTGGACTTCCTTGTCTGTGATCTTCTTGAGCTCCTCCTTGAGCTTGTCAACCTCAGAACCATTCTTACCGATGATCAGACCCGGACGGGGAGTGCAAACGGTAATGGTAACGAGCTTGAGTGTACGCTCAATGACAATGCGGGAGATGCTGGCCTTTGCCAGACGGGCATTCAGATACTTGCGGATCTCACTGTCCTCAACCAGACGCTCGTCATACTTGCCGAACCAGCTGGAATCCCAACCTCTGATTATTCCCAAACGGTTGCTAACCGGATTAACTTTCTGTCCCATTTCTTACTCCTGATTGTCGTTAGTACTGGTTGCTGCTACTTTAGTATCCACAAAAAGTGAAATGTGGTTAGCACGCTTACGGATACGATAACCGCGTCCCTGTGGAGCGGGTCTCAGTCTCTTCAAGGTCACGCCCTCATCGACGTAAGCCTTGGTAACGAAAAGTTCGCCGGCCTCTGCCTTGCGCTCGTTCTTATGTTCCCAGTTGGCAATAGCGGAACGAAGAACCTTTTCTACATCCTTAGAAGCAGCCTTATTTGAATAACGCAGTGTGCCAAGAGCACGGTTTACCTCCATGCCACGGATCATGTCTATTACAAGACGCATCTTGCGTGGTGATGAAGGAACATCGTTCAGTTTGGCAAAGTACTGGGTCTTTTTAGCCTCTTTGAGTTTCTCGGCTGCCAAATGTTTTCTATTTCCCATTATCTTTATTTATTTATTTCAAATAAACTGATGGTTTATTTCCTGTTGCCTGAATGGCCGCGGAATGTACGGGTAGGAGCAAACTCACCGAGCTTGTGTCCAACCATGTTTTCCGTGATGTAAACAGGGATAAACTTATTACCATTATGAACTGCGATGGTATGGCCCACGAAATCTGGGGATATCATCGATGCCCTAGCCCAAGTCTTAACAACGACCTTCTTGCCGCTTTCGTTCATGGCAAGCACCTTGTCCTCGAGCTTCTTATAAATATACGGACCTTTTTTAAGTGAACGTGTCATTTTGTACTCAGGTTAAATGTTATTTCTTATTGGCTCTCTCGATGATATACTTCGTTGAGCTCTTCTTAGGATGTCTGGTCTTGAGACCCTTAGCGTACAAGCCCTTACGTGAACGTGGATGTCCACCTGACTGACGGCCTTCACCACCACCCATTGGATGATCGTGCGGGTTCATAACAACACCACGGTTGTGAGGACGACGTCCCATCCAACGAGAACGGCCAGCCTTACCAGATGACTCCAGAGCGTGATCTGAGTTACCTACGCTACCGATAGTAGCCTTGCAGGCACCAAGAATTCTACGAACCTCTCCTGAAGGAAGCTTGATTACGCAGTAGTCACCCTCCTTAGAAGTAAGCTGAGCAAAATTACCGGCTGAACGGACAAGGGCTGCACCCTGACCCGGACGCAATTCAATGTTATGGATTACAGTACCTACAGGAATATCCTTGAGCTTAAGAGCGTTTCCTACCTCAGGAGCAGCATTCTCTCCTGACATAAGGGTTGCGCCTACCTCAAGTCCGTTAGGTGCGATAATATACCTCTTTTCACCGTCTGCATAGAACAGGAGTGCGATACGTGCTGAACGGTTTGGATCGTACTCGATTGTCTTGACAGTTGCGGGAACCCCATCTTTATCTCTCTTGAAATCTACCAGACGGAAAAGCTTCTTATGACCACCGCCAATGTAGCGGGCAGTCATCTTACCGGTGTTGTTACGACCGCCAGTAGCGAGCTTTCCGAAAACAAGAGACTTTTCAGGTACCGATGCAGTAATCTCCTCAAAAGTACCTATAATCTTGTGTCTCTGACCCGGGGTTGTGGGTTTGAATTTACGTACTGCCATCTTTATTAAATGTTGCTATAAAAATCAATTGTATCACCCTCCTTGAGTGTCACAATGGCCTTCTTGTAGGCATTAGCCTGGCCCTTTGAGAGACCTTTGCGGGTGTAACGTGACTTGGTCTTGCCCATGTATAATGATGTGTTAACATCAACAACAGTGACATTGTACAGGTCCTCTATCTCCTTCTTAATCTCCAGCTTGTTGGCCTCAGGACGAACGATGAAACCAAACCTGTTGGGGAACTTCTCTGTAATGGAGTTCATTTTCTCCGTTACAAGGGGTTTAACTATATATGCCATGTTCAAGCCTCCTTTTTGTCTAATATACCGTTGATGACGTTAATCGCATTCTCAGTAACGACAAGAACGCCAGCGTCCAGTATACTGTAAGTGTTTACTGAAGAAGCGTTGACGACCTTGGTGCCCTGTATGTTACGGGCTGACAAAGATACGAAATTATTGCTCTCGGGCAGGACGAACAATGACTTCTTGTCACATACTTTAAGATTATTTAGAACTTCTACAAAGCTCTTTGTCTTAGGAGCCTCGAAAGTAAAGTCTTCTATAACGATAAGTGCGTTCTCCTGAACCTTATATGAAAGAGCTGACTTACGTGCAAGCTGCTTCTCTTTCTTGTTTACCTTGAAGTTGTAGTCACGTGGCTTAGGACCAAATACACGGGCACCACCTACCAATACTGGTGAGTTGATATCACCGCGACGTGCACCGCCACCACCTTTCTGACGGCCCAGCTTTTTGGTTGAACCGCTGATTTCACTTCTTTCCTTTGACTTATGGGTGCCCTGGCGCTTGTTGGCCATGTACTGTTTCACATCCAGGTAAATGGCGTGATCGTTAGGCTCAATGCCGAAGATGGCATCATTGAGAACAACCTTCTTTCCGGTATCCTCACCCTTAATATTTAATACGCTGATTTCCATTACTTGAGAATTGAAACGATTGAACCTTTATAACCCGGAATTGAACCCTTGATAAGAAGGAGGTTGTGCTCCGGAATAACCTTAAGAACCTGGAGGTTCTGAGTGGTAACCTGATCGCCACCCATCTGACCGGCCATGCGCATGCCCTTGAATACCTTTGCAGGATATGAGCAAGCACCGATAGAACCCGGCTTACGACCGCGGTTATGCTGACCGTGAGTCTGCTGGCCTACACCACCAAAACCGTGTCTCTTAACAACACCCTGGTAACCGTGACCCTTAGATACACCTACAACATCCACGAAAGTGGCATCGTTGAACAACTCGACGGTAATTACATCACCCAGATTGAGTGAACCGTCAAAACCCTTGAACTCGGCCAAGTGTCTCTTGGGAGTTACACCAGCTTTCTTGAAATGGCCCATAAGAGCGGCTGTTGTGTTCTTTTCCTTAGCCTCTTCAAAGCCAAGCTGAACAGCATCATAGCCATCCTTCTCTGCATTCTTGATCTGTGTAACCACGCAAGGACCAACTTCGATAACGGTGCATGGAACATTCTTTCCATCAGCACCGAAGACCGATGTCATACCGATCTTTTTTCCTAATAATCCTGGCATTTCAAATAAATATTTAAGTTACTGTAAAATTTAATACTCAAAACACTATCAAACCTTGATCTCTACCTCTACACCGCTAGGAAGTTCAAGCTTCATGAGAGCATCTACTGTGTTAGCTGTTGAGCTGTAGATATCAATCAGTCTCTTGTAAGCTGAGAGCTGGAACTGCTCACGTGACTTCTTGTTTACGAATGTTGAACGGTTAACAGTGAAGATACGCTTGTGTGTAGGAAGTGGAATTGGTCCGCTTACGATAGCACCGGTAGCCTTTACGGTCTTAACGATCTTCTCTGCTGACTTGTCTACGAGATTGTGATCGTAGGACTGCAGTTTAATTCTGATTTTCTGACTCATTGTAATTGTTTTAATTGTTTGTTATTTGATTAAGCGGCTCTGATAAGAGTCATTTGCTATCAAGAGCCGCTTTCTCTCTATACCTTATATTATAATAATGATACGTTTCCGCCCTGCTCTTCTACAACCTGTCTTGCAAGTGCCTTGGATACCTCAGCATGTTTCTCATAAGACATAGAAGAAGTAGCACGTCCAGAGGTGATGGTTCTAAGAGAAGTAACATATCCGAACATCTCGGCCAGAGGCACGTGTGCCTTGATAACCTTTGCACCGGAATGGTTAGTCTCCATACCTTCAACCTGACCGCGACGCTTGTTCAGGTCACCGATCACATTACCCATGCTCTCCTCGGGAGTAACAACCTCAAGCGCCATGATAGGCTCGGTCAGACCAGGATTGGCCTTAACGCAAGCGTTCTTGAATGCCTGAGCTGCACATACCTCGAATGACATGGCATCAGAGTCTACTGGATGATACTTACCGTCCAGGACAGTTACCTTGAGTGACTCCATTGGAGCATTCATGAGAACACCATTCTTCATGGCATTTGTGAAGCCCTTCTCAATGGCTGGCAGATAGGTCTTTGGCAGAGCCTCACCCTTGGTAGCATCGATAAACTGAAGTCCGCCCTTCCAGTCTTCATCGGCAGGAGCAACCTCAACAACGATGCAAGCGTAATGACCCTTACCACCGGTCTGCTTCTTATACTCTTCACGGAGCTGAACTGGAGTGGAGATAGACTCCTTGTAGCTAACCTGAGGACGACCCTGGTTGCACTCTACGCCAAACTCGCGCTTGAGACGGTCAATAATAATATCAAGGTGAAGCTCACCCATACCTGAGATCAGAGTCTGACCTGAGTCCTCATCAACCTTAACAGTGAATGTAGGATCTTCCTCGGCAAGGCGTGCAAGTCCGTCGGACATCTTGCTCATATCCTTCTCAGTCTTAGGCTCAACAGCAATGCTGATAACTGGATCTGGGAAGTCCATGCTCTCGAGTACTATTGGTGCCTCCTCATCGCAGAGGGTATCACCGGTACGGATATCCTTAAGAGCAACAACTGCACCTATATCGCCAGCGCTAACCTCGTCAACCTGGATCTGCTTCTTTGAGTACATCTGGAACAGACGGCTTACACGCTCCTTCTTACCTGAACGGGTATTGAAGATGTAGCTTCCGGCTGTAATCTTACCTGAATAAACCCTGAAGAAAATCAGACGGCCAACATATGGGTCAACTGCAATCTTAAATGCAAGGGCAGCAGTCTTTTCTGTTGATTCTGGATCACGGTGTGTTTCCTCATCTGAGTTAGGCAGGAAGCCTGTAACACCACCGCAGTCAATTGGTGAAGGCAGGAATGCGCAAACGTAGTCAAGCAGAGGCTGAACACCCTTGTTGCGGAAAGAAGTACCGCAAACAACAGGAACAAGCTTCTGGCTGATGCAACCTACGCGAACAGCGCGGAGAATCTCCTCCTCTGTGATGGTAGAAGCATCGTCAAGATACTTCATCATCATCTCATCATCAAAATCAGCAGCCTTCTCAAGCAGGTTGTCGCGCCACTTCTGAGCATCGGCCTCGAGCTCAGCTGGAATTTCTTCTACTGAATACTCAGCACCGAGTGACTCATCGTGCCAATAAATGGCCTTCATTTTAATAAGGTCTACAACACCCTTGAAAGACTCCTCCTGACCGATAGGAATTTCTATTGGGCAAGCGTTTGCCTTAAGAATATCCTGCATCTGGCTGATTACGCTATAGAAATCAGCACCTGAGCGATCCATCTTGTTAACATAACCCAGACGGGGTACGCCATACTTGCTGGCCTGATGCCAAACGGTCTCAGACTGAGGCTGAACACCACCTACTGCGCAGAATACTGCTACAGCACCGTCAAGTACACGGAGTGAACGCTCTACCTCGGCAGTAAAGTCAACGTGTCCCGGAGTATCAATAAGATTGATCTTATACTTCTTGTCATTCCATTTCCAACTTGTGGTAACGGCAGCCGAAGTAATGGTAATACCGCGCTCCTGTTCCTGAACCATCCAGTCCATGGTAGCAGAACCGTCGTGAACCTCACCGATCTTGTGTGTAAGTCCGGTATAATAAAGAATACGCTCTGAAGTCGTAGTCTTACCGGCATCAATGTGGGCCATGATGCCGATATTTCTTGTAAGATGTAAATCCTGATCTGACATTGATTAGAATCTGAAGTGTGCAAAAGCTCTGTTAGCCTCAGCCATGCGGTGCATATCCTCCTTACGCTTGAATGCGCCACCAGCATTGTTGAAAGCATCTACTATCTCTGCGGAAAGTTTATCTGACATTGACTTTCCTCCGCGCTTACGTGCGAAAATAATAAGGTTCTTCATAGAAATAGACTCCTTGCGGTCAGCACGGATTTCTGTAGGAACCTGGAATGTAGCACCGCCAATACGACGTGACTTAACCTCTACCTGAGGAGTTACATTGTCAAGGGCCTTCTTCCAAATTTCAAGAGCAGACATCTCCTCGTTAGGAAGTTTAGCCTTTACCTTGTCAAGGCTCTCATAGAAAATCTCAAAAGAGATATTCTTCTTGCCGTCATACATAAGATGGTTGACGAACTTTGTCACTGCTACGTCACCGAATACTGGATCCGGAAGTATGACGTGCTTTCTCGGTTTTGCTTTTCTCATTTCTTAAAATTTTGTTTTGTTCGGGTTGTCATTCTTGTTTCTTCAACATCCACGCCTGGACATTTACTCAACCTGAATTTACATACCAAAACTTTGTTGTTTATTACTTCTTAGCTGCTTTTGGACGCTTAGCACCGTACTTGGAACGTCTCTGGAGACGGCCATTTACACCAGCGGTATCAAGGGTGCCGCGAACAATGTGGTAACGTACACCAGGAAGGTCCTTTACACGTCCGCCACGAACGAGAACGATTGAGTGCTCCTGCAGGTTGTGACCCTCACCTGGAATGTAGGAGTTAACCTCCTTCTGGTTGGTCAGACGTACACGGGCAACCTTTCTCATGGCTGAGTTAGGCTTCTTAGGTGTTGTTGTGTAAACTCTCACGCAAACGCCTCTTCTCTGAGGGCAGGAATCCAGCGCCGGAGACTTACTCTTGTCCTCCAGTACCTGACGTCCTTTGCGTACTAACTGCTGAATTGTGGGCATGTTTTTTGTTTTTAATTATTATATTATAAATAGTAAATCCGAAAATTTTGGCGTGCAAAGATACGGCTATTATTTAATACCGCAAGCAAAAACCGCTTGTTTTTCTATTTTAAGGGCAAAAAAGGCATAAAAAAGGCGGATATCATGCAGACATCCGCCCTAAACAGTGATTTTGAAGAGACCCTATCAGGCCTGACCGTGAAAGTCCGATACAGGAGGAATGTAATTACCATTCTGTCCGCCAAGATCTATCTTTCCGAATGCAGCCTCATACTTGGCAACATTGTCCTGAAGTGCCATGAGCAATCGCTTGGCATGCTCCGGCGACATGATGACCCTGGACTTGACCTGAGCCTTGGCCATACCTGGAAGAATGCTTATAAAATCCATAACGAATTCTGATGACGAATGAGTTATCATAGCCAGGTTTGAATAAACACCCTGGGCCACTTCTTCCTTGAGTTCTATCTGCAGTTGTTTCTGCCCATTTCCATTCTGTTCCATAATATTTGCATTTTGTCTGCAAATATACTCAATTGCAGAATGCCTGCAAAAAAGGCCCGGATTATTTCTAAAAAACAGCTGCAGTTAGCATTGACAAAGGCTCTAATCATAGTAATATATATTTACATTTGCAAAACACACACATAGTAATCCGCTTTGCATGACGGATAAATAATTTTGCAATTTGTTTGGATGGTTTTCTTATCATTCATTATATTTGTCATTAATTTGCCATTAAGTCAAAAAGTCAATTCTAAATAACACTTTCAACACAATTACAACACATCATGAGCAATTACAAGGAAACAGGCAGTAAAGCCTATCTTTATGGAATTTGCGCAGTCGCTGTGATTGGTGGTCTGTTGTTCGGTTATGACACTGCTGTCATTTCCGGAGCAGAACAGGCTCTCCAGAAATTCTTTGCAAGCGGCCTCGGAGATTTCTACTCAACCGGCATGCACGGTTTCGTCACTTCATCGGCCCTGATCGGCTGCATCATTGGCGGTCTTATTTCTGGTATCATGGCAACACGCCTGGGACGCAGGAACGCACTGATTTTTGCCTCAGTGCTGTTTTTCCTTTCTGCCCTTGGCAGCTACATGCCAGAGTTCCTGTTCCGTCCAAATTTTGAGTTCTTCCAGCCAGGTGAAGCCACCAAGGAACTCATGTGGGCATTCATTCTTTACCGCATCCTGGGAGGTATAGGCGTAGGCATGGCATCGGCCATCTGCCCTATGTATATTGCCGAGGTTGCGCCTGCACAGATCCGTGGAACATTGGTTTCTTGCAACCAGTTTGCCATTATCTTTGGCCAGTTGGTAGTATACGCCATCAATACTCTGATTCGCAGCGGACTTGCTGATACTCCGGAACTTATCCAGGCTGCAATGGTCAACATAGGCTGGCGCAAGATGTTTGTAAGCGAAGCATTCCCGGCTGCTACATTCGGACTGCTCCTGCTGCTTGTCCCCAAGACTCCACGTTATCTTGTTATGCGCGGCAACACCCAGAAGGCTATGGATGTGCTTACCCGTATTAACGGTGAATCACGTGCCCAGGAGATACTTCAGGAGATAAAGGAGACCATGACAGAGAAGAGAGAAAAGCTGTTCTCATACGGTATCCTGGTAATCGTGGTTGGCGTTCTGCTCTCATTCTTCCAGCAGGCCGTAGGTATAAACGTAGTACTGTACTACGCTCCACGTATTTTTGAGAACATGGGTTCCAGCGGTGACGCAGCAATGATCCAGACCGTTGTAATGGGCGTTGTAAACATCCTGTTCACGGTAGTTGCAATCTGCACCGTAGACAAGTTTGGACGCAAGCCTCTGCTGATTATCGGTTCCATAGGCATGGCTATCGGCATGGTTGCCCTGAGCATCCTGTCATTCTGCGATGTAATTGGCGTAGCAGCCCTGATATTCATCATTGTATACACTGCATCATTCATGATGTCATGGGGTCCAATCTGCTGGGTTCTCATATCCGAGATATTCCCAAATACCATACGCGGCAATGCTGTTGCCATTGCAGTTGCAGCACAGTGGATTTCGAACTACGTAATATCATCTACATTCCCATCACTCTGCGAATGGAGCATAGGTGGAACATATCTGATTTACGCATTCTTCTCTGCCCTGTCGGCAGTATTCGTTCTCAAGCTGGTACCTGAGACCAAGGGTAAGACTCTTGAGGAAATGAGCTCTCTCTGGAAAGCCAAGATGAAGAAGTAACAGACCGATACACAAACAGAAAGGTCCCGCTCAGAATTGAGCGGGACCCTTTGTATTATTCAGTAGTGTATTACTTTACAACCTTCTGCTCAATCAGATACTCAGCAATCTGAACAGCATTGAGTGCAGCACCCTTCTTGATCTGGTCACCTACGAGCCAGAATGTAAGGCCATTCTCATTTGCAATATCCTTACGTACGCGACCTACATATACATCATCCTTTCCTGCAAGGAAGAGAGGCATTGGATAAACCTTGTTTGCAGGGTCATCCATGAGCTGTACGCCCTTACCGCTTGCAATAGCCTTCTGTGCATCTTCTACGCTGATTGGCTTTTCTGTCTCTATCCAAACAGCCTCGGAATGGCTGCGCAGGCTAGGAACACGTACGCACATAGCCGAGCATGAGGCATCGGTATGCATAATCTTTCTGGTCTCATTGAACATCTTCATTTCCTCCTTGGTATAACCGTTATCGGTAAATACATCGATCTGAGGAATTACGTTATATGCCAGCTGATATGCAAACTTGTTTACAGTAGCCTCCTTGCCGTCAAGAACCTCACGGTACTGCTGCTCAAGTTCAGCCATTGCAGCAGCACCTGCGCCGCTGGCAGCCTGATATGATGCCACGTGGATTCTCTTTATATGGCTCAGGTTCTCAAGTGGCTGCAGTACTACAACCATCATGATTGTTGTACAGTTAGGGTTGGCAATGATGCCACGTGGACGGACCAGCGCATCGGCTGCATTGCACTCAGGAACTACCAATGGAACATCGGGATCCATACGGAATGCGCTTGAGTTATCGATCATTATAGCACCATGCTTGGTGATTGTCTCTGCATACTCCTTGGAAGTACCGGCGCCGGCCGATGTAAACGCAATGTCAATGCCCTTAAAATCGTCGTTATGCTTAAGTTCCTTGACCACCAATTTCTTTCCACGGAAAGTGTAAGAAGTTCCGGCACTGCGGGATGACCCAAACAAAACCAACTCGTCGAGCGGGAAATTACGCTCCTCCAGCACACGCAGGAACTCCTGTCCTACTGCTCCGCTGGCACCAACAATTGCTACTCGCATAAGATATTTTTAAAATGAAATAGATAAATTGGGCGCAAAAATAGTATTTCCACGGCATTTGAGAGAGAAAAATGGAATAAAATCACATTATTACATGGCAAATTCAGCAAAAAGTGTATATTTTTGCAACAATAATAAAGAGTATGATTGAACTGATTGACATAAAACGCAGTTTTGGCTCACTGGATGTTATAAAGGGAATAAGCCTTAAGGTTGAACGGGGCGAGGTGGTCAGCATTACCGGACCCAGCGGTGCCGGCAAGACTACCCTCCTGCAGATAATGGGCTCTCTTGACCGTCCAGACAGCGGACAGGTCCTGTATGACGGACAGGACATTACCCGGATGGGAGCCGGAGAGCTGTCGGCTTTCAGGAACCGCCATATTGGATTTGTTTTTCAGTTCCATCAGCTGCTACCGGAATTCACCGCACTGGAGAACATTACAATCCCCATGCTCATTGCCGGCAAGAGCGCCAGCCAAGCCTCTGCAAGAGCCTCAGAATTACTTGGAATGCTTGGGCTGGGTAGCAGGGCAGACCATAAGCCATCGGAGCTCTCTGGAGGCGAAAAACAGCGCATAGCAGTAGCACGTGCCCTGGCCAACCAGCCCGATGTAATACTGGCCGATGAGCCATCGGGCAGTCTGGATACAAAGAACAAGGAAGAGCTGCACAAACTGTTTTTTGAGCTCAGGGACAAACTTGGACAGACATTTGTAATTGTAACGCACGACGAATCACTGGCAGAACTTGCCGACCGCCGCATTCACCTGCTGGACGGCGCCGTTACCACTTGCGGAATCTGAGCACTGCCTTGTTGCTGGAAAGCACCATGCTCTTACGGCTTGGATATTCAACCCTGAATGCCGTCACTATGCTGTCCAGACCGCAACGCTGCAAGCCAGTAAGCACCGCAGCCGTATCGGCATACATTGAGTAATCCATTATGAGGGAATCACCCTTTTGGGTTGTAACCCCATGACGGGAAAAGCCGTGTGAGAGATCCTCAATAAGTACAATATGGCGTGCAAAACCAAACATGGTATTGCTTATGGTATCTACCAGACAAGGCTGCCCATTAAAGTTCTTTCCACCGGCATATTCCACCTGATCCAGCCGCCAGTAGAAATCCAGCCTGTCGTCCTGAAAGACAGGCTCGCAGGAAACAAGTATGAGCAGAGCGGCAACAGCAGCAATTGCACGTATGGTTATTTGGTGTTTTATTCCGTTCATAATACTTTCCAGACTTTAGAAATTGTAAGCATGACTCCCTTATTGTTGCCTAGCAGATCTGAATTGTCAAAATCCATAGCACCCGACAGACTGAATTTCCAGCTGTAGGAATCGCCAAGCCAGTAAGAGCACTCAAGCATAAGGGAACTAACCCTGGCTATCTGGGGAAGAGGTGCACCATACTGTCCCCAGTGAAGAGTGCTTGTAGCCAATAGCCTGTAATCAATTTTTCCAGTTATGCTTCCATCTACGCCCAAGTGCATCATCTGTACGCGGTTACTCCTGAAATGTGAATATCCGTTACGGTTATAGACAGGAGAGATAAGTACTGGATTACCAATGGCATAGCCGTACAGAGAATAGGAATCATATATACCATGATTGTACATACCATCGCGTCCATCCACCTCCTCTATAACATTCATTCCATCAAAATTGCATGCCGCACTGTGACAGATAGGACCACACAGTCCACGCGTATTAAGGAATTCAATCACCGCATTGCTAAAGAATGGAATGCCACTGGGTGCATTGATCTCCACTCCAAACAGGCCATCAAACCAGTTTCTGCGGAATCCAAAGAACACAAAATCCTTGTTACCATGGATATCATTCTTGTACTCTATTCCGAGCATGGAAGAATGGTCCTCATAGAAATGCTCATAATAGGCACCAAAATGCCAGGAATTCAGAATGTAATCAAAATTCAGATGCCAGCTACCCAGGTTATCGCCATCCTCATTTCCCTGTTGCTCTACATGATGGAACGGGAACAGAACGGTCCAGTACGCAGCTGCATTGGATGGCAGATGGCGATCCACCCCTCCGCTATGTCTTGTACCGCCAAACATATTGTTCATCTCCAGTCCAAGTGTAACAAGCAATGGGAACTTATCCTCCTGACCAAACCGTAAATATGCATCCTTTGTATGGAACAGGATTCCATCTGTATATGTATTATGGCCACGCCGCCACTTGTCATCGGTCATACGGCCATACCCCAGATGCCCCTTTATTGAAAACCAGTTTCCCAGGATAGGAAGCCTTACAAACTCAGGTATTCCCATCCTGATTTCAGGAATGGGACGGCTGTTACCAGACCAGGTAAGCCCTCCGCTACTCAGGGTTGGGTTCTTGTCACTGAACCTTTCTTTCATTCCCATGGAGATACCCAGGAATCTGTAGTTTGCATCGAGATAAAGCTGGTGTACAAACCAGTCGGATTGCAGTCCCTTGCCAAGCCCCAGGTCCACACCATAGTCTATTCCAAAACCATTGGAATAGTTCATACTGCCAAGAGCTGCAGCATGCATATACCCGTTTGCTTTCTCAACAGATGGCAGGCCCTGGCGGTTTGATGTATGCCAGAATGGAGCATTGTCTCCTCCCCCAGCCATGCCGGCAGCCTGATAGCTGTAAACAAGACTGGTTTCCTGCGCTATGGAGGCAAGCGGGAAGAAAGCAGCAAACAAGGTTATGAGAAGTTTGTTCATAATGCAGGCAGGACTTATTTCTCTTTTAATACAAGGGCCGATATACACTCCTCAAGAGCATCTGTCCAGTAAGGAACATCCATATTGAAAGTATTCTTATATCTGGTCTTGTCCAGCACAGAGAATGCCGGGCGCTTTACTTTTGATGGAAACTCATTTGAATGGCATGGACTGATACTGCAGGAAACATTGCCACTCATACGGGCAATAGCCACTGCAAAATCATACCAGCTGCATACACCCTCATTGCTAAAGTGATAGATGCCCTCATTTCCCGCGGCCTTGCCATTCTCAATGACATCAAATATAGCCAGAGCCAGATGGGCTGCATAAGTAGGAGTACCCACCTGATCAAACACCACGTTCAGCCTGTCACGCTCTGCTGTAAGACGGCGCATGGTCTTTACAAAGTTGTTGCCATAGGGACTGTACAGCCATGCTGTACGGAAAATCAGATAACGGCAGCCAGACTCAATGACTGCCTTCTCTCCCTCCAGTTTGGTACGGCCATACGCACCTGTAGGCTGGGTTGGGCAATCCTCTGTATAAGGCACACAGCTCTGCCCATCAAATACATAGTCTGTAGAGACATGAACCAGCAGTGCACCGTGTGCCGCCGCAGCATGCGCCAGATTCCCAGCGGCCTGAGCGTTCAGGAGATATGCCAGATTCTCCTGCTCCTCTGCTTTCTCCACATTAGTGTAGGCCGCACAGTTTACTATACAGTCTACACCGAGTTGGGCAACCGTTTTCTCTACCTGTTCCCGGTCAGTGATGTCGAGCATCAGAGCCTGGACTCCATCGGCCGGAACCACATCGGAGAAATAATAACTGTTTGATGATTTGCCTGCCAATGTCCTGAGTTCATTGCCAAGCTGGCCGTTTCCACCTGTTACCAGTACAACCATATAGATCAGAATCTGAACGGTGAATCAAAATCGGCAAAACACGGATGGCTTGCATCCTTTGCACTCAGTATAACGGACTCAGATGGGATGTGCCAGTCTATTGCCAGGTCCGGATCATTCCATGCAATGGCACCCTCGCTCTGTGGCTCATAAAAACTGTCACACTTATACTGGAAGATTACATCATTGCTCAGCACCGCAAAACCGTGAGCCATGCCCCGCGGAAGAAACAGCATGCGGTGATTCTGGGCCGATAATTCCACTGATATATGCTTGCCGTATGTAGGAGAGCCCTTGCGGATATCCACCGCAACATCCAGGACAGAGCCCACAGCCACCCTTACCAGCTTGCTCTGTGCATACGGTGGTTTCTGGAAATGCAGTCCACGCAGAACGCCATAACAGCTACGGCTCTCATTGTCCTGTACAAAGTCTATAGTCTGTTCTGGGTATTGGGGATTCACGCCACCCTGTCCGGCAGCAAGAACCTGTGGAACCACCTTGGAATAGAACTCTCTCTTGGAGAATGATTCAAAGAAATAGCCCCTTGAATCTCCAAACACCTTGGGCTCCAGAATAAAAACACCGGGAATAGCGGTTTCTATAACATCCATCCTAAAACTTCTTTTACAATAGGCAAAAATAGTGGAATGTGCGCATACAAACAAAAAAACGGCACTCCAAAAGGAATGCCGTCTATCTTGGGGAGATATCCCGAATCAGGCGTTAGCCCTCTTTTCACGGATACGTGCCTTCTTACCTGTGAGATTACGCAGATAATACAGTTTAGCACGACGTACCTTACCAATCTTGTTTACCTCAATGCTGTCAATAGCTGGTGAGCTGATTGGGAATATACGCTCTACACCTACGGTGCCAGACATCTTGCGAACGGTGAAACGACGGTTGTCACCATGTCCACAGATTTTGATAACTACACCACGGTAAAGCTGGATACGCTCCTTGTTACCCTCAATAATACGATAAGCCACTGTTACGGTATCTCCTGACTTGAATGCAGGGAACTTACCCTCGTTACCAGTAGCAAATGCCTGCTCGGCGATTTTGATTAAATCCATTGTCCTGGAATTTTTCTGTTTATCATAAAGCTACAGCGACATACCAAGTTACTCTTCCTTGACAGCGATCGCATAAAGCGCCGCAAAGGTAATACACTTTTATTTGGTTTCAAAGAAAAACCAGGCAAAAAAGTCTGTCAGCCAGTAGCCTTACTCAAAATACAGGGTAAGCACAACCATTCCGTTCTGGATCTTATCCAGTGAATCTGTGTACTTTAGGAGTGTGGCATCCTTAAGATCGGCCCTGTTCTTATCAAGGATATTATTAAGGCCAAAACAGAACTTAAGTTCAGGAATGAGCTTAAAAAAAGGATAATACAGGTCCAGGCCAAGTCCAAGTTCAAACATTAGATCTGCCTTACGGACAAGCAGCTCGTCTCCTTTCTTGACTGTAAGATCCACAGTAGGCGCCAGGCCGGTCACCACATAGGGACGGTAGTTGTTAAAACGCTCTGCACTTATCTTTAGATCAACAGGGACCGATAAAAAAGTAGACTTTACGTACTGTTCCACAATCCTGCGGGAGTGCTGCTCCTTAAAGACAACCTTCTTATCGCCAAAATGCATGGTCGGTATGAACCTGACAGAAAGCCAGTCATTGGCCTTGAGCTCTCCAAGCACACCCACACTGAATCCCGGTGTATATTCTGGAACATCGGCATACCAGTATTCCAGATTGCCATTCTCTATATGGGCTAGGCCGTTATTGGCTATCCTCAGGTCCTGAAAGTTCAGTCCCACAAGAAAGCCATAATGCCATACACGGTCATCCAGGAACGGACGGTTCTGGATCTTGCGTTCCTGGGAATACGCAATCCCCACCCCAGACACGGATGGGAACACAAACAGAAATGCAGCAATGAGTGCTGCAGCCCTAAGCATGGCTTTCATACCTTAAATAACGTAAGCATAGCCATGTTATTGTAAAAAAAGCCATGCCATTTGGTAGAGATATTAAAAGTATGTACTTTTGTGCCATAACAAACCAAAACCTAGACTACTATGGCATACGTAATCAGTGACGACTGCATCGCTTGCGGCACTTGCATCGATGAATGTCCGTCTGAGGCAATCTCTGAGGGCGAAAAGTATTCAATCAACCCTGATATGTGCGTAGACTGCGGCACTTGCGCCAGCGTCTGCCCATCAGAGGCAATCAAGCCAGGAGAGTAATCCTCTTAAAGGAAAAGAAAAGGGGCACCGCTCAGCGATGCCCCTTTCTTTATTGCCTAGATACCATTATTTGAGGGCAGCAAGGCACTCCTTTACCCTGCGGAAGGCCTCTATAATATTATCCTCGCTGGTTGCATAGCTAAAACGTATGCACTCAGGCGAACCGAATGCAGTACCGCCTACGGTAGCAACATGTCCAACCTCGAGCAGATACATGGCCAGATCCTCGGCGCTCTCAATAACCTTATCGCCATAACGCTTTCCAAAATATGAATCGCACTTGGGGAACAGATAGAATGCGCCCTGAGGGTTGTTAACATCAAAACCAGGAATCTCCTTTGCAAGAGAAACAATAAGGTCGCGACGCTTCTCAAATACCTTGCGCATATTTTCCACATCATCCTGAGGACCGTCAAAGGCAATCTGGGCTGCCTTCTGGGCTACAGAACATGTACCACTGGTATACTGTCCCTGGAGCTTGCTGCAAGCCTTAACAAGCCACTCCGGACCGGCCATAAAGCCTATACGCCAACCTGTCATGGCATAAGCCTTGGATACACCATTTATAACAGCAATACGGTCCTTGAGCTCTGTAAACTGAGCCAGACTCTGGTGTCCGCCCATAAAATTGATGTGCTCATAAATCTCATCGGCCACAATGAATACATCGGGGTACTTTACAAGAACCTTGGCAATAGATTCAAGTTCCTCCTTTGTATAGACAGAACCTGTAGGATTAGACGGAGAGCATATCATCATAGCCTTGGTCTTGGGAGTAATGGCAGCCTCAATCTGAGCTGCAGTAACCTTGAAATCCTGGTCAATTCCGGCCTTGATTACTACTGGCACACCACCTGCAAGCTTAACCATCTCAGGATAGCTTACCCAGCATGGAGAAGGAAGCAGCACCTCGTCGCCCGGATTGACAACAGCCATGATAACATTGCACAGAGACTGCTTGGCACCGGTAGATACAATAATCTGAGATGGAGCATAATCAAGGTTATTCTCACGTTTGAGCTTGTCGCTGCATGCCTTGCGCAACCACATATAACCCGGTACTGGAGAATACTTGGAGTAGTTCTCCTGAACAGCCTCAACAGCACCCTTCTTTACATAGTCCGGGGTATTGAAGTCCGGTTCTCCTACACTCATGTTTACTACATCGACACCCTGTGCCGACAGTTCGTTACTCTTCTGCAGCATGGCAAATGTAGCCGATGCAGCAAGTCTGTTAACGCGATCTGAAATCTGTCCCATTTATTTGTTTTGTTTGTTGTTCTCTATATAATCAATCAATTCATCTGCAGTCTGAACGGTTTTTACCATCTGACTCTTGAGCTTTCTGGTAAAGAGCCAGGCACGGAAGTCAAACAGCAAGCCAAGCGGGAATACAACGCCCAGCATCCTATTTACCCAGTCCTTCTGGAAAGGAGACTCCACACCATAATACTGTAAAATTGGAAAGTTGTTCAGCATGTCAAGTTCCACGCGGTCACGGCTGTTTCCAAGCTCAACCACAAGAGCCTCTATCTGTCCGTTCAGCTCAACCAGCCTGCCAGACTCCACGCCCTTAAAGAAAAGCCTCCTGTACGATGGAACCTTATTAAGGAGGTCCGATGCCGACAGCTCGGCACCCAGTGTACGTATGGTATTGAGCATACCCAGACACTCTGTCCTGTCCGGATCATCAATAACCACATCCTTTCGTACTATATTGCGTTTCATCCTTCCTCCAAACCAGTATCTAAAGAACTCAGTGATAACATCAAACTGAAAAAGCGTAGAGTCACTGTTGGCCTTGATTGTAAAGAATACGCTCATTGGCGTAAGCACCATCATGCTGAACCAGCATCCCACTATACTCCACTCGCCCTCACGGTACATTTTATCGCCCGATACAGATGTAATGTAGAACAGTATGAATGTAAACACCGATATGATTACCGGCACTCCCAGTCCGCCCTTTCTGATAATTGCACCAAGAGGTGCACCAATAAAGAAGAATATCAGTATGGAAAGAGAGTTGGTAATCTTTTTCATCCACTCAATCCAGTGTTTTCTGATATTACGGTCACCGTAATACATATTAGAACTCTTTATTGCAAGGTCACTGGCCTGGGTATCTATCTTGGAGCGCATGCTGCTCTTGTAGTCAACCTGCCTGCTACGGCTGGACACCGCAAATATGCTGTCGGCATTTATGATCTTGGCCTCCAGATTATCCCATGCGGCAGAATCGGCCTTCTGATAGCGGTAAGTGTTCATAGCGCTCAGCTTGTACTCGCTCATGTTGCCAAATCCCACGCTATCCTGTTTGAGCGACAGAGAATCTATTGTATGCTTTATCTCCGCCATATTCTTGCTCAGGGCCTGAGAACTGACAAGTCCGTCGGGTGCCTGTTTCATATCGGAATTGAATTCCAGCAGGATATGCTTTTCCCTGAATCCCTCACGGCGATAAGGCTTACCCTTGCTGTCCATATCCTTTTCCTGGCTGAACTGCTCACCGCTGAACAAGTGCAGATATATGTGTTGCTTGTCGGCCGTAGTTTCCATATATGCAGAGTCCGATACAATCACACTCAGATCATCATATCCGTTCCTGTGATCATAGATCATCACATCATACAGCAGTCCGGTCTTAAAGTCCTTGTGCCTTACAAACATGTTGAATCCGCTGATCTGGTCATAGAAAACGCCCTCTGGGATTTCCAGTTCAGGATTTTTCTCATTGATAGAATAGATAAGCGAATAAAGGTTCTTTCCTGCCTTTGGCACGGTTACATTCTGGAAGTAGAATGACACGCCAGACAATATGAAGGAAAAAACAAAAAGCGGGCGCATTATCCTGAGCAGAGGGATACCCGCAGTCTTCATGGCCAGCAGCTCCAGACGCTCACCAAAATTGCCAAATGTTATGAGCGATGCCATGAGTACGGCCAGAGGCAAAGCCTGAGGCACCAGGGTGAGTGCAAACTCATAGAAAAACTTAGCAAGGAATGCAAATTCAAATCCTTTACCTACAATATCCTCGGCATAACGCCACAGGACATTCATGAGCAGGAGAAAAAGACAGATGCAGAATGCCGCTAAGAACAGCAGCATAAAGCTCCTTAATATGAACAGGTCCAGTCTTTTTGGCTTCATGAAATGTTACACAGTTTTCCAAACTGCAAAAGTACTGCAAAGCACTAACTTTTGCAACATTCCAACAAGCTATTTAAAGATAAAGCCAGCCTGCCCTGAGACAGAAAAAAAACAAATGTGTTTAAAGACCGCAACGGTACAGCGCATCAATGGATGCATCCCAAAGACTACGGGCATCATCCTGAGCACCTGATTCGGCAAAATCCGTTATCTGCAGCGAGTAGATTGACGTAAGATCATTCTTGAGTATCCTTATCTCAAAGAATGTTCCAGGATCATCGTCAAGCCAGTGAAAACGGACATAGGTATTCTGACGGCAATTTGTGAGCTCAGCTACGCGGGTTTCACTTTTTCCCCATGTAAAACTATAGTTCTTACCATCGGTATTTACATCATCTGCAAACCAGGAGCCCAATCCCGGAGCAGTAGATATAGCCTCCCAGATCATGGAATTTGACTGAGAGTTCAGTTGGTACTCAAAAACGACTTTAATCTTACCTGGTATATGTTTATCGGCCATTGTGAAAACTTTTATCAAGGCGGGGAGCAGGATTGCGCCGCACCCGCCAAGGTTATATTGCAAAGAAAAAAGAAAATCCATTATTCTGCAAATTATGGCGGATATAAATTTCAATTAAAAAATTGGAGTACAAAAGTTGCAGGAATCAAAAAAACGCCTTACTTTTGCACCCGCTAATTGAGCGATGGCGGGATAGCTCAGCTGGTTAGAGCGCATGATTCATAATCATGAGGTCCCCGGTTCAATCCCGGGTCCCGCTACAAAAAGAGGTCTTACCAGACCTCTTTTTTTTGTAGCGGGACCCATATCCTTTTAGTTTCCTAACGGAAACGCGCTACGCTTGGCGGCCTTCCAGGACCGCGTAAAACAACATCAATCAATATGAGGTCTTACCAGACCTCTTTTTTTTTGTAGCGGGACCAAGCTCCTTTTTTCCATAGATAAAGGTTCGCGTACGCGGAAAAAGTGTAAATTTGCGCGTTTTGCTAAGTAGAGTTTACAATTAACACTATACAAATATGGAATTGATGGATCAGATAATTGCGCGTGCCCAGGAAAACAGGCAGCGCATTGTACTGCCAGAGGGTACAGAGGAACGCACCCTGAAGGCAGCCGACAGAGTTCTGGCAGACGGAGTTGCAGACCTGGTCATTCTTGGCAACAAGGCCGAGATAGAAGGACTTGCAGCAAAATGGGAACTCAGTAATATATCAAAAGCAACAATCATTGACCCCGAGAATAATCCACGCAGGGACGAATATGCAAACCTGCTGTTCGAGCTCCGCAAGTCCAAGGGCATGACAATGGAGGAGGCACAGAAAAAGGTGCTGGATCCTCTTTATCTGGGTTGCCTTATCATTAAGAACGGTGAGGCCGATGGTCAGCTTGCCGGTGCACGCAACACCACAGGCAATGTTCTCCGTCCAGCCCTGCAGATAATCAAGACCGCTCCTGGCATCTCTGTTGTATCGGGCGCATTCGTAATGATTACCCCCGCCACCCAGTATGGCGACAACGGCATACTTATTTTTGCAGACTGCGCAGTAACTCCGGTTCCAGACGCAGCTCAGCTGGCACAGATTGCCGTAGCAAGTGCCGGAACCGCAACTGCCGTTGCCGGCATTGAGGATCCCCGCGTGGCACTGCTGAGTTTCTCCACCAAGGGCTCTGCCAAGCACGAGGTAGTAGACAAGGTTACCACAGCCCTGCAGTTGGCCAAGGAGCTGGCCCCAAGCCTTAAGATAGACGGTGAACTCCAGGCCGATGCCGCCATTGTTCCTTCTGTAGGCGCAAGCAAGGCTCCTGGCTCAGAAATAGCAGGTAAGGCCAATGTCCTTGTGTTCCCAGACCTGCAGTCAGGCAACATATCCTACAAGCTGGTACAGCGTTTTAGCGGCGCTCAGGCTATAGGTCCTATACTCCAGGGTATAGCACGTCCGGTAAATGACCTGTCACGCGGCTGTTCTGTTGATGATGTATATAAAATGGTGGCTGTAACAGCCAACCAAGCCATAGCAGCAAAAAAAGCATAATATGAAAATACTTGTACTTAACTGCGGCAGCTCATCTATTAAATACAAGCTGTTCGACATGCCCAAGGGTGATGTAATTGCTCAGGGCGGCATTGAGAAAATTGGAATGGCTGGTTCATTCCTTAAACTGACCACTGCAAGTGGAGAGAAAGTAATTATTGAAAAGGAAATCCCGGAACACACCTGTGGTGTTAAGTTCATATTTGAGGTTCTTACAGGCTCACAGTATGGTGTGATTAGCAGTCTTGATGAAATCAATGCCGTAGGTCACCGCATGGTGCACGGCGGCGAGAAGTTCAACAAGAGCGTACTGCTTACCCCAGACGTGCTTGAGGCATTTGCTGCTTGCAATGACCTGGCCCCACTCCACAACCCTGCAAACCTGAAGGGTGTGAATGCAGTAACAGAGCTCCTCCCAGATGTTCCACAGGTAGGCGTGTTTGATACAGCTTTCCACCAGACCATGCCTGACTATGCATACCTCTATGCAATCCCATACGAACTGTACCAGAAGTACGGCGTAAGAAGATACGGCTTTCACGGAACATCGCACCGTTTTGTATCTGGAGAGATATGCAAATACCTTGGCATCAAGGCAGAGGGTTCAAAGATCATTACCTGTCATATTGGTAACGGCGGTTCAATATCGGCTGTCAAAGATGGCAAGAGCATAGATACCACCATGGGTCTTACCCCACTTGAGGGAATCATGATGGGAACACGCAGCGGTGATATTGATGGTGGCGCAGTTACTTTCCTCATGGAGAAAGAAGGACTTGACAGCACAGCCATGTCAAACCTGCTCAACAAGAAGTCTGGATTGCTGGGTATCTCTGGTGTATCATCGGACATGCGTGAGGTATCGGCAGCAGTAGAAGAAGGAAATGAGCGCGCAGCCCTGGCCAAGAAGATGTACGCATACCGCATAAAGAAGTACATTGGTGCATTTGCAGCTGCAATGGGCGGCGTTGATGTAGTCATCTTTACTGGAGGCGTAGGCGAGAACCGTGATGAAGTTCGTGCTGCAGCATGTGAAGGACTTGAATTCCTTGGAATCAAGATTGACCAGGAGGTCAACAAGAAGATCCTGTTTGGAAAGGACGGAATAATATCTACTCCGGATTCAAAGGTCAAGGTAGTTGTTCTGCCTACCGATGAGGAGCTCATGATTGCATCCGATACTCTTGCCCTGGTAAAGTAAATCAGGCAACATAACAAAAGAAGGCTGTCAGTGCGACAGCCTTCTTTTGTATTACATTATTGATTCTCCTTCCAGGTAGTTTTCCATCAGCATGCTGGTTCCGTTGAATACAGCATACGTATATTGCGTTATCCAGTCTCCCAGTATCATGATACGGGTTGTATGACTGAGCATCAGGTCCAACTCTATGTGCCTATGCCCAAACATAAAGAAGTTAACGTCAGGGTGCGATTTGAGATACTCCTTGGCATAGACCACCTCATACTCATTTTCCTCTCCACGGTAAGGCTCCACGCCGGCCAGACGATGATCCTGCATACTCTTTTTAGCCCAAGTCATACCCAGCCACATTGTAAAGCGCGTAGGAAGAAGTGAATACAGGAACTGGCAGGCACGGTTCCGGAAAACGGATCTCAGGAAACGGAACATACGGCTGGGATCCCCCATTCCATCACCATGTGCAAGATAGAACACCTTACCCATAATCTCTACAGTAATGGGTTCCTTATGCAGGATAACGCCACATTCACGCTCAAGGTAGCCATACATCCAGATGTCATGGTTTCCTATAAACCAGTGAACCTCTACACCCCTGTCTGTAAGTTCCGATAGCTTACCAAGAAAACGGGTGTAACCCTTTGGCACAACATATTTGAACTCGTACCAATAGTCAAACATGTCTCCCAGCATGTATATTGCCTGGGCCTTATCCTTAATGTCATCAAGAAAACGCACCAAACGCCTCTCCTGCATGCGCCTATGGTCAAGAGCCCAGGAGCCCAGGTGGGCATCGGAAATAAAGTATACGTTTTTCATAACCGATGACAATTATTCAAAACCAAGCTCCAGCTTAGCCTCTGGGGTCATCATATCCTTGTTCCACTCTGGCTCAAACACAAGGTTGATAGTGGCAGATTTTACGCAAGAAAGGCCCTCTACCCGCATGCGCACGTCATCTACAATAAAGTCGGCAAGAGAGCAGCCTGGCGCAGTAAGGGTCATGTCTATGCAGACATTGGCCTCATCGTCAACATCTATCTTGTAAATCAGGCCAAGGTTATAGATATCTACCGGAATCTCCGGATCATATACAGTCTTGAGCACCTCAACAATTTTCTCCTCAATTTCCAACTTTTCCATACTAAGAAATACTATAAACGTCCCTTGTCGGCATAACTGTAATACCCACTGTCCGTAAACACAACATGGTCCAGCAGAGGTATATCTACCGTCCTGCAGGCAATCGCAAGAGAGCGGGTCAACTCATCATCCTGGCGGCTGGGAACAACATTCCCCGACGGATGGTTATGACATAACGCTATTGCGGTAGCCCTGTGCTGCAATGCCTCGTGCAGCACACATCTAATATCTACAGGCGCACTTGCCAGGCCGCCCTGGCTAATGCGTTTACTGTCCAACACTCTTGCAGACTGGTTGAGAAAGAGCACATGGCATTCCTCTACCTGCAAATCTGCCATCAGAGGGTAAAAGTAGTCAAAAATATCTTTAGACTTTCTTATCTGAGGCTTAATTACGGGCTCCTCCTCCTTTCTACGTCTGCCAAGTTCGCAGGCCGCCAGGATTGAGATTGCCTTTGCCTCACCTATTCCTTTAAAAGAGCATAGCTCCCTGACGCTAAGTTTTCCTAGTTCGGAAAGACTGTTGCGGCAGGAAGCCATTACCTTTTGCGTTAAAGCCACCACCGAATCTTCAGTGTTTCCCGTGTGTATTAGAATCGCCAATAACTCAGCGTTTGTAAGCGCTTTCGCGCCTTGTTGCTTCATCTTTTCACGGGGGCGATCCTCATAGGCCCACTGTTTAAGATTCAGCTTGCCCGGCTTTTGCATTAAGAGTACTTATGCCTTTACACGGCCCTGATATGAACCGTCGCGGGTATCTACCTCAATGAGCTCACCTTCGTTGATGAACAGAGGTACACGAACCTCGCAACCGGTTTCTACCTTTGCAGGCTTTGTGGTATTTGTTGCGGTATCACCCTTAAGACCTGGCTCTGTATATGTAACCTTGAGTACAACCTTTACAGGGAGATCAGCAAAAAGGATATCGCCAGTAGTAGCATTGGTAACAACTTCTACTACCTCACCTTCCTTAAGATAATCTACACCATTGATAAGGTCCTTCATAAGGGTTACCTGCTCAAAATCCTCCTGGTTCATGAATATATAACCCATATCATCCTGATAGAGATACTGGTATGGACGACGCTCCACGCGAACATCTTCGAGCTTGAAACCAATCTGGAATGTACGCTCCAGCACGCGTCCATTGACTACGTTCTTGAGTTTGGTACGTACAAATGTGTTACCCTTACCTGGTTTTACATGAAGGAAGTCAATGCAGAAATAAAGCTGGCCCTCCAGATTGATGCAGGTGCCGATCTTAATGTCTTGGCAGTTAATCATAAATAATAAATAGTTTATCTGTTAATAATAATCATTTAGCTAAAAACTCAGCTACCCTGAGGAGATCTGCATCTTTCCTGAACTTGATCTTCTCTGATTTAAGAAAGCTCTTCCAGTCCTGATTACCAGATAGTCCAAAAGCGCTTTCAATATCTTTCTGGTATGCTGGGGCAACAACAGTACCCACTTTGATATATTTCTTTTCCTTAACGGTAATGAACTTACCGCTATCCTCTTTTTTCTCAGCAAGCAACTTAGCATGGCTTGATGCACCCAGTCCTCCTAAATCTACCGAAACCTGTGCACGCACAGCCTGCGTATTGGTATTTGAGCCATAAGCTCCCTGTGACGAATACAAGGCATCCAGATCCGCCAGCATGCAGTTAAGAACAAAAGCAGTATGCTGGTCATTCTCCAGGATGACTTTCATCATCTTTTTTTCTGCCACAACATATTTTACCTCGTTCATTACCGCACAGTCTACATCTTCTACATTTGCGGTCATGATACGGTCGCCATCCAGATACTGAAGTTCTCCGGAATTCAGATGGATGTTTATAGAACTCTTGTTTGCCTTACCATCCTTAAAAAGTACCATTCCCTGAGAGAAATCCTCATAGATATATGGCCATACCGTTGTTGGCTGATATTGTGCACATATATTAATACACAGAAACAATGTTGCTATTGCTGATGCAAAACGTTTTTTACTCATTGTCTATGTAAATCTTTTTAGTTACCATCTTGCCATTGGGCAACTCATACAACCCGATATACACTCCAGGAGCAAGGTTACTTAAATCCTCTGATATCCTTTTACCAGCCAGAGTATAATACTCAATCAGTCTTTCGTCTTCCTGTACAGATACTACGGTTGTTCCATTAACCACTGTAAGGGTGAACTGCTTATCCAATGATTCATTTGTAGATTGATTGGTAGCAGTAATCGTAACATCATACTTATCGCCCTCATTCAGCACCTGAGTAGTAACAATGGTTCCTGTAAAGCGCGATATTGAGAACGGTACTGTGGCATATTTTTTAGTAACAATATTGTATTTACCTTTTATTGAAAGCCTAAAACTGGCACTCTCATCCTCTGTTTTAACACTTGGAACTATAACCTCAGTGTTTGCGACAACACCAGCTGGTACGTTCTGAGTATCCAGATTTATGTCAAGCGGAGCCGATGACGGCTTACGCACGCCCAGAATCATTCCCTGACAGAGATCATAGTCCATGTCCTTGTGTGCATCGCGGAGACCATCTATTGTAAAGTAGCCGTTTCCAGTACCACCCCATCCCCAATTTATATGAAACATGGCTGTACCATCGTAACCATCTACATTGAAACAGTGACCATAGCCTCTCTTGGTATCAAAGGCATCGTATATCACCGCACGACCAGCCTTTAGTTCATCAATTATCATCTGTTTCCATTCACTGAGAGAATATTTGTCTCTCTTACAAAATGTTACGCAGTCTGGATATGAAAAGTTCTTTTTTAAAGCAGTAACTATAGCAGAACTATAAGCCGAGGAACCATCTACACCATACGTCATTTTTACAGCCACTCCGCAATGATATAAAAGGTGAGCAACCCAGACCTTATTATCATCGCCTGCTATAATCTTGGTCCAATTATAGGAATCCTCAAGATCATAATCAATGGCAATTGCACCAAGACTTGGATGTACATATGAGAATGTTCCGGTTGGGCGCTTGGGCCATCGCGCCACACTCATGGCCTGTGCCATACCTACAGCTACGCATCCCACTACTGCATGCTTTCCTCCAATTGTGGGACAGAACTGATAGTATGGATTACCCTGATTCCAGTTAACCTTGATAAGAGGATCAACAATATCCGCCGTAGCTCTGGTAGAAATCCTTTGTATTTCATCCTCAACAGGAAGGGACTTATCATTCATACGGACAGCATCGGCAATCTGGGTTGCATACAGTTCCATCCATGCAGATAGATTTGGTATTTCCAGACTCTGTGCAAAAAAACCGTCTGTATTATAGCCAATAAGTGGTGTCACTGCATCACTAGCTGAAATCAGAGCCCATCCACATGGATCAAAGTTTACTATGTAATATACCAGAATACCATCCTGATACACCTTTTCCGTACTCAATATTCCCTTAGCATTTGGTACGGATGGCATAACTCTATCCGTAGCATAGCGTTCAGCCAAGTTCTGATCAACTACGGCAGCACGCATACCACACAGAGTACATATGCACAACAAAAAGAATAATAGTCTTTTCATATCAAAATGCAAAGTTATCACTATTTCTTAATTTTTTCAAGAGCATAAGCACAAAAGAAAGCGGTCACCTGTCCGATAAGACAGATGACCGCAAATATCTTACTGAATTATACAGTACAACTCAATATCACTTTCCATTAAAGTGGTGTAGAATAGGATTGGCAAGTGTTGATACCTTAACCTTTTTAGCGCTTGAGATAATCTTATAGTAGGTATCATTGCTTCTAGATGCTACGCGAGTCTGAATGCCATCGCCAGTTTCCTCATGATGCAGGAAAACGATATCTCCTACACAGTAGTCCATCCAACCCTTCCAGTCATCTTCATCACCGGCTGCTGTTCCACCAAGTCCAAAGAGAATATTGTTTTTGGAATCACTGCCAAAAGCAATCATTGTACCGTCTGCACAGATGTTAAAGATAACCTTTTCAAGATCAGATGTAGAGAAATACAAGTCATAAGAACCGCCATAGTTTGCCTTTACCAACTGCCAGTCTTCAATTACGATCTGGCCTTTTGCCGCATCAAACTGTGCAAAGATGGTACTTCCCTTAAAATACATATCACTTATTATCAGTTTTGTAGCAGACACAGTATCAATAGTAACCACCATAGTGTCTGTAATCTTGGAAGCATTGACATATACCATATCATAGGTTCCTATAATATCCTTGACAGCAAAGCCCATACTCTGGTCATCGCTGAATGAAACCACAACATCTGTAACAACATCATACCAACCTTTATCCGTTGGTGTTATTACATAATATCCGATATAAGTATCGGTAGAAAGAGTCTTAGTTTCAGGATTGAGCTGCAATACAACAGGACCAGAATCATCTGCATTCACAAAATAGTACTCCTTAGTAGCTACGGTTGTAAGCAACTGTTCATCATCAAGACTAAGAGTAGCAAAATCTCCGTCAAAGGTACCCTTGATTACAGAGCTTGCTGTAAGCAGACCCTTAATCAGAACGCCATCCTCATTGGTTGGATCGGCAGTAATGACAATTGTTTCTGTAGCAGGCGATTCATCAAAATATGAGATATATGAAAAATCCCACTTACCAAACACAGCAGTGCGGTCAAGGCCATAACTTCTGAGCCAAATATTTTCCAAAGAATATGCATTGTTTACGTTTCCATTTACATCACAGATAAAACCTTCTGGTATAGAAACACCAACATAAGATCCATAATTGATCAAATCCCTATTGGAGATAATAAAGAGCGAAGAATCATTTACCTGATAGGTAACATCGGCAAGCGTGATAGAATAGCCATCTGCATTGATAATTAGTGAAGGAGCAAGACCTGACTCGGCATCAAACTCATATATTGGCATATCAAACTTTACCTCGAAAACCTGTGAGGCAGCAAGGAATGAGCTACCTGCATTTACAAGATTGCTATCGGAAATAGCAAAATTTATGGTATCACTTCTAAGATAGCAGTTGTTTGTAAATTCACCCTCAACTGGGTCAAGAACTGTTGTCTGAGCATTGCAGGCATTACCCTTACCATCAACAAAAGCACCGGTCTCCCAAGATATCATTACATATGCACCAGCTGGCACAATAGTATCAAGGCACTGGATTGCTACGATATTATCTTCTATCTGAATATCAAGTGAATCTGCGTCATAGACCTTGGCATAATCAAAGATACTGAGATACTTAGCTGTAACAGCACCCTTACCTGCCTTTACTTTCTCCGAGAAAGTAAGTTCCAGGGTACTCTTATTAGACTTTACATCAGTAAGGAATGGAGCTACACCATCGGTGGTGCGAACTGTAACACCAGCAACAGAACCAACCATACCCATATTTGATGATGCAACAGCATACAATGAATAATCCTGATCCGGCATAAGTTTGTTATATGTCAGACTGATAACACCGTCCTTGATCTGACTATCCTTTGCACCAACCTTGGAAAGAGCAGCCTTACCACCGGCTGCTTTTTTAAGAAGGAGGGTTGAATCTGGAGTGTCTACATCTCCTTCAAAGAATGAATAAGCAAAGAAGGTTGTGTTGACAGTATCAATTGTAATCTTGAATGTAACAGTGCTGTCGGCAACAGAAACTTTCTCAACACTGATGCCGGGAGCCTGGCTATAAGTGGCAGATACCGGCTCGTCGAATTCGGCGCAGCCCACCATGAGGGCTGCAGCGAATGCGAGTGTTCCAAATATTGATTTCTTCATAATGATTTATCTAATGGGATTATTTTTTTGTCAGTATTGCACCATACTCAATAATATTGTACCAACCTGCACTATGGCCAGGAGTATCATATACATGAGCACCGAACCAGTCAAGGATTGTAATGGTACCATCGGGAGCGATGCTTGCTTTAATGCTTTCACCAGTTGGAATCTCATCATCACCTTCCACACCACGGAATCCTTCAAGGAGAATGCCCGCATATGATGATGATTTGGCTGTTTCCTGTCCAACAGGGATAGAAAGTTCTGTCTTCTCAGCGTTAACAAAACCATATACAGGACAACTTGAGCTAGATCCACCATAAACCAGGTTAGTTATCCAAACCTTTGTGATATCACCTTCGGAATCCTTGGCAATATTCAGATTCCACTCTTCTGCACCGTTGAAATATGATGTTGAGCGACCTGTATATGCTCCAAGCATGAATGCAAGAGGATGCTCGTCATCTACAACAGTTATCTTACAGGATTTGGAATAGCCAAGATTACCCTTGCTTGGCTTGGCAAGGTTAATGTAGAATGACTTATCACCAGTAAACACTGTATTATTAATGGCCTTGATGATTATTTTCTGTGAAGGGTTCTTCTTATCAAATGTAAGAAGAGAATCCTGATTACAAGTAGTCGTGATAATGAAATCAACGCCCTGCTTTGCAGCATTTGCGGCAGTATCTACCACTTCAAAAACAATCTCGCTGTTTATACCAGTCAAAGACGAACAGAGAACCTCTATGACCAGAGAATCACTGCTATCCTCGTTAATGGAAGCCTCTGTTGTAGTAAACGCAACAAATGCATCGGCATCATTGAAAGAGGGCAGCTGATTGACATCACATCCAGCAAGGACAAGGGATGTGGCCAAAACACCTGATAATATTTTATTTGTTTTCATATACTATATCCATTTGAATGTTATTAATATGGATTCTGCTCCATGTTAGGATTAGCATCACGTTCGCCCTTTGGAATAGGCATTGCCCAAATATTTCCGGGGAATGCTATATCCTTGTTCTTGTCGGCACGGAAATCAGTACGTGTAATGCTCTTGCCCAGGCGCTTGTAGTCAAACCAGATATGTCCCTCAAAAGCAAGCTCACGGCGACGCTCTGAGAACAGAGTCTCGCTACCAAGTGAAACAGAAGCAGCACCACGCTTGCCGGTCAGGTAATCAAGGTCTGCCTGAGCTGAGACACCTGCAACTGTTGCACCATGATAAAGTGCTTCAGCGCGGTTCAGGTACATCTCTGCAAGACGCAGAACTGGTACGTTTGCCTCCTTTGGATCTGTCGATCCAATTTTTCCAAGATACTTTGTAATAAAGTAGTCTGACTCATTTACAACAAACATATCCTTGCGGACATCGCCATCTGAATAGAGAGCATAAAGATCATTGGTTGCACAAACATCGGCGCTACCATCCTTACTTGTTACATAAGGAAGCATTGTCCAACCTGAATCATCCCAGGAGTCATTCTTCTTTGATGAGAAAATCTCAAATATTATCTCTCCTTTACTGCTTGCTACATTCTGAGACCACATTGCCTTGTATGCATCGGCATCGTAAAGGTTGAATTTACCACTGTTGATAACCATTGTAGCATAGTCTGCGCACTTCTGCCATTCACCCATGTAAAGATATACACGTGAAAGCAATGCCTCAATGGCTGGCTTGGTTACAGTAGCAAGTGGATCTGAAACGTCGGCTCTCTGATAATTGGCCGACATCAGACTGTCTGCAAGAACAAGGTCTGACACAACCTGGTCGTACACCTGGCCCACAGTATTACGGGCAGGAGATGAAATCTTGGAAACCAGCATAACTGGCACACCCAGTTGATTACGGTTTGCACCCTCCAGATAAGGCTGTGCATATATATTCACAAGCTGGAAGTGACAGAAGGCACGCAGGAACAGACATTCAGCCTTTACGTTGTTCACATCCTGCTGCGATACTCCAGTACCAATCTTTCCATCAAGGTTATTGAGTACATTATTGACAGCGTTGATGGTATAATATGCGTATGACCATGTTGACCATGTTGAGCTTTCACTAAAGCTCCAGGGTTCCTGAGTCCTGTAACGTCCAGAACCAGGCAGGGAAACCGGATTTGTAGCATTACCGGCCATAAGCTCATTGTTCAGAATATACTGGCAACCATACCAAGCATTACTCTGAAGATACAGATATGCACCTGCTGCCGAAGAATTGAGACCGTCAAATTTTGAAAGAGTCAGTTCATTACTCTGTGACAGTTTAGGCTCTTCTACAAGGAAATCAGTGCAAGATACTGCAGCGAGTGCCAAAACGGCTAACGAAATTGATATCTTTTTCATAATTGATTCTCCTTAATGAATTAGAATGAAAGATCAAGACCAAGGACAAAAGACTTAGTCATTGGGTAAATTCCATATCCCATACCATCCAGGCCACGCTCGGGATCCCAGAAGTTGACATCATGGAAAGTGAATACATTAAGACCGCTGGCATATATCTTACACATGCTCAACTTAGCCTGACGGATAAGCTTACGTGGAAGTTCGTATGACAGAGTCAGATCCTTGATACGGAAATAATCACCGTTCTCTATATAGCGATCTGTACCAAAACTGTATGAATCTGATGAATTGCCTGCTACAGGTTTAGGATTGCATGCAGTATCACCTGGCTTCTTCCAGTAGTTCAGAGCAGACTTAGCCTGGTTCATAGACATCTGGTTACCATCAGACTGCAAGTAGCGGTTCTCAATAATGAGCACCTTGTTTCCACCCTTGAACTCACCTACAGCACTCAGAGTAATTCCCTTGTATGAAACACTGGTGCTGATACCGCCTGTATATGTAGGTTCTGGGCTACCGGCCTCTATGTAACGGGCGGCATTGTAATTATTGGTAAGAGAACCATCCTCTGCTACGAACAAGGCCTCACCATTTACTGGATTTACTCCATAGTAATCCTTGAGGTAGTAAGTAAAGAGAGACTTACCTACAATATGCTTGATACGGCTATCCTCGGAGTATGAAAGCATCTTGTCATCACCAAGATCCAGAATTTCTGTCTTGTTGTGTGAGATGTTAAAACCAACGGTCCAGTTCAGGTCCTTACGTGAGATTACGTCGTAATCCAACTGGAACTCAAAACCACGGTTCTCCATAGAACCAATATTCTGGATTGCACTTGAGAAACCTGATGTACGTGACAGGGCCTTAGCCAAAAGCATATCCTCGGTCTTACGCTTGTATATATCAAAGCTACCGTACAGTTTCTTGATGAAGCGGAAATCAACACCCAGGTTCTGTGAACGGTTCTTTTCCCATGACAGAGAACTGTTGGCAGGAGAAGCAGGATATAGACCGGTTACACCATTATATGAAACGCTGCTGTAAAGTCCATACTGCTGATAAGGAGCAATATTGTTGTTACCGTTCAAACCATAGGAAACGCGGATCTTGAGAAGATCAACGGCAGTTACGCTCTCCATGAACTTTTCATTATGGATATTCCAGCTACCACCTATAGACCAGAAAGTACCCCAGCGTGACTCTTCACCGAACAATGAGCTACCATCCTCACGAACAGAAGCCTGTACATAGTAACGTGAATCAAAATTGTAGTCCAACATACCAAAGAAAGACATCATGGTACGGCGGTTAACGCTGTAGCCAAGGTCATTGGTTGTATTACCGGATACATGATATGGCATATCAGGATTCAGCTTTTCTGATGATTCGTAGAAATAGCTGTAATCACGTGCATTAGCCTCCTGACCTGCAAGGATGCGGAAATTGTTTTTCTGCAATGAATTCTCATAAGTTGCAGTATTGGAGGTTGTGAGCAGGCGGTACTGAACCTGTGATGTCTGAAGGGTTGCAGACTGATCTTTTCCTGACAGTGGAGACCAGTAACGACGACCCTCATTGAATGACATTTCTGATGCATTGGTAGTCTTTAAGGTCAGTCCCTTGATAGGTTTAAGCTCAAGATACATACTACCGCTAAAACGATACTGTTTTTCCCACTGATCATCATACATGGCAGTAGCTCTTGGGTTGGTATTTGAGTTTTCTGCAATCAGGATGTTATGTGTTCCATCCTCGTTATATGCAACTGACCATGGAAGGATGGTCATACCGGCAAACGCTGGGTTTGAATAGTAGAGGCTCTGCATAGGAACATCCTCACCGTACATATAACCGGTATTGATACGTACACCAGTTGTCAGGTAGTTGTTGATCTGATGATCAGCATTGATACGAGCCTGGAACTTGTTGAAACCAACTCCGTAGAACACACCTTCGTTCTCATGATATGAAAGAGAACTGTAATACTTGGTTCTTGCATTACCGCCAGTCATGTTTACCTCATACTCCTGCATCTGACCAAGACGTGTAAAATGGTCCATCCAGTTTGTCTGGTTCCTGGTCAGGATTGAATATGGACGATAGTATGTACCGGTTGGATCATCTGGATCCTTACCAGCATTTACAACTGCATCACGCTGATACTGAAGAAGCTCAGCAGCATTCATGACACCAAAATGGTTATCATTTGCAAGTGTAGAGATACCATACTTGGCACGGGCTGTAATCTGGCTCTTGCCTTCCTTACCGCTCTTGGTGGTAATAAGGATAACACCATTGGCAGCACGGGAACCATATACGCTGGCAGATGCAGCATCCTTGAGGACTGTGATGCTCTCAATATCCTCTGGGCTGATCATAGCGATGGCATTATTTGTATTGGTAAACACACTCTGGTCACCACTCATTACAGGAACACCGTCTACAACATAAAGAGGTTCGTTACCTGAATTAATGGAGGAGGTACCACGGATACGGATATTGGAACTTGATCCAGGCTGTCCGGTTGATGATGTAATCTGCACACCAGCAATCTTACCTGACAGCATCTTATCAATTGATGATGCAGGAATCTCTGTGATTTTTTCACTGGCAACAGTAACCACAGAACCTGTATTAGCCTCACGTTTTGCTGTACCATATGCCACAATGACAACGTCCTCAAGGACCTCGGAATCCTCTTCCATGATAACCTTGACCGTAGGAGCTACAGCAATTTCGTTTGTAACCATACCGACAAATGAAACCACCAAGGTTTTAGCCTCACGTGGAAGGTTTGTCAGTTCGAACTTACCGTCGAGATCAGTGGTTGTACCCATGGTAGGTACTTCCTTGACAGCGACAGTCGCACCAAAGATAGGCTCACCGTCAGCAGCCCCGGTAACAGTACCGGAAACTCTTGCAATCTGAGCCGTTGCTACGCCTGCAAAAAGTAATAAGCAGGCAAGAAGCGCAGTCAGTTTCTTTCTCATATTGTATCAATTAGTAAAAAATATATAGTCCAATTCACGCACACCTTATTTATATACGATAGTTTGCATTTATTATATCAACATGCAAGTTTCAAGCTGCAAATGTAAACATTTGTGTTTAAAAATTAAGCATTTCTAATCTTTTTTGCACATTAAATGAGGAATATATTTCACAAGTCAAAAATGCATCCAACAGGCGTTTATCAAAAAAAAGCATAGCCTATTGTGTATTATGAAAAATAAGTTTACCTTTGCAGTCCGATTAACAATCAGGCAGAATAACAACGAAAATTAAATATAGCAATGAAAAGAACATTTCAGCCTTCCAACAGGAAGAGAAAGAACAAGCACGGTTTCCGTGAGAGAATGGCTACAGCAAACGGCCGTCGCGTACTTGCATCACGCAGAGCAAAGGGTCGCAAGAAACTTACCGTTTCTGACGAGTACTGCGGAACCAAGAAGTAATCTCGTATAAGAGATATAACAGGCAGGACCAGAAATATCTGGTCCTGTTTTTTATTCCTACACTCAGCAACTATATTATTCGATAGCAGAACACTCCGGTAAACAAACTTGCAAATGCTTGCCATCAATTGTTGGATTATGACTATTTTTGCATTTTGATATAAATAGACCGCGTTTATGGCTGAGAAAGATAAAAAGACCCGTAAGATTGGCAATGTAGCACACATTCTAATGAATGTAGCCTGCATGGTTATTTTAGGTATAATCATACTGACATGTGTATTTAAATGGCTGAATACGTACACACGTCACGGGGAGTATGTTACGGTTCCAAGCATAACGGGCATGTTTGAGGAGGAGGCTGCCAATACACTGGCTCAGTACGGGCTAAGATATGAGGTTAACGGCTACAGATTTGACAAGGAGGTAGTTGAGGGTGGTATTATAGAGCAGTTCCCAAAGGCCGGAGCAGGAGTTAAGCGCGACCGCACCATATACATTACAATAAATACGGGCAAGCAGCCCATGAAACGTGTGCCAGACCTGGCAGACAACAGTTCACTGCGTGCAGCTGAGTCACAGCTCATTGCAGCCGGATTCCGTCTGGGACATACCATACGCGTGGACGGAGATCTTGACTGGGTATATGAAATCCGATATCAGGGCGACAGCATATCGGCCGGTACAGAGATTCCAGAGGGATCACTGCTCACCATAGTAGCCGGTAACGGCACTCCGGTTGAGATTATAGAGGAGGCCGATTCCATCCAGATAATAGACATGGATTTTTTTGAGGAGGACTGAGAATGCAGGAACTCTACGACGAACTGGAAGATTCACTGGAAGACATTGAGCCCGATGCCGGCTCCACGGAATTATACGAACATTTCCGGGTAGTTGCCGACAAGGGGCAGAGTCTGCTGCGCGTGGACAAGTTCCTTGCCATACACTTGGTACACTCGTCACGCAACCGCATACAGAATGCGGCCGATGCCGGCATGATCATGGTCAACGGCAGTCCGGTAAAGAGCAACTACAAGGTAAAGCCGCTCGATGTAGTTACCGTAATGATGGACCGCCCGCGGTACAGCAGTGAGATTGAACCGGAAGATATTCCGCTGGATGTAGTGTATGAGGATGACTACCTGATGGTTGTAAACAAACCGGCAGGGCTGGTGGTCCACCCGGGATGCGGTAATTTTCACGGCACCCTGGTAAATGCGGTGGCATGGCATCTGAGAGACAATCCAGACTATGACCCAAACAACCCAGCTGTGGGTCTGGTGCACAGGATAGACAAGGATACATCGGGCCTGCTGGTTATTGCCAAGACTCCCGATGCAAAGACAAGCCTGGGTAAACAGTTCTTTAACAAGACAACCAAACGCGCATATCAGGCACTGGTATGGGGTGTACCCGATAAGCCACAGGGCACTATAGAAAGCCAGATAACGCGCAATCCAAAGGACCGTCTGCAGATGGCTGTATCTTTTGATCCCGAGGTTGGCAAGCATGCCGTAACCCATTATACCGTACTGGAGAGATTTGGTTATACATCCTTGGTGGAATGCAGGCTGGAAACAGGCCGCACACACCAGATAAGGGTTCACATGAAACATCTTGGACACCCACTTTTCTGCGATGCCCGATATGGAGGCGACCAGGTGCTAAAGGGTACCACAGAGAGCCACTACCGGCAGTTCATCCAGAAATGCATCAACACATGTCCGCGCCAGGCGCTGCATGCCAAGACCCTGGGATTTGTACATCCCATAACAGGCCAGGAAATGTTCTTTACATCGGAGCTGCCAGCTGACATGGCAAGCATGCTGGACATGTGGAGAGAATACGTAAATACATATCTGTAAAATATATGAAACGCATTATTGCAATAGTAGCAGGAGGAGACTCAAGCGAGAATCCGGTTTCACTCCGCAGTGCCGCAACAGTCTATGAATTCATGGACAAGGACAGGTACGAACCGTACATAGTTGAGATAGAAGGCAAGAAATGGGAGACCCATCTCCCCGGCGGAGAACGCGCCCAGATTGACCGCAACGATTTTAGCTTTACATACGGCGGCAAGAAAACTGTATTTGACTACGCGTACATTATTATACATGGTACTCCCGGAGAGAACGGAGTGTTTGAAGGCTATCTGAGGCTCCTGCGCATCCCATTCTCCACTTGTGACGTGCTTGCATCGGCCCTTACTTTCAACAAGTTCATGCTCAACAAGACACTCAAGAGCGTTGGCGTGAACGTGTCGGAGTCTATCAGGGTCCGCAAGGGCGATACCGTAAATCCCGATGAGGTGGTATCACGCCTGGGACTGCCCTGCTTTATAAAACCAACCGACGGAGGTTCCAGTTTTGGTACAACCAAGGTAAAGACAAAAGAGCAGATTGCACAGGCTGTAGAGGAGGCTTTCAAGGAGAACAGCGAGATCATGATAGAATCTTTCATGCAGGGAACAGAGGTTACCAACGGCTACTTCAAGACCAGGAAGCGTGAGGTAAAACTGCCTGTTACAGAGGTTGTTCCCAAGACCGATTTCTTTGACTATGACGCCAAATACAACGGCCAGGTTGAGGAGATTACCCCAGCCCGTATCCCGGACGAACTGCGCGATAGGATTCAGAATCTCACAGCATTGATTTACGATATAATTGGCTGCCATGGCATTGTTAGGAATGACTATATCATTACCGATGGAGGCAAGATAAACCTGCTGGAAGTAAACACCACACCGGGAATGACTGCAACCAGTTTTATTCCGCAGCAGATCAAGGCTGCAGGACTGGACCTGACCAGCGTTCTTACAGAAATCATAGAAGACAGCTTTGAATAAAATGAAAACCCCTGCCGAATTTGAAAGGATGCGGTCCTTTGAGGACGGCGAGATACGGAAAGCTGTACGGTTGCTCTTTAACGACCCAGCTTTCTGCAAGATGCTCAAAAAGCTCAAAAAGGGCATACCCCTGTGGTTGTTCAGGCTCTATGCTGGCCATTTCAGGACCATAAACAGCTTTCAGAAAGGCATGATACTGCCCTTCTTGAATTTCATTCTCAAGAAAAGCACAGGATTTACAAATGATATGAGCGCTGTTCCCGGCGATCGGCAGGACTACATCTATCTGTCAAACCACAGGGATATAATAATGGATCCGGCATTGCTGGATTACATACTGATCATGAGCAATCACAATTCCGTTGAGATAGGAATTGGCAATAATCTGCTCATCCATCCATGGATAGAGACCCTGGTAAGACTGAACCGCAGTTTTATTGTTAACCGCTCTGCCACCGCAGCAAGCCTGCTGGAATCATCGCAGCAGCTGTCAAGCTATATAAGGTATGTAATAGAGGAGAAAAAGAGTTCCGTATGGCTTGCACAGCGTGAGGGACGTGCCAAGGATTCCAATGACCATACCCAGAAGAGCGTGCTCAAGATGCTTGCCATGAGTGGAGACAACAACTCAATAAAGCAAAAGCTCATGTCTCTGCATATTGTCCCATTGTCCATCTGCTATGAGTATGACCCATGCGACTATCTCAAGGCTGCCGAGTTCCAGCTCAAGCGTGATGACCCTGGCTACAAAAAGAGCAAACAGTCTGACCTGGATAACATGAAAACAGGTCTGTATGGATATAAAGGCCATATCCATTATCAGGCATCGGCCCCTATTGACCAGGAGATTGAGGCACTGGATGAGAATGTGCCGCGCAACCAGTTCCTGGATCAGGTTTGCGAGCTGATAGACCGTCATATTTTTCTTGGATACCGTATCTATCCATGTAACCGCATAGCCCTGGATATGCTAAGAGGCAATGATGATGAGGCCTGCAACTATACACCAGAGCAGAAACAGGAGTTCCAGAAATACCTGGACAGGCAGCTGGCCAAGATACGGATTCCCAATCCGGACATGGAATACCTGCGCGAGCGCATGCTTACCATGTATGCAAACCCACTTATAAACCAGTACAGCGTACAGGAATAATGAGAAAGGCATTTGGTATACTTGCAGCAAGTCTGATTGCTTTTGCATCCTGTTCCATTTACGACAGGCCGGTTGATACCATACTGAGCGGATTCATGACCGGTTACACAAACTCCAAGGGACAGTTTGGGTCTATACTCGATGATATGGGGAACACCTATGTTGTAAGTCAGGATCTGGACCGGGGATATATGCTTCCGGCCGATACCATGCTGCGCATGGTGGCAGTTGCATCCATTCAGGAGGACGGTACCCTTGTCATGCAGCAGGCCGTACCTACCCAGTCTTATGAGGCACCCCTGGACAGCGATGTTCCTGATAGCATGCGGGTACAGGATCCGCTGTCTGTAATAACAAGCTATATTGGTGGTGGTTTCCTGAACCTGGAATTAGGCATAAAGGTTCAGACAGAAGGAACCAGGCACGCAATCATGTATTCAGTATCTACAGAGTCTGGGATGCCGCATTTCAGAATATACCATAAAGCCTATGGAGACAAACCCATGTATTCCAAGAAGGCTTATTTTTCCATCCCGCTGTCATCTTACGGCCTGAGTCATGGGGATTCTGTACGTCTAAGCTGTGCCGGTTATGACAACAGTTACGATCTGAAACTTATTTACCGCTAAGCCAGACGCGGCTCAGAATGTAAGTCCTGCACCCAGGAAGACCCCATTCAGATTGCTGTATCCCAACCTTATGGACAGAGGTCCGGCAGATAGCATATTTACACCGGTTACTATATCTGCAAATATGCTGTATCCCATTCTTGCTCCCGTCAGCCTGCTGCGATAATACAGTGTTCCCGGGGCAAAATAACTATCGTTTTCTGCCAGGCTGCGGCAGTTGCGTACAGTATTCTCCATAGACATTCCCAGGCTTGCACCTATGGAGAAGCGGTTCCAGGACAGGGCCAGCTCACCTGAGAACAGGAACATGTGATAGGTCTTCTCATTCATGACCTCATTCATATACCAGTCCCAGCCCACAAGGGTTATAATATCGCCCGTCTCGTCATCTATAACCTCCGATACCTTGCCGTAGGAATAGTTGACCGTGTTGAAGCCCAGTGACAGACCTCCTGTTAGCAGTCCGCCATATCCCCACCCAGCGTGGATTGTAAACATCTGGCCCGTACCATACGAAACGCTTACACGGGTCCTGTAATATGAATCTTTATGCTGCTGCGTATCCAAATAACCGTTATCATAGTATTCCTCCTGCTGGGCATACTGTGATGAGCCTATAAAGACATTCTGTTCAAAATAGCCCTTGTACAGTGTGCCGCTGGGCGCATCATAGAGTATTCCTATTCCCTCCTGCATGTCATCCTTCCATTCTCCGGCATACTTGCTGCCATCGGCATAATCCATCTGACCTGCACCGTTAAACCTGCTGTGTTCCCAGTTTCCGGTATACTTTCCGCCATCGGCATAGAAATACTCACCCTGGCCACTGAATTCATGATTCAGGAAATTGCCGGTGTACCTGTCTCCGTCGGGGAATGTGAGTGTACCTGTTCCGTTCCAGAGACCGTCTTTCCACTCTCCTGTATATACGGTGCTGTCTGGATAAATCATGGTGCCGGTGCCGTTAAAAAGGGAATCGCTGATCTGGCCAAAGTAACAGGAGCCGTCATCAAAATATACGGTATCTGGTTGACATACAGCCTGTGCCGCCATGGAAATGGTAGCAAGCAGGACCAATATGATTACCCTTAGACGTGACATAATGTGTTCAAAGATAATAAGGTTTACATATATAGTGCAAACCATGGGAATAAAAAAGGGACCTCTCAAGATAAATCATTAACTTTGCCACGTTACAATAGAAACACCTGAACACTATGAATGAAAAACAGGATTTAGTATGCGTATTCAAAGGACAACCCTTTGAGGCAGAAATAATTAAAGGCCGTCTTGAGTCCGATGGCATTCCTGCCATGATAATGAACAATTCAATGAGTGCCATTTTCTCCACCTATACCGTTATGGCTGGTCCCGTAAGTGTTCTGGTAAACCCAGAGGATGAAGAACATGCCCGTAAAATACTGTCTGAATAATGAATAATCTAAGTAGAATAGCCGTAAAGGTAGGAAGTAATGTGCTTACACGTGCAGACGGACGTCTGGATATTGCACGCATGGCCGCACTTGTAGACCAGATTGCCGAACTCCATCACAGGGGAATCCAGGTTTTACTCATATCGTCGGGTGCTGTGGCATCGGGACGCGGAGCCCTGCCCCATCTCAAGGACGAGAGCGTAACCGGACGTCAGCTGTTTGCCGCCGTAGGTCAGGCCAAGCTTATTGAACATTACTACGAGTTGTTTCAGGAATACGGCATAACCGTAGGCCAGATACTTACCACAAAGGAGAATTTCATGACCGATGCCCTCATGGCCAACCAGAAACGCTGTATGGAAGCCATGCTGGACAATGGTGTGGTACCGGTAATCAATGAAAACGATACAGTATCGGTAGAGGAACTCATGTTTACCGATAACGATGAGCTCTCCGGTCTTGTAGCACGTATGATGAAAGCCGAGTTGCTGATCATACTCAGCAATGTTGACGGTGTATTTACCGCAAGCCCAGAGGAGCCGTCATCGGAACTCATACATGACGTATATCCCGATGATGACTATTCAGATTGCGTAGGCTCGTCCAAATCACAATATGGACGCGGAGGCATGATGACCAAGATGAAAACCGCACTCGGTGTAGCTCTTGATGGCATTGAGGTAAGAATAGCCAATGGTCGCCGTCAGGATGTACTGCTGGATGTAATTGATAATCCGGAAAATGCGCGTTGCACACGTTTCCACAACAAATCCCAGGAAAAATGATAGAGCACACACTTGAACTGCTTAAGAATGCATCGTACGGTCTGCCCATGCTCGAGGAGCAGCAGATAGATTCCGTACTCCTGGCTGTAGCCGATGCCATAGAAGAGCGTACAGACAGCCTTCTGGAGGCAAATGCTGCCGATCTGGCACGCATGGACAGCAGCAATCCCATGTATGACCGTCTGCTGCTTACCAGGGAGCGCCTGGCCGGAATAGCAGCCGACATGCGCAAGGTTGTAGAATTACCCAATCCTGTGGGCAAGGTACTTGACGAGCGCGTGCGTCCAAACGGCATGAAGCTCACAAGGGTACGTGTTCCGTTTGGTGTTATAGGAGTAATCTACGAGGCACGCCCCAATGTAAGTTTTGACGTATTCTCCCTCTGTTTCAAGTCACGCAACGCCTGCGCGCTCAAGGGAGGGTCCGATGCCTATAGTTCCAACTGCGCTATAGTAGAACTGATACATGACGTACTCCGCGCCAATGGTGTGGATGAGCACGTTGTGGAACTGCTGCCCGCAGGACATGACGCTGCGCAGGAACTCATGAAAGCCGTAGGTATGGTTGACCTGCTTATCCCCCGCGGCAGCGCCAGACTCATACGTTCAGTACGCGAGCAGGCCCAGATTCCGGTAATAGAGACCGGAGCCGGTGTATGCCATACATATTTTGACCTTGAGGGTAACATAGACAAGGGATCGGACATAATATTCAATGCCAAGACACGCCGTGTGAGTGTGTGCAATGCACTTGATTCCCTGGTAATCCATGAAGGCAGGCTCCAGGACCTGCCCGTACTGTGTGCACGTCTGGCAGGCAAGAATGTAGTCATAGAGGCCGATGAGCGTGCTTTTGCCGCCCTTGAAGGCAAGTATCCCCAGGAGCTCCTTGAGCATGCAACCGATGAGAGCTGGGGTCACGAGTATCTGGCATACCGCATGTCTGTAAAGACAGTCCCGTCATTCAATGATGCACTCATGCATGTACGCAGGTACACATCGCATCACAGCGAGTGTATTGTGACCGAGAACGCCCATAATGCACGCATGTTCCAGCTTTACACCGATGCAGCCTGCGTCTATGTAAACGTATCAACGGCATTCACTGACGGCGGTCAGTTTGGACTTGGCGCCGAAATTGGAATAAGCACACAGAAAATGCATGCCCGCGGTCCTATGGGACTTGAGGAGATTACCACTTACAAGTGGCTGATTGAGGGCGATGGACAGACAAGACAATAATACTTTTTGAGCTATATGAGACATTTTACCAACGTAAAGGATCTGGGTGACCTGCATGCAGCATTGCAGGAGGCCCTTGAAATAAAGAAAGACCGTTTTAAGTACGTTGAGCTGGGTCGCAACAAGACCCTGCTCATGGTATTCTTCAACTCAAGTCTGAGAACCAGACTCAGTACTCAGAAGGCTGCCATGAACCTTGGTATGAACGTAATTGTACTTGATGTAAACCAGGGTGCATGGAAGTTGGAGACCGAGCGTGGAGTTATAATGGACGGAGACAAGTCTGAGCACCTGCTTGAGGCCGTTCCTGTAATGGGTTCATACTGCGATATAATAGGCGTACGCTCATTTGCACACTTTGAGAACCGTGAGGATGACTACACAGAGAAAATCCTTAACCAGTTCATCCAGTACAGCGGCCGTCCCGTATTCTCAATGGAGGCAGCCACCGGTCATCCGCTCCAGGCTTTTGCAGACCTCATTACCATTGAGGAGCATAAGGAAACCAAGCGTCCAAAGGTGGTACTCACATGGGCTCCGCATCCAAAGGCACTGCCACAGGCTGTTCCTAACTCATTTGCAGACTGGATGAACGAGGCCGATGTAGACTTTGTGATTACTCACCCAGAGGGATATGAACTTGATCCAAAATTTGTACGCGGTGCCAAGGTAGAGTACAATCAGAAAAAGGCATTTGAGGGTGCAGACTTTATCTACGCAAAGAACTGGGCCTGCCCTGGTGTAACACGCCCAGAGGACTACGGAAAGATTCTGAGCAAGGATATGTCATGGACAGTAGATGCCGAGCACATGAGCTGGACCAACAACGCACAGTTCATGCACTGCCTGCCGGTACGCCGTAACATGATTGTATCGGACGATGTAATAGAGAGCCCACGCTCACTGGTTATCCCAGAGGCTGCAAACAGAGAGATCTCTGCCACTGTGGTACTCAAGAGAATACTGGAAGGTCTGGACTGATCCACAGCATAAAAGAATCAGCCCCTGCAGTACAAAGTACGGCAGGGGCTGACTGTTTTATATGACCTATATGATTATACAAGATGACGTACCAGATCGTCTCTATCGCCATAGAGATAGTCTATAACAGGCATCTCAATCATGGTGTAGCAGCCTGGTTTCTGCAGCATTGAAGCACGGGCTGCGCAAACCAGGATTTGTCCGGTAAGGGCTGGATTGTTAATCTTCATGTCAAACTCAAACAGCTGGTTCTGGGTCTTGCCCGAAACGCCCTTGCGTACCAGGTTAACACCGTGTCCCATATCCTTGAGAGCATCTACGGAATCTACCTGCTGTACATGAGTCTCATCGTTCACAAAATAAGGATCTGCCTTGATAGCTGCAGCTACATCCTCAAAACGGTAACCGTCAAGAATCTCAACATATACCATACGGCGATGTATGCCTGTACCAACAGGGATTGTCATGGAGAGGGCATCCTTTACGCCTGGGATTGCCTTAACTGCAACAGAGTGTCCCATAGACATTCCCGGACCAAAGTTTGTATAGCTTACGCCCTTTGGAGCCATGCCCTGCATGAGAGCGCGGACAATTGAATCGGTACCTGGATCCCATCCTGCAGATATTACAGCAACCTTTCCTGCACTGGCAGCAACCTGCTGAAGGCGCTTGCGGGTCTCAGGGATAAGGGTGTGTATGTCAAAGCTGTCTACAGTATTTATACCAAGTGGAAGAATCTCATTTGCATACTCCTCTGTCTTGCGTGAAGGAACGCAGAGAATAGCTACATCTGGCTTGGGGAGCTGTGAAATATTCTTTACAATTTTGTAACCTGTAAGTTCCTTTGGACAGTCTGCATCACCGTTACGGCGAACAATTCCTGCAATCTCAAAATCGGGTGCTGTTTCCAGGGCTTCAAGTACGTATTTTCCAATGTTTCCATAGCCCACAATGGCGGCTTTAATCTTTTCCATAATTCATTTCTTTTTGGTTTTTCTAGGGCAAAAATATAAAAAAGCCCATATATATGTACACGCGTGTGCAATATCGGCCAACAATTTGCGTTAAAAAACAAAAGAAAACATCTGCAGACTATGATAGAATTCATTCAGGGAAAGATAGAGGAGCTTACACCGACCCAGGCTGTGCTGTTTACACAGGGCGGTGTAGCGTATGATCTTAACATATCAGTTTACACATACTCCGCACTTCAGGGTAATGACAGTGCACGCCTGTATGTTTATGAGGCAATACGTGAGGATGCGCACATTCTCTACGGATTCAGCGGCAAGCAGGAACGCGAGTTGTTCCTCATGCTGATTTCTGTTCCGGGTATTGGAGGAGCAAGTGCAAGAATGATACTGTCTTCTTTTTCTCCGCAGGAACTGGTTGGTATAATCAGTTCTGGTAACGATGTCCTGCTCAAGAAAGTAAAGGGCATAGGTGCCAAGACAGCCCAGCGCATTATTGTTGACCTGCGGGATAAGATTGCCAAGGGTCAGAGCGGAGAGATCCAGCTTGATATGGCAGCCGGCATGCAGACGGGACAGTCGGCATCGGAGGCAGTAACTGCACTGGTTACGCTTGGTTTTCCACAGGCTGCATCGCAGAAGGTGGTATCGGCCATACTTAAGGAGAACGCTACGCTGAGTGTAGAATCTGTTATCAGAGAGGCTCTTAAACGCATCTAAGAGGACGGGATTAACCTGATGAAACCATTCAGAGTACTTGTTGCAGCATTATTGCTTACAGGCTCCCTCATCTGTGGGAGCCTTAACCCGCTTTATGCACAGGGTACAGCAAGAACCCTGCCCAACCCTGAGAACATTACCCAGGAGACTGTTTACAACGAACAGGACGGCACATACAGCACCGGATACAAGCTTGGCGGCGAATGGTTGGATGTTCCAGCCATAATGAGTCCGGAAGAGTATAACCGCATGCTGATGGAGCGTTCCATGCGTTCCTACTACCTGAACAAATATACAGAGGAGGTAAAGAACCAGGGAGACAACCGCTTTGATTTTACCGACATGAAATTTGACCTGGGACCCGCCGAGAAGGTTTTTGGCCCCGGAGGTGTACAGGTAAGGACAAGCGGTTCGGCTGCCATCAAGTTTGGCTATGACCGCAACAAGGTAGATAATCCATCCCTGTCTGTCCAGAACCGCACTACCGGTGGATTTGATTTTGACGAGCAGATAAACCTTAACATAAATGCGCGTGTGGGAGACAAGGTGAACATGAACCTGAACTACAACACCGAGGCCACATTCGATATTGATGCCAAACAGATAAGGCTGCGCTATGAGGGCAAGGAGGATGAGATAATACGTCTGGTGGAGGCAGGTAACATTAGTTTTCCCACCAACTCATCGCTCATTCAGGGAGCCACATCGCTGTTTGGACTGCGCACTGACCTGCAGTTTGGTAAGCTCCGGTTGCAGATGGTACTCTCACAGAAAGAGTCTTCATCGGCCCAGGTTCAGTCCAAGGGCGGTCAGCAGATTACAGATTTTGAGATTGACGCCAGCAGCTATGACGAGAACCGCCATTTCTTTCTGTCACATTTCTTCAGGGACAACTATGACAGGAACATGTCCATGCTCCCAAGCATAGTATCGGGAGTACAGATTACCCGTATAGAGGTATGGGTAACAAACAAGCGCAGCAACTACGACAATCCGCGCAACATTGTTGCATTTACAGACCTTGGCGAATCTCAGCACATAAGCAATCCCACATGGAATGCACAGGGCGGCAATGCTCCGGCCAATTCCGCGAATGACCTGTACAGCCGCATAAGTTCCAGCTACAGTGACATACGTGACATAGACCGTGTTGCCGTAACACTGGGGGCTTTCCTGCAGGGCAGCACCGACTACGAGAAAATATCCAATGCACGCAAGCTCACAGAACAGGACTATACGCTGAACAGCCAGCTTGGATACATATCACTAAAGACAGCACTTGCGGCCGATGAGGTCCTGGCTGTAGCATTTGAGTACACCTACGGCGGCCAGAGTTATCAGGTTGGTGAGTTTGCCCAGGACCTGACAGATGCGTCGCAGTCCCTTATAGTCAAGCTCCTCAAGTCCAATTCAAATTCACCTGGAAGCGGAACCTGGGACCTTATGATGAAGAACATATACACCATTACACAGGGTACCCTGCAGGAAGCTCAGTTCAAGCTTGGCATTTATTATGACAGCGACAGTACCGGAAGCCGTCTGTCCTATCTCCCGGAAGCCGAGCTCAAGTCCACGCCTCTTATCCGGATGCTCGGTCTGGACCGCCTTGACGACAAGAAAGAGGCCCACCCCAACGGCCGTTTTGACTTTATAGAGAAATATACAGTACTGGCGCAGCAGGGACGTATTATTTTCCCTGTAGTGGAGCCTTTTGGCAGCTATCTGCGCAGTGTTATCCCAGACGACGCAGTTGCACAGCGCTATGTATTCCAGGAGCTGTATGACTCCACACGCGTGGTAGCCAAGCGCATGGCAAACAAGGATAAGTTTGTGCTCATGGGCCAGTATTCAGGTTCGAGCAGCAACGAGATACAGCTGGGGGCCTATAATATTCCAAGAGGCTCCGTCATTGTTACGGCAGGAGGTGTTACACTGGTTGAGAACAGTGACTATACCGTGGACTACAGCATGGGAACCGTAACAATTATAAACCAGAGTATTATTGATGCGGGGACCGATGTTAGCGTTCAGCTGGAGAGCAACACCCAATACAGCATGCAGCGCAAGACCATGGCAGGAGTAAACTGGGCTTATGATTTCAGTAAGGATTTCCAGTTGGGAGGTACCTTTATGCACCTCAATGAGAAACCGCTCACAAGTAAGGTTACCATGGGAGACGAGCCACTGGTAAATACCATGTACGGACTGAACGTAAACTGGAAACATGACAGCCAGGCCATAACCAACATACTGGACAAGATACCGTTTGTAAACGCAACACAGCCGTCAAGCATAACATTCAAGGCAGAGATGGCTGCACTCCAGTCCAAGGTTTCGGACAAGGTTCAGGGACAGTCATCCTACATAGATGATTTTGAATCGGCCGAGACAGGAATCTCCATCCTGCAGCCATCGGCCTGGACACTGTCGTCTGTCCCCAAGGGAATGAAAGGCTACGGTCTGTCCGGAAAGATTGAATCCGGGTTTAACAGGGCCTTGCTGAACTGGTTCACCATAGACCCTCTGTTTACACGACGCAACTCACCGCTCACACCGGCACATATAAAGAGTGACCTGGAACAGCTCTCCAACCATTATGTACGTGAGGTCTATGAGCGCGAGCTATACCCAAACAAGGAATCCATATCCAGTGAATCCACTACGCTCCAGGTTCTAAACCTTGCCTATTATCCTAATGAGAGGGGCCCGTACAACCTGAACCCCAACCTGGACTCAAACGGTAACCTGCCTGATCCGCAGAGCAACTGGGGTGGTATTATGCGCCGCATAACCTCTGCTGATTTTGAGGCAGCCAACATAGAGTACATAGAGTTCTGGATGCTCGATCCGTTCATCTATGACCAGACATCTACCGGTGGAGACCTCTACCTGAATCTGGGTGAGGTATCGGAAGATGTGCTGACCGATGGCAAGAAGTTCTTTGAGAACGGACTTCCAACCGATGGCGATTCTACAAAATGGGAATCCACAGTATGGGGAAAGGTTCCTACATCCAGGAGCCTGGTTTATGCATTCGACAACACAAGCGCCGACAGCCGCGAACGTCAGGATGTGGGACTTAACGGCCTATCCACCGATGAGGAAAGGACCTGGCCAGCCTATGCACAATACCTTTCCAGCATACGCGGCCGCGTAAGTACCGATGTATACAACAGGATATACAATGACCCGGCCGCCGACAACTATCACTATTACCGTGGTTCGGACTATGATGACCAGCACATGTCCATCCTTGACCGATACAGACAGTATAACGGAACCGAGGGCAACTCTCCAAACTCCGCCAACAGCGGCAGCAGCTATGACCAGTCCTCCAAGACTACTCCTGATGTAGAGGATGTAAACGCAGACTTTACCATGGATGAGTATGAAAAATTCTTCCAGTACCGTATATCATTACGTCCCCAGGATCTAACCATCGGAAAGAACTATATATGTGACAGCCGTGAGGTAAAGGTTAAACTGCGCAACGGCAAAACTGAGTCTGTAAACTGGTACTGTTTCCGTGTGCCCATTACAGATTATGAGAAAGCCGAGGGCGGAATACGTGATTTTAGTTCCATCAGGTTCATGCGCATGTACCTTACCGGATTCAGCAAGGAGGTACACGTTAGGTTTGGTTCGTTGGAACTCATGACCAGCCAGTGGAGGAACTACGAGCAGGCAATATCCAGTGCCACCAACCGCACGCCCACAATCTCTGGAAAATTCTCGGCAACATCGGTCAACATAGAAGAGAACGGAGACCGCAGCCCGGTCAACTACGTGGTACCTCCCGGAGTATCGCGAATCCTGGACCCCAAACAGGTGCAGCTGGTTCAGGACAATGAGCAGGCCATGAGTCTGAGCATAACAGAACTGGGGGCAGGCGAAGCGCGTGGTATCTATAAAAAGACATCCCTGGATCTGCGTAAGTACGAACGCATTCAGATGTTCTCCCATGCCGAGGCTGCCGTTCCTGATGATGGTACACTGCAGGATGGAGACATATCCGTATTCATACGTCTGGGATCAGACTATTCCGGAAACTTTTACGAGTATGAGATCCCGCTCAGCCTAACTCCTGCAGGCCATTACAGTGGCACCAACCAGAGTGACAGGCGTATTGTATGGCCTACAGAGAATATGCTGGACATAGACTTTGACGTACTGACCAAGGTCAAGAACAACCGCAACCTGCAGAGGAATCTTGGAGCAGCAAACGCATCGCAGATTTACAGTGAATATGACCCCAAGCACCCAGACAACAGGATAAGCGTGGTTGGTAACCCGTCTATTGGCAATGTGAGAGCCATAATGATAGGTGTGCGCAACAACTCCATGAGTGCCAAGTCGGCAGTGGTATGGGTAAATGAGCTCCGTCTTGTAGGTTATGAGAGCAAGGGAGGTATGGCAGCACAGAGCAAGCTGGGTCTGCGTCTGTCGGATCTGGCTACGGTAGACCTGGCCGGCCAGCTTACTACTGCCGGTTATGGAGGCCTGGAGCAGAGCATACAGGACCGCAGGTCCGATGACATCTACAAGTACTCCATGACCACCAGTACCAATGTAGGACGTTTCCTGCCAGAGCAGGCCAAGATATCGGTACCCGTTTACTACTCATATTCCAGGGAGAAGATCTCGCCCAGGTACAGTCCTTACGATACAGACCTTCTGCTGGACAATGTTATTGATTCCTATCCAGAGGGACATGCCCGTGATTCCGTAAGCAGCATATCGCAGGATTTAAGGGAAAACCGTAATTTCAGCATATCAAATGCCCGTGTCAATGTAAGCAGTGAGAACTCCATGCCCTATGACCCCGCCAATTTCTCATTCAGTTACTCCAGGAACCTGACGGACAACAGTGGCAGCACCATAGAATACGAGCATGACGAGAGTTGGAAGGCATCGGTTGATTACAGCTACTCCCCACAGATAAAGGGATGGCAGCCATTTGCTGGTTTAGGATACGACGCCAAGTGGTTTAAGGTAGTAAAGGATACCAAGGTAAGTTTCCTGCCACAGAACATAGCATTCAACACTGGATTACAGCGCAGCTACCATGAACTGCAGGAGCGCGACATGGAAGGATCAGAGGGCATACCGGTTACTTTCTCCCAGCAGTTCTACTGGTCAAGGAACTTCTCACTCCGCTGGGATCCCATTCAGTTGCTCAAGCTGTCATTCAATGCCAGCACCAGAGCGGAGATAGAAGAACCTTACATGGTTGTAAACAAGGACCTTTATCCAGACCAGTATCAGCTATGGAAGGATTCTGTAAAGATGAGTCTCATGAATATGGGCCGTCCGCTCGACTACAGCCAGTCATTCCAGGCAACGTACACTATTCCTTTAAACAAGATTCCTATCCTGGACTGGATTACGGCCGATGCAGGACTGAACTCAAGTTATTCATGGAACCGTGGAACCACATATTCCAATGGCGTTTCTTACGGAAACATAATAGCAAACAGGCGCTCCGTATCTGTTAATGGAAAGTTCAACACGCTCAGGCTGTACAACAACGTGCCCTATCTGCGTAAGCTCAACTCATCCAGGTCATCCAGCCAGAGCACAACCCGCCGTCCCAAGACATACCAGCAGGAAGTAACGCTCTATCCAGACAGTACAAACATAATAGGCCACGGAATAGGTACCCTTACTCCCATGCTGACCGCCACTGCCAAGGACGGCAGCACTGTAAAGCTAAGGTTCCGCAAGCATGGAGCCGATACCATCTCCATCAAGGTAAAAGATACCATGACCGTGGTACTCAAGGTTACACAGAATCCTGACAGACAACCCAGGACAACAAATACACCTGTCAAGACTGTAACAGACTTTACCCTGCGTACCCTTATGATGGTAAGGAATGTGAGTGTGTCTTACCGCAATGACTACAACATGTCCCTGCCGGGATTCATGCCGGACTCACATGTGCTTGGCCAGAACAGAAGCCAGGGCTTGATGGCACCGGGACTGGATTTTGCATTCGGTCTTACCGGCAATGACTATCTGCAGCGTGCCATGAACAATGGCTGGCTGCTATCCAGCGACAGTATAGCACATACTGCTGCATCGACTGCAGCCCAGGACCTTCAGGTCAAGTTCTCCCTGGAGCCTCTGAGAGACGTAAAGATAGATGCCAACTCCAGCTGGACCAAATCGGCATCCAACCAGATCCAGTACGTATATGCCGGTATGCCTACAAACCGCGGCGGTAACTTTACCATGACCACCATATCCATAGGAAGTGCATTTGAAAGACATTCTGCTGCAAACAACTATCATTCCCGCAGTTTTGACCGTTTTGTAAGCAGCCTGCCAACAGTGCGTGACCGCATAGAATCCGAGTATGCCGGGGCCCGTTACCCCCATGGCAGTTCCCTGGCCGGACAGGCTTATGACCAGAGCAACGGAGGAGTAGACATGTATTCATCGGACGTACTCATCCCGGCTTTCCTGGCCACATATTCGGGCCGGAATGCCAGCCGTGCAAGCCTGGACCTGTTCCCTGGTTTCCTGAGCATGCTTCCTAACTGGTCATTCACCTACAGCGGTCTGTCAAAACTGCCGTTCTTTAAGAAGCACTTTAAGAGCTTTAATATAAACCACGCATACAAGAGCGTATATGCCATAGGCAGCTTTAATACCTTTAACAGTTACATGGAGTATATGAACGGACGCGGATTCATAGAGGACGTAAAGACAGGCAACCCCGTGCCAAGCACCATGTTCAATATAAGCTCAGTATCAATTAACGAGTCTTTTGCGCCACTTGCCGGCGTAAGCATGACATTCCTTAATGGAATATCGGCCCGCTTTGAGTACCGTAAGACACGTATACTCACACTGAGTACTACTGCAGTCCAGGTTGTAGAAACCACTTCCGATGATATTACTGCCGGATCTGGCTATCGCATTACCGGAATCAAGCTGTTCGGTGCCAGACCTGGTACTGGACGCAACAAGGTAAGCAATGACCTGAACATGAGTGCAGACCTTACTTACAGGAATCAGAATGCTCTTTGCCGTAACCTGAGGGAATCATCAACCCAGGCTACCAGTGGAAACCGTGCACTTAAGATGTCGTTCAATGCCGATTACACCTACAGCAAAATGCTTACCCTTAACTTCTACTATGATTTCCAGAGCAACTTCCCTCTGGTTAGCACATCATCATACCCCACCAGCACACACGATGCTGGATTTACCCTAAAGTTCACCCTGTCCAGATAAGGACACGGCATATTAGTGACGTGAGTAAGATAAGCCATATCCTGCAGGGAAAGACTCTCCCCAGGACGTGGAAAGATGTCCAACAGGCTCTATGTCTCCACTTATAATCCCGGATATTACAGAGTAGAAGGAATGGTTTGAACGTCCGGCATAAAGCACGGCATCCGGGAGATTTATCCAGTTGGCTGTCTGAACCATGGTATCTGATTCAAGTATTACAACCACCTTTTTTGATTTAAAATGGAATGCGGTACATATATCGCTGAGAACTCTCTGCTCAGCTATGGATACAGAATCGCAGAATGTAACAATTGCAGCGTAAGTTGCAATTGCATCGGCCCTGTACTGGAACGGCTGGCGCTCCCTGTCTGATTTGTGGGAATAATATGTTACAACCGATGGTTCCAGGGTGTATCCTATGTTCTTTAAACCCTTATCTACACCTTTGTATGAATTTGGAGAATAAAGAGCCAGACGCTGATTGCGTTTTACAGGCAATACACCATTATTCTTGAGCAAGACCATACCCTGCTCAACAACATTCTGATAATAAGATGCCGTATCGGGATACTCCTGTTTATTATCTGTAAGGTTAATGGCTACAACCTTCTCCAGGAAAGACAGGACCTTGGCAACATACGGTGCCATACTGGCTTTACTCAGGGTATCCAGGACTGCACAATCTGTAAACACGGCCCCATTATATCCCGGAACATCCATTATGCTGTCTGGGGTTATTATAGCCCAGGGCGATGACTGTTGTATTACGGTTTCTATATCGGGGGTTAATGAACTTATAACAACACCTGCTCCTTCCAGAGCTATTCCATTTGCCAAGGATGCGGTCAGTTGTCCGGCAACTGCTGTAATCTCATGAGATACTACAGGGCACAAAATACAGACTGCTCCCTGGGAAACGGCATCATGCGCAATGATGGTACCTGCCTGGCGTGCCAGGAGTGAGTTGCCGCTACGTGCAAGCATATCTGATTCCGGCACCTGGTCCACCTTGGTAATGGTGACAGACGGGATAGCAAGTCTTTCTATGGCAGCTGTCTTGCCATCATGTATGGTAAGCAGGTTTGCCATCTCCCTGGCAGTCATGGCTGCAATGAGTTTATCTGCAGAGGTCTTGCCAAACCTGGGATTCTCTACACACGAAACCAGGAGCATGATAGCTGCAAGTACAATTATGGGACGGATTCTTTTCATACCAATCGGCCGTTTACAGGTTCCAGACCATGGCGGCGTCCTTCCTCAAGCAGGAACTGGAACGCAGCGTCGTGTTCATTTGGAATAACGCCATCAAGTATGGCGTCCTTGATAGAAGCCTTGAGTTCACCAACAACCGATGTTGGTTCAAGTCCGAACGTACGCATTATCTCAAGTCCGTCCACAGGGGGCTGGAAATTGCGTATACGGTCCCTCTCTTCCAGATCGCGGAGCTTGTGGCGTACCAACTGGAAGTTATCCAGATGCCTTTGTTTCTTGGCCTCGTTCCTGGAGGTAATATCGGCCTCGCACAAGGTCATCAGGTCATCTATATCATTGCCTGCATCGAACAAGAGCCTGCGTACGGCCGAATCTGTAACCTCGTCATCAACAATTGCAATGGGACGCATGTGCAGATCCACCATCTTCTGAACGTATTTCATTTTCTCGTTCTTGGGGAGTTTCATGCGTTCAAATATGCCTGGTACCATTCTGAACCCTACATAGTTGTGGTTGTAGAATGTCCATCCGTGAGCAGTATCATATTTCTTGGTGCGGGGCTTACCTATGTCATGCAGGAGTGCAGCCCAGCGTAGCCACAGATTATTGCTGTTACGTGCCACATTATCCAATACCTGCAGAGTATGCAGGAATACATCCTTGTGACCGCGTCCGTTTACCGTTTCCACACCCTGCAGCGCATACAACTCTGGGAACACCAGTTCGAGCAGCCCGCAACGGTCCAGGTCAATGAATCCCTTGGATGGAACAGGCGACATTATGATTTTGTTCAGTTCCTCAGATATACGCTCCTTGGATATGATGGATATACGCTCGCGGTTTTTTTCCAGCGATGCAAAGGTCTGGTCGTCAATATAGAAATTAAGCTGGGTTGCAAACCTTATGCAACGCATCATGCGCAATGGATCATCGCTGAAAGTTATCTCAGGATCAAGCGGGGTACGTATAACACGGTCCTGCAGGTCCTGTATTCCGCCAAATGGGTCAACCAGTTCTCCAAAGCGTGCTGAATTCAGACATATTGCCATGGCATTTATTGTAAAGTCACGGCGGTTCTGGTCATCCTCCAGGGTTCCGTTCTCAACAATGGGATTGCGTGATTCCCTATGGTATGACTCCTTGCGGGCGCCTACAAATTCCACCTCCAGGCTTCCTTTCTTGACCTGAGCAGTACCAAAGTTCTTGAACAGGCTTACATGTGCTCCACGTCCAAGTGCCTTTCCGTATGCCTTGGCCATATCAAGTCCACTGCCTACCACGACCACATCAATATCCTTGCTGGGGCGCTCCAGAAAAAGGTCACGCACGTATCCGCCAACCACATAGCACTCCAGCCCAAGACTATCGGCAGTCTGAGACAAAAGCCTGAATTCCCTGCGGTCAAGCAGTGCGGCCAGTTCTGTATCGGAGTATATTTTCATAGACTCTGCAAAAGTAACCAAAAACTGAGTACTTTTGTACGAACTAGATTACACAAGAGGAACCAACTATGAAAAAAAATCTCATATTGACTGCAATAGCATGCCTTGCCCTGTCATGCGGAGAGAACATTGAGGAAAAAGCATCACACCATCTGGACAATGCACAGGAGGCATTCCAGAATGGCAACTATAATGTGGCCAAGCAGGAGATAGACAGCATACGCATACTATATCCCAAGGCATTTAACACCCGCAAGAAAGGTATTGGCCTTATGCAACAGGTGGAAGAGGCCGAGCAGCTGCGTACCATTGAGTACGAGAACGGCATGATTGAGCAGGCTACAGCTGCTTTTGAGAAAATCAGGTCTGGTTTTGCATACGAGAAAGATGAGCAGTACCAGGATCTGGGGCTCTATACAATAAAGAGCCAGGCTGTTGCTCGTAATGCCGACCGTGCATACGTGCGCGCACAGGTAGATGAGCGTGGCAAAATGACGCTTATCTCATGCTGGTGCGGTAATTCATACATACATCATAACCAGGTGAGGTTTGCCATAGGGGAACTCTACGCAGAGACACCTGTATCGGATGACCGTCACGAATTCAAGGATTTGGGCGTATGCTACGAGCGCCTGAGTTTTCTTAACGGACAGGATGGTGGGGCATCGGCCTTTATAGCAGCCCACAAGGATGAGAACATTACATTCTCTGTAATCAATGGCAAGAGCCGCGGCAAGTATTACCTCTCCAAGGAGGACCGATATGCCATAGCTCAGCTGTATGACCTGTCTCTGATACTCAGTTCACTGGAGGAGCACAAGGCTATCCGCAACGAAGCCGAGCGCAAACTCAATTTTGTGCGTTCCAGAATGCAGGAAAGCGCATCACAGGAATAGGCAGTTCAGGAAAATAAGGAATATGCCTACGGGGCAGACAAACTTGACCAGATAGAAGACCGTAAGGCACAGCCAGTTGGGAATGGCTATCTTACCGCCATTGGTCAGCTCATCAAGATAGTTATCCAGTTTAAGGCGCCATCCTGCAAAGATTGCAAGCAACATACCGCCTAGCGGGAGCATGATATTTGATGTTATGTAGTCAAAGAAATCAAATATACCCAGGCCAAACAGTTTAACGTTCTCAAGCGTTCCGAATGACAGGGAACAGAACACCCCCACTCCACCACAGACTGCATAACAGAGAATAACCGCAACGGTTCTTTTTTGATGCAGCTGTTCTATGATAAAGGCAACCACAACCTCCATCTGTGATATGGACGATGTAAGGGCTGCAAGCATGAGTGCCAGGAAGAAAAGTATGGCCGCTGCACCACCCAGAGGCATGGACTGGAAAACGCCCGGCAGTGCAATGAAGACCAGACCGGGGCCGGCCTGCACATTGGGATCGGCACCGTTCATAAGTGCTATGGCATACACAGCAGGAATAATGGCTAGACCGGCTATGATGGCAAACAGGGTATCAAAGGTAGCCACTCCTGTAGCCGAAACCATTATGTTCTCATTCTTGTCCACATACGATGCGTATGTAAGGATACAGCCACATCCAATACTCAGAGAAAAGAATGACTGTCCCATGGCTGCTATGAAAGTATCGGACGTTACCTTGGAGAAATCGGGCACGAACATGTAACGTATGCCTTCTATGCTGCCTGGCAAGGTAAGGGAACGGATAACTACAAGAACTATAATGACAAACAGTACACTTATCATTATCTTGGACATACGTTCTATTCCCTTGCGTACACCGCCTGCTATTATGAGTCCGGTCATTGCCAGGAACACCATGGTATAGGCCAGCGGTTGCCATGGATTAGCTATGAAAGAGCCAAAATAACCTGCCCAGTCAGTCTGACCGGCAAAAAATGCGGTGCGGCATGATACAACCAGATACTTTACAGACCAGCCGCCCACAACGCAGTAGAATGACAGTATGCAAGCCGATGACAGCACGGCCAGGAAACCTATCCAGCGCCATTTGCTCCCTGGTGCCAGGGTATCAAAACTGCGGAATGGATTTGAGCCGCCCCTGCGTCCTATCAGGTATTCTGAAATCATGACAGGAAGACAAAGGAGCAAAAGCATCAACACATAAAGGAGAATGAACACTGCGCCTCCGTTCTGCCCCATGGTATATGGGAAACGCCATATATTACCCAGACCGATAGCCGAGCCGGCCATGGCCATAAGCACTCCTGTGCGGTTTCTAAAAGTTTCGCGGCCTGGCTGTTTCATATCAGAATAGGCGTAATATATCGTTCAGGTTGGCAAAAACAAGCAGACCAAGTAGGATTACCATACCAATGGTATTGGCAATCTCCAGGAACTTGTCCGACGGCTTACGGCCTGTTATAACCTCAACCAGCAGGAACAGCACATATCCTCCATCCAGTGCAGGTATTGGCAGGATATTCATGAATGCCAGGATTATGGAAAGGAATGCTGTCATGTGCCAGAAAGCATGCCAGTTCCACTGTGCCGGGAATATACTGCCTATTGTTCCAAATCCACCCACACTCTTGGCGCCTTCCTTGGTGAACACATACCTGAAATCGCCCACATAGTTCTTGAGTGTGTTCCATGCATAAGCAATTCCAGCCGGGATTGAACTAAAGAAACCGTATTTGAGTTCCACCGGGGTATATTCATCAGAGTAATGGACTATGCCTATCCTGAAATCATTATCGGCTGTCACCGTAAGTGTATCAAGTCCGCTACCCGGACGTGCTATAACCAATGCCAGATTATGGTCCACATAACTATCCTGAGCAGTTGTCCTGAGTTCAGACAGGACAGTGGAGAACATTGTCCAGGTGTGTGTAGCCTTACCATTTACGGTGAGAATGGTATCGCCCGCCATGAGTCCGGCCCTTGCAGCACCTCCATCTGCAACCACGCTATCTACCGTCATGGGGCTCAGTATGGATACAAACGGTGTTTCTCTTGTAAAATCAAACAGGGAGAGTTCCTGGGGCATGTCCAGGACCTTTTCTGTTCCATTTCTCAGGACTGTAACCTGTTTTGCCTTTGCAATGGCTCTGTAAAGATCACCGTCAAACTCACGGGTAGCACGGCCATCGGTAGCTATAATGAGATCACCGTTCTCAAAACCTATCTCCTGAGCCTGGGCATTGAACTCCATTCCATGTCTTAGTCCCTGTGCTGGGATATAGCTGTCACCCCATGTAAAGAGCACCATGGAATAGATAAAGAACGCCATTATAAGGTTGAACATAACACCTCCTACCATAATCAGCAAACGCTGCCAAGCCGGTTTGGTACGGAACTCCCAGGGTTTGGGTTCCTGTTTCATGGCTGCCACATCCATGGATTCGTCTATCATGCCGGCAATCTTGCAGTAACCGCCAAACGGTACCCAGCCCACGCCAAACTCTGTATTCTCAGGACTGCGGCGCCAGTCATCCTCAGGAAGTGAGTCTATATTGACAGCCTTATAGCTGATTTCCTCCTTGCCCTCAAAATTGTAATGCCTTACCTCCTCATAGCTCTCTGGGACATTCTCCGAGAAGAACTTTATACGGATTTTACCGTTTACCTTCTTTATTCTGAAAAGTGAGAACCTGGGATTAAAGAAGGCATAGAATTTTTCTACCCTCACCCCAAACAGGCGTGAGAACAGGAAATGTCCGAACTCGTGGAATACCACGAGTATTGTAAGTGAAAGGACTAGCTGTAAGAGACGTATCCAGAATGGTGTCATATCTTAATATTGTTTTATCGGGTTATCAATGATGCCGCAATCCTGCGTGACTCGGCATCGGTTGCTATATAATCATCTATGGTTGATTCCTTGCGGAAAGGCACACGTTCCATGGTTTCCTGAATAACGTCGCTCATGCGCAGGAACCCTATCCGGTCCTGCAGGAATGCTGCAACGCATATTTCATTGGCCGCATTCAGTATGCACGGCATATTGCCACCTCTCTCCAGAGCCTTGTATGCCAATGCCAGGTTACGGAAGTTCTCCATGTCTGGCTCCTCAAAGGTAAGCTGACCAAGGCGGGTAAAATCCACGCGTGGGAAATCTGACTTAAGGCGTACGGGATAAGAGAACGCATACTGTATGGGAACACGCATGTCCGGTGCACCGAGCTGTGCCTTTACTGCTCCGTCGGCAAACTGTACCATGGAGTGGATAACTGACTGTGGATGCACCAGTACCTGAATCTTGTCATAGGGCACGCCAAATAGCCACTTGGCCTCTATAACCTCAAAGCCCTTGTTCATCATGGAGGCGGAGTCTATTGTGATCTTGGCTCCCATATCCCAGTTGGGATGTCTGAGCGCCTGTGCCTTGGTTACGGTCTCCAACTGGCTGCGGTCATAGCTGCGGAACGGACCGCCCGATGCTGTAAGAAGGATCTTTTCCACCGGGCTGTTCTCACCGCTCAGGCACTGGAAAATGGCCGAGTGTTCTGAGTCCACGGGCAGTATGGGAGTCTTGTATTCAAGGGCAAGCGATGTAACCAGTTCACCGGCCACAACCATGGTCTCCTTGTTTGCCAGGGCAATTACCTTACCGGACTTGATGGCCTCTATCGTAGGGCACAGTCCAGCAAATCCCACCATGGATGCCAGCACAATGTCTATAGGGTCGGCCTTTACAATCTGGTTTATGGCATCGGGCCCTGCATAGACCTTGATTGGGTATGATGACAGGGCATCCTTAAGTTTGGCATAATGCTGTTCATTGGCTATTACAACAGCCTCGGGCTTGAACCTGATGGCCTGCTCTATGAGCAGGTCCACGCTGTTGTTGGCTGTCAATGCATATACTTCATATTCATCGGGATGGGAGGCTATCACATCAAGAGCCTGCTTGCCGATTGAACCTGTTGAACCTAATATAGCGATCTGTTTCACTGGAACAAAATGTATTTTTCAGGATCAAGGGGCTGTCCCTGATACCACAGTTCAAAATGTAGGTGTGACTTGCGGGAATCATCATTGCGACCACTGCCCACAAGTGCTATCACATCGCCCTGGCGCACCTTGTCTCCTGCTTTTTTAAGAAGGGACTCGCAGTGCTTGTATATTGAGATAAGTTCTCCCGGATGAACCACGCAGATTGTATAGCCCATATCAGATGTGTAGGTGGCAAACAGCACCGTACCATCCATTACGGCAGTAACACTCTGGTTGGGGGTAGCTGCTATGTCTACACCCGTATGTGATTCAAGCTCGTTAAAACCGCTTATTATAAGGCCGGCTGTAGGACGGAACATACCGATTGTACGTACATCGTTAACAGGCTGTGACTGTGAAGTAATATTATAGCGCTCGGCCTCCTCGTACTGGCGCATGAATGTCTCCTCACGCTCACTGCGTTCCATAAGCTGCTCGCTGCGCTCACGGGCCAGGGAATCTACCGAATAAACGGTATCTATGGATACTGCACCGGATATGATATCCTGGATATTGGTAATATATCTGTTCTGCAGTTCCACCATCTGCTCCAGGGAGTCCAGGCGCAGGGCTTCATTAACAATACTCTGGCGTATACGGTAGTCATCGCTCATGGCCCTGACCTGTCGGGGCGAATGGCGGAACAGCTCTATTCCCACCCAGGCACCTATGCAAGCCACAGCAAGCAGCAGGCTTGTAAACAGAAAATGGGACACTTTCATACGGAATACCATACGCTGTTCGTCCTCATTGGTAATAACCAGACGGTATTTGTAGGTGAACCGGCGGAACAGGCTCTTGCGGCCCACGGCCTTTCGTTTACGGCTTATGCTTTTCATAGATCCACAAGCCCCTCCGGCAGGTTAAATGTTATTGTACATGTATTCTGGTCCACGTTTGTTATCCAGTCCTCATTGGCAGGGATAATACGCTCGCGGTCTGCGTTACGCACCAGGAACAGGATATTGGGGGTGCTGTCATCCACATTGCAGACCGTTCCCAGGAACCCGGCCTGCTCATCCATGATCTTCCAGTCTATGAAAGAGCTCCAGGTAAGTTCCTGCTCGCTGTCCTCAACTACATACTTGCGTGGAATGTATGCCGTTACGCCCATAAAACGGGCTGTATCCTCAACCTTATCCACTCCCTCAAACTTTACCAGGATGGTAGTACTGCTCTTGCTCCTTATGGATTCCAGCCAGAATGGAACAAGAATACCATCCATGGAACATACCAGGCAATCCAGATCATCGGTCCAGTTGAGTGTAGGCGGCACTGTAAGCGCCATCTCACCGCTCACTCCATGGGGTTTTACAAAAGCCCCGGCTCTGACTACCTGATTCAGTTCTATCATATCAGTCAACTCTGGTTATTCTGGCACCGAGTGCATTCAGACGGCTGTCAATGTCCTGGTATCCACGGTCTATCTGACCGATGTTGTCTATGCGGCTTGTGCCATTGGCACTCATGGCTGCAATGAGCAGCGCTATTCCGGCACGGATATCAGGCGATGACATGCGGCGTGCCTGCAACGGGAAATTACGGTCATGTCCTATGACCACAACGCGATGTGGGTCACAAAGGATTACCTGAGCTCCCATATCAATGAGATTATCCACAAAGAACAGGCGGCTTTCAAACATTTTCTGATGGATAAGCACGCTTCCCTTGGCCTGCGTTGCAGTTACAAGCAGTACGCTCAGAAGATCTGGGGTAAGGCCAGGCCATGGAGCATCGGCCAGGGTCATTATGGAACCGTCTATAAAGGAATCTATCTGATAGTGCTCCTGGGATGGTATGTAGATATCATCGCCCCTCTGCTCCATATAGATTCCCAGCTTGCCAAAACTGGCGGGTATTATGCCCAGGTTCTCATAAGATACATTCTTTATGGTCAGTTCGCTCTGGGTCATGGCGGCCATTCCTATAAAGCTGCCCACCTCAATCATATCGGGAAGCACATCGTGGGTTGTACCTTCAAGTCCATCCACACCGGTAATTGTAAGCAGGTTGCTGCCTATGCCGTCTATGCGTGCGCCCATGCGTACAAGCATGCGGCAGAGCTGCTGTACATAGGGTTCACATGCGGCATTGTATATAGTGGTAACGCCCTCTGCCAGTACGGCAGCCATGATTATGTTGGCTGTTCCCGTAACCGATGCCTCATCGAGCAGCATGTACGTACCCTTAAGGCGATCGGCCTTGAGCTCATAATAGCCACGTTCCTCATTCAGCATGAACCTGGCACCCAATGCCTGGAATCCACGGATATGGGTATCTACCCTGCGGCGTCCAATCTTGTCGCCACCAGGCTTGCTTACCGTAGCATGACCCAGACGGGCAAGCAGCGGACCAAGCAGCATTACGGAGCCTCTGAGTCCGGCACTGCGGGTTACAAAATCCATACTCTCGGCATAGCTGCGGTCTATCTCTGCAGCCTGGAAGGTCCAACTGCCGGGAGCGTTTTTCTTAATGCGCACTCCAAGCTGGGAGAGCATGTCTATGAGATTACGCACATCCAGGATATCCGGAACATTCCTCACCGTGACCTCACATGGAGTAAGCAGTACTGCACAGAGTATCTGCAGTACCTCGTTCTTGGCACCCTGTGGACTGATTGAACCATTCAGTCTGTGACCTCCTTCTATCAGAAATGACGGCATAATATCAGTATCTGCGTTTGTTTTTCTTTTTTCCGTGCTGCTGGCGCTGCTGTGGCGGAGCCTGTGCAAAAGACACATCCAGATCCCCATCCTGGAGGCTCAGGGCTCCACGGGAGAAATATTCCATATCGGCAGCTATTCGACGGTCATCGGCCATCTCCCTGTTCCAGGTAAGAAGGTCTTTTTTCATCTGGACAGCCAGAAGGCGGACCAGCTGTTCACGTTCCGGTCCCTGAGGCATATCCTTGGCAACCTTTATAAGGTCCGGCACTATACGTCCGTAATGGCGGTAGCGGATGTCTCCCTGCGGATACTCCAGATGGTCCGGTACCTGTCTTGTCTTTTCCAGACGGGTTATCTCAAATGGATAATCAATATCCAGTTTATAGTCCGACATGAATGCCAGATGGTCCCAGAGCTTGCCCTGGAAATCAGGAACATCGCGGAGTGTTGGGAACATACTTCCCATTATGGTGATTATAGTGTTTGCACAGTGCTGGCGTTCAGCACGGTCCTGTATGGTAACTGCATATTCAACCATATCTTGTACGGCACGTCCGTATTCAGGCATTGGCATTCTTTCACGTTGTGTATTATAGTTCATCAAACAAGCTTTTTGGGTTTGACTGCAATAAAATCCTTCAGGTAATAGGGTTCAAAATAAGCCACGTCACGGAATTCCTCTCTGTTGAAAGCCATCTCGGCAAGAGGGAACATCCACCTTGCCATAGGAGTTACATCATCCAGGAAATGTGCGTTGGGATGGTTGATTGTTTCCTTGCATTTGGCCGATCCGTTACCCATGAACCATACTGGATGACTGTCCAGATACTCCTTGTATGTGTTTTGATCCACAATATCGGCACGTATCTCACGGACCTCATTCAGGGCACGGTCATAAATGGCGCTGTACACCTCCATGCGTCTGGCGTCTATCATAGGACAGAGCAGTGCATCATGGGGCAATTCAAGGGAGAGCAGCGGCTGTACACATAACAGTTTGAGTGTAGAGACCGATATGAGTTTAAGGTTACGGCCATAGCATACGCCCTTGGCCATGGAAACGCCAATCCTGAGTCCGGTATATGATCCCGGTCCCTCACTCACAGATACGGCATCGAGCTTAAGGCCACGGCTATCTACCAAAGACAGAGCCTCGTCCACAAGCACGCCCAACGATACGGCATTGTTATGTACAGCCATATCCTCCATGTTGAAAACTATCTGGCCCTCATCGCTTACGGCAACAGAGCAACCTTCTGTAGCCGACTCAATATGCAGAATTACACTCATTGGAAATAATCTACCCTAATAAGATGCAAAAATAATCATTCTTTTCCACAGGAAAGGCCGTAAATGAGTAATTTTGCATATCTAAAATTTTGATAAGATGATTCAATCAATGACTGGCTACGGCAAGGCCGTTGCAGAAATCGGGAACAGAAAGGTGATTGTTGAGATCAGGTCTCTTAACAGCAAGGCCATGGACATCTCAACAAAGATAATGAGCATATTCAGGGACCGCGAGCTTGACATCCGCTCCAGGATTACCGCTGCGCTTGAGCGTGGCAAGGTGGACTTTAGCCTGTATCAGGATTGCCAGAGTGGTTCACAGACTGCCCAGAGCATTAACATAGAGGCATTCAGGAACTACCGCAGCATGTTTGAGAATGTGTCTTCACAGACCGGCGTAATGCTTCCCGATGACCTGTTCAGCCTGATACTCAGAATGCCGGACATCTATCAGAATTCTGGCATGGAAGAGGTATCAGAAGAGGAATGGGAACAGGTGTCTAAGGCTGTTGACCAGGCAATTGCAGCACTGGTTGAGTACCGCAAGGTAGAAGGCGCCGCCCTGGAAAAGAAATTCCGCGAAAAGATTTCAAACATATCGGAACTGCTGGTATCGGTTGCTCCCTATGAGCAGGAACGCGTGGCCAAGATCAAGGAAAGGATCCGCACATCCATGCAGGAAACAGTAGGACACAGCTATGACGAGAACCGCTTTGAGCAGGAAATGATCTACTACATAGAGAAACTTGACATAAGCGAGGAAAAACAGCGCCTTACAAACCATCTGGACTATTTTATCAAGACCCTTGAGGAAGGTCACGGACAAGGCAAGAAACTGGGATTCATAGCTCAGGAGATGGGACGTGAGATAAACACTCTTGGCAGCAAGAGTAATCAGGCTGAGATGCAGAACATAGTAGTCCGCATGAAAGATGAGCTTGAGCAGATAAAGGAACAGGTTCTTAACGCCATGTAACCCATGAAAGGTAAATGTTTGATTTTTTCGGCCCCATCGGGCTCAGGTAAATCCACAATAGTAAACTGGTTGCTCCAGCATCCGGAGCTCAGGATGGAGTTCTCTGTATCGGCTACCAGCCGTGCTCCCCGCGGGACAGAGCAGAACGGAGTGGATTACTTTTTTCTTTCCCAGGACGAGTTCCGCAAGCGTATTGATGCCGGAGATTTCCTGGAATACGAGGAGGTTTACAGCGGCTGTTTTTACGGAACCCTTAAGGAACAGGTAGAAAAACGACTGCAGGCCGGCGTGAACGTAGTGTTCGATGTAGATGTAAAGGGCGGCTGCAACATTAAGAAATATTTTGGAGACGGAGCACTTTCCATGTTCATCCAGCCACCATCGGTCCAGGAGCTGGAGCGCAGGCTTATAAACCGCGGAACAGACTCTTCTGAGATGATTGCCAAACGTGTGGCCAAAGCTGAGTACGAGCTTACCTTTGCCCCGGATTTTGATGTTGTTATTGTAAATGACAACCTTAAGCTGGCACAGGAAACAGCCCTCTCTGAGATCAAGAAATTCCTGAATGTCTAAAAAAATCAGGACAGCCCTGTTTGGGGGAACTTTCAACCCTCTGCATAATGGTCACATGGCCATTGTACGCAGTGTGCTGGAACAGGATCTGGCACAGGAACTCTGGTTGTTGGTAACGCCCTGTAACCCATGGAAAGACAGTAAAAGCCTGCTGGATGACAGTATACGCCTGGAGATGGCACAACAGGCCGTGAGCGGCATGGCGGGCGTTATGGCATCGGACTATGAATTCCACCTGCCCAAGCCATCGTTCTCCGCAAATACCCTACGGCATTTAGAGGCCGATTATCCCGAGCGTGAGTTCATACTCACTATAGGGGCCGATAACTGGGCGCGCTTTGATGAATGGAGCGAGCCGGAGTATATAATGTCTAATTTCAGGATAATAGTTTACCCGCGTAGCGGATGTCCCATACCGGAACTGCCAGACAGTGTAAGCCTGCTGGACTGTCCAAACATAGATATCTCTTCTACACAGATAAGGAATCTTGTAAAGGCAGGGATGCCTGTTGACCACCTGGTCCCAGAGTCTGTGGCCCGTTCAATAAAAGAACTTGGGCTGTACAGCTGAGTTACTTCTCTATCAGGGCAACAGCGTGGGCCGATATACCCTCCTCACGCCCGGTAAATCCCAGTTTTTCTGTTGTAGTGGCCTTGATTGACACACAGTCCTCAGGTATGCCCATAACCTGTGCCAGCACTCTCTGCATCTCAGGAATATGCGGATTGAGCTTGGGCTGTTCGGCACAGACCGTAGCATCAATGTTTCCTACACGGTAACCCTTTCCGGCCAGGAGTTCGACCGTCTTTCCAAGGAGTATCTTGCTGTCTATGTTTTTATACTGTGGATCCTTGTCGGAAAAATGATAGCCTATATCACGCAGGGCTGCTGCACCGAGCAGGGCATCGCATATTGCATGTATGAGTACATCGGCATCGGAATGTCCAAGCAAGCCCTTGTCATGCTCCAGCCTTATACCTCCTATCCACAGTTCACGTCCCGCTACAAGCTGGTGAACATCAAAACCGTATCCTACCCTGATCATCGTCCCAGAATCTGTTTAATTCCGTCCATATCGAAAGACAGCGTGAATCTGAGGGTCTGGTCCAGAGGATTGCTCTGGGCAGTAGAAATCAGATAGGCTGCATCCAGTGAGAAAACATTCATTCTAAAGCCGGCTCCAACAGTAAAGTACTTTCTGTTTCCCTTGTACTCGTTCTCGTAGTGATAACCACCACGCAGGAAGAACTGGTCATTGTAATTGTACTCAGCACCCACGCCCCAGTAGATTTCCCTGAGTTCCTCCTCAAAACCACCGGGAGCATCGCTGAATGACTTAAAAATACCTGCTATTGGCGACATCTCGTTATAACCCGTTCCTGCCAGCCAGCCAACGTATTCCGATGTATACTGAAGATTGCCTGGGTCCTCATCCGGATAAATCTCTGCCATGAACTGACGGTATGTGGGTTTGGTGGGAACCATCAGTTTGTTGGCATCGGCACTTATGGAGAATGAGTTATATTCATCCACCGGTATGGACAGTGATACACCCAACCTGAGGTTTGTAGGGAGATACTCGTTAGTCTGTCCACCGTCGTAGGATATCTTGCTACCTATATTGGATGCGTTTACGCCCAGTCCAAACAGGCAGTCCCTGCGGCCCAGTCCTATATAGTTCTGATAGAACATGGACATATCGGCCGAGAAGGCCTTTCCGGGATATACATCATCGGAATAATTGTACTGAAGGTCAGAGTATATGAATCTCATACCTACGGCTGCCGACAGAGACTCCGACAACTTGCGGGAATAGTCAAAATCTACAGCCATCTCATACGGACGGATTATTACCTGGGTGCCTCCCGAAATGGCAATAACCTCACCAAGTGAGAAATATGTAAGAGATCCGCTCAGTGCAGAATAGTCATCAAGTTTGTAAAAGCCGGTCAGGTTAGCCAGGTCAATATCGGTAACCAGTTTGCGCAACCATGGTGTATAGCACAGTGAGAGACCCGCCGGGCTATTTGTAAACGGATACTTGGAAGGATTCCAGTACTGGTTGTTGTTGTCAAAATACGGGTCTGTAGCGGCACCCACGTCGCCCATGGCGCCTGCGCGGGAATCTGGAGCTATTGAGAGCGATGTTACACCTGTATATACAGGATTGAACATGTTCTTGGCCTCATTCTGCGCATAAGCAGTATTTGCAGCCAGAATAGCTCCGGCCACAAGTATGATTCGTGAAATACAATTATTCTTCATCATAATAATAACTCAATAATTGCCCCATTATTGTATCAGGGGTCCACCAGAACAAACTTGAGCGACGCAGATTCCTGCTTACCGCCACGTGTTCCTACTGTTGCCGTTACCACGTAGAGCCCCTGGCGTGCCCTCTGTCCACCGCTACTGTTGCGGCTCCAGTCAATCTGCGTTTTACCGGATGCCGACTTGTCTGTGCTGGATGAAATCCACATGACCTTACCAAAACTGTCGCACACCTGCACCGTAACCTGGGCATCCTGTGCCGGGCGGTTATGGGACACGGCAAACACTACATGGCCATTTCCGGTATTCTCCGCTACTGCAACCTCCACATGAGGCTTAAGGTCATTCTCTACCACGAACCTGGTATATACGGTGGTGGAATTGTTCATGACATCCCAAGCCCTGAACATAAGTTCGTGCTCACCCTCAGGTAGCTCTGGTATGGTAAACGTAACCGTTCCTCTGGTATAGTCTCCCTGGTTCTGCACAAAACTGCTGTTGAGCACCCATGTCCAGGCAGGATTATTGTCTATTACCAGCATGAGGTCATGTCCAAGTCCATTACCAGATGTATTAAGGCCAGAACTGTCGCTCAGCTCCACAATAAGGGTGGGCGTGCTGTTTACGCTGCCTCCGTACCTAAAGCTGTAATCATTCAGCATGAGTCTTATTTGGGGGCCTACGGTATCGGTACCGAGTTCAGATGCCGTTCCGCCAACCTTAAAGTCATTATAGCAGCCATGTCCGGACAGACCATCTACAGACACCGCCATCAGGATTATCTCTCCATTCTGATTGGAGTAGTTTATATCCATTGGTACGGGGAAAGTAAAACAGAAACGGCCTCCGGCTACAGAATCTGATCCTGAGTACAGGACACGGTCTCTGTACATGTATGTAAACGGTTCATCGGCTGTTTTAAGATTATTCAGGCAGGTAATCTTGCGTTCGCTGTCATATACCCTGGCCCAGAACATACCATTAAAGTTGTCCAAGGTATCTCCATTAATCTCCACATGACCGCTAACCTTCATTACAGAACCGGCCATAGCTACGCCCGATGCGCCTGACTGCGCCTCCTGAATACTGTCCACCACAAGATCTACCTGAGCTGTCATAAGACGCATGGCAGGATCTCCAAGAAGTACAAAATTCAGTTTGTTGACCGTAAAGTCAGACTCTCCGGTACCGCTGGTTACAAGTTCGTTCTTAGCCAGTCGCAATGCATCGCCAAGGGTATGGGTCTTTCCGTTTTCTGTCCTGGTCATGACGAACCTTGAGAAACTGCGGTTCATGGCACCGTTAGGACCCGAATGAACGGTGCGTGTAGTGGCAAGCATGCCTATTGCACCACCTTGGCCATTCTCAAACAGGTTCATGCCAAGACTCTCCTCGGGTGAGTCAAATGGCGCTATGTCGCACGATGCAGTTATCCAGAACGGGAGCCGTTTTGTACTCAGACTCTTCATATCCTGCTTGTCCAGCACCAGTTCATGAGACAGGACCTCTGTACTTCCATGACCCGAGTAGTTAACAATAAGGGCACCGTCCGTGAGTTGTTCCAGCAGGAGTTTCCTTACAGACGGATATGAGTTGTACGATGCTGTGACTTCCATATTGAAAGCATCCCAGTACACCTTTCTTACATCGGTGGCTGGACTTACGTTCTGATAGACCTGTGCAACCTTATCGGCATCATCCATGTGGGTATTGTTATCACCGTCATCGCCAAGAACCAGCACCCGGTTACTCCATGTACCCATATTACTGCCACTCATATACTCAATAATCTGGTTCACCTTGGAGCGCATCTGTTCCACTGTCTGGAACGGAAGTCTGCCAATGCCTATGTCCATCTTCTCCATGGCAGGGTTCTTTCCCTCCGAGTCATCCAGAAGGCCATAATACTCTTCCATTACGTAAGAATCAGTATGGCTGAGCGACTCCTGTGATTCATAGCACAGGATATAGTCATCGGGGTTCTTGCCCTTCCAGTCAGAGCCATGCATGCGGTTATCCCATGCGCCTGGTCCCATGAGCAACAGATATCGTGGGGCATGGCCGGCACCACCACGGTCATACAGCATTTTCATGAAACGGCGAATGGCGGTTGCATCGGGAGTTCCCGATGAAAACTCGTTGAATATCTGATCCGTTCTTACCACCACGGTGTTTAGGGAATCCATCTCTCTGTGTGCTTTGGCAAGTCTTTCGGCCTGTGCTGTAAGTTTACCCGATGCAGGTACGGCAATTACCATATCTACATTCTCCAGACCATGCAGGTTCTGGTTCTCCACCTGACCTGCAAAAACAGGCTCCTGGAATGTTCCATCCGGGTTAACTGCAATAAGGATGTCGCTCGGATTATAGTCCGATGCCATGGTAACGGTACATCCGTCCACATATTCCGATGGCACTATTCCGGCACTTCCATCAGCCGTAAGTTTCCATACCTGTACGGCAGGAGAGGATTCCATAATACAGAAACTGGCACCCTTCTGAACCTTATCTACCCTGAACAGCGTATAAGCACCATACATGGCAAGCTTGCGCCTGTAGTTTAGACGTATATAGTCAAGATGGCCAGATTCTCCACCTGTCCTGTTATGAGTAATCGTAACAGTGTTCTGTTCCCTGAACTGTGACCTGGCAACAAAAGAACCCTCAGACACGGCAGCTACCTCGTTTGCATACTGCATCCTTACATTGAACTTGCCTATTGTAGCGCCATTCACGGCAACAGACACGCTTGTAGTCCTGGAGCTTGATGCCGAAAAAGCCACAGCCACCCCAACACTGTCGGTATGCATGCCAGGCACATTGAACTGATACGCCCTGGAGCCTCCGCCTGAGTAGTCATATTTCTCAAACATACGCCTGCCGGAGCGGTACCAGCTGTATTCATCGGGATCATACACTGTAAAATCAGGATAAGAACTGATAATACGGCCTGCTACAGTATCGGATTCTACATCTCCAAATCCGTTAGCAACATCTGTCTCACAGTCTGAGAGAAAATAATACCCGTAATCTGAATACGTGTTTACCTCATGGACATAACCCTTCCTGCTGTCATATTTCCACGACAAGGGTCCCTGCGCATAGAATAGCATATATCCGTTGCCATGCCAGAGCGGTTGCTGAGGCAGGTCATCGGCCAGGTTATATATGGCGGTCTCCGGCAGGACTGCACCGCCATAGCCATACAGTCTGACCTTGGACGGATTGGAGAATCCCATCTTCTTGAGGTAGTTATATGAGAGTTTGTAGACACCTGTCTCCTGAACCTTGATCTTGGCCCATTTGCCTTCTGCCAGGACCGATGAATCCGCATAACGCTCTCCAACCTGTAAGGTCTTAAGCGGAGTAACCTGTGCCGATAACTGCGCATTCAGCACAGCCTTATATGAACGTATAGCATAAACCTGGCCATTACGTCTTATCAGAGGCATAAACTCAGCCTCCATGCTGGCCTGTCCACGTGACTGTGTAAGACGGGTGCTTACAACCGGCCACTGAGGGATCTGGCTTGCAGAGAGATTCCACTTATCCAAAACAGACTCATCTATCTTTTGGAGTTCGGGATACTCTATGTCTGCGGAGTATACAGAATCGGCCCATTCATTGTCCAACTGAGTACTGAATGAGCAGACAGGCATGGCAGCAACATCCTTCATGGTATCCCATCCGGAATCCACGATAACATTTCTCTGAGCAAGGACGCTGTTAGCGCAGCCCAGGAATGCAATTACTGCCAATAGTACTTTTTTCAAGCTATCTTATATGAAAATCCAATACATTGTTACCCTCCAGGAATCCCTGCAGATGCTGACCTATGCTAACCGGTCCTACCCCAACAGGTGTTCCGGTAAATATAAGGTCTCCGGTCTTGAGCGTGCAGAAACTGCTTACGTATTCTATTATCTCAGCAACAGGGAAAATCATATCTGCCGTATGCCCCTGCTGAACAGTCCGCCCGTCAATATCCAGATTGAAATGCAGATCCTGCAAATCACCAGCCTTTTCCTTGGGGATCCACTCGCCTATCACCGCAGACTGATCAAAACCCTTGCACAACTCCCATGGCAGTCCTTTATTCCTAAAATCTTCCTGCATGTCACGTGCCGTAAAGTCAATACCCAATGTCACTGCATCCCAATAGCGGTCCGCATATCTGGCACCTATACTCTTGCCCAGCCTGCTTATCCTTACAACCAGTTCTGTTTCATAATCCACACGGCCAAGATGATCCGGCAGAAAAAACGGACGACGGTTCCTCAGGATAGAAGAATCCGGTTTCATAAAAATAACAGGATTCTCCGGTTTGAATAACGATTCTCCAAGCTCTTTATTGTGCTTGGAATAGTTCATTCCCACGCATATGATTTTCATACTCTGTGTCTTGATAATGATGTGAGTCTGCACAAAGTTAGTATCTTTGGACAAGAATAAAAACATAAGGGCATGGGAAAGAATTCGCAGAATGACTGGAAAGACAGACTAGGAGTAATGTACTCCACAAACCCCGATTTCAATTATCAGACCCAGGACGAGCCAGAGCAGGAGCTACTGCCAGCACAGCAACAGCGTTTGCGGCTTAGAATGGAGAAAAACGGCCGTGGCGGCAAGACCGTTACAGTTATCAGTGGATTTCAGGGACCGGAATCGGAGATGGAAAAACTGGCACGCAACCTCAAGACATTCTGTGGTTGTGGTGGCTCTGCAAAAGACGGAGAAATAATAATACAGGGAGATTTCAGGGAGAAACTCAAGGCACGCCTTATTACCTTGGGTTACACCCAAACCAAATAAAAAAAGAAAAGGTCACCTGATGATGTGACCTTTTTCTTTATTGAGTAATCAGTTAGATTATTCAGCCTTAAGATTGAAACGACGGAATGCAGTAACTGTGAGCTCCTTGTCCAGAACCTGAAGATACTCAGCAACAGTCTTAGACTCATCGCTAAGTGACTTCTGGTTAAGCAGACAGCTCTCCTTGAAGAACTTGCTCATACGACCTTCTGCAATCTTCTCAACCATTGCAGCTGGCATATTAGCAGCCTTCTCAGCAGCAACCTTCTCCTTGAGGGCGCGGATCTCATCGGCCTGAGCCTCAGTAATGCTACCCTTCATGATACCTTCCTTAAGGTGATCCTCGTTCTCAGAGATGTAGAGGTTAAAGCCAGCCTTCTTGAGGGCAGCCTCAACAGCCTTACTGATCTGCTCAGCCTTGGTCTTGTCTATAGCAACCTGCATTTCCTGCTTCTTTACATCTTCTGGAACATCTGCCTCACTTACTGAAACAGGGTTCTGAGCTGCAACCTGCAGTGCAATCTCATGAACGTAGTCCTTGTCGGCAGCCTCCTTGTTGAAAGCAACCAGAACGCAGAGGAAGTTCTTGCCCTGATGGTTGTATGAAGCAATTTCTGGAGCCTCAAGCCATGTATAGCCATCAAGCTCAAGCTTCTCACCTACAATACCGGTACGCTCCAATACGATGTCGGCAACAGTCTTACCCTCAAAAGGAAGAGCCTTTACTTCTTCTATATCCTTGCAACGTGCAGCTACAGCAGCGTCAAGGATTGACTGGGTAAGAGCAACAAAATCCTTATTGTTTGCAACAAAGTCGGTTTCGCACTTCAGAGCGATTGTAGCACCAAAGTTGCCATCAACCTTAACGAGTACGCAACCTTCTGAAGCCTGACGGTCAGAACGCTTTGCAGCAACTGCCAGACCCTTCTTGCGGATAATTTCTACTGCCTTCTCAAAATCGCCTTCAGCCTCGGTAAGAGCCTTCTTGCAATCTGACATACCAGCACCGGTCTTGGTGCGGAGGTTCTTTATTTCTTCTAGTGTTACAGCCATTTCTGTTAGTTTTTTACCATTAATGAATTAGGCCTCAGCCTCAGCTACAGGAGCCTCATCAAGAGTTTCCTCCTTCTTGGCAACCTTGCGGATACGCTCCTTGCGTGGCTTCTCTGACTTTTCCTCGTCGTCCTGTGCAGCGTCATCGCCCTTCTCAGCCTTACGCTCAGCAAGACCCTCGGCAATAGCATCGCAGCAAGCAGTCAGGATAGCATCTACAGACTTTGTAGCGTCATCGTTTGCAGGGATAACATAATCAACATCGTTAGGATTGCTGTTTGTATCTACGATAGCAAATACAGGAATACCCAGACGGTTAGCCTCACGTACTGCAATGTTCTCCTTGAGTACATCAATTACGAACAGAGCTGCAGGCAGACGTGACAGATCGGCAATAGAACCAAGGTTCTTTTCCAGCTTGGCACGCTGACGTGAAATCTGGAGAACCTCACGCTTTGAGAGGTTTGAATATGTACCATCACTTGTCAGCTTATCGATAGTAGCCATCTTCTTGACAGCCTTGCGGATAGTTGGGAAGTTGGTAAGCATACCACCTGGCCAGCGCTCAATAACGTAAGGCATGCCAACTGCAGATACCTTCTGGGCAACCAGCTCCTTGAGCTGCTTCTTGGTTCCAACAAAGAGTATCTTCTTGCCGTCACGGGCCATCTTCTTGAGAACCTCAGCTGCCTGGTCAATAGCAGCAACAGTCTGGTTCAGGTCAATGATATGAATGCCATTACGCTCCATGAAAATGTAAGGAGCCATAGCAGGATTCCATTTGCGGCGCAGGTGGCCAAAGTGACAGCCAGCTTCGAGAAGCTGTTCAAAATTTGTTCTTGACATAAATAATTTTTATTTGTTTGTTTACTTTCCTTTAAATCAACCGTCGGGTAGCCGTCCATAATGACAGATCCCGACAGTTTAGATACTAAACACAGATCCCGTAGGCCTGCATATAAAAAGTACAGGCATGGGAATATATCCAGAGCTTAACGCTTGCTGAACTGGAATCTGCGACGTGCCTTTGGCTGACCTGGCTTTTTACGCTCAACAGAACGTGAATCACGGGTCAGGAAGCCTTCCTGACGGAGAGCCTTCTTGTCTTCAGGATTGATCTTGACAAGGGCACGGGCAATTGCAAGACGCAGGGCATTTGCCTGGCCATTGTAACCACCACCGTCCAGATTTACCTTGATATCATACTTCTCAGCAACTTCGAGCTTCTTAAGAGGCTGGAGAACTACGTACTGAAGCAGTGATGATGGGAAGTATACTGTCAGGTCTCTCTTGTTGATTGTAATCTTACCTGTTCCTTCAGTAACGAAAACACGTGCTACGGCGCTCTTGCGGCGACCTATTGCATTGATCATTTCCATTCTCTTTCAGATTAAATAAGTGAATTGATATCTATTGCCTTTGGAGTCTGTGCCTGATGCTTGTGCTCAGAACCTGCATAGACATACAGATTGCCTATGAGCTGGTCTCCGAGTTTGGTCTTTGGCAGCATACCGCGAACAACCTTTTTCATAAGTCTCTCAGCGCCGTTTGGCTTAGCCATGAGCTGTGCAGGAGTCATCTCACGCTGACCACCAGGATAACCGGTGTAACGCAGATATACTCTGTCTGTCCACTTCTTGCCAGTCAGGACAACCTTGTCGGCATTGATGATGATAACATTGTCACCGCAATCTACATGCGGAGTAAAATTGGTCTTGTACTTACCGCGCAGCAACTTAGCTACCTTAACAGCAAAGCGGCCCAGGACCTGGTCTGCAGCATCAACTACAACCCATTCCTTAGTAACGGTAGCCTCATTGGCCGAAACAGTCTTGTAACTTAAAGTATTCATTCTAAAACTTTAAATCGTTAATAAAACATTTTTCCCTAACGCAACCTGCCGTTTCCCAACGACTCGGAGACTCCCTAACGCTTGCGAACCGAGGTTACGCTTTACCACAGTTCCCTTACTCGGGCGCTTAACGCGTTCATAATTAACCTTTTACTCAAAGGTTGATAATAATCGGCTCGCAAAATTACTATTTTCCAGTGAAATAGCACACATTTTTCTGTTTTTTTTCTTCTGCCGCCTCCCCCCACAAAGAAGCCGCGCATCCGCCCCCGTCCCAATCCTCCGCCTCCCCGGTGCCCCGGCTCCCTCTGCGCTGGTTCCCTCTGTGCTGGTTCCCGTGTGCAGTGGCTCCCTCTGTGCCCCGGCTCCAGCGTGCGGTGGTTCCCGGTGTGCTGTGGTTTCTGCGTGCGGTGCATTTCTTCTGTTCCCCTGTGTGGGTTAGTGAGCCAGATGCGCTGTGGGGCCGATTCTTTCACTAACCCTCGCTGGTGCGGTGCATTTTCCTGGGTCCGGCATGCAGGTTAGTGAGCCAGATGTGCCACAGGGCCGATTCCTTCACTAACCTGCGCCTCGTGACTAACCTGCGCCTCGTGGGTGATAACCAGCGCTGGTGACACTTCCGTAGATGACAAATCCGTAGGTTCAAAACAAAAGACAGCCCCAGAGGAACTGTCTTTTGTTTTGCATACAAAGAAAAAGAGGGGACCGGATTCCTTTCCTTAGAACTCTGCGGTACGCGGAGTTCTTGGGAAAGGAATAACGTCACGTATGTTTTGCATTCCGGTAACAAACAGGATCAGGCGCTCAAATCCAAGACCAAAGCCTGCATGAGGGCATGAACCAAAGCGGCGGGTATCAAGGTACCACCACATATCCTTCATAGGAATGCCGCGGCTCTCAATCTCACCCATAAGCTTTTCATAGCTCTCCTCACGTACTGAACCACCTATAATCTCACCAATCTGTGGGAACAGCACATCGGTACCCTGTACGGTCTGTGCCATCTCCTTGCCATCATATACTGGATTGGTCTCATCTATCTTCATGTAGAAGGCCTTGATGGCCTTAGGATAGTTGGTCATGATAACAGGCTTCTTGAAATACTCCTCAACAAGGAATCTCTCATGCTCTGATGCAAGGTCATCGCCCCAGTTGCATGGGAACTCAAACTTGCGTCCGTCCTTGATTGCCTGCTGGAGAATCTCAATACCCTTAGTATAAGGAAGGCGTACAAAATCTGTCTCAACAACACTCTTAAGACGCTCAATCAGACCCTTGTCTATCATGTTGTTCAGGAACTCCAGGTCATCCTGGCAATGGTCAAGAGCCCACTTTACGCAGTGCTTAATGAATTCCTCCTCAAGATCCATGAGTTCGTTCAGGTCCATAAAGCTTATTTCTGGCTCAATCATCCAGAACTCGGACAGGTGGCGTGGAGTGTTTGAATTCTCGGCACGGAATGTAGGGCCAAAGGTATAGATTGCACCGAGTGCAGTAGCACCAAGCTCACCCTCAAGCTGGCCCGATACAGTCAGGCTGGCAGGTTTTCCAAAGAAATCCTGGTCATAGTCAACCTTACCCTCCTTGGCTACGCGGTTCAGATCCAGGGTTGTAACCTGGAACATCTGGCCGGCACCCTCGCAGTCACTGGCGGTAATAAGAGGAGTATGGAAATAAAAGAATCCATGCTCGTGGAAGAACTGGTGGATTGCAATCGCCATGTTGTGGCGGATACGCATCACCGCACCGAATGTATTTGTGCGCAGGCGCATGTGCGCGTGCTGGCGCATGTACTCAAAGGTCTGTCCCTTTTTCTGCATTGGGAAATCATCACCGCAGGTACCCAGTATCTCAATCTGATCGGCCTGAACCTCTACAGCCTGACCAGAGCCTATGCTCTGTACCATGGTACCCGAAACGCTCAGGCAAGCACCGGTGGTAATCTGCTTGATAAGCTCATCGCTGAACTTTTCCAGATCGGCCACAACCTGAACATTCTTTATGGTAGAACCATCGTTCAGGGCAATAAAGGCAACATTCTTACTGCCACGGCGTGTTCTTACCCAGCCTTTTACAAGCACCTTCTGACCATAGTCAGTACGTGCCAGCAAGTCTACGACCTTTGTTCTCTTAATATCCATTGTGTCTTAAAGTATTTGTATTTAATTATTCATATGCACCCATACGGAGCATGTTGACTTCCTTCTCAGTAAGGAAACGCCAGTCACCGCGGCGCAGACGTTTTTTGGTAAGGCCTGCAAACTGGACACGGTCAAGACGGGTTACGCGATAGCCCAGGGCATCGAACATGCGGCGTACTACACGGTTACGGCCTGAGTGTATCTCAATGCCAACCTGAGTCTTGTCATCATTAACATAGCTAACCTCATCGGCACGTACCATATCGCCATCTTCCTCGCCAATATTTACACCGGTAAGCAGGTTCTGCATATCCTCGGCAGTAACCGCACGGTCCAGACGGGCGTGATACAGTTTCTTCTTGAGGAACTTGGGGTGTGTAAGGCGGCTTGCCATCTCGCCGTCGTTTGTAAGCAGCAGCACTCCTGTTGTGTTGCGGTCCAGACGGCCTACAGGATATACACGCTCCTTGCATGCACCCTTTATGTAATCCATAACGGTCTTGCGCTCCTGAGGATCATCCACAGTGGTAACGCAGTCCTTTGGCTTGTTAAGAAGGATATATATCTTGCGCTCTATGTTTACAAGCTGATCATGGAACAGCACATTGTCTCCGCGATGAACCTTGGTTCCGAGCTCGGTAACAGTCTGTCCATTAACCTTTACTACACCTGCCTTTATAAAATCATCGGCCTCACGGCGTGAGCATACACCGGCATTTGCCAGGTACTTGTTCAAACGTATCTCCTCCTCTGGATCATGGATTACATCCTGGTATTCAATACGCTTGCGGTTATCGGGACGCTTCATCATAGGCTTGCGGAATCCGCCCTGCTGGTAACCACCCTGCTGGTAGCCACCCTGGCGCTGATAACCGCCCTGACGCTGGTAACCACCCTGGCGCTGATAGCCGCCCTGACGCTGGTAACCACCCTGACGCTGGTAGCCGCCCTGGCGCTGATAGCCGCCTTCCTGCTGCTCACCATTCTGACCCTGTACACGCTCCCTATAGAAACGTGGCTGTCCATCCTCTACGTTGTTGTTATATGGGCGAGACTGGCCGTAACGGGGCCTGTCCTGACCGTATGACGGACGGTTATTATTGTATCCGCGGTTCTGATATCCGCCCTGACGTGACTGATAGCCACCCTGACGCTGATATCCACCTTCCTGCTGTTCTCCATTCTGACTCTGTCCATAGCTGCGGTATGGCCTGTCCTGACTGTAGCCCGATGTTCCATCATCGCGGCGTGAAGGGCGCTCCACTCTTGAGTACTGTGGACGGTTGCTGTAATCAACCTTTACAAAACGCGGACGTCCCTCGCGGCGGCCGGTTCCCTGGTTGTCACTGTCGGAATTACCGTTAAACCTGTTGTAGCTGTTCTCTCTTCTTTCCTGATTCCCACTCTCGTCGTAGAATCTGTTTCCGTTTTCTGTTTCCATAATAGTTGTACTAAAAAGCCTCACGGCCTCTATAAAAACACCTTAATCTGATTGTAAATCACACACCGAAATAATTACCCGGTGTGATGGCCTTCAATTCTTTCTTTATCTCGTCATTGACATTAAGTCCGTCTATGAATGTGCTGATAGATTCCCTTGTAACCGTACTGTTGGTACGTGTAAGTTCCTTGAGAGCCTCATAAGGATGTGGATAACCTTCACGGCGGAGAATGGTCTGGATAGCCTCGGCTACAACATTCCAGCAGTTATCCAGATCCTGGGCTATCCTGTTCTCATTGATGAGCAGCTTGCCCAGACCCTTAAGCGAACTTGCAATTGCAATCATGCAGTGGCCAAACGGCACACCAATGTTACGGATTACGGTAGAATCTGTAAGGTCTCTCTGCAGGCGAGAAACAGGCAGCTTTCTGGAAAGATGCTCCAGAATAGCATTTGCCATGCCCAGATTACCCTCGGCATTCTCAAAATCAATAGGATTAACCTTATGAGGCATGGCACTTGAACCAACCTCTCCGGCCTTGATCTGCTGCTTAAAGTACTCCATGGAGATATACTGCCAGAAATCGCGGTTCATGTCTATCTGAATGGTGTTCATGCGCTTCATGGCATCGAACAGTGCAGCCAGGTTATCATAGTTGGAGATCTGTGTTGTATACTCCTCACGTACCAGTCCAAGCTTCTGGGCCAGGAAATTCTTACCAAACTCTTTCCAGTCAATCTGTGGGAAAGCTACATGATGGGCATTGAAATTACCGGTAGCACCACCAAACTTTGCCGACATTGGAACTGCCTTGAGCTGTTCCAACTGAACGCGCAGACGGTATGCAAAAACCTCAATCTCCTTACCCAGACGAGTAGGTGATGCAGGCTGTCCGTGTGTGCGGGCCAGCATTGGGATATCCTTCCAGCGCTGTGCATACTCCTCAAGTTTGTCAATCAGTGACTGTATTCCAGGATAATACACCTCCTCCAGAGCCTCCTTTATAGACAGTGGCACTGATGTATTGTTTATATCCTGTGATGTAAGTCCAAAATGAATGAATTCCTTATATGGAACCAGCTCCGGTACAAGGTCAAACTTTTCCTTGAGAAAATACTCAACTGCCTTTACGTCGTGATTGGTTACCTTTTCTATCTCCTTGATGTGTGCGGCGTCCTGCTCACCAAAATTCTGCCAGATGGCGCGCAGTCCCTCAAGAGACTTGGCCGATACTCCCGCAAGTTGGGGCAGACCCATCTCACAAAGAGCCGTAAAGTACTCTATTTCAACTCTTACTCTATACTTGATAAGAGCAAACTCAGAAAAATATGATGCAAGATCCTTTGTCTTGCTGCGGTATCTGCCATCTATCGGAGATACAGCTGTCAATTCGTCTAAAATCACAATTATGGTATTGTTTTAGTTTATCTGCTTCTCAGCAGCGCTGCAAAATTAGCAAGAATAAATAATCCCACCATAAATCAAAGCAGGAAATTGCTGAGCATAATAAGTATTATAAGGAGCGGGGCTATCCAGCGCACCATAAAATATGTATAGTTGAATACCCACTTGGGTGTTGTGGATGTTCCGTGACTTGTAAATTCATCCTGAAACCTGTCGCGAGGCACTTTCCAACCGGCAAACAGTACCATTATGAGCGCACCCACGGTAATCATTATGTCCGATGACACCATATCGAACAAGTCAAAGATATTCATTCCAAACAGTGTAACACCCTTGAGCGCACCCTGTGACAGGGAACAAATGCAACTCAGTACAATTGTAATGCCCATGCTCACAGCCACAGCCTTCTGGCGGGACAATTTCCACTCGCCTATAAAATAAGATGCTATAACCTCAAGGATAGACATGGCCGATGTAACTGCGGCCAGCAGCAGGGACATAAAGAACAGTATTGCAATTATACTGCCGCCCGGCATTGATGCAAACACTCCCGGAAGTGTAATGAACACCAGTCCCGGCCCGGCGTTCACATTGGGCACCGTTCCATTCATGTATGCAATGGCATACACGGCAGGGATGATGGCCAGACCGGCAATTATGGCAAACAGAGTATCAATAAGTCCCGTGGAGATAGAAGTGCTGACAATATCCTCATTGGTCTTAACATAAGAACCATAGGTAAACAGAATGCCTATTCCAATACTCAGAGACATGAATGCCTGACCCAGCGCCGTAACCAGTACGCGGCCGCTTATCTTATCAAAATCAGGAACAAGCAAATACCTTACGCCCTCTCCTGCCCCAGTGAGTGTAACCGAACGGATGGCCACCAGGATAATGGTTGCAGAAAGAACAACCATCATGGGTTTGGAAAAACGCTCTATTCCATTCTTTACGCCACTGAAATTTGCCACTGCCGTCAGTGCAAGAAAGATAACAGTATATATGAGAGGAGCCCATGTAGAGCTTATAAATCCGCCAAACTGGCCAGCGTAATCGGCCGTTGGAGAACTAAAACTGAATGTGCATGCCTGGATAAGGTATTTTACAGACCAGCCTCCAACTACCACATAGAAAGACATGATTACTATTGGAGTAAAATAGGTAAGGAATCCTGCCCAGCGCCAGCGTGGGGCTCCCAGCGAATCATACAGACGCGTTATGTTTGTACGGCACATGCGGCCCAGCATTATCTCTGTCATAAGAACCGGAAGACAGATAGTAAGCAGCATGATAAGGTACACAAATATAAAAGCGCCACCACCATTGCTGGCTGCCAGGAACGGGAAACGCCACAGGTTACCCAATCCAACAGCACTGCCTGCAATTGCCATTATCATGCCAAAACGGCTCTCAAATCTTTCTTTCCTGTTTTCCATATTTCAGATAATAATACAGTCTTAAAGCCCACACCAGAATTGTTACCATACCCCAGCGGAAAAGCAGCATCCAGTACCACATGGCACCTACTGCAGCAAAAATCATAAGATCCTCCAGGTTGCTGTGGGATATACCTATATGTGTGTTCAGCAGGTTACTGCTGCGTTTACTTATTCCTCCCCGTTCTATCTCATCTATCATGGCAGCACTGCCATAGGACAGACCGGCAATATTGGCCACTATCCATAGGAAAGAGGTCTCCCTGGGCAGTCCGAACACCCCAAGCATAGGACTGAAAAAACGGGAGAATGGCTCCATCAGGCCGTACTCATACAGCGAGCGCTGTATAATATTGAGAATCATTATAAGCACAACCATCCATGCCGTCAGTTTGGCCAGACTTATAAACCAGGCCATGAACAGAGTTCCAAAATCTCCCTGAATCTGGAAGAACGGAATCTCACATAGGTTTACAGCCGCATCGTTAAACTCCGGACGGCCAGGCAGCAACATGTTCATTACCACTCCCAATGCCAGAGAACCAAATGTACGCACCGCTACAGTATATGCCGGAGGAGTACCGGTCTTTTGCTGAACCGCTGTTTCCAGCACCATGGCATGCGCAGCCATGGTCATGGTTCCCAGAATAGTCAACTCACGTACAGACAGGTCTATTGTTGATATTACCGCCACACATGAGTATACATTTATAAAATATCCGCTTACATAGGCCAGCGCAGCATCGCCGGGCAGTCCAAAGACATGGAACACAGGGCTAACCGCCGCAGCAATCCAAACCAGAATGCCGGTATACTTGAGCAGGAACATTATGAAAGACACTATGGCGGTTATACGGAATATCCACCATATTGTCTTTAGTGCGCGTGGCGTAGCGTCACGCAGAACCTTGCGGAATTTCTCCATGTGCCCAGAAATCAGGCCTTGATATTAGGCTCTTCCAGACCGTAGCCTTCTTTCCTGTCTACAGCCTTGAGACGCAGTGCCAGAAGCAGGGCAACTACACCGAACAGTGCAAAGATGCACATAGGCAGAGTATAGTTGTACTGAATAACCTCACTGCCATCTACTATGCGTGTACCTGCCTTGCAGTAGTTGTCGAGCACCTTGCCAATAAACAGTGGAACCAGTCCCAGACCTATATTCTGAACCCAGAAAATAAGTGCATAAGCAGATCCCAGCAACTTTTGCGGAATGATTTTTGGGACCGATGGCCACATGGCCGATGGAACCAGCGAGAATGCAACGCCAAGAATAATCATGATGAATGCAGCAAACCACCAGTAGTTGAGCAATGGCATGGCAAACAGCACATGAACCAGGATAAGCAGGACAGAACCTATGATCATTATTGTAGCACCCTTTCCCTTCCTGTCATAGATACCGCCAAAGAACGGAGTCATTATAAGGTTTCCAAACGGAATAAGACTAGGAATGATACCTGCAAGAGAAGAGCTCACGTTGTACTTGTTCTCCATGAGCGATGTTGCGTACTTCATGAACGGGAATACAGCCGAATAGAACATGAGGCAGAGCAGTGCAATCAGCCAGAAACCACGGTTTGTAATAATGAACTTAAGGTCACTTACCTTAAAGTTGTCATCGCTTTCGCTATCCTGATAACCAACCTCAGCGTCATATTTCTTGTCAAGAACGCAGAATACAATGTATGCAATCAGACCTATGCAGAGCAGGATGGCCGAGAACAGCAGAGGAGCAGACATTGAGAATTTCTTTGCAATGATTGGGCAGAACACCAGAGCTGCAGCAGTACCCAGACGAGCTACAGCAACCTGTACGCCCATGGCAAGTGCAAGTTCCTTACCCTGGAACCACTTGGTTATAACCTTTGATACTGTAATACCGCAGTTCTCTGTACCTACTGCAAATATTGCGTAACCAAGGCAAGCCACGAACACCTGTGAACGCATACCCAGGATAGTACCCCCATCTACAGGAGAAATGAATTCTACAGCGTAGTATTTGATAAGGGCACCGGAAAGCATGAGAATGCAGGTAACAATACCTGTAAACCTAACACCCATCTTATCCAGGATAATTCCACCAAATACCAAAAGGAACAGATATACATTAAACCAGCTGTAAGCAGAGTTGAACAGTCCAAACTCTGAACTTGACCAGTTCATCTGTTCCTCAAGCATTGTCATCAATGGTGACAGTGCATCTGTGAGGAAATAGCCCCACATCATTGTAAAGGATACAATTATGAGCGCTGCCCAGCGCGCACCCTTGCTCTCACTGATTCTTTTCTTGATTATTTCTGTCATATAATTGTGTGTTAGTTTTACCAAATCCGTAGATGGCTGCAAAATTACAAAAAAGTGATAAAAAAGAAAAAGAGGTCCTTATAGACCTCTGGATTAACTTTCGCGTTAGCGAAATAAAACAAGGTGGGCGAAATGCCCACTAACGAAAAAAGAGGTCCTCATAGACCTCTAAGGTATTTTTCGCGGTAGCGAAAATAAAAGGAGGTGGGCAATACGCCCACAAAAAAAAGAGGTCCTTATAGACCTCTTTTACTTTTGTGGGCGTTGACGGATTCGAACCGCCGACCCTCTGCTTGTAAGGCAGATGCTCTGAACCAGCTGAGCTAAACGCCCTTGCTTCCTTAAAAGCGGTGCAAAGATATGGCCTTTTTATTTTACCGCCAAGAGAAAAGCAGATTTTTTTTGATATTTCTTTAAAAAAAGCCCAAATCACTCCGCAGAGCCATATTTTTTGGACTGTTCGGCTATAAGTTCATCGAGTACGCCCTTATCAAAATAGTTTATTTTCATGGCGCGCTTAACCGATGCCAGGGTCTGGGCAGCCACCTTGCGTGCCTCATCGCTACCCTTCCTGAGTACCTCATATACGTATGGAATGTTCTGCTCCAGTTCATGGCGACGCTTGCGTATAGGCTCGAGCGTATCATTGAGAACACTGTTCAGGAAGTTCTTTACCATCATATCTCCAAGACCTCCCTTACGGTACTGTTCCTTTACCTCATCAAGAGAATTGAACTCAAAACTTACTTTCTTGCCAATAAAAGCATCGCGGAACATGGCAAAATGCTCAGGGCGGCAGAATGCATCCAGATAGGTGAACACAGTATTGCCCTCCACCTTACCAGGATCACTTACCTGCAGGTGGCCAGGATCTGTATACATACCCTTAACCTTGGCCCACACCTCCTCGGCGCTGTCAGAAAGATAAATGCAGTTTCCAAGAGACTTACTCATCTTGGCCTTGCCATCGGTTCCCGGCAGACGCAGACAGGCGGCATTGTCGGGGAGCAGGATATTGGGTTCTGTAAGAGTGTCACCATATACAGTATTGAAACGGCGCACAATCTCACGGGTCTGCTCAATCATGGGAGCCTGGTCCTCTCCAACCGGAACGGTTGTAGCATTGAATGCCGTAATATCCGATGCCTGGCTTATGGGATAGGTAAAGAATCCCACAGGAATACCCTTGTGATTGTCATCGCTGTCGGACTCATCAAATCCGCGCAAGGTAATCTCGGCCTTGACGGTAGGATTACGCTTAAGGCGCTGGATAGATACCAGGTTCATGTAGAAGAAGGTGAGCTCAGTCAGTTCACTTATCTGTGACTGGATGAACAGGGTTGATTTTTCTGGATCAAGGCCTGCAGACAGATAGTCCAGCGCAACCTCTATAATATTCTGGCGTACTTTCTCAGGATTATCGGCATTATCGGTCAGCGCCTGTGCATCGGCAATCATTATAAAGATCTTATCGTACTCTCCGCTGTTCTGGAGTTCAACCCTGCGACGCAGTGATCCAACATAGTGTCCTATATGAAGTCTGCCAGTAGGACGGTCACCTGTGAGAATTATCTTGGCCATAATATGTTTCTTGAAATCTGGTGCAAAGGAACATAAAAAAGAGGGGGTAGCCAAAAAACCACTCCCTCTTTTTGTATTTTAGTTCTATATCAGCTCTCTGTTGCAGCCTCAATTTTCTTCATGAGGGCAAACATAATGACTGCGGCAAGCAGGCACAGACCAATCAGAATAGCCCAGTTGGCCATGAGCGGGATACGGTTCCACAGCATTGATGGAATTGAACTCAGATAGTTACCTATTGCAGTAGCAGCAAACCAGCAACCCATCATCATACCCTTATACTTGGGAGGAGCAACCTTAGACACAAAAGATATACCCATTGGAGATAGCAACAGCTCTGCAAAAGTCAGAGTAAGATAGGTGGAAATAAGCCAGTTTGGACTGAGAATGCTCTGAGTTCCAGCACCAAGATCCATTGGAGATGTAAGTCCAAAAGATGCCAAGGTAATGATTACAAAACCAAGAGCGGCAACAAGCATACCAAGTGCAATCTTTTTTGGTGCAGAAGGCTCCTTACCCTTAGCTGCAAGCGATGAGAACAGCCACATTGAGATAGGAGTCAGGGCTACCACAAAGAATGGGTTGAACTGCTGGAAATCCGATGGCTGAGCAGCAATTGGGTTATCCATCATTGCATAGAGTGCGTATGCTCCGCCCCACAGAGCGAGAGTAATACCGCCACATATAGTTCTTGATTTTTTGGTCTCTGCCTGGAAAGTAGAGAACAGAGTATAGACCGATGCTGCTATAAGTGCCAAACTCCAGATATTAAATCCTATTCTCATTGGACCGGCCACTGTAAGATTAGTATACTTCTTGGCAAAGAATGTCAGGGCAGAACCATTCTGATGGAACGCCATCCAGAAGAATATAACAACAGCAAAAACCAGGAACAGTGCCACCAGGCGATCCTTGGTCTGTTTTGGAGTAAGTTCCTCAACAGGAGCAGCAGTAGCCTTACTCTGTTTTGCTGTAACATCGGCATGCTTAAACCAGCTACGGCAAGCAAAATAGATGGCAACAGAGAGAATCAGCGATACGCAGGCAACAGCAAAGCACAAGCCATACGCACCAGAGAGAGCCTCCAGATAAGCTGGTTCCTGACAAGCAGCATCATATACAAAGCCATTGTTGGCGAGTGTAACCTCCGTAATCTTTTTTGCCATGGCAGGTGCAAACATGGCACCTATATTAATAGCCATATAGAAAAGGCTGAATGCAGAATCACGCTTGGCCTGGTTCTGCGGATCATCGTAGAGATTACCTACCAGCACCTGCAGATTGCCCTTGAACAGGCCAGTTCCTATTGCAACGAGCGTAAGTCCACCAAACATTACAAGTTTAGCTGTAAGATCGTTTCCTGCAGGTAAGGCCAGGGCCAGATATCCAAGGAACATGACAGCTATACCTATTGTAACGCATCGGCCATATCCAATTTTGTCAGCAATAATACCACCCACAAGTGGCATAAAATAAACTCCGGCCAGGAAAATAGCATATACCTGACCTGCTGCTGCCTCATCCCATCCAAATCTTGCCTGCATGAGCAAGGTCAGGATTGCCAGCATTGTGTAGTATCCAAAGCGTTCGCCGGTATTGGCAAGCGCAAGGGCATACAATCCTTTGGGTTGTCCTTTAAACATGTTGTTATTTTTATTGATTAGTAATAATTATTCATCAAAGCGCTAAATTAGGTGTTTTGAATGAAAATCACATAAAAACACGTCAGAAATCAGCATAACATAGAATTATAAACATTGGCAAACGTAAATAATCAATCGGCCATGTAACATCTAAATTGCTACGTAATAAAATAATACAATTTTTTCTTGGGGGGGGGATTATTATTTCTATCTTAGCGCAGAAAGCCCGTAACTATTATATCAACCTAATCTGTAAGCAAGAACCTGCCCCAATAAACAGGAATCCATGGTGGTCAAGGACGATTGGTTGAAATAACTCAAATAATTTCACCTACTTGGGATGAGGCTTGTTTTGAAAAGAATAATTAAAGAGCAACCAAAAATACTATTATGAAATATTCGGATTCATTTTTTCATCTCCTTTCAAGAGTCTGTATAATACCATTGTGTATTCTCTATAGCTGTAGCAAAAACACTGATAACGGTTCAAGTTCTTATACGTCTGATGAACTTTCATTAACTAGTGTAAAAACGACAGCATTCACAGCTAGTGTAAAAGGTTCTTTTAAAGGACTGTCAAAAACCGACATCGTTCTTGGCAAAAATGGAATACTATACTGTGTTAAAACAAAGGATACTGAATCAATCTTTAAGTCATGGCTAGACGGTAATGACAATCCTGATTGTTTAGTATATTCAAACAGTAAAGCATTTAATGGAGAATCTTTTTCTGGTAAGATTGAAGGACTTTCTCCCGAAACCGAATATTGTTTCTGTCTTTTCTCACAAGGACAAGATAAAAGCAAAAGAAAGATCAGTGCAAGCTATTCCTTTACTACGTCCCGTTTTAATCCTGATTTAGAAAATGTTATTATATCAGATATTGGGTTTATTACAGCTAAAGCTACAATTAAATCGGTTATTGATAGCGACGATGCATTAAATTCCACTATCGGAGTTTTGTTATCAGAGAAATCAGATGGTTGTATAAACTCTTGCTCTGCTTCTTATGAAATCAATGATTCTTATAAACCAACATTGCAATCAACTATCAACATACAACCAGACAAGTCGTATTATTGTCGTGCTTTTGTAAAGTTCTATTCTGATAGTGTTGAGCAATATAAGTATGGCCCTGAGATCTGTTTCTCATCAAAGAACTCCGATGAATTCTTGGTTGATTTAGGACTTCCAAGTGGCATAAAATGGTGTAAATTTGATCTTGGAGGCTACTCAATCAACAACACTTTTTTTGAAACGACCAACTATTCACCAGATTTCTATCGTTATTGGCATTATAGATGGGGTTCTATAAAGAACGTTCCAGACAGATACGATAATAATATCAAACATTATGAATATTGGGATGCATCACAATCAAAATATATAGACCTTGGCAATAATATAAGCAGTACGGACTACGATGTTATACATGTTCTTTGTGGCGGACGCTGGAGAATGCCGACTAAAGAAGATATTGAGGAGCTCTTGTCTAATTGCGATTGCAGCAGATTTGAGCAAAAGACCTACAACATAATCAAAGATGGTCAGGAACTTCAAGGAGAAATTGCATATGTCGGGGTTGTTCAAGGTACAAATGGTAATAGTGTATTAATAGGCAATGATCAAATGTGGACTGCTACGGTTTATGATATTGACAATACATTAGCATATTGCTACGAATGGGATGCTCCAAAGGTTTCATCAACCAGCATTATACCTGTGATGGGCAAAGGTTCAATTAAAATAAGCGCAGTCAATCGCTACAGACCATTAGCTATGCGTCCTATTTGGGATCCCAATCTGTAAGTGTATTACATGAATTGCGGAATGGTTAGTTATAGTTTTATTATGAAAAGAGTTGTCTGTCTGTTTTTACTGTTTGCACAGATCTGTTGTTTGCATGCCAACGATGAGCTCATGCGATTTGCCGGTAACATACATCAGTTCAATGCTCTCTTTCCACAGGAAAAAGTATATCTCCAGTTTGACAATACTGCATATTTTCAAGGAGATGATATATGGTTCAAGGCGTTTGTTGTAAAATCTTCCAACCTTGACAGGACGGACTCTGGCGTATTGTATGTAGAATTACTATCCCCATACGGAGAAGTGCTGCAGCAGCAAAAACTAAAGATAGTAGCAGGACAGGCAGATGGACGTATTCAATTGTTTAAAACCTATACGGAGCATGCAAAGGATTTACAAAAGTTAAGCCTTTATCCAAGCGGATATTATGAAATCAGGGCTTATACTCAGTATATGATGAATTTTGATCCAGGTATTATTTTTTCTCGCGTACTACCTGTATATAAAGCCCCTGTTACAGAAGGTGATTACAACAATCCTGTTATTGGAGACACCGTGGTATATGGCAATAATCGCCCTCAACAAAGTGTACAGAACAAGGTCAATGTGATGTTTTTCCCAGAAGGAGGCAATTTGGTACGTGATCTGGATTGCCGTGTAGCTTTTAAGGCTACCAACGAATTTGGTATGGGTATTCATGGAAAACTGGTAATAAGCACCGATGATGGGCATAAAATTACAGCAGAAAGCGGCCATGAGGGAATGGGAACATTTAATTACAAAGCTGGCCGTAAGAAAACAGATGCCTATTTTGAATATGAGGGAAAACAATACTCCGTAGCACTTCCATCTGTCAAGTCCAATGGATATGTTATGATGGCCGATATAGACAGCAAGAAGGAGAGAATAAAGCTTTCTGTAAGCAGAACCAAATCACGCAACGAGCGAGCCATAGGTGTAACAGTTACATGCAGAGGAGAATTGGTTATGTTTCAGGAACTCTCTATGGAAAACTCTGACAGTAAATTCGTAATGGATACAAGCAACTGGCCTGTAGGTGTATGCCGGATTGTACTGTTTACAGAAAACGGTGAGATACTTGCATCAAGAAGTGTATTTAATGGTAATTCAAAATATGTAGCACCCACTATAGAAGTAAAAGCCAATAAACGCAACTATGATGCCCTGGAAAAAATACAGTTATCTTTCAAACTAAAGGATAAGGATGGCAACCCATTCCGAGACCGTTTCTGTATTTCCGTACGTGATGAGAGTGATTATGGCACTCATTATTCTGATAACCTCATGACAGATTTCCTGCTAACATCAGATTTAAAAGGGTTTATACATAATCCTTCATACTATTTTGAATCAGCAGACAAACAGCACCTCAAGAACCTGGATTTGTTGTGCATGATTCAAGGATGGGAGCGTTATGACTGGGAATATATGACAGACAACAAGACTTTCAAGGAGGTTAGACGTAAGGAAACCGGTCTTACTCTGGATGGAGAAATCATGACAGACAGACTTACATGGGACCGTGCAATGAACAATGTCAATGTGTATGTATCATTACTTCCGCGTAATAAGGGCAACATGCAAGTAGGATATAGACAAACAGATAACAACGGACATTTTACATTTGACATAAGTGATTTCTATGGAAAGGCCGACCTTAACGTTCAGCTTACAAAAAAACGCAACTATGAACAGCCAAGCGCAAAGATACAACTTCAAAGGGTGCAGTCACCATTGGCAAGACCTTTCTGTCAGGCAGAGTTGATACCCTCTTGGGCTAAAGATGAGGTGGTACTTCCCATTGTTAATATTGAAAGCAATCAAGAGTATGTTGATAATTTTACATTCAAATCATTTGATATTGAGAAAGATGTCAATGCCAGACTTGACCAGGGGTTACACTCAACTAGAATTTGGGAATACCTTACAAATAAAGGATACACGGTAAGAACGCCTATTGATATTGGCGCAATTATGCGTGCATTGAATAGTGATGAATATCTCTTTAAACAAATTAGCCGTCTAGATCTTCAATATGCAGAACATATTCCAGAAAATGTGTTCCCAACTCATATTGATCAAATAGAGGCCTTACATGATCAGCTTTATCCATCCATATATGACAGGCCCGGCCTTGATGTTCAAACCCAAATTCAGGTTCGAGTACCGGATGAAAACAGTTTCCATCTTAATGATAACCCAGTGGTATGCTATGTGCATGATGACAATGGCTTCTATATAAGTGGGAAATACTCACGTCCATGGAATATTGATATTCAGGACGTTGAAAGCATTTTGCTGTTTGATAACCTTAACAGTATGCGTGATATAGAAGAGTATGCTCCAGAATATATGAGCTTTCTAAAAAAATACAGAGCTATACCTTCTGCTAACAACCACTACGAAGGTTTCCTGGACAGCCGTATGGTGCTAATGGATATAAAACTTAAGACTGTACATAATAATACAGGAAGTGATGATAGCAATAGCTTGAGTAAACGTATCACCACTTTCCAGGGATTCAGTCAAAGTGCCGAATTTTATTCTCAAGAGTATCCCCAAGGAGCCGTTGCAGTAGATGTTGATTACCGCAGAACTCTATATTGGAATCCAAATGTGATAACCAATGAAAACGGGCATGCTGAGATTGAATTCTACAACAATTCCTATAGTAGAAAACTCAAGCTGACCGGAGCTGGCATTACCGCAAACGGTATGCCATACATACTGGATATGGATCTTTAATGCCTGAGCATCAGAATATCCAGCCTATCTTGCAAGTAGTAACTGAAAGTTTGGCTTTTGGGGAACTGGCTGTTCCATCAAACATTTCTGTGATTGGGCTAAAGAAATAGTCCTCTACAAAGACATGTCCCATCTTAAAACCAAACATAAAGTGTGTACCCCACTGCAAACCATTTGTCTTGTAGCCTAGAGATGCATCCTTAGTTTCAATCAGATAATTCATATCTGCTCCAACGCCCAAATAGAGTCTAACAGATGGATCTGAGGTCTGAACCAAGAGGGTAAGAGGTACACGTACAGAAGATTGACTGTAATTGAGTGGCGTACCAAATACATTTGTTTGATCTGGAAATGCAGCGTTCACTGCCTCATAAGTAGCGCCGGTCTTAAGTCCTAAGGACTTGTGATTGTACTGAAATGAGAAACCTGCCGTCCATCCATACTTTCCGGCAGCTGTAAGCCTGGCATCAGGGAAAGAGATACTGGAAGTATTAAAGCCTCCACCTACAGCAAATTCCAACGTGCTAATCTTTCCGGAATGAATTTGGGCAATCTTTCCTGTAGGTCCAAATTCAGGGTCCGATGCCATCTGTGCGGCTACTCTTGCAATAAAGCATGATATGCTGTCCAGTCCCTCATAATCAATAAGATCGGCATCATCCTCCGGTTTGTGATAAGGAGACTTAAGACCTGTATAAACATGAAGAGTAGGAATCTCATATTCCTTGGCAAAGCTACGGGTATCTGTAGCTGTAAGTACAGCTGTCTCAAAATCGCCAATCTTGAGCTTTAGTCCACCGGCATTGTCATTGAGCATCTGTTTTCCGTTGGTAAAAGTACCAGCGCCCAGAAGTTCCAGTTTACCGTTTTTGGCATACCATCCTACCATGTCCAGACTCATCATGCATTGTACCTTAAAATCATCGGCATTAAGTCTTGATGCCAATTCCTCTGAACCCCAAAGTCCCTGTTCCTCTCCATCGAATGCAGCAATAATAACACTGCGTTTAAGCTCTTTCTGGTTTTCCTTGAGCATGCGTGCAACCTCTATCAGGGCACTGGAGCCAGATGCATTGTCATCGGCACCGTTACATACCTGACCACGCTTAAACCCAATGTGATCAAAATGAGCACCAACAACAATATACTCGTTACTAAGTACTGGATCATTTCCCTGTATTACTCCTACCAGATTTGCCATATCACGGCCACTGCGCGAGAATGGCATCTCAAAGCCCTCAAAGAACAAAGGCTCCAGTCCTATCTCATTCCACTGTTCAAGTATATAGGCGCGTACCAGATTATTATCCTCCGATCCGGCTTCGCGACCATGCAATGAATCACTTGCTAAAAAATAAAGATGTTTTTCAAGACGTTCTGTACGTTCAGATTTCTGTGCAAAACCGGCTGTTGCAGCCAGCATTAGGACAATTGAAAAAATAGTTCTTCTCATCTGTTAAATAGGATATAATGTAATCAATCAAACCACTTGGATATTTCCTGTGGATTCTTAATAACAAATACAGTCTTGGCATCGGGGGTACGCGATGGCATACTGCATGAGCGGAGTGAACGCACCAGGTCTTTCATCTCGTTCTCTGACAGTCTGCGTCCGGATGGTATGGCAGCCTTGCGTGCCATGGCAAAAGCCAGAGACTCAAGCTGTCTCTGCTCCTCACGTGTGGGATTTATACGCAGATCTTCTATCATCTCTGTGATGAGTTTCTCATAATCCTGATTCTCAAGTCCCGATGGAACGCCCTGTACAGCCACTGCACCATGTCCCATGTCGGAGAGATCAAAACCAAGAGTTGCAAACCGGGGTTTGAGCTCCTCAAAAATAGCGGAATCGGCAGCAGAGAGTTGGAACATCTCAGGGAAAAGCAATCCCTGTGATGCTGCCCCATGATTCCTGGCAGATTCCATATAGCGTTCAAACAGTACACGCACATGTGCACGGTGCTGGTCTATTACCATCAGTCCCTCATCGGATGGGATAAGTATGTAACGGTCTGCGTACTGATATGGGGATAGCGGCTGCTCCTCGGGTTCAATGATGCTGTCCTGATGGTTACCGTAAGATACAGAGCCATCATTGATCTTATGTTCCAGTACGTCGCCATACAGTTTTGCCCAGTCTGTGGCAGGGCGTGACTGATGCTGGGCCTGGCCACTACTACCCTGTGAGAATGGGTTGTAATTGGGGTTGATATCTACCTTGGGCTGCAACACCGGCCTGGTGGCATCATATATTGGAATATCAGGCATGTCGGCCGTATTGAAATCAATGGTAGGCATGGCCTCAAAACGTCCTATTGTTTCCTTTACGGCAGCCATGATTATTTTCCAGATTACCTGCTCATCCTCAAACTTGATTTCGGTTTTGGAGGGATGGATATTTACATCGATCGTATCACCTGGAACCTTGAGGAACAGGAAATATGATGGTTGCATGCCATCTGGAACAAGACTCTCATAGGCACTCAGCACAGCCTTATGGAAATACGGATGACGCATGTATCGGCCATTCACAAAAAAGAACTGCTTGGCGCCTTTTGACTTTACGTTATCCAGGTTGGCACAGAATCCGCTCACACTTACTACCGATGTTTCTACATCTACAGGCAGGAGAGACTGGTTCATCTTGTGTCCAAACAGGTTCACAATACGCTGTTTTATTGCCGATGATGGCAACGAAAGGACCTGCTCGCCCTGATGTATGAGTTCTATGGCAATCTCAGGATGTGCAAGTGCCACCCTCTCAACCTCATTCAAAATATGGCCAAACTCTGTCTGATTGCTCTTAAGGAACTTGCGTCGCGCTGGAACATTGTAGAAAAGGTTCCTGACTGTAAAACTGGTTCCTACCGGACAGGCATCGGGCTCATTGGATATGACCTCCGATGCCTTTATGGTGATGGTTGTACCTGTCTCGCTGTCGGATGGGCGTGTACGTAACTGTACTTCCGATACTGCAGCAATAGACGGCAGGGCCTCTCCACGGAATCCAAATGTAGTGAGTGTGTACAGGTCATCTGACTCACGTATCTTGGATGTGGCATGGCGCTCAAACGCCAGGGCAGCATCCTGCGGAGTCATGCCGCAACCATTGTCCACTACCTGTATAGATGTGCGGCCTGCGTCTGTTAGTATAAGCTTAATAGACGTTGAGCCTGCATCTATTGCATTCTCCACCAGCTCCTTTACTACCGATGCCGGGCGGTTTACTACCTCGCCCGCAGCAATCTGGCTGGCCACCTGTTCTGAAAGTACCCTGACCTTGCTTTCCATAATCAGAATATGCCTCCTCCAAGCAGTTGCAGGAGCAATAATGTAAGAAGTACTATAAGTACTACGGCAACAGGAAGACTGATGGCCGGACCACCGCTCTCCTTCCTGCGCTTTAAATGGGTTGTTCCTTCCACAAATTTACCACGGATACTCTCGGGGTTGAATTCCTGTTCTGGAAGCATGCCGAGCTCACGCTTAGCCTTTTCTTCTATCTTGGCCAGCTTTTCCTTGCGCTCGTCATAGTATATGTACTTATGCTCATAACGGCGCGGTTCACGTGCATTAAACATTCCCATATATCAAGTACTTATTTATTCCGTCTTAATGTAGGAAGGGGCACCTCCTTGGTTGAATTGCTTGTCTTGAGCTTCTCGTCGGCACGCTTTCCACGCCATATAAAGACATCCTGGGCATCGAGTGGCCGGATATGTTCAAACCAGTTGAAATTATTAAGGAACATCTTCTTTCTATCAATCTGTTCCATTGGATACATCACTCCGTTTGACTGACCCTGTATGACCATCTTGTCTATGTTACGCATCTTGAAATATGCTACCAGAGAAGGTCCTTCCGTGGTATTCATGCCTATCATGACCGAATCAGAGTCCAATGGGTAGAAAATAGCCTGCACATTACCATGGACATCGGCCCGTTCTATCTCGCTGTTCCTGAAATAGGCTTTCATTTCCCTTCCGGTAATCTGGTTAAAATGAACAGAGTCATTCATCTGTACAAACAGGGCTTGCCCTATTACATGAGCCCAGTCTATTGTGCTGTCATTCATGTAAAAAATAATCTTCTCACCAAGTACCTGCTGGGCTTCGTTCCAGAGAATTGGATCAGTAAAGAGTGTAAGGCTGGAGTCTCTGGTGGTAAACACCATGGAATCGGCCACCATCTGCATTTCGGGGCGGTATGCACGCACTTTACGGAATCCACGCACCTGGCGTTCCATTACAGTATCGTGTGTCTGATTGTAGAAAGTAACCACGCGGAATGTATCGGCATGTACAAACATGCTGTCGCCCGATGAATACTCAATCAGCAGTGCCTTGCCGGTTACAACGGCCGAATCATTGTTCTGATTGTAATAGACATATTCTCCCTGAACGTCAACCTTATCCTTGTAGTTGTTTATTATTACGTTGCCAAAACCACGAACCTCGCCAATCTGCTTGTCATAGACTATACTGTCGCCCGTCATACGGTTCTCTCCATCATTCTGCAGCACAACAGAACGGTCCAGGAGCACGGCACTACTGTTGTCTGTATTAAAGCGTCCGTTACTTGTATTGATTACATTGTTGTCATTCACTATAGTAGCAGGACTTGTAAGAATAGCCGTGTGGGTATTGGTGTTGTAGTGAAGCGTATCGGAGGTAAGTTTGTAATCCGGACTCTCAAGCGATACCCCATCCATGAAATCTGCCACTTTGGTAGAGGTATTGAACTGGCCGTATTCGGATATAAGCGTGCTTTCCTCGTCAAGGAGCGTACCTCCATTGAAAAACCAGCCCAATCCAGTATTACGGTCATAGTTCAGACGGTCCGTAAGGAGTATCATTGTGCGGTTTTCCAGGCGCACGTTGTCCATAACACGCAGGAGGCGGGTATTTCCGTCGTAGAACAGTGAGTCTCCATACATGAACAGTGTATCGCCCTGTTCTGCACGTACATTGTGATATGCATTGAACGAGTTCTTTTCCTGATAGAACAAGGCACTGTCACAATACATGTACATGCTGTCATGACGGAAAACTATATTGCCCATCAGACGCTGGGCGTCGGGATTGATTGATTCATCAAAACGGATCTCATCGGCATGGAGCAGGTACACATAGTCTGTGTCGCGGACAGCGGTACCGTTATCCGGAGCAGATAAATCCTGAGCTACGGCCTGCGGTAAGGTGCAGACCATTAACAGGAGAATATTTAACAGGAACCTGCGCATGTATCAGAAATCAATATTTGCCCCAACCGGGATAAACAAAATCACAGTCATTCCATCCCTCGCTTATCCTTACGTATGTGGTACGCTGTTTTTCCTGTATCCACTTCTCTATGGCTTCTCCCTGACGGATCTGGGTTACCATGTCTGAGAGTATATCATAGTCTTCGGACATGTTTGCCTTATGTCCGTTTATCCTTGACTTTAACTTTACTACGGCACAGGTTACCTTTCCGTTGGCAAACTGGAGCGTAAAGGGTTTTGACACCTCTCCCACGTTCAGGCGGTCAACAACCTTGGCCACATCGGGAAGTAGCTCCTCCATCCTGAATTTTGATACGCCCGGAGCACCGGACTCTGGCTGAGTTACCATAAGGCCATTGTTGTTCCTGGTATTCTTATCCTGTGAGTAAGCTGCTACACAGAACTCAAACGTATGGTTGCCATTCTTTATATTATCGGCTATAGTATCAAGACGTGCCAGACAATTGTTTATGCTCTCCATGGGAATGGAAGGCTTACGCAGGATGTGACGTACCCGTACACGGTCGCCTAAACGCTCTACAAACTGCAGGATATGGTATCCATACTCTGTCTCTACAATCTTGGAAATCTTGTCGGGGTCTGTCATGTTGAATGCAACAGTAGAGAACTCCTGAACCATCTCACCGCGTCCAAAAAAGCCCAGATCTCCACCGTTCCTGGCCGATACAGGGTCATCGGAATAGAGTCTTGCCAGTGTAGAGAACGATGTCTCGCCATTCTGGACACGTTCTATATATCCGCGAAGCTCTGTTTTTACTGCATCAATCTCTTCCTGTGGTACTATGGGATCCTGAGTAATGATCTGTACCTCTACCTGGGTAGGTATGAATGGTATGTCATCGGAAGACACATCCCTGAGATAACGGCGTACCTCTGCAGGAGTAACCTTGATATGAGATACAATACTCTCACGGACCTTGGAAATAGCATATTCCTGGCGGTATGTTTCAAAAAGGCGTGCCTTGATCCTATCGGCTTTCATACCATGATACTCCTCAAGCTTTTCCTCCGAGCCGGCCTGGGTTACCATTTCCTTAAATCTGTACTCAACCTGCTGGGAGACATCGGAATCTGTTACAATTACACTGTCAAGCTCGGCCTGGTTAAGGAACAGTTTGTTTACGGCAAGCTGCTCAGGGATAATACAGTATGGATCTCCATCCCACTGGATTCCACGCAGCAGAGCCTCCTGGCGGGCCTCTTCTACCTCCGATTTATATATTGCTTCATCGCCGACCACCCATACAACCTCGTCTATCACATTATTCTGGGCATTCACACCTGGGAACAACATTAACAGACAGAGTATGGCTGGAATTGAATATACTATTCTTTTCATAGTCATTTCTTTTTATGGAAAATAATCCTTTCTCTTTCCAGTGCAGTACTGTAAAGGTCTTCCTTGATCTTTCTCATGTAGGCAACTTCGTTGCTGTTGATGAGCAGTCCGCGGATCCTGTTGCTGGCATGATCCAGAGGTTCTATTGCACCTTTGGCTGCATACTGACTTACATTGAGCAGGTATATATAATCCTCGTCCTTGAATTCAAAACATGTATCGGTATCTAGCCTTGTCTGGAGCGGAATGTCAGTGGCAGGCAGAAGTACCTCTATCTCGGCAAGCGTATGCCACTTGTCATAGAAGAAATCGCAACGTGCGGCATTCCTGATTGAGTATTTCTCTATCTCCTCATAAGACTCATCATTGCGCATGGTGTACAGTTTCCTTATTTCGTCCAGGTCATGTGACTTGTTGGATATCTTAAGGAAAAGACCTTTTACCAACGATTCATCAAGCAGGAACAGGCCCTGGTTGTCGTAGTAAAAACGCGATATCTCATCATCGGTTATCTCCTGAGAGAATTTCTGTTCCACAAGCCTGCGCTGGTACTCATGCTCAAAAAGTGAACGCCTGTAATTCTCCACAAGACGGTCTATATCTCTGGTATCGGGCACATTACGGATGGCATTCTGGTAGAACAGTACATCCTGTGCCCAGTTTGTTATGTATCGGTCGGCAAACATTACACTGTCGGAATAAGAAAGACCCAGAGGTATGGCCTGTCTTATATCCTCCTCATAAAGTACGTCGCCATTTATCTCTACCAGCGGTGTCTTGCCATGAACATACTGAACTACATTTTTACGCCAACTGCATGAAACGCACATTGCTGACAGTACAACTGCCAGCAATCCACTATTCATAAGTCTGTAAAAATGTCTGTCTGATTTCATTTGTCAAGACTAACCTTCCTGAGAGCCTTTTTGTATATCCTGTGTTTGTATTTCTTGCGCAGACTGTCCACCCACTGGTCTTCCAGATACTTCTGATAGTCTTCTATAAGCTGGTTTGGAGCATCGGCCACACTCTGGGGACGGTCATATTTCTTTCCAATGACATTTGTATAAGGGTAACCTGCCATTGGCTTGAACTCACCCTGACCAAACACGATCTTGTCTACATATTCATTCTGTCCCTTACGGAAAATATTGTTGTCTCCATTGCCTTTCATGACCCTGAGCTGAATCTTACCCCTGTTAAAGGCCAGGATCTTATCGACCCACTCGCTCATGTCTGCATCTTTAAGGATGCTCTCTATCTCCTGGAAAACAGCCTGATCCGTGCAGAAAAATACCATGCCCTTGAAATAAGGCTCGTTATAAACGCGCTTTTTTTGCTGAGCCTGGAAGAAAGCCTCCAGTCCATCAGTGTTGGTTGCGGCCTTTTCCCATACTTCCCTGCTGTTTATCTCAAACATAAGAAGACCATCATGGTACTCTCTTGATATGTTGCAGAATTCCGGATTAACCTCCTCAAGCACACTGTCCAGATAAGCTACGGCCTCATCGTCCCTGACAGTCCATCCCAGACTGTCGGCATAGCTGTTTGCCTTGCGGCGCATTGCCTCCGGAATAATATTACCCTCGGATTCCATCCATCTGTAAATATCATCACGGTTAACCTCATAGTCGCCAAGACCGCGTCTTAAGTCCACATGGAGTATATAGAATGAACCCTGAAACTCAAAGGGGCCGCTATACTCACCGGGCTGATGGATGAAAGCTGAGTCTGCAACCTGTTGGGGCAATACACCACGCGAAACCCATCCAATATATCCCTCTGACTCTGCCAGCTCTGTATCGGCATACTTTCTAACAAGTTCCGGGAAATAAGCTCCATTCCTGAGCAGGTCATAGATGGAGTCCATCCTTGCCTGACAGTCCTTATAAGCCTGCAGGGTCTCCTGCTCCGGAGTAATAACCAGGGCCGACAGATACAGCAGGCCATCGGGACCAACCTCCATAACAGACTGCCGGTAAGACTCCTGTGCAATAGTCTCCAGGAAAGTGGTATCTACAAGATAATCCTGGGCCTGAAGATCCCTGGAAGCCTTGAACTCACTCAGGAAAGACTCTGTTTTATCCATACCCTCATCCATGGCGGCCTGTACCTTGAGCTTAAAATTAAGGTAGAGCTCTGCATACAGCTTTACGGTTTTTGAGGTGATTGGGGAATCTGTATTATTCTTTCTGAGAAAGTATTCAAACTCCGACATTCTCACTTCATTGCCATTCACGGTCATAACAACGGGATTGTCTTTCTGACCGAGCGCAGGCATGCATAAGAATGCTGCAAACAGTGTGATAAGAATATGTTTCATGTCTCTGTTCCTGGTTTTTGATGGGTCAATATTATTCGTGACGGCTGTAGTTAGGAGCCTCACTGGTAATGGCTACATCATGCGGGTGGCTCTCAAGCATACCGGCATTGGTTATGCGGACAAACTTGGCCTCATGCAGTTTATCAATATTTGGAGCACCACAGTAACCCATACCTGAACGCAGGCCACCAGCCAGCTGGTAAACAACCTCCTGCAGGGTTCCCTTGTAAGGAACACGGGCGGCAATACCTTCCGGTACCAGTTTCTTGGCATCCTTGGTATCGGCCTGGAAGTAACGGTCCTTTGAGCCGTTCTCCATAGCCTCGAGTGAACCCATACCACGGTATGACTTGAACTTACGGCCATTGAATATGATGGTGTCGCCAGGAGATTCCTCTGTACCGGCAACAAGTGATCCAAACATTACACAGCTACCACCTGCGGCAAGTGCCTTTACAACGTCGCCTGAATAACGCAGTCCACCATCGGCAATGATTGGAACACCGGTATCCTTGATGGCAGTGTAAACGTCGTTGATGGCCGATACCTGTGGCACACCTATACCTGCAACCACACGGGTTGTGCAGATTGAACCCGGGCCTATACCTACCTTGACAGCATCAGCACCAGCCTCTACGAGCATCTTGGCAGCAGCACCGGTAGCAATGTTACCCACTACTATGTCTATGTCCTTGAAACTTGCCTTAGCCTCTCTGAGCTTGTTTATTACACCTGCTGAATGGCCATGGGCGGTATCAATCACGATAGCATCAACGCCGGCCTCTACGAGAGCTGCTACGCGGTCCATGGTATCGTATGTTACACCCACGCCACCGGCTACGCGAAGACGGCCCTTGCTGTCCTTGCATGCCATTGGTTTGTCCTTGGCCTTGGTAATGTCCTTATAGGTAATAAGACCAACAAGCTTGCCGTTGTTGTCTACTACCGGAAGCTTTTCTATCTTGTATTCCTGGAGGATCTTTGCTGCGGCATCCATGTCCACCTGCTGATGGGTGGTAACCAGGTTCTCCTTGGTCATGATATCCTCAATCTTTGCATCCGGATTTCTCTGGAATCTAAGGTCACGGTTGGTTACAATACCGCAAAGCTTGCCGTCAGACTCTACAACAGGTATACCTCCAATGTGATACTCTGCCATGAGTCCCAGGGCATCGCGTACACTACTCTGCCTGTTAATGGTAATCGGATCATAGATCATACCATTCTCTGCCCTCTTTACTATTGCAACCTGACGGGCCTGTTCTGCTATAGACATATTCTTGTGGATTACGCCTATACCGCCCTCACGTGCAATGGCTATGGCCATTCTTGACTCGGTAACGGTATCCATGGCCGCAGTTACGAACGGTGCGTTCAGGGTAATGTTACGTGAGAACTTTGATGTGAGGTTGATATCACGTGGCAGGACCTCTGAATAAGCAGGAATGAGCAGGACATCGTCGAATGTCAGGCCCTCCATGGCAACTCTATCTTCTATAAATGACATATTATTGTATTTTTATTAATTACCCATCTCTGAAATGAACTTGATCCTGACAAGTCGGATTTCCTCCTCTGAATAGTCATCGCCAAGTTCGTCTATCGCGTCATCGATTGAATCACTCTCGGACTCACGGAAATACTCGTATATATCCTCGGAGCGGTCCTCGTCCATCACGCTGTCTATAAAGTAGTCTATATTGAGCTTTGTACCCGAATATACTATTGCCTCTATCTCTGCAAGGAGATCATCAAAGTCTATGCCCTTGCTTATGGCTATATCATCGAGTGCCACCTTCATGTCTATGCTCTGGATAATGCTTACCTTGAGCTTGGACTTGTTGGCAACGGTCCTTACACGCAGATCCTCAGGGCGCTCAATCTCATTCTCCTCAACGTGGCGCTTAATCAGGTCTATAAAATCCTGACCGTAACGCTTGGCCTTGCCGGCACCCACACCAGGAATATTCTGAAGCTCATCCATGGTAACAGGATAAGTGGTAGCCATGGCCTCCAGCGAAGGATCCTGGAATATTACATACGGTGGCAACTCCAGATGCTTGGAGAGTTTCTTACGCAAATCCTTGAGCATGGAATACAGCTCTGGATCAACCGCAAATGAACCGCCTCCGCGCATTGGTCCCTCGGTTTCCTCGTCCTCAAACTCCTTATCCTCTACAATCATGAATGACTTGGGGGAGTTAAGGAATTCACGGCCATCGGCAGTAACCTTGAGCAGTCCATAGTTCTCTACGTCCTTGCGGATGTATCCGGCAATCAGAGCCTGACGTATTACTGCGTTCCAGGTCTTCTCATCCTCATCGGAACCAGAACCAAATACCTCGAGTTCGTCGTGCATGTGGTCTGTAATCTCGGATGTTTCCTTGCCAAGGAGCATGTCTATTATGTAGTCTGCCTTGAAGTTCTCCTTTACTGCTACTATGGTTTCCAGAACTGCCTCCAGAAGCTGTTTGGCCTCTACCCTCTTTTTAGGATTCAGGCAGTTGTCACAGTTTCCGCAGTTGTCTACCTCATAGTTCTCACCAAAATAGTGGAGCAGCAGTTTACGGCGGCATACAGAAGACTCACAGTAAGCGGTAGTCTCGGCAAGGAGCTGACGGCCTATATCCTGTTCAGCAAGAGGCTTTCCTTCCAGGAACTTTTCCAGTTTCTGGACATCCTTGCTGTTATAGAATGCTATGCACTGGCCTTCTCCTCCATCGCGGCCGGCACGTCCTGTTTCCTGATAGTATCCTTCCAGGCTCTTGGGAATGTCATAGTGAATGACATATCTTACATCGGGTTTGTCTATACCCATGCCAAAAGCGATGGTAGCCACAATCACATCTATCTTTTCCATTATGAAGGCATCCTGCGTCTTGGAACGCTGGGCGGCCTCCATACCGGCATGATATGCCATGGCTGCAATATCGTTTGCCTGGAGTATCTCTGCCAGTTCCTCTACTTTCTTGCGGGACAGGCAGTATATTATTCCGGACTTTCCGGGATTTGCCTTTATGAACTTTATGATATCCTTATCTACGTTCTTTGTCTTGGGCCTTACCTCATAGTACAGGTTGGAGCGGTTGAACGATGACTTGAAGTCTTTTGCGTCCTGGATTCCAAGGTTCTTCTTTATATCGTCACGTACCTTGTTTGTGGCCGTAGCAGTTAGTGCTATGATGGGAGCCTGACCTATCTCATTTACAAGTGGTCTAATCTTACGGTACTCAGGGCGGAAATCATGTCCCCACTCAGAAATACAGTGTGCCTCATCAATGGCGTAGAACGATATCTTTATTTTCTTGAGGAAATCAAGGTTCTCCTCCTTGGTAAGTGACTCAGGAGCCACGTAAAGGAGTTTGGTCTTGCCGCTGAGTATATCGTTCTTTACAAGATCTATGGAAGTCTTGTTGAGAGACGAGTTTATAAAATGGGCTATCCCATCCTCCTCACTCAGGTTGCGCATTGCATCAACCTGGTTTTTCATAAGTGCTATGAGTGGAGAGATAACAAGGGCTGTTCCGTCCATTACAAGGGCTGGAAGCTGATAACACAGCGATTTTCCTCCTCCGGTTGGCATGAGTACGAATGTATCATTGCCATCCAGCAGATTACGGATGATTGCTTCCTGGTCCCCCTTGAATTTATCAAAGCCAAAATGAACTTTCAGGATTTCCGACAGGTTTATGTCTTTTGCCATACAGAATAATAGAAATTCTAGTTTACTACCCTTTAGGATAGAAAACAAAGTTAATTACAAGTGTTTTATACTTGCAAACTTTTTGACAAAAAAAATGTAAATAATACTACGTATTAATACCTATGCGATATCAGGAATTGGAGCCCACGGTTCCATCGGCCTTATCCAACTGGGCCTTGGCATAATCCAGTGTAACCGTATAGGTCTTACGGCCAGATGAGGGAATCTCATACATGGCATCTATCATGATAGTCTCCACAATAGACCTGAGTCCGCGTGCACCCAGTTTGAATTCAAGTGCCTTGTCTACAATAAAGTCAAGCACCTCTGGCTGGAAAGTAAGTTTTACCCCATCCAGTCCAAAGATCTTAACGTATTGGCGTACAATGGAATTCTTGGGTTCTGTAAGTATGTTGCGCAAAGCCGCACGGTCAAGTGGTTCCAGGCTGGTAACAACGGGCAGACGGCCTATTATTTCCGGGATAAGTCCAAAAGACTTTAGATCCTGCGGTGAGACATAGCGCATAAGATTGTTCAGATCCACCTTGCCGCGCTGTTCAACGGAATCAAATCCTACCACCTGAGTATTCAATCGGTTGGCTATCTTGCGTTCAATTCCATCAAAAGCACCACCGCAGATGAACAGTATGTTCGATGTATCCACCTGAATGAATTTCTGCTCCGGATGCTTGCGGCCTCCCTGGGGTGGTACATTTACAACAGATCCCTCAAGCAGTTTGAGAAGACCCTGCTGAACTCCTTCTCCACTTACATCACGTGTAATGGAAGGGTTATCGCTCTTGCGGGCTATCTTGTCTATCTCATCAATGAAGACTATTCCGCGCTGGGCTGCATCCACATCGTAGTCGGCAACCTGAAGCAGACGTGACAGTATGCTCTCTACATCCTCTCCAACATAACCGGCCTCGGTAAGTACGGTTGCATCCACAATGGTGAACGGAACCTTGAGCAGGCGGGCAATTGTCTTAGCCAGAAGAGTCTTACCGGTACCTGTTGCGCCTACAAGTATGATATTGCTCTTTTCTATGTCAACATCATCGGACTTGGGCTGTGTAATACGCTTGTAGTGGTTGTAAACAGCAACAGACAGATAGCGTTTGGCAGCATCCTGACCAATTACATAGTCGTCCAGAAATTTCTTTATTTCCTTGGGTTTGGGAACAGACTCCAGCTTAAACTCAGGCGAGGGCATGCTCTGTTTGGCATCACGGACAATCTCTGATGCACGTTCCACACACTCGTTGCAGATACAGGCATCCAGACCCGTAATGAGGAATCCTACCTCACTGTCCGGCCTGCCACAGAAACTGCAGGTTTTTCCTTTCTTGCTGACTGCCATCCGGTATTATTTGCGTTTTTCCAGAATCTGGTCAATCATTCCGTATTCCTTGGCTTCCTGTGCTGTCATCCAGTAGTCACGGTCGCTGTCGGCCCACACCTTGTCATAGGGTGTGTGGGAATGATCGGCTATAATGGTGTAAAGCTCCTTCTTGAGTTTTTGGATCTCCCTGGCTGTGATCTCTATATCACTGGCCTGTCCCTGGATACCTCCCATTGGCTGATGTATCATTATGCGGCTGTGAGGAAGGGCAGAACGCTTGCCTTCCTGACCGGCAACCATGAGCACTGCGGCCATACTTGCAGCCATTCCGGTACAGATGGTAGCCACCGGGCTGGAGATGAACTGCATGGTATCATAAATTCCCAGGCCGGCATGAACGCTGCCGCCTGGAGAATTTATGTAGATTGAGATATCCTTGCTGGAATCTACTGAATCCAGATAAAGGAGCTGAGCCTGGATGGTATTTGCCGTATAGTCGCTGATCTCAGTGCCAAGGAATATTATCCTGTCCATCATGAGTCTGGAGAACACATCCATCTGCGTAACGTTGAGCTGACGTTCCTCCAGGATATACGGGTTCAGGTACTGTGATTCGGCCTTGATGACATCATCAAGTGTCTGGCCGTTCATACCCAGATGGCGGGTAGCAAACTTACGGAACTCATCCATTGCTGCAGTTATTTGATCGTTTGGGATTACTTGGTTTCAAAAAGCTTGTTGAACTCGTCTACAGTAACCTTTTTCTTCTTGAGCTTAACCTGCTCCTTTACAGCAGCAGCAAGCTTGGTCTCAACGCAACGGTTTACAAGACCGTCTACTGTCTCACGCTTCTTGAGCATTTCCTTTGAGTAGTTGTCCAGCAGCTCATCTGGAATGTTCATCATTCCGTACTGTGCAAACTGGGCACGGGTAGCCTCACGGGCCATTTCCTTAACGTCGTTGTCATCGACCTTTATATCGAACTTCTCAACGAGCTGCTCCTTGATAAGGTGCCATGTAAGCTCGTCAAGGCTCTTCTGGAATGTCTCCTCATCCTGCTCTGCATCGGGCCTGTTGGACTTCATGATGCGCTTGAGCAGCTCGTCGGCAAACTCAAGCTTGCCAACCTTCTCCATAAGGTAAGAACGGACATCCAGCAGGAACTTGTAGTCGCAGTCTGGAACAAAGCTCTTGGCAAGAGACTCCTCTATCTTGGCACGGAATCCAGCCTCGTCGGTAACGGCATCCTTACCGAATACACGGTCAAATACCTCTTGGTTGAGCTCGCTCTCTACAAAACGGGTAATATCCTGGATCTCGAGTGAGAAATCGGCTGTGATTCCCTCTACCTCCTCTTTCTTGAGGTTGAGCAGAGAAGCTATCTCAACTGCATTGTTCTCATAGGCTGCTGCAGGATTGAATACAACCTTGGCACCCTTCTTGGACTTTGCAAACAGTTTTTTCTGAGCTGCATCCTTGAAATAAGAAGGCATTACGGTAGCACCCTCTACAACAATTCCGCCCTCCTTGACAGAACCGTCTATGTTAAGCTCAACGAGCTGACCCTTGACCATGTCATTCTCCTTGTAGCTGTCTACCTGCTCGTACTTGCCGTTCTGCTGGGTGTAAGCCTTAACCTGGCTGTCAACCATATCTGAGGTTACCTTGATCTCATAGTAGTTAACGGTATCGTCCTTGCCAATCTCGGCCTTGAACTCAGGAGCGAGTGCAATGTCAAAGTAAAAAGTCTGGTTGTCATCATCAAGACTCATGCCAGCCTCCTTCTCCTCGTTTGGAAGAGGCTCACCGAGCATGTCAATCTTATTGTCCTTGATGTAGCCAAAAACCTTCTCCTGGAGAATCTTATTTATCTCATCGGCCTTGATTGACTTGCCATACATCTTTTGGACAAGTGCCATTGGAACCATACCCGGACGGAAACCTGGCATGTTTATCTTCTTCTTGGCATCCTTGAGTGCCTTTTCTACGTTCTCCTGATAATCAGCCTTCTCAAGACTGATGGTAAGAAGGCCCTGTACCTTGCTTACGTTCTCAAACTTTACGTTCATTCTACTTTATAAATTGTTTTGTTTCTTACAGTTATAAAAATGCACCCCAACAGAATCCGTTGGTTCGGATACATACAGTTTCCGATTTTGAACTGCGAAATTACTCCAATAATCACAAATGCAAAAATAATTGTAAATTTTTCACATTCAATGGGACAAAGTTACTTGGAAAGCACATGCAATGACGGCATTTACATTGTGTTCCTTTTTTATTTATCTTTGCACTGACAACAAACGGTATGGAAGATTCAGTTCAAGTAACCGGCACCCCGGAGAAAATGGTGCTCAGGACCGATAATCTGGTCAAGAGATATGGTAAGCGCACCGTAGTTAGCCATGTGTCCATCAATGTAACACAGGGTGAGATAGTTGGTCTGCTTGGTCCTAACGGAGCCGGCAAGACCACCTCATTCTACATGACCACAGGTCTGATTACCCCGAATGAGGGTCATATCTACCTGAATGATCAGGACATTACCGATTATCCTGTTTACAAGCGTGCGCGTGCCGGTGTGGGCTACCTGGCCCAGGAGGCAAGCGTATTCCGCAAGATGACCGTAGAGGATAACATAGCATCGGTCCTGGAACTTACCGGACGCCCTCTTGATTATCAGAGAGAAAAGCTGGAAAGCCTTATCAATGAGTTCCGTCTGCAGAAAGTGCGCAAGAACACCGGTGACCGTCTTTCCGGTGGTGAGCGCAGGCGTACCGAGATAGCCCGATGCCTTGCCATTGAGCCAAAATTCATTATGCTCGATGAGCCTTTTGCCGGTGTGGACCCTATTGCCGTGGAGGATATCCAGCAGATTGTATGGAAACTCAAGGACCGCAATATTGGTATTCTCATAACTGACCACAACGTGCATGAGACCCTGAGTATTACGGACCGTGCATACCTTCTGTTTGAGGGACGCATACTTTTCCAGGGTACCCCAGAGGAGCTGGCAGCCAATCCAATAGTCAGGGAAAAGTATCTCAGCCAGAGTTTTGAGCTCAAGAAAAAAACTTTCCAGAGCGAATGACAATAAGGCGCGTAATAGCAATCACTGTCTGTTTACTGAGTCTTTTACCCGGCCACGCCATTCAGATACGTCGTGGTCAGAGCCCGCTTGTTCCCGAGTATATCCTGCCCACAGAACATGACAACCCAGTGCTTTGGACCCAGGTTACACAGGGACTGACCAGGGCCGCCGCTCCCGGCAGTTATGCCACTACCACCGCAGACCGTATGGGGGAACATGAGTACCTGCTCGTTCTTGCTGATTTCAAGGACTTAAGATTTACCATCCAGAACGATTCCGATCTTGTAAGGTACTATGACCGCACATTCAATGAGCCTGGATATGTAGACTACAACACCTACAGGCACAGGGAGAATGTTGGCGGACGGATAGACACCGTAATCTATCACGGAGTACACGGCAGCGTGGCCGACTATTTTGAATCCCAGTCTTACGGCAAATACAAGCCTAGGTTCAGGGTTATCGGTCCTATCCATCTGCCACATGGATATGCCCATTACGGAAAGAACAGGAACGGCATGGATATAACGGACTCCATCCATGGATTTGTACATTCAATCTGTGCCGATGTCAACGTAGACTCCATCCTGGCACAATATGCGGAAAACGGGAACATAAGCCAGTTGTCCATAATATATGCAGGTAAAGGAGAGAACTATAGCGGGTCCGATCCCAATACCATCTGGCCTCAGGCCGACACCATCAACCTGAATGGCCGCCATGGAATAAACGGGATAAGATTTGTATGCTCATGCGAACTGTTCTGGGACAGCGATACCATAATGGACGGAATTGGTGTGTTCTGCCATGAATTCTCCCACATGCTTGGACTCCCGGACTTTTACAATACCACGAACAACGCATTATCCGAGAGTAATGCAGCCATGGGCTACTGGAGCCTGATGGACTACGGAGCCTACGATAACGGAGGATTTTCGCCCGTGGGCTATACTGCTTTTGAGAAATATTCCATGGGCTGGCTGGAGATAGAAGAAATTACCGAACCCGGATACTATACCCTGGATGAGATAAGTCAGGAGCCATCTGGCGGCAGGCACGTAGCCTACAGGCTGAACTCGCCCGACCAGAACGATGATATGTTTATAATCCTGGAGAACCATCAACAGAGTGGCTGGTACAGTTACCATGCAACAAGCGGACTTATGGTTACTGCCGTGAACTACAACAGCAATGACTGGAAAAACAACCGTGTAACCAGAAGCTCAGGCAAGCGTTACTCCATACTTCCGGCCGATAACAACTACCATCGTGAGAGCAAGGCGGGCGACCTTTTTCCATACAACAACACAGACAGCATTACCACACTGGGCGCTCCTCTGCTCAAGGCGGGCACATCGTTCCCCTTATACTCAATCTACGGCATAAGGAACAACAATGGAATTGTATCTTTCCAGGCAAGTGCCGACATGCCTACCCACGCCAGTGCCCCATCTGACAGTCAGACCAGCATTACAGTAGAGAACGGGACCCTGGATATAATTGCTCCCGCAGGCACCATGGTATGTGTACATGACATGTCTGGGCACATGGTCATTCAGACCGTAATGGAAGGGCACAGAAAAACCGTACCGATTCCCGGGCATGGTATATGGCTCGTAAAATGTGGTACGGTTGTAAGAAAAATCAGATACTGATACTGCTTATTTCTGACGGATAAAGATATTCAGAGGAGTTCCGCTAAAATCCCATTTTTCCCTGATCTTGTTCTCCAGGAATCTCTTGTAGGGTTCCTTTACATACTGTGGCAGGTTTGCAAAAAACACAAAGCTTGGGATCTGCGGTCCCTGCAGCTGGGTGCAGTACTTTATCTTAATGTATTTACCCTTGGTTGATGGTGGCGGATAGGCCTCTATGAGAGGCAGCATCTCTGCATTGAGTTTACCGGTAGAGATACGGGATGTCTTGTGCTTGTACACCTCCTTGGCAGCCTCGAGCACCTTGAGTATGCGCTGTTTCTCTATGGCCGATGTAAACACGATGGGGAAATCCACGAATGGTGCCAGACGTGAGCGGATGGCATCCTCGTAGTTTTTCATAACCTTGGCAGAGCGGTCCTCTATCAGGTCCCATTTATTGACCACCACTACAAGTCCTTTCTGGTTCTTGACTATGAGTGATACTATATTCATGTCCTGGCTCTCTATTCCGCGGGTAGCATCGAGCATGAGTATGCATATATCACTGTTCTCAATGGCACGGATGGAACGCATTACGGAATAGAATTCCAGATCCTCCTCCACCTTGCTCTTCTTTCTGATTCCGGCAGTGTCTACCAGGTAGAAATCAAATCCAAACTTGGTATAACGGGTATAGACAGAGTCTCTTGTTGTACCTGCAATATCGGTAACAATATTGCGGTCCTCACCAATGAATGCATTTACAATGGAGCTCTTGCCCACATTTGGACGGCCCACTACTGCAAAACGCGGGATTTCCTCGTCGGTCTGGGCATCGGCCTCTACAGGCAGTTTGGATACCACAACATCCAGCAGATCGCCCGTACCGCTGCCGTTTGCAGCAGATATGGAGATGGGGTCACCCAGGCCCAGGGCATAGAACTCTGCAGCTGCATACTGGAGTTCAAACGTATCCATCTTGTTGGTTACCAGCACTACTGGAGTCTTGGCACGGCGGAGTATTCCGGCAACCTCGTCATCAAGGTCTGTCATTCCGTTCTTTATATCCACAAGGAACAGGATAAGGTCGGCCTCGTCTATGGCAACCTTTACCTGCTTGCGGATCTCCTCCTCAAACACATCATCGGAATTGACCACCCAACCGCCGGTGTCCACTACAGAGAATACACGTCCACCCCACTCGCACTTGCCGTACTGGCGGTCACGGGTGGTTCCGGCTTGGTCGTCAACAATAGCCTGACGAGTCTGGGTAAGACGGTTGAAAAGTGTTGATTTACCCACATTGGGGCGGCCTACAATTGCTACCAGGTTGCTCATAATGTATAGGGTTGCGGACGGTTAATCCTGAGAATAGCCAAAATTCCTCAGCTCTCGGTCAGAACTGCGCCAGTCCTTGTCTACTTTTACAAATAACTCCATAAAGATTTTCTTTCCAAAAAATCTTTCCAGGTCTTTCCGGGCCTCTACGGCCACACGCTTTAGAGCCTGTCCCTCGTGTCCAATCAGAATACCTTTCTGGGACTCGCGCTCCACATAGATCACGCTGTTTATAAGGATACGTGTCTTGTTTTCCTTGAACTGTTCCACTGCAACCTCCACAGAATATGGTATTTCCTTGTCGTAGTGAAGCAGGATTTTCTCCCTTATTATTTCCGATACAAAGAATCTGGCCGGCTTGTCAGTAAGCTGATCCTTGTCAAAATAAGGGGGAGACTCGGGAAGGAGCTCGTTTACTCTCCTGAGTACGGCATCCACACCGAATGAATTTGCTGCCGAGATAGGTATGATCTCGGCATTTGGAAGGATCTCATGCCAAGACTCCACCATGCTTACCAGGTTCTGCTGATCGGTTAGATCTATCTTGTTTATGATAACCAGAACCGGAACCTTCATCCTGGAAACCTTTTCCAGGAACTCCGAGTTCTTGTCGGCCTTTTCCACAACATCGGTCATGTAAAGGAGTACATCGGCATCTACAAGGGCCGATTCGGAGAAGGCCAGCATGGATTCCTGAAGCTTGTAGTTTGGCTTGAGCACTCCCGGAGTGTCGGAGAACACTATCTGGGACTCCTCCGTATTTACAATGCCCATTATCCTGTGACGGGTAGTCTGGGCCTTGAAAGTGGCAATGGAGATATGCTCGCCCACAAGCAGGTTCATCAGGGTTGACTTACCTACATTGGGGTTTCCCACAATATTTACGAATCCAGCCTTATGCATGAATGGTTGTACTATTGGTATGAGTCAAAAAAAACGCATCTTTAAAGGATGCGTTTCATTTCTGTTTATTCAGCGGCTGCTTCCTTTACTACTGCAAGCTTGCCTCTGTAATAACCGCACTCAGCGCATACTGTGTGATATACGTGCCATGCACCACAGTTAGGGCAGATGGCCAGTGTAGGTGCTACTGCCTTATCGTGAGTCCTTCTTTTCGCAGTCCTTGTCTTGGACTGCCTTCTTTTTGGATGTGCCATTTTGTTTTAATTTTATTCGTTATCGTTTTCAATTATATTCTTTAAATCATCCCAGCGTGGATCTGTGGCTGTGTTATCATCGGAACCGCCATCTTCTCCCTCCTGGGCCATGTGCTCATCAAGCTTTTCCATCATGCCCTTATTGCATTTGCCTGGAGCATGAACGTGCTTGATGGGAATGGCAAGAGCTATGAATTCATAGATATACCATGCCACATTTACTATTCCCTTATCCTCAGGTACTACAATAATGTCACCGTCATCGGCAAAATCGGGACCAAGCTTAACCTTTAGACTGCCTGTGTTTTCTATATCCAGAGACATGTCATCAAGGCAACGGTCACAGGTAACAATTACCGTACCGTTAAGCGAAAAATCCAGATGGTATACGCCCGATGCCTTGCTAACCTCCAGATTAACAGCTACCTTACCGCGCTCAACCTCCTCGCCCTCGACTATCTCGAAGAACTCCTGGCCAACGTTCCAGCTGTAAGTGGCGTTTGCCTGGTTAAGCCCCTTCAGGTCTACATTATATGCATCCAGTCTACCCATCAAACAATTTTTTCGGGGCACAAAGATACAATATTATTTTTCAAACTGAAAATATTGATAGTTTTTTTGGAATCAGAACAGACTTACCTTGGAATCTCTACACGGAAAGTAGTTCCTTTTCCAAGTTCAGACTGGGCTACATAGATATGTCCCTTATGATATTCCGTTATTATTCGCTTGGCCAGAGACAATCCCAGTCCCCATCCACGCTCCTTTGTGGTATATCCCGGTTCAAACACGCTGCGCCAAGAGTTCTTGGGGATTCCCTTTCCGGTATCGGATATCTCTATTGCAACAAAAGCCTTCTCCTCTATGAGTTTAATGGTAAGGATGCCCTTGCCACTCATGGCATCCACGGCATTCTTGCACAGGTTTTCTACTACCCATCCAAACAATGACGCATTTACGCTGGCATTGACCGGTGGATTTGGAAACTCACGGACAAAGCTCACTGTAGCGGGAGAACGGTGCTCCACATAGCCTATTACATTCTCCAGGACCTCAACCATATCGGCCTTTACGGGTTCGGGCATGGATCCAATCTTGGAGAACCGTTCTGCCACCATCTGCAGGCGGTTTACATCTTTCTCCATCTCGGATATCAGTCCGTCATCATACTTGTCCTTGAGCAACTCTGTCCATGCCATGAGCGATGATATAGGAGTACCCAGCTGATGCGCAGTCTCCTTGCTAAGGCCTACCCAAACGCGGTTCTGTTCCGTTTTCTTGAAACTGAGCAGTGCAAAGATGGCAATGAGTACAAAAAGCATTACCACTCCCATCTGAATATAGGGATATATCCTTAGACGGTTGAGCAGAAGGGACTCATTAAAACAAACCTCGTAGTAACGGGAGCTGTCGGAATTGTCCCAGTTTATCCTGATGGAATTGCCCTGACTGCGCATTGCCGCTGCCAGATGGGCAAGATTACTCAGGGTATCTCCCTTACCCAGCTCCACATTCAGATAATTGTTTATCTCTCCATCCTGATCTACAATGATTACCGGAATGGTATTATTGGAGCGTATCACCTCGAGCACAAGGCTCAGGTCCGTATTCTCATCGGCCGCATTGAGTGTGCGGTATGCCTCGGCAAACAGTTCCATCTTGGCATACTCCTCGCGCGAGAGGTCGCGCACAAGCTGCTGTGAGACAAAAAGTGATATGAATGCTATCACTATTGCCACAATTATAAGAACCGTCCTTAAGGTCTTGAACTCCTTGATCTTTCTCATTGCTATTACTCCCGCTAAGACAGCAGGTAGAATAATAACGCATAAAAGGCGGGCTTATTGTAGGCAGGATATGTCAGATTCCAAAAAGGGCACTGGCATTGGCAGTGGTAAACTGCACCACCTCATCCAGGGAACAGGAGCAGGCAGCAGCAAGTGCCGCGGCAGTATGTACCATGAATGACGGTTCATTGCGTTTTCCCCTGCATGGAACGGGAGCCAGGTACGGACAGTCCGTCTCCAGTAATATACGGTCGCGTGGGATTATGGGTACTACCTGCGGCAACGTAGACTTGCGGAATGTAAGCACTCCACCTATCCCAAACATGAATCCCTGGAATTCCATCAGGGCCGATGCCTCCTGTGCACTGCCCGAGAAACAGTGGAACACACCCCTCAGCCCACTGTTGCGGTAATCGGAAAGCACGTTGTACAGTTCATGGAAAGACTCCCTGGAATGTATTACTATGGGGAGGTCATATTCAAGGGCCCACTCTATCTGGATGCGGAAAGATTCTATCTGGTCATCCAGGCGGGATTTGTCCCAGTACAGGTCCAGTCCGGTCTCTCCTATTCCTATAAAACGGTGCTTGCCATCAGCGGAACAGTCCTCCTGGAGCATGGCCTTAAGGCCACTCAGCTGAGAATGGAAATCCTGGGAGAGATCCTCGGGATGAAGTCCAATCATGGGATGGCATATCTCCGGCCAGCGTTCAGCTACGGCCAGGAGCTGCGGCATGGACTCAGGATTGACCGCAGGCATGAGCATGGTACCTACGCCGGCATCTACGGCACGTGCAATTACATCTTCCATGTCTTGGGCAAACTCCTCAGAGTAGACATGGCAATGCGTATCAGTCAGTTTTTTCACCGCTACGGTAGTAGTAGATTATGCCATATTCCCTGCAGGCAGCAATTCTCTTTTCTCCCTCCAGTTTGGAAAAATAGCTCTCAATTGAGTTCCACACATCAAGTATTATCTCATCTACCTGCGGACGCATGAGCGATACCACCATCAGGGCTTCATCGGTCTGCTGACGGAGTTCACACTGTTTGTCATACAGTTCACGGAACAGTTCATAATGAACGTTCACCTTGGCTATTGTAGGATTATATATAGGTATACCACCCTTGGATGTCCTGGTTTTCTCACCCTGTATGGCGTTCTCGCAGCAGCGTATTACAGATATCTCACTTGACATATCGGGCAGTTCTCCCGAATCCAGGGGAATGGAATAGAATTCCCTGTCCTGCACCTTTATCTCACCACGCTTTACGCACAGGTTGAACACGGTCAGGAAGTGAGACACGTACATCTTTGCGTTTTTAAGGCGTGTCTGGTACGATTCCGATTTGGAATAGCTTATCTGGTTTTCGAGTGATTTTGTATATCTGTCCACTGCATCCTTGAACTGCTGGAGTTTCTTCTCGGCTTTAGACGAGAGTTCGGGCGGCAATACAGGTGCATAGAAATCACTGTAGCGCATGCGTGTAATTACAGTCTCCAAAGACCTTATCCTGGCCTTGTCTGTGTTTGGCAATCTACGGTACGGCATATACTTTACAATACTCTGTTCATTAGACTTGCAGCATAATCGGCAAGCAGTTTTTTTCTGGATGGTTCCAGGCTCACCCGGTCAAGCTCCCCAAGTGCAGACTCGTAATACTCCCTGATGAGTTTCTCCGACATCTGTCTTATACCTACAGCATCATAGATGGCACGCACTCCGGCTATCTTGGAGTCTGGATCATCTCCGTTGTACTCTGCCCAGCGGTCAAGTTGGGCTTTCTGGCTGCTGTCTGCCAGGTTATACGCATTTATATAAAGGTAGGTTTTCTTGTTGCAAAGAATATCACCACCTATCTTTTTTCCAAAAACGGCAGGGTTGCCATACACATCGAGCAGGTCATCCTGCAGCTGGAAGGCAAGTCCCATTTTTTCGCCAAATCCGTATAGCAGCGATGCATCCTCTTTTGAGGCTCCTCCAAGAACTCCTCCCATCTGGGCACATGCGGCAAGCAGTACAGATGTCTTAAGGCGTATCATCTCTATGTATTCCTTCTCGGTAACATTGGAACGCGTTTCAAATTCCATGTCATACTGCTGCCCCTCCATTATTCCGGTGTAGGTTTCGTTGGCAATCTCCATGATGGATGGCAAATAAGCTGCCGGAGTCATGGCAAGATAGCGGTAAGCCAGGACCAGCATGCCGTCGCCCGACAGTATGGCCGAGTTGTCATTCCATTTCTTATGGACTGTAGGCATTCCACGACGCACGTCCGCCTTATCCATGAGATCGTCATGAAGCAGTGTAAAATTGTGGAATATTTCCATGCCGGCCGCTGTGGGGAACACCTTCTCCACATTGCTGTCATACATATTGTAAGCCATGGCAAGCAGTGTGGGACGTATTCTCTTTCCACCCAGGGAAAGGACATATCTTATAGGCGCGTACAAACCGTCCGGTTTACGTGAGTAGTCCAAAGCCTTGAGATAAGACTCAAAACTGTCCTGAATCTGCTGTACTGATTTCATGTATCCGTATTATGATTTACAAAAGTAACAAGTTGTTTTAAAGCGCACAACAAAAACGAATATAAAAAAGCGAAGAGGTCCAGTAGGGCCTCTTCGCAACTATTGTTACTTACGTTCTATTAGTTCAGACGGAAGTTTACAGGTACGGTGTACTTAACACGTACTGGCTTACCACGCTGTGAACCCGGCTTCCATGCAGGCATCTGTGAGATTACACGGAGAGCTTCCTTGTCAAGAGATGGGTTAACGCTCTTTACAACCTCTGGATCTACAATAGCACCATCCTTGTTAACAATGAATGATACAAGTACACGACCCTGGATGTTGTTCTCACGGCAGATAGCTGGATACTTGATGTTCTTCTTGAGGTACTCAAGCAGGGCTGCGGTACCGCCTGGGAACTCAGGCATATCCTCTACGACCATGAAAGGTGCGTCCTCTTCTGGCTCTTCTTCTACCTCAATGGCATCGTACTCATCAATATCAACCCATTCAGCCTGGTCTTCTGGAGAAGCCATGATATCCTCCTCGATATCGGCATCATCCTCTACGATATCAATGATCTCAGCCTTTGTTACAGCTGCAGGTGGTGGGGGAACTGTCTTTTTTTCTGGCAGGGTAATAGGAACCATCTCTTCTGTGATGGTCATTTCTCTTGCTGTATAAAGCTCTGAATTGTCCTCAACTTCTCTCTGGGTCCACTCCAAAGCCAGGAACATGACTGCAAGAGCCATTACGAAACCGATCAGCAATGATGTGCTTTTTCCTTTCTCAAGGTTAGCGCGTTCAGACTTTTTGATTTCCATATATTGTACTTTTAAATTTCAGACACCTTTGTCCGTCTGCAAAAATAGCACTCTTTTCTTCAGATTGAACACATTAGTAACAAAATTGTATTTTTTTAGTAATTGACCAGGTACGGAAGCTTAATCATACCTATAATTATTAGCCCTGGAAAGCACCGTTCTGCCGCTTCTTTTTATTACTTTTGTTGTTCCATGACAAAGTTTTCTATTAAAAAGGTATTGATGTGCCTTGTTACTGCCAGTTTAATGACTGCTGCAGGTGCACAGAGCCTTGAGAGCTCTTTTGAGTTTCTCAAGCTTCCGGTATCGGCCCACAGCGCCTCGCTGGGAGGGCACACGGTATCTGTAAATGACCCAGACCCGGCCCTGTTCCTTACAAACCCGGCCCTGCTATCGGCCGATACGGTCCGCACACTGGGACTGAATGCCATGTCGTGGTTCTCCGGCACTACCGTAACGGGCGCCCAGTTCTGCAACAGGTTTGACGAACGTTCCGTATGGGCAGCCCATGCACGTTACGTAGATTACGGACGCATGGATCAGACCAACAGCATTGGAGAGATAACCGGAACATTCACTGCCAAGGACATGGCATTGGGCGTATCATGGGCTTACATGCTTACAGACAGGCTGAGCGGAGGTGTAACGGCAAACATTATCAGTTCCAGATACGCAACCATGACATCGGTCGCAATTGGCGTGGACCTGGGACTCCTTTATGTTGACCCCATCAATAACCTCACAGCGGGTCTGGCCATCACATCACTGGGCGGTCAGATCAAGGCGTTTGAGAATACACTCCAAAAACTGCCAGCAGATCTCTGTGCCGGCATGACATGGTCGCCAGAGCATGCTCCTCTAAGGTTTACCGTATCCATGGATAACCTTACACGCTGGAAAGCCAGAGACTTTTATTTTACCCAGGATCAGAATGCCACGTTCGCCGAGATACTCAAGAGGCACATATCTGCCGGAATGGACCTGAACCTTACAGAAAGGTTCCACCTTTCGGCCGGATGTAATCTCAGGACCCGTTCAGAACTGGCAGGACAGGGCTCCAGAGGATTTACAGGCTTTACACTTGGAACTGGACTCAGGCTTGGACGCGTAATGTTTGAGGTATCATACGGCAAGTACCAGGTATCGGAGGCATCATTAATCTGTAGTTTTGCATTCAATATATGAAAAGGATAACCATAGCAATGGACGGTCATTCGTCCTGTGGAAAGAGCACCATGGCAAAGGCCCTGGCTAAAAGGATAGGCTATACATACATAGACACCGGCGCAATGTACAGAGCAGTAACGCTCCATGCCCTGCGCCGCGGTTTCATAGACGGCAGCACCATAAATGACAAGGCTCTGGAAGCCGAGCTCCCCAGCCTGGAGATTACATTTGGCAAGGATGACCAGGGACGTCAGTACACCATGCTCAACGGCCAGAATGTAGAACGTGAGATAAGGGGAATGGAGGTATCCGGGTATGTCAGCCCCATTGCCGCCATACCCTCCGTGCGCAAAGCCATGGTAATCCAGCAGCGCCAGATGGGCAGCCAGGGTGCCGTAATCATGGACGGACGTGATATTGGCACTACCGTATTCCCAGATGCCGAGCTCAAGATATTCGTTACCGCATCCGATGAGATACGCGCCCGCCGCCGTTATGATGAACTGGTCCAGAAAGGAGAATCGCCAGCTTATGAGGATGTACTCAGGAACGTACGTGAGCGTGACTACATTGACTCCCACCGCGAGGTATCGCCACTCTGCAAGGCACAGGACGCAATTGTGCTTGACAACAGCAACATGACTATAGAGCAGCAGGACAGCTGGCTCATGGAACAGTATCAGAAAGCCGCAGCGGAATGAATGGCAATATCAGTGTGGAGATAGACCGCGACTCCGGATTCTGTTTTGGGGTTCTGTCGGCCATAGGCAAGGCGCAGGAGGAACTGCAGCGCGGCAATGAGCTGTATTGCCTTGGCGATATTGTCCACAACGGAATGGAATGTGACAGGCTCCAGAGCATGGGGCTCAAGACAATAAACCACGACCAGTTTGATTCCCTGCTGGACGCAAGGGTCCTGCTGCGCGCCCATGGAGAGCCACCCTCTACCTATCAGACCGCTGCCAGAAACGGCATTACGCTGATAGATGCAACCTGCCCGGTGGTTCTCAAACTGCAGCAGCGCATACTGAGCCAGTACCGCTCCATGGATCCAAACACCCAGCAGATAATCATTTTTGGACAGAAGGGACATGCCGAGGTCCTGGGCCTTGTAGGACAGACCGGCGGCAATGCCACCGTTATAGAAAGTGCCGATGAGATAGACCGCATAGATTTTGACAAGGACATTTTCTTATACTCTCAGACTACAAAATCTGCTGCAAAGTACAACTCTCTGATTGAGGAAATAGCCCGACGTGTTCCCCCAGGGCGCAGGTTCGTGCACAACAACACGGTCTGCGGACAGGTATCGCACAGACGTGAGCACATAAGGGATTTTGCCGGAAAACATGACGTAATCCTGTTTGTATCGGGCAGCAAGAGCTCCAACGGCAAGGTCCTGTTTGGAGAATGCCTGGATGTGAACCCACGCTCCTACATGATAGAAGACAAGAACGACATTGACTTTTCCATTTTTGGTACCGATAGCTGCCATATAGGGATATGCGGTGCCACCTCCACCCCCAAGTGGCTTATGGAGGAATGCAGGGAGCACATCCTTACACACCTAACTGACTAACCTATTTACAACCAATTATTATGAGTTTAAAATACAATGAAATCGGAAAAACCGGAATGAAAGTTGCCAGACTGGCATTCGGCGCATCGTCTCTCGGTGGGGTTTTTCATGAGATCAATGAGAAGAAAGCCATCCAGGCAGTTCATACCGCTGTGGATAACGGTCTGAACTTTATAGACGTATCCCCGTATTACGGACACTACAAGGCCGAAACAGTACTGGGCAAGGCCCTCAAGGAAATACCCAGGGATAAGTATTATCTCTCCACCAAGGTTGGCCGTTACGGCAAGGATGGCGTAAACACCTGGGACTACAGTGCAAAACGGGCCACAGAGAGTGTATATGAGAGCATGGAACGCCTCAACATAGACCATATTGACCTGATAAACGTACATGACATTGAGTTTCAGGCAGCCCTACCCGGTGGTCTAAAGAAGGTTGTGGACGAGACTCTTCCTGCCCTGGTTGAACTACGCAACAAAGGACTGGTAAGCCATGTGGGAATAACAGACCTGCAGCTTGAGAATCTTAAATGGGTTGTAGACCATGCTCCAGAGGGCACTGTAGAGACTATCCTTAATTTCTGCCATTTCTGCCTGAACGATGACAAACTGAATGACTATCTGGGATATTTTGAGCAGAAGGGCATTGGAGTTATCAATGCTTCGCCCCTGTCCATGGGACTGCTGTCAGAGCGCGGCGTACCAGACTGGCACCCAGCTCCAAAGCCACTTGTAGAAGCTTGCGCAAAAGCTGCCATGCACTGCAAGAGCCGTGGCACATCCATAGAAAAGCTGGCAGTACAGTATTCCTACAGCAATCCGCGTATTGCCACCAACCTGTTCAGCTCGGCCAACCCCGATAACGTGCTCAGGAACATACAGGTTGTTCAGGAACCGCTTGACTGGGATCTGGTATTTGAGGTTCGTGAAATAATAGGCGACCAGCAGAGAGTAAGCTGGTGTAATTCATGATGCGGATTATTGATGCCCACTCCCACCTGTGGCTCCGTCAGGATACCACTGTAAACGGCATGCCCATACGCACGCTGGAGAACGGACGTTCCCTGTTCATGGGAGAAATAAGGCAGATGGTTCCGCCTTTCATAATTGACGGACGTAATACTGCCGAGATATTTCTCTCCAACATGGACTACGCACAGGTTACAGCAGCAGTGGTTGTACAGGAATTCATTGACGGTATCCAGAATGACTATCTCATGGACGTCCAGAAACGCTTTCCGCAACGCTTTCTAACCTGCGGAATGTGTGAGTACCGCCAACCCGGATACCTTGAGCAGGCCCGACAACTGCTTGACAGTGGGTTCCGGGCCATTGCCATACCTGGGCACCGGTTACAGACCCCAGATGGACGCATTCCTCTTAACTGCCCGGAAATGATGGCTATGTTCCACCTTATGGAATCAAGGGGAGCCATACTCTCCATCACACTTCAGGACGGAGCCGTGCAGGTTCCGGAGATGGAAGAAGTCATACAGGAATGCCCCGGTCTAAAGATTGCAATAGGTCATTTTGGAATGGTTACCGTTCCGGGCTGGCAGGAGCAGATCAAGCTTGCCCTACACAGGAACGTCATGATAGAATCGGGCGGAATAACATGGCTGTTCAACAGTGAGTTCTACCCTTTCCCCAGCGCCATACGCGCCATACGTGAGGCATCGGACCTGGTGGGAATGGACAAACTCATGTGGGGATCGGACTATCCACGCACCATTACCGCCATTACCTATAGAATGTCTTATGACTTTATTACCAAGAGCAGCGAGCTTACTGATCAAGAGAAGGAGCTGTTCCTGGGTGAGAACGCTGCCACATTCTATGGAATAGACACACAGATTGATTTACCTTACATTAAAAACATGTCAGAATGAATACTAAAACAAACAAGAAGACAGTCCTGGCGCTGTCTATGGTAATATGCCTGTTTTTCCTATGGGCAATAAGCAACAACCTGCTGTCATCGGTTGTAAAGAAAATGATGACACTGTTTGACATAGATCAGGCACAGGCCGAATTTGTAGAAACATCTTACTGGTTTGCATATTTCCTGTTCCCAATCCCTATTGCCATGTTCATGAAACGGTTCAGTTACAAGGCTGGCATTATAGTTGGATTGCTTATAGCTGCACTGGGAGGTCTGCTGTTCATGCCTGTTACCCGCATTCACAGTTTCCCGCTTTACCTGTGCGCTTTCTTTATTGTGGCAATAGGCATGTGTTTCCTTGAAACCGCTGCCAACCCTTATGTAACGGAGCTTGGCGATCCTGCCACCGCCCCCAGGCGACTCAACCTGGCTCAGGCATTCAACGGACTGGGTGCATTTATCTGCGCCATGTTCCTGAGCAAGATTATACTTGGAAACGGTGAGCCTGTAACGCTTGATGCTGAGATCCATACTTTCCGTATGGTCTATGCCATATTTGCAATCGTGCTGTTTGTAATAGCCGTGATATTCATGTTTACACGCCTGCCCAGGATTCAGGAGGAGTCCAGCCAGCCGGGCAGCCCACTCATATCATTCAAGGTACTCAGACGCAGCCACCTAAGGAATGGTGTTATAGCACAGTTCTTCTACAACGGAGGCCAGACTGCAGTAAACAGTCTGTTCCTGGTTTACTGCATAAACTACGTTGGCATGACCAACAACCAGGCTACCACATTCTTTGGATTCTACATGCTGTTCTTCCTTCTGGGCCGATGGATAGGTACCACACTCATGGTACGTTTCCGTCCGGAGAACATGCTGGCTGTATATGGTGTGGCAAATGTAATTCTCTGTATTGCGGTATGTCTGGCAGGAGGCAAGATTGCAGTCTATGCCATGATGGGAATATCATTCTTTATGTCCATCATGTACCCCACCCAGTTCTCACTGGCGCTCACAGACCTTAAGAGCGATACCAAAAGTGGTTCGGCATTCCTGGTAATGGCAATTGTAGGCAACTCCATACTGCCATTGCTCACAGCATACGCACAGAAATCAATGGGCAATCCCAACATGGCATATTGTATTCCTATGATATGTTTTGCAGTATGCGCATGGTATGGATGGAGAGGACATAAAGTTGTAGACTGACACATTATATATATAATATGAGACTCTTGAGAATTCCCGTACAGGGAGAGATTACTGTGGAACAGGCCCCCAAGCCACAGGCCGGATATGGCCAGGTACTGGTAAAGATTGGCTATGTTGGTTTTTGCGGTTCGGACCTGAACACATTCCTGGGGCGCAATCTTATGGCCAAGGATGCCGTCATACCGGGACATGAGATAGGCGCCACTATTGAAAGCGTTGGAGAGGGAGTTCCCTCACACCTGGTTCCAGGCATGAACGTTACGGTAAACCCATACACCAGCTGCGGCCACTGCGCAGCATGCAAGTCCGGTCACAGCAATGCATGTGAGTTCAACCAGACCCTGGGTGTTCAGCGTGACGGAGCAATGCGTGACTACATGGTACTGCCATGGGAAAAGATTATTCCGGCAGGCTCAATCAGCCCACGCGACTGCGCTCTCATTGAGCCCATGAGCGTAGGATTCCATGCCGTTTCACGTGCAGGCGTTACAGACAGCGATACAGTACTGGTATTTGGTTGCGGAATGATTGGCGTAGGAGCAATAGTACGCGCCTCCCTGCGTGGAGCCACGGTAATTGCCGTTGACCTTGACAATGACAAACTGTCACTGGCCCTCAGGCTGGGTGCAACCTACACCATCAATTCCAAGGAAGAGGACCTTCATGCAAGACTGCAGGTAATAACCGGTGGCATGGGACCAACGGTGGTAGTAGAAGCTGTAGGAAGTGTTCCCACCTACCAGGCAGCCATAAATGAGGTTGCATTCTCCGGACGTGTGGTTTGCATAGGTTATTCCAAGACCGATGTTTCCCTGACCACATCTCTGTTTGTAAAAAAGGAACTCAACATTTTTGGGTCACGCAATGCTACACCTGCTGATTTTGAGGCAGTTATACGTTATCTAAGCAGAGGCACCTGCCCCAAGGACGAGCTTATATCGGCTATTGTCAAGCCTGATCAAGCTCTGTCTGCCATGCAGGAATGGGTCAGCGCGCCAGGCAAGATATTTCGCATATTGGTAGATTTTTCATGAATTTTGCGGCATTTTATTATTTTTCTCGCATTATTTGTTGCATTATGATTTTATTTATCTAATTTTGCTGACGATATAATACTATTGTTTAAATAAAACAAACATGAAAACAAAACTTTTAATCATTTCGGCCCTGGCTATCTCAATGACAGCCAACGCTCAGCTCACAGTTTCTGGATCATTTGGAATTAACAGCATTTCCGAGAACACCAGAATTCTTGACGCAACAAGTTATAACGGATCTGAACTTGACGATCTCCAGAGCAGCCTTGAATTTTCGCCTTCTGTTGGTTACATTATGGGTGACTACGAGTTTGGTGGTTCACTGAGTTTCTCAAGCAACAAGAACACTACAAGATTACCGGGTGGTCTTAACGACTTTAAGCAGAGATCAATTGGCGCAGGTCTGTATGGACGCCGCTATTTCAATATAGCCGGAAGCCTGAACTTCCTGGTAAACCTCTCAGCCGACTTTGCTCATGACAAAATCACCAACCAAGCATGGGGTGGCGTATACAACACAAGCAACAGTTGCAGCATTGCCATTACTCCTGGTTTTACCTATGATTTCAATGAGCACTGGGGTGTAGAAGCTGACCTTGACTTTATCAGTCTGAGCTGGGAAAACAGCTTCGACAATTCTTATAACGCCGATGGTAAGCTCATCACAGATGGTACTTACACCAGCACATTCGGTTTTGCCGGAACAACAGCTCCAGGAAGTGCAGTTGGCACACTGAGCCAGATCAGCATTGGTTTTTACTATGTATTCTGATTAACAAACCCAATCAAATAGAAAACCGGCCCTTATACAGAGCCGGTTTTTTATTGTCTGCCTGGCTCCAAGCCAGCATTTACTCATTGGTTTGAGAGAGCTGGCATTCCAGTTCTGCAGCCTCCTGTCTGAGTTTTTCTATGTTAGCCTTTATAGCATTTACAAAACTGTTTCCTGTCTTGCTGGATGCGTTCACCATGGCAAGATTGTTCTCATAGGTGAGTATCTCGGCCCTCTTTGCATCAAGCTGACGTATAAGCCTTTCCCTGGGCGAGCCTGACTCACGCTGGGCACCAGGTCTGGTTCCGGCCTGACGGCGTGAACGGCCACCCTGACGGGTTACAGCCTGCAGTGGCTCCATGGCAGCCTTGAAATCGGCGGCTATGCGGTCCTTTATCTTGAAAGGCACAAAACCTATTGAGTTATACTCGTTTACAAGCTTCTGTATGGCCTGTACATCATCATCGGAAAGATTCTGTGCACCGTACGCCTTGAGCTTGGCAATTATCTCCTTCTTTGCAGCAAGATTGGCATTCTCCTCCTGTTTCTTGGAAGAAGTGTTCTTTTCTCTCTGTTCAAAGAAATAATCACAGGCACCTATAAAGCGCTTCCATATCTGATTGGTGAATTTTTTCTGTACAGGACCAATCTCCCTCCATTGTTTCTGCAACTCAGCAAGTTTATCGGCCGTCTCTTTCCAATCAGTACTGTCCTTGAGAGATTCTGCCTGCTCGCAAAGGGCTGTCTTCTTTTCAAGATTGGCAGTCATATCGGTCTTGACCTGCTTAAAAAACTCTGCCTTGCGGTTAAAGAACTCATCGCATGCAGTACGGTAGCGTTCAAATATTTTCTGGTTCTGTTTTACTGGAGCATATCCAATCTCCTTCCATTTAGCCTGAAGTGCCAGTACCTCCTGGGTCTTGTCATTCCAATCCTGGAAACTAACCAGTTTATCATATTCTATAGCCTCAAGAACCTCACATATCACTGTTTTCTGGTCCAGGCTTTCTTTCTCCTTTTCCTTTATATCCTCAAAATGCTGCTGATGACGGCGGTTTACGATAGTAGATGCGGTCTTGAACCTGTTCCATATCTCCTCTCTGGACTCCTTTGACACAGGACCGGTCTCCCTGAATTCCTGATGCAGTTTCTGGAGCTTGCGGAACGCTGCCACAACATCGTCATCCTGAGCCAGCTTTTCGGCCTCCTCACAGATGGCAATCTTGGTTTCCATATTCTTGCGGAAATCATACTCACGGAACTCATTGTTGAGTTTCTGTATGTCGTAGAACTGCTCGGCATACTGCTGGAATGCTTTCCAGAGCTCATTTGCCTTATCGGCCGGAACCTCCTTTATATCCTTCCATTCCTGGAGAAGGGCCTTGAACTCAGTATACTGGGCACCCTCGGTATTTGCCTTTTCTATAAGGGCCTTTAAACGCTCAAGTATATCAAGTTTCTTTGCATAGTTTTCCTTGAGGACAATGTCAAGAGCTTCCTGGGCAGCAGCTTTCTTTTCCCTTATTATATTCATGAGCTTGCGGAACTGCTCCTCCATTGGATCCATCTGAGGCTTAAAATCCTGTGCAGTACCTCCGCCTTCCACAAAAGCGGCAATCTGCGCCTCCTGAGCAATTCTTTGCTGTTTGTAAAAAACTTGCTTGAGAGACTCAAGCTCAAGTCTCTTTGCCAATGAGATGTCGGCCACCATAAGCTGGAGGCGGGCAATCACGTCCTCACGTGTAGAAACAGGAGCAGATTCTTTCTGGACATCCTGTCCGGAAATGTTTTCTTCCTGCATAATCTCGGTATTCAGTTCCTCACTCATAAACGGGAATTTTATTTAATCTGCAAAAGGCAGAACATGCAAATAAATGAATTTTAAATCACATAACCTAACTGACTCTGTTTTTTCTTGCAGCCACATCAAGAAACCATAGAATATCAATGGATTATTATGGTTACAATGGTCATATAGACACCCATACCCAACAGGTCATTGGTAATCTGGACAAAGGGTCCGGTTGCAATGGCTGGATCTATATTGATTTTTTCCAGAAGCAACGGTACCATGGTTCCCCAAAGCGTGGCAATCACTACCACCGCAAACATACTTATGGGAACTGCATACGTTACGGGGTCAGAGAGTCCAAACGCAAAGGAGTTATATGTAAACACCAATAGTGAAAGCACTATTGCATTCAGCATGGCTACGGCCGATTCCTTGAACACCTGACGTATAATGTTAGACGTATTCAGAGAGCCGTTTGCCAGTCCCTGAACCACAAGGGCCGATGACTGGGTGCCTACATTACCGCCCGTTCCTCCAATAAGCGGGATAAAGAACAGGAGTGATGTAAATGCCGCAAAAGACGATTCAAAATGTTCCAGCAACTTGGAGTTGAGAATACCTCCAAATATTCCTATCAGAAGCCATGGAATACGTGAGCATACCTGACGTACCACGCTGTCATCGGCCTCTACGTCACCGGTAAGACCGGCAGCCTGCTGGTAGTCATGCTCCTGCTGTTCACGCAGCTCATCAATGACATCGTCTACGGTGATCTGACCCTGCAGACGGCCTATGCTGTCCACAACTGGAACGGCAACCAGGTTATACTTTTCTATGAGTTGAACCACATCATCTATTGGAAGATCTACCTTTATACTTATAACATCCTCATCCATAACGTATTTTACCTTTGATACGGATGGATTGGTTATCATCTTCTTGAGAGGGAACACACCTTTCAGGCGACCGTCATTATCTACAACGTAAACATTATATATGTCATCCAGGTCCTCTGCCTGCTTGCGCATTTCCTGCAGACACTCGGGCATACTCATGTTCTCGTTTACAACAACCATCTCAGTGCCCATAAGACCACCGGCAGTATCCTCGTCATACTGCATAAGGTCCACAATATCACTGGCCTGTTCTATATCGCCTATGTACGCAAGGACTTCCTCCTGCTTTTCCTCATCCAGGTCCTGAATGATGTCCACGGCATCATCGGTATCCATGTTATCAATAAACTTGGTAGCGATGAGTTCCGATGGGAGTTCATCGAGCAGGCGCTTACGGTTGTCCTCGTCCATTTCCACGAGAACATCGGCTGCCGTCTCATTGTCCAGCTGGCGGTAAACCAGACGTGCATCTTCTATATCAAGGGAATCGCACAGCTCGGCTATATCGGCCGGGTGCATATCCTCGAGCAAAGTCTTGAGTTGATCATTGTCGGCAGACTCGACTACTTCATGTATCTTATCCAGAAAATCCTTCTCCATAATATTCTGAATTGCGGCCCTGAAGCTGGGCCATGTTCTAAAAAACGGTTATTGTCTCTTCTTGTCCACAAGGACACCTGCATTCTCCAGGAAACGCGTAAGGGTAATAAAATCCTCAACCGACAACTGTTCCGGGCGTTTATCCAGGAATGGGCAATCCGCCGGTAGGGGAACGTCGCGTTCATAGACCTGGCGCAGAGAGTTCCTGAGCATCTTACGGCGCATGCCAAAAGTTCCCTTTACAACCTTACGGAACAGGTTTTCACTGCAGCCCAATGACGTACGGGTATTGCGCACAAGACGTATCACTCCGCTCTTTACCTTGGGTGGTGGGTCAAATACGTTTTCGTGAACGGTAAACAGATACTCTGCATCATACCATGCCTGGATGAACACGCTGAGTATTCCGTAATCCTTGTTACCGGGACCCGAGCAGATACGCTGGGCCACCTCACGCTGGAGCATGCCTGTACAGCATGGAATGAGATCCATATTCTCCAGCATCTTGAAAAAAATCTGGCTGGAGATATTATATGGGTAGTTTCCGGTAAGCACAAACTGGTTACCGTCAAACACACTGCCAAGATCAAGTTTAAGGAAGTCCCCGTCTATAACGTCCAGTCCGGGAAAGTTCTCATGCAGATAATCAACAGACTCCTTGTCCAGCTCCACCACCTTGAGCATGCGGCCCTTATCCTTGAGGAACTGTGTAAGAACACCTGTTCCGGGTCCTATTTCCAGAATCGGAATCCCGGCGCAGCCATCAACTGTTCCGGCTATCTGCTGAGCGATACCCATATCCCTCAGAAAATGCTGGCCTAATGCCTTTTTGGGTCTTACTGTCCGCATCAACGTCGTCCATATAGAGTCTTTTGGGTAAATGAAATGGCAAAAATCTATTATCTTTGCGAGCGGCAAAGTTAGAAAAAACATCCTAAGGCCAATACCTTATCAATGAAAAAGATTACAACAACTGCTATCAAAATATCCATTCCGCTGCTCATATCGGCGGTGGTCCTGTATTTCACATACCGGGACTATGATTTCTCGCAGTTCCGGACCGATTTAATGCGCATTGACTGGCATTGGCTTGGCGGTGCCCTTACATTCAGCGCCATTGCTCCACTGTTCCGTGGACTGCGCTGGAACCTTCTGCTGGAGCCCATAGGTTACAAAGTACCGCGCAGGGATACCATCCTGACCGTATTCTCCGGATATGCAGCCAACATTATAATTCCCCGTGTAGGAGAGATAAGCCGTTGCGCCATGCTGGAGCGCAATGCCGGAGTGCCCTTTAGCAAGGGGCTTGGCACACTGGTTGCAGAACGTGTGGTAGACGCAGTCCTGCTGGGCCTCATAGTGCTAGGCAGCATACTCTCACAGATTGGTCAGTTCCGTCTGCTGCTCACACCCGCGGCCAATTCCACCCAACCAGTTGCAGCAGAGAGCGTAAGCATGCTCCAGAACCCACACTTCTGGTACTGGACCGCAGGTATTGCCATAGCAATCATTGTCTGCTGGTACCTGTGCTCCAAATTTCATCTTTGGGATAAGATAGTAGGTTTTATATCTGGATTCTGGGAAGGATTTCTCTCGCTCAGGCATATCCACCGCCTGCCACTGTTCCTGCTTTATTCGGCCGGAATCTGGGTATGCTATTATCTGGAGCTGTATCTGGCATTCTATTGCCTGCCATCCACTGCTGCTGTGGGTCCTCTTGCCGGACTTGCATGTTTTGCAGCCAGCAGCATAGCAGTGCTCGTACCTACGCCCAATGGAGCCGGTCCCTGGAACCTGGCTATTGTAAAAATGCTCGGAATATATGGAGTACCCGAGTCCGATGCCCAGCCAATGTCATTTGTCCTGCATTTCTGCCAGACCATGATATATCTGCTATGCGGACTCATAGCATGGGTAGTACTGAAAATAATACACAGAAACGATGGAACATCCCGAAAACAGTGAGGAGTACAAGGGACTTACCGTGAACAGCGGCATAGTACATCCCGACAGCATAAACCCTTATTTCAAGAAACGTCCCATAAGACGTCCGCAGCTATCCGTACAGGACTATGTGGATGGTATAATCAAGGGCAATGTTACTGTTCTCAGCCAGGCTGTCACACTTGTGGAAAGCCTTAAGCCAGAGCATCAGGCAATAGCTCAGGAGGTCATTGAGAAATGCCTTCCATACAGCGGCAACTCCGTACGCATAGGCATAAGCGGTGTTCCCGGCGCCGGCAAGAGCACATCCATAGATGAGTTTGGACTTCATGTACTCAAAGATGGAGGCAGGCTTGCCGTTCTTGCCATCGATCCAAGTTCAGAAAGGACAAAAGGCAGCATATTGGGCGACAAGACCCGAATGGAACGCCTGTCAGTACATCCTGACGCGTTCATCCGCCCTAGCCCATCGGCAGGATCCCTGGGTGGCGTGGCACGCAAGACACGCGAAACCATAGTCCTGTGCGAGGCCGCCGGTTTTGACAAGATTTTTGTAGAGACAGTAGGCGTGGGTCAGAGCGAGACCGCCGTCCACTCTATGGTAGACTTTTTCCTGCTTATCCAGCTGGCCGGAACCGGCGACGAGCTGCAGGGAATAAAGCGCGGTATCATGGAGATGGCCGATGGCATAGTAATAAACAAGGCCGATGGCGACAATATCCCCAAGGCTGAGCTCGCCGCAAGCTCATTCCGCAACGCCCTGCACCTGTTCCCACCATCGGAGAGCGGCTGGACACCGCAGGTACTCACCTATTCCGGTTTTTACGGCTACCGTATTAAGGAAGTATGGGACATGGTATGGGCATACATGGATTTTGTAAAGAAAAACGGTTATTTCCAGCATCGTCGCAACGAGCAGGCCAAATACTGGATGTACGAATCCATAAATGAATCTCTGAGGAATGGTTTCTACAATAATCCCGAGATAGCGTCGCGTCTGGATATCACCGAGAAGCGCGTCCTTGGAGGTGAGCTCACCAGTTTTGCCGCCGCCAAGCTCCTGCTCGACCTCTACAACAAATAACCCTCTAGTGGCGGCTCTCCCTGAATACCGGATTACGCCAATTCCGGTATGCACAAATTTGGGAGCATGGAAATGCTGAAGCCAAAACCGCCCTACAAGCCTCCTGGAGAGGGCAACTCCGTCTCGCAGGTGCAAGCGTATTTTTCTGAATACCGAATTACGCCAATTCCGGTATGCACAAATTTGGGAGTGTGGTAATGCTGAAGCCAAAACCGCCCTACAAGCCTCCTGGAGAGGGTAACTCCGTCCCACAGGTGCAAACGTATTTTTCTGAATACCGAATTACGCCAATTCCGGTATGCACAAATTTGGGAGCATGGTAATGCTGAAGCCCAACCTGCCCGTGAGCCTCCTGGAGAGGGTAACTCCGTCTCGCAGGTGCGGAGGAGCGCGTTTTGCACTTTTGGAGAAGAGCGTGGGCGCTGAGAAGTGCGGGAGAGCGCGTTTTGCACTTTCTACGCCAATTTTATAAGAAATCCATCGGAACTGTGCGGTCATTGAACTCTTTTAACTAACTTGCGTGAAGAAAGATGAGTATCGGCCCCGCATGGGTACCTATAGCATCGGTCCTAATATTCATTCTATTACCAAAAAAATGAGAAACATATCCCAAAATCCCGACAGTTTTCCTTTGGCATTCGTGAACAAAGAGAGAATCTGTGAAGACAATTTTCAGAAAGGAGGTCCCTATTGGCATATTTTCACTCCCGGGGAATCCACTAGCCTGATATTCCGTGATGATGACGATTTCAGGTATGCCATGAACTCCTTTGCACTCTGCCTCCAGGCATACGAAATCAAGGTTCTGGCATTCTGTCTCATGAGCAACCACATCCATATTGTTGCCCAGGGAAAAAGTGAACAGGCAGAACTGTTTTTCAGACAATTCAGAAGCAAGCTGTTTCAGTTGTTCTCGCTGGATGAATCCAAGAGCATATTAAAGGAATTCCAGCCAACCCTATTGCCAATCACCGACCTACAGGCTTTGCGCAATACCATTGTATATGTAAATAGGAATGGATATGTAGTGAATGAACAGGACACGCCATTCAGCTACCGGTGGGGAAGCGGATCTATCTTCTTTTGCCCAATGTTTCACCATGACAGCAACAGGCATCTGGGTGACTATTCATACAGAGAAAAGCGAGCATTGTTCCGGTCCACAGTGGTCAGGTTGCCTGATACATACATACTGAGCGATGGATACATACATCCTTCATGTATCTGTGACTCAAACCGCGGCATGAGTTTCTTCCGTGACGCACACCATTATTTCAATTTGCTGTCACGCAACAACGAGGCAAACATGGAGATAGCAAGAATCCTGGGCGAGAAGGTTTTCATTACCGATCAGGAGATTTATTCAGTTGTGGTATCCATATGCAAGCGTGATTACAACACCAATGATCCGCTTCAACTATCAACAGAGGATAAACTGATCATTGCCAAAACACTACACGACCATTATCATTCCACAAACAAGCAGATTATGAGAGTACTCAGGCTTCAGGAAAACCTGGTCCGTTCCATGTTTCCAACTCCGGCACACTCCAATAGTAATTCATGAAGAAGGCCGTGGGCGCTGAAAAGTGCGGAGGAGCGCGGTGTGCACTTTTGGGGAAGAGCGTGGGCGCTGAGAAGTGCGGAGGAGTGCGGTGTGCACATTTGGAGAAGAGCGTGGGTGCGGAGAAGTGCGGAGGAGCGCGGTGTGCACTTTTGGGGAAGAGCGTGGGCGCTGAAAAGTGCGGAGGAGCGCGGTGTGCACTTTTGGAGAAGGCCGTGGGTGCGGAGAAGTGCGGAGGAGCGCGGTGTGCACTTTTGGAGAAGAGCGTGGGCGCTGAGAAGTGCGGGAGAGCGCGTTTTGCACTTTTGGAGAAGAGCGTGGGCGCTGAGAAGTGCGGAGGAGCGCGGTGTGCACTTTTGGGGAAGAGCGTGGGTGCTGAGAAGTGCGGAGGAGAGCGGTGTGCACTTTTGGAGAAGAGCGTGGGCGCTGAGAAGTGCAGAGGAGCGCGGTGTGCACTTTTGGGGAAGAGCGTGGGCGCTGAGAAGTGCGGAGGAGCGCGGTGTGCACTTTTGGAGA
>JAZUFR010000033.1:0-46076 GCA_045640825.1 Bacteroidaceae bacterium
GTGACTGTCAACCTTATATCAGGATAAATCCTGAATGAAATTAAGGTGGCTATAGCAACGGGGTTCCACCTCTTCCCATTCCGAACAGAGAAGTTAAGCCCGTTAACGCCGATGGTACTGCGCAAGTGGGAGAGTAGGTAGGCGCCGTCTTAAATGAAAGCCTTGGACCAGAAGTCCAAGGCTTTTTTCATTTAAGCCGCCGGCTGTTGCTGCCACCTCCTTTTAGTTTCCTTCCGGAAACGGGCCGCACTCCGTGCGGGTGGCTTCGCCACTTAGCGAGAGCTCCTGACGTAAGTCCAAGGCTTTTTTCGTTTAAGCCGGCGGCTGTTGCCGCCACCTCATTTTAGTTTCCTTCCGGAAACGTGCCGCACTCCGTGCGGGTGGCTTCGCCACTTGCATTCGTGGTATGACTTATGGGATGTAGCAACCTGGCGCGTCATGGTGTGATTATAGGAATAAAAAAAGGACCTCAGGAAAACCTGAAGTCCTTGTTGCTTTGTATCTTGGATCTGTTATACCCTCTTTCCCAGGAATATGTGAAGCAGAAGACCTACCAGCATAAGGCAGAATGCGCCTATCTGAACTCCATTATAATTATACCATACAAGGAAATAACTGCAGATAAGCAGGATTGCGCCCAGGATAACAAAGATAGCTCCCAGATACTTCTTGAAATTGTTCATTGTTATATGTGTTTTATAATTTTTCCTATCTGCAAATTAAATGGTTTTTATCCGAATAATGAAACTTTAAGCTCAAATTATAAGCATTACATGTATTTATAAACACAAATTATATGACTTGCCATGGTTTTATCTGTAAAATCATGCGTTTTTTAGAGCTTTGTACTTGTGGAGTTGAAAATTTTTGTACCTTTGCAACCGCATTTTGCAAACACTATTAATTAATCAAAAACAAATGAGTCAGTACGAAACCGTCTTCATTTTGACTCCCGTTTTATCTGATGCTCAGATGAAGGAAGCGGTAGAGAAATTCAAAGGCATTCTCACTGCCGAGGGCGCAGAGATTGTCAATGAAGAGAATTGGGGCATGCGTAAGCTGGCCTATCCTATTGAGAAGAAGTCAACTGGCTTCTATGAGTTCCTTGAGTTCAATGCTGAGCCTACAATCGTAGACAAGCTGGAAGTTAACTTCCGTCGTGACGAGCGCGTTCTTCGTTTCCTCACCATCAAGCAGGAGAAGTATGCAGCTGAGTACGCAGCAAAGAGAAGAAGTCTTAGACAGTCTAAATCAGAGGAGGCATAATTATGGCAGAGCAGACATCAGAGATCAGATATCTGGCACCCCAGACAACTGACATCAAGAAGAAAAAGTATTGCCGTTTTAAGAAGGCAGGTATCAAGTATATTGATTACAAGGATCCAGAATTCCTGAAGAGATTCCTTAACGAGCAGGGTAAGCTGCTGCCACGTCGCATTACCGGTACTTCACTGAAGTTCCAGCGCAGAGTAGCTCAGGCTGTTAAGAGAGCACGTCATCTGGCTCTGCTTCCTTACGTAACTGATATGATGAAGTAATCTTTTTAAACAAGAAAAAGACTATGGAAATTATTCTTAAGGAAGATGTTATCAATCTTGGATACAAGAACGATATAGTAAAGGTAAAGGACGGTTACGGTCGTAACTATCTTATTCCTACAGGTAAGGCAGTTATTGCAACTGAGTCAGCAAAGAAGGTTCTGGCTGAGAACGAGCGTCAGCGCGCTCACAAGCTCGCCAAGATCAAGGCCGATGCTGAGGCTCTTGCAGCTAAGTTGAACGGTGTTTCACTCACAATCAGCGCTAAGGTTAACGAGGACGGTACAGTATTTGGTGGCGTAGGTGCTGCTCAGGTAGCTGAGGGTCTCGCAGCTAAGGGCTTTGAGATTGACCGTAAGGCTATTGTAACTGAGACCGCTAAGGTTGCAGGTTCATACGTTGCTGTTGTTAATCTTCACAAGGAGGTTAAGGCAGAGGTTAAGTTTGAAGTTGTAGCTGAGGCCGCAGAGTAATATTGTAATTACAATAATAGAAAGGATGGCCAATTGGTCATCCTTTTGTTTTATATGTCTAAGTCAATAAACAAAGAAATACTCAAGCTGGCAATTCCAAGTATTCTTGCCAACATTACCGTTCCTCTGGTTGGAATGGTCGATATTGCCGTGGCTGGTCATCTGGCTGGCAGTGGTTCGGAATCCCTGATAGGGGGAATTGCCATAGGCACTAACCTGTTTGATCTGCTTTACTGGAACTTTGCATTCCTTAGAGTTACAACAGGCGGCATGACTGCTCAGGCCTATGGCCGTGGCGATACAAACCATTGTGCCAAGATGCTTGTACGCGGACTTGTATTGTCGGCACAGATATCGGTAGCTCTGATAGCAGTTCAATGGCTGTTCCTGAGATTTGCATTCCTGTTTATTGACTGTACGCCCTATGTCCGTGAGCTGGCAGAGATCTATTTTGGTATAAGGATATGGGCGGCACCCGCTACACTTGGACTTATGGCTCTAAAGGGTTGGTTTATAGGCATGCAGGATTCTGTGAGTTCCATGGTTGTGGATATTGTTGTAAACGTGGTCAATATTCTTGGCAGCATATTCCTGGCAATGGGACTGGCTGGATGGAACGGGCTGGGTTACAGGGGAATAGCTGCGGGAACGGTAACAGCGCAGTATGCCGGATTGCTCATAGCACTTGCTATTGTAGCGGTAAAATATGGCAGTCTTTTCCATGGATTCAGGCTGAATCAACTCCCTGAGATTTTAAAATCTGCGGACCGTAAGACATTTGCCCGCATGAATGCAAATCTCGTAGTACGTTCCATCTGCTTTATTGCAATATATATTGGATATACGGTAATATCGGCCGGATATGGGGATATGATGTTGGCATCGGCCTCCATAATGATGAAACTGCTTATGCTGTTCTCTTACTTTACTGATGGATTTGCCTATGCTGGAGAGGCTATGAGCGGAAAGTACATTGGGGCAGGAGACAGAGGCAGGCTGGTACAGACCATCAAGTGGGTTTTTGTGTGGAGTGTTTCCATAGCGTTCATGTTCATTGCCATCTATTATGTAACGGGGGTTCCCATGCTCCGGTTGCTATCCAGCGATGAGAGGGTAGTGGAGTCATGCTCGCAGTTCCTGGGCTGGTTGCTGCTCATGCCACTTCTGGGTGTTATTGCATTTACCTGGGACGGCATATTCATAGGTGCTACGGCATCGGGCTATATAAGAAATACCATGATATGGTCTGTTGTGGCATTCTTTACGGTGTGGTTCATTGGAAAGCATTTGCTGGGCGTGTATGGTTTGGGCAGTAACGAGAACCATATCCAGCTGTTGCTGGCCGCATATTTCTCGCATCTGCTGGCACGGTCCCTTTATCAGACCTTGAATTTCAGGAAGGCGGTTGCGTTAACCCGATAATTTGCTAAATTCGCAGTCAGAAAACAGGAATCCTGATGGATAAGAACATACTTGACGGAAAGAGTGCTTCTTTCTATACTCTTGGATGCAAACTGAATTTTTCAGAAACATCTACGGTAATGCGTCAGCTTATTGAGGCTGGTGCCCATAAGGCTGTAAAGGGAGAGAAGGCCGATATCTGCGTAATAAATACATGCTCGGTTACAGAGGTTGCCGACCGTAAGTGCCGTCAGGCTATCCATAGGATTGTGCGTGAGAATCCGGATGCATACGTTGTTGTAACCGGTTGCTACGGACAGCTCCAGCCAGGTACTGTGGCCGATATTCCAGGCGTGGATATTGTTCTGGGACAGGATCTTAAAGGCAGTGTACTGGAGAATCTGAACGGTCTGGTAAAACGTGATCACGGTATATATCTTACCGTTGGTACCAATGATATAAAGAACTTTGTACCATCCTGTTCCAAGGGAGACAGGACCCGGTTCTTCCTTAAGGTGCAGGACGGATGTGACTACTACTGTACTTATTGCACCGTTCCGTATGCACGCGGACACAGCCGCAATCCATCCATAGAATCGCTGGTACGCCAGGCAGAACAGGCCGGACAGGAAGGCGGACGTGAGATTGTGCTTACCGGTGTAAACATAGGTGATTTTGGAAAGACCACAGGTGAGTCATTCCTGGATCTGTGCCGTGAGCTCGATAAGGTGGAGAGCATAGCACGCTATAGGATATCATCCATAGAGCCCAATCTACTTACAGATCAGGTAATTGACTTTGTTGCTGGGTCTCGTGCATTCATGCCCCATTTCCATATTCCACTCCAGAGTGGTTCCAATGATGTGCTCAAGCTTATGCATAGGCGTTATGAGCGAGAGGTATTTGCCGCCAAGGTAAACAGGATCAAACAGGCCATGCCCCATGCGTTCATAGGAGTGGATGTCATTGTTGGCATGCGTGGTGAGACCGATGAATATTTTGAGGATGCTTTCAACTTTATAAGCAGTCTGGATGTTACCCAGCTTCATGTGTTCAGTTACTCGGAACGTCCGGGAACGGCTGCCCTCAGGATTCCATACAAGGTAAGTGATCAGGTTAAGCATGAGCGCAGCCAGAGATTGATTGCCTTGTCGGACAGCAAGACACGTGCCTTTTATGAGAAACATATAGGACAACTTGCCACAGTCTTGGTGGAACGCCCCAAAAGAGGTATGCCTGCACATGGTTTTACAGATAACTATATACGTGTGGAACTGGACAGTGCCAAGTATATGGAAAACAGCCTGCTCCAGGTAAGGCTTGGAGGATTCAATGCAGATTCCGATGCCCTTACTGCAACAACTACAGAATAATATGAAAGTAGCCATAGTCATACTCAACTGGAACGGCAGCGGAATGCTAAAGCGTTTCTTGCCTACACTCATCCGCAATTCGCGCCATGATGACGTTAGCATATTTGTGGCCGACAATGACTCGACCGATGATTCCATAGAGATGATGCAGCGCGAGTTTGCGCAGATTCCACTTATACGTCTGGAAAAGAACTGGGGATTTGCAAAGGGTTATAACCTGGCACTCAAACAGATAGATGCAGAATACTATGTCTTGCTGAACTCCGATGTAGAGGTGTCGGAGGACTGGCTCAAGCCTCTTGTTGGATATATGGATGTGCATCCGGATGTTGCTGCCTGTCAGCCCAAACTCCTGGATCTTAAGGACCGCGGTATGTTTGAGTATGCCGGTGGAGCTGGCGGATTCATGGACAGGTGGGGCTATATGTTCTGCCGTGGACGTGTGTTTGATTCTATAGAAAAGGATAACGGACAGTATGATACCATACAGGATCTTTTCTGGGCAACCGGTGCTTGCCTTATGGTCCGCAGTTCTGACTACTGGGCAGCAGGCGGGCTCGATGACCGTTTTTTTGCCCACCAGGAAGAGATTGACCTGTGCTGGCGTTTAAGGAGCCGGGCGCGCAGGATTGTATGTATTCCCGAGAGCAGGGTATGGCATGTGGGTGGAGCTACACTCAACAAGTCCAATCCTTACAAGACTTTCCTTAATTTCAGGAACAACCTGCTCATGCTCTACAAGAACCTTCCAGAGGATGAACTGGGCAAGGTCATGAGGGTACGTTTCTGGCTGGATGGCCTGGCTGCACTCATGTTCATAGGCAAGTTCCACTGGGGAGATTTCAAGGCCGTCTTACGTGCTCGCCGTGAGTTCAGGCGCCTTAAACCTGAGTTTCAGGCAAGCCGCAGGGAGAATATGGAGGCATGTAAATCTACCCATATTCCCGAACGCATGCAGTTCAGTCTGCTGTGGCGCTATCATGTAAAGCGTGAACGTACATACAAAAAACTGCTTGGTACAGAATAATAAATACCGCTCTTTCTGTATATTCGCAATATATAAACATCAGAATTATGAAGTTCAGGACAGTCAGGATCATGATAGCCAGGGGTAAGGCCCGTCTGCTATACTCTGTTTCAATGCTTTTGCTCCCGGTTATAAGCTGGGCACAGAATAATACAGGAAACACCACTAACAAGATAAACCCTGATGATGTTATTCCAATGCGCGTGAACACTGGCGATATACGTTTGATGTACGGTGTTCCTCCTGTATCGGACAAACCGTCAAAAGATACTGTTGCAGGTTATGACATAAGACTTGGAGGCATGCGTGTAATGTATGGACCTCCACCTTTTGTGCCATTGAATACTGTGCAGGAAGATAAAAAGCCCTTGGTGGTACTTGACGGAGAAATAGCAGAGTGTGATTCGGCAGTTCTTAAAAAATTCAATTTTGACAATCAGATATATTACAGCGGTCATCTTTCAGAACTGCTGGGTATCAAGGCTCGCAGTATCAAGTGTGTCAGACCGCTCATGCAGTCATCGGCCATTCAGTTTTGGGGTACAAAGGGTGCAAACGGTGTGATAGAGGTTTATACAAAAAAGTATTTCCGTAAAAAACAAAAGCAACTGGGAGGTGCCTATACAAAGGTTCTGAAAGGTAAATCGGTGTTGTATCTCTGATAGAATATATCTTATAAACCCTTCTTGGAATAATTTGAGTATTTTTGCGTTCAGAAAAACATTCATCATAACATGATAAAGACTGTTACTTTTGGCGAGGTTATGCTTCGTCTTGCCACCCCGGGCTATGAGCGCTTTGGGCAAGGCAATATGCTTAGTGCAACATTTGGTGGAGGAGAGGCTAACGTAGCTGTATCTCTTGCAAACTACGGACTCCCTGTTTCTTTTGTAACACGCGTTCCAGATAACGATATAGCTCAGGCCTGCATTCGTGAACTCCGCGGATTTGGTGTGGATACAACCAGTATTGTATATGGTGGCAACCGTCTGGGAATTTATTTCCTGGAGACTGGTGCAGTGAGCCGTGGCAGTAAGGTTGTCTATGACCGTGCAGGATCTGCCATTGCAGAGATTGAGCCGGGAATGATAGACTGGGACAAGGTCCTGGAAGGAGCCGGTTGGTTCCACTGGACCGGCATTACCCCTGCCATATCGGAGGGTGCAGCCAAGGTTTGCCTGGAGGCAGTAAAGAAATGCAATGAAAAGGGTATCACTGTTTCATGTGACCTGAACTACCGTAAGAACCTGTGGAAGTGGGGCAAGAAAGCCAGCGAGGTAATGCCTGAGCTTGTTGCCTGCTCCGATGTTGTTCTTGGCAATGAGGAGGATGCAGCCATGGCACTGGGAATTGTACCACAGGGCGTAGATGTATCCAAGGGTAAGGTAGAGGCCGATGCTTACCTCTCTGTTTCCCAGCAGATTATGGAAAGGTTCCCTCGCTGCAAGAAGGTTATCACAACACTTCGCGGATCTGTAAATGCCAACCATAATACATGGGCAGGTGTACTGTATGACGGTAAGACCCTGTTCAAATCAAGAGAGTATGATATAACAGATATAGTGGACCGTGTAGGTGGTGGAGACTCATTCATGGGTGGACTCATATACGGCCTTCAGGTATATGCCGATGACCGCAAGGCCCTGGATTTTGCAGTTGCTGCATCATGCCTTAAGCACACAATCTACGGTGATTACAACCGTGTAACAGTGAGCGAGGTAGAGAAGCTTATGGGTGGCGATGCATCGGGCCGTGTAGCACGTTAATAACAGAACAGTATGAGCAGATTCAAGAGATTGCAGGTGCTTAACACATTTGTTGGTACCGGAATAGTTCCGCTTTTCTACAATCAGGATGCAGAACTTGTTAAGAATGTTGTAAAGGCATGCTATGACGGAGGTGCCAGGGTTTTTGAGTTTACAAACCGCGGAGACTATGCACATGAGGTATTTGGCATAGTAAACAAGTGGTGCGCCAAGGAGTGCCCGGACATGATAATGGGCGTAGGTTCTGTATCGGACCCTGCAACTGCAGCGCTTTACATCCAGCTTGGTGCCGGATTCATAGTATCTCCAAGCCTTAACCCCGATATGGCCAAGATCTGCAACCGCCGCAAGATTGCCTGGATTCCAGGATGCGGTACCCTTACAGAGATCAATCTGGCAGAGGAACTTGGTTGCGAGATAGTAAAGATATTCCCCGGAACAGAGGTTGGTGGCCCATCTTTTGTAAAAGCCATCAAGGGCCCATGCCCATGGACAGAGATCATGCCATCCGGTGGTGTATCGCCAGATCCAGCAAGCCTGGAGGCATGGTTCAAGTCTGGAGTAGCCTGCGTAGGCCTGGGTTCACAGCTCACTCCAAAGGATGTAATATCATCGGGTAACTTTAAGTTCATAGAGGACAAGGTAAGAGAGTGCATTGCTTTTGTCCAGGAGTTCAGGAAACGCTGATTGCATAAAAAATAAGACAGGGGGATTACCAATAAGTAATTCCCCTGTTTTTTGTTTCTGACAGTAGGAGAGATCAGCGGAGCTCAAGCTGGAATACGCTCTCCAGCTCCTTGAGTGCGGGATTGAGCTCTTTCATGCGGCTATACTCCTCGTCGCGGGTAAGTATGTGCTCAATATTGCGGGATTCATCAATCTTTATTTCCATGTTGATGGATGGATTGCTGAATGCCTGACGCACAAACTGCAGTATGCGGTCCTTAGCCTGCTCAATCTCACTCGCCATCAGGCGGTTACCTGCCGTAACGCAGAATGTGTTGGCCGATACTATTGCCGGACGGCAGTTTATCATCCTGTTCTTGAGAGGTGTATCCTGCTGGGACAGGGTTGCTGCAAAATTGTTCCAGCTATCCTGGAGCATATCCTGCGAGAGCTGGCGTGCAGCGTGCTGTTCCTGGGTTATAACCTGAACGGTCTGACGGCCATGAGACTGTTCTGGACGTCCTGCCGGCTTGTTTCCGTAGATGGATGTAAATATACTGTTTCCCTTTATGGTGGGTATGACAGTCTTCCTGACCTGTGGCTGAGCTGCCGGCTGGGCAGGCTGCTGAACAGGCTGGGGTGTAACCGGACTGGCGGTGGCCTTAGGCTCTGCCGCTGCCGGAGCCGCTGGTGTTACTGCGGCTGCTTTTCTGAATATGGGTCTTAATCTAGTGGGCTTGCGCCCATAATAGGAATCGTCCTGATCGGCCTGGGCAACCTCTATGAGCGTGAGCTCTACCAGCAGTCTCTTGTTACGGCTGGAGCGGTAGTTCAGGTCACAGTCATTACATATCCTGAGCGCACGGTACAGGAACTTGGGCTGGCATTTTGCGGCCTGGGTCCTATATCGGTCCTGCATTTCCTTACTCATCTGGAGCAGGGGAACGGTGCACTCGTCACGGCTTACCAGGAGGTTCCTTAAATGCTGCATGAGTCCTCCAATAAGATGACTGCCGTCAAATCCCTTGGCAAGTATGTCATTGAGCAGGAGCATGGCATCGGGGATGCGCTTCTCAAGCATCATGTCGGTCAGGCGGAAGTAATAGTCATAGTCTATTACGTTCAGGTTCTCTATGGTTTTCTGATAGGTAACCTGACCTCCTGTAGAACTTACAACCTGGTCAAAGGTGGACAAGGCATCGCGCATACCGCCATCGGACTTCTCGGCAATGACAGCCAGGGCCTCTGGTTCTGTGGTCACACCTTCCTTCTGGGCTACAGACTGCAGGTGGCCAATTATATCCTGATTGCTTATACGGTTAAAATCGTATATCTGGCAGCGTGACAGTATGGTTGGAATAATCTTATGCTTTTCTGTTGTGGCCAGGATAAAGATGGCGTATTTTGGTGGTTCCTCAAGGGTCTTGAGAAAGGCATTGAAAGCCTGTGTGGACAGCATGTGAACCTCGTCTATGATGTACACCTTGTAGCGTCCGTTCATAGGCGGTATCCTGACCTGCTCAGTCAGGGTACGGATATCCTCGACTGAGTTGTTGCTGGCTGCATCGAGCTCAAACACATTGTATGAGCGCAGTTCCTCGTTGAAACTCTTGCATGACTCGCACTCAGAGCATGCCTCACCATCGGGAGTGCGATGCTCACAGTTTATTGTCTTGGCAAATATGCGGGCACATGTGGTCTTACCCACACCACGGGGGCCACAGAACAGATAGGTGTTGGCCAACTTTCCGGAACTGATGGCATTCTTGAGGGTAGTGGTGAGCGCATTCTGGCCTACCACACTACTGAATGTCAACGGACGGTACTTGCGGGCGGAAACGATATAGTCTTCCATAAAAAACTGTGTCTCTATACAAATCCAAAATTACTCGTTTTTTGCTCAATTGCCAAGTGTGGGACTCTAAAAAAAACGCTATTTTTGCGGAACATTATACAGTTTATGGATAACGAATTCCTTCCCAGACTCAGGGCATTTATAAGCAAGAACAAATACTGGATAGTATTGGGTCTGTTCCTGCTGGTCATGCTTGTTGCCAGTGACAACAGTGCAATAAGGCGGGTTGTGCAGAAACGTCAGATCCGTGAGTTGCAGCAGCGCCTGGAAATGGTTACAAGGCAGAAACGCAACAACGAACTTATTCTCAATGACCTGAATAATGACAGCCTGGTAATAGACCGTATTGCCCGTGAGCGTTACAATATGCATAGGGAAGACGAGGACGTGTTCATAGAATCTACAAAACCATCCAAATAAACATCCCTGCATGGACAATAGAGAGAAGCGTCTGATAGAGTCATTTACCACTGTGGGTGGTGCGCTGGTAATAATAGGGGCAGCAGTCCAGATTACCGGGTGGGTGTATGCTCCGTATATCTTCCTGGCGGGATCCCTGCTGTTCAGCTGCGGACAGTTTGCGGACCGATATGATGGCGATGACCGTATTATGAAACATCTGCGCTTCCAGCAGGTCATTGGAGCCTGTTTTATCCTGCTCACGGCTGTACTCATGTTCTCTGGCCAACTACATGACATGGTGCTTGCCAATGTGGGAATGAACCGCAACCTGAGGACCGTACTTGTTGCCCTTACTGCAAGGAACAACTGGATACTCTCACTTACCATAGGAGCTGTAACAGAACTTTACACATCGTTCCGCATGGACAGTCTTTCCCGTGCAAAGGACAAGCAGTGATTGCTTTTTTCTAAACAGATTATAAAGGATTTAACAACTTTTAGCCTGTATTGGGCCTGCTTGGCTTAAATAATAATAAAAGCGGATTCCGTATTTTTTTGTGTTGTATTTTTGTGCCCGCAAAAAAAGGCAATATGATTGTATCCGGATTTAAATCTTGGGTTGCAGGTGCATGCGCTCTCCTGGCATTTGCATCATGCGGTGGCCACTACAGGATAGATGGAGTAGTGGACGCATTTGGGTATGAGGGCCGTCGCCTCAGCCTGGTGGAATTCCACCCGGAAGGCAGTATTGTCTATGACTCATGCGTGGTTAGCCGTGGCCGTTTTCAGATGAAAGGTCACACTGATTCAGTAAGACTCATGTTCCTGTGCAAGGGGAATGAACGTAATGTAGTAATTCCCATCTATCTGGAGCGCGGACGTTCTAAGATAGAGATACATCCCACAGATATAAATGTATCGGGCTCCCGCCAGAACAATCTTTTTTTCAACTTCTTTAAGCGTAAGATAGAGATAGACAACCGCTACGAGGACCTTTATCAGCGAAAGATGTCTCTTAGCCGCTCCGGACTGAATTCTGAGCGCATTCAGAGCTTGCAGGATTCACTCTGCATGACTGTAAACGAATGTGAGGACATGATTGTCTCCTTTATGAAGGAGAACTACAGGGAACCTGCCGCTGTTGGAATATTCATGATGCTGAGCACGCAGGATTCCAATGAAATACCAACCCTGCTCAGACGTATTCTGGACGCGGCTCCAAAAGAGTTTCTTGCCAAGTCTCCTATTAAGCACTATACTGAGCGCATGGGTTACACGCGCCAGTAATCATTTTCCGTCAAGACAATCCTGGATTACAGCGCTTACCTTTTGCGCTGTTTCATTCATTATTGCTGTATTCTCCTGCTCACTGAGTCCCTTGGTGGGTTTTGGCATGATAGGCTTGTGGATGGTAACATTTACAGGGGTCCATGTAACATGCCATGCATGGCGGTTCATAAGCTTGTAGTTTCCGTCTATTGTAACAGGAACGATAGGGAGTCCCAGTTCCTGTGAGATAAGGAATGCGCCACGTTTAAAACGTCCCATCTTGCCATCGTTGGTGCGGGTACCCTCTGGGAAAATAACCACAGACATGCCATCCTTGAGACGGCTCTCTGCCAGACGTATGCTTTCCATTGAGTTGGCTCTGTTGCTGCGGTCAATCAGAACGTGACCGGCCATACGGCATGCCCAACCCACAAACGGAACCTTGCCCAGCTCCTTTTTCATTATCCACTTGAACTTTACGCCAATGAATCCGTACATAAGGAAAGCATCCCAGTAACTCTGATGGTTGGCTGCTATTACACAGGACTGGCCTGCTGGTATGTTCTCGCGTCCATGTACATGTACAGGGATAAAGAATACAAGATGGAACACACGTCCCCATATCATGCCGGGCCAGTATCCCCAGAACCGGTCATTGAATATGGAACCAATTATGGTAAAGAGTGCTGTTACTATGGTCAGCACTATCATTAAAGGTAGTGCAAAACAAATCTGATAGATAATGTAGAGTACGTTCAGTATTTTTTTCATAGTCGTAAGAATTCTACGGGTTGTCCCATCTGGGAATCATTGAATTGTCCGTTATCGTAAACCATATTGCCGTTTACCCATGTGTAACGGACCTTCCAGCTGAACTGTTGTCCGTATAACGGACTCCAGCCGCATTTGGATGGATTGTTGTCTGGGGCTGCGGTCCAGGTCTGGTGGCTCACTAGTGTAAGGTCTGCCTTATAGCCCTGACGTATGTATCCGCGGTCCTTGACCCCGAACAGGTCTGCAGGATTGTTGCACATCAGCCTGACTACATCCTGTATGCCCAGTACTCCCATATCTGTGAGTTCCAGCATGACGGGGAGAGAGTAGGGTAGCATGGGCATGCCCGATGCTGCACTCTTGCATCCTCCTTCTTTCTCGGACAGGAGATGGGGAGCATGGTCTGTTCCAACCACGTCTATCAGACCGTTTGTGAGTGCTTCCCTGAGTGCCTCTCTGTCGGCTGCAGTCTTTACGGCAGGATTACATTTTATGAGAGTTCCCAGTTTGGCGTAGTCCTGATCAGTAAACCACAGATGGGCAGGACAGGCCTCGGCCGTGAACTGTTTTCCTTTTAACGGTCCCTTGCCGAACAGCTCCAGCTCACGTGCTGTACTGATATGCATTATATGCAGGCGCACGTTTGTTCCGGCGGCTACATCCAGGGCCATGGAGGTAGAGGCATAGCAGGCCTCGTTGCTCCTTATGAGTGGGTGATATGATACGGGAGGCTCACCGCCTGTAAGAGCGGTGTAGTGCTCCATGTTACTGTCTATAATGGAAGTCTGCTCGCAATGCACGGCAACTGGAATGCTGGCAGCACGGAACAGTGACCGGAGTGACTCTACGTCATCGAGCAGCATTCCTCCGGTGCTGGAACCCATGAACAGTTTTATGCCGCAGACTGAACCTGGGTCTATAGACTCAACAAGGTCCAGGTTACTGTGTGTGGCACCCAGGTAGAACGAGTGGTTTACAAGACACTTGTCCCTGGCAATGCTGAACTTCTCCTTAAGTGCCTGCTCCGTTGTGGTGAGTGGCTTGCAGTTGGGCATGTCAAACACGGTGGTAACACCTCCTGCTGCAGCTGCACGGCTCTCTGTTGCCATATCGGCCTTATGGGTAAGACCGGGATCACGGAAATGTACATGGTCATCTATGGCACCGGGCAGCAGATACATCCCGGTAGCATCTATCACACTGTCTGCATGGGGTAGTGCTGCATCGGCCTGGAATATTGCCTGGATACGGTCATTACAGATCAGTACATGGGCAATCTCAGACAGATCATGGTATACAACCGTGGCGTTCTTTATAAGGGTTGTTGCCATAATGCCGGATCAGGATTGTTTTTGGGGATACTTGCGGAACCAGCTGGAGATCCTTAGACGCATTACGCCAAAGAATGCCTCGCCGAATATACCTCCGCTCATCTTTGATGTACCCAATTCGCGGTTTACAAATATAACCGGTACCTCCTTTATCTTGAATCCGCACTTGTATGCGGTGAATTTCATCTCTATCTGGAATGCGTAGCCCTTAAAATGGATCTTGTCCAGTTCCAGGGTTTCCAGTACCTCACGGCGGTAACACTTGAATCCGGCAGTGGTGTCATGGATGGGAAGTCCGGTAACAATGTTCACGTACTTGCTGGCAAAATAAGACATGAGCACGCGTCCCATAGGCCAGTTGACTACATTAACGCCACTTACGTAACGTGAACCTATGGCTACGTCATAGCCTTGGTCACGGCAGGCTGCCAAAAGCCGTGGCAGGTCCGATGGTGCATGCGAGAAGTCGGCATCCATCTCAAAGATGTAGTCATATCCACGCTCAATACACCACTTGAAACCGGTAATGTATGCTGTTCCAAGACCAAGCTTACCGCTGCGCTCAACAATGAACAGGCGGCCCTGGAATTCATTTTCTATCAATCCCTTTACTATTGCTGCGGTACCGTCGGGGGAACCGTCATCAATGATAAGGATACTGAAATTGCCCTCAAGGCCGAGCACGGCCCTGATAATGCTTTCTATATTTTCCTTCTCGTTATATGTGGGAATGATTACTATGCTGCCGCCTTTATTCATGTTGTGTAAGAATTTATACTACAAACTTAATCATAAAAGAGGATTATCCGCGTCGGGAAGAACTCTTTTTTGCGTTTGCCCTTCTCTTGGCTTTCCTGCTCTTGCCTACAGCCTCTATTATTGCAAAGGCCGCTATGGCAATCACGGCAATGGCTATTACTATGATGGTAGTGGTGTGGAGGCTATCTCCCTTAATGCGTGACCACATATCCAGCATGGCCTCGGTGCGGTTGCCGGCATCGTGCATGAGAGCACAGCGCTCAATAACCTTGGCATCGGGATACTGTATGGAATTAACCTTTACGCTGTCTGCATCGGGACCAAAGAAGTAAGACAGGTCTATTATCTCGTCAAGCTCGTCGTCTATCTTTGACTCCAGGACCTCTGGGGTGCCAATAACGCTCACGTAACCTATGGCGTCCATGTTGCGGATGGCATTCTCGCTGGTGCACATAAAGTTGATGAACCAGTTTGCTGCCTTTACGTTCTTGGCATACTTTGGGATTACCCAACCGTCAAACCACACGTTGCTACCCTCTACTGGTACAACATAGTCAAGGTCTATCTCATCGGCCACCTCATCGAGAGCCCACATGGCATCGCCGCTCCAGGTAATATTGATCCATGCCTTGCCCTGTACCATGCGCTCCTTTCCAAAGTCAACCTCCCATCCGGCAATGTTCTTCTTTGCACTGGTCAGTGTGTCTTCAAACAGCTTGAGCATGTTGTCCGATGCATCGTTCATTACAACATCGCGTGATACCTTTCCGGACAGGATGTCGTTATGGCGTACATACATCATGAGTGAGCCGTAAACATCGCGTACGGCATCTTTCATAAGGATACGTCCCTCGTACTTGGGATCCCAGAGAATGCCCCATGTAGAAGCCTCCTCCTTGGTTACGAATGCCTTGTTGTACATTACACCTGTGGTACCCCACATAAAACCAACGGCATAGTCGCTTGCTTTGCGGCCTCCGGCAGACATCTCGTCAAACTTGGCCACGGCAAAAGGCGATACGTTGGAGGTATAGTCAGGAACGTCTCCAAAATTACGGTCAAGAGGCAGCAGGAGGTCATTCCTGAGCATGCGCTCTATTATGTATTCAGATGGACATACTACATCGTAGTCCTCATGTCCGGTCTCAATCTTGGTAAGCATGACCTCGTTTATATCGAAGGTCTGGTAAAGTACGTGCACCTCTTCGCCAGTGTTTTCCTTGTACCACTGCTCAAATTCCGGGATCAGGTCTTCATCAATGTAATCCGCCCAGTTGTAAACCTTGAGTGTGTGGGCGCGGTCATCATCGGCCATGGCTACGGTGCTGAATGAGAACAGCATTGCAGAGGCTAGGAGAAGGATTGCTGATAGTTTTTTCATTGTCTTGATTTTAGTTTTTTTATGGTTGTTCAGTAATTGTTCTTGTTAAGACGGTTGCTGCGCCTGTTTATGAGCAGTAGCAGCAGGAGCACGGTCAGGAAGATTATTGCAGCCAGACAACGTAGCTCCGGTGTAAGTCCGCCCTTGCGGGCATCGGCATAGATGTAGGTGGAAAGGGTTTCCAGGCCATCGCTGCCCTTTGTAAAGAGCGTTACGGCAAAGTCATCTATGGACAGGGTAAAGGCCAGGATAAAGCCGCTTATCATTCCGGGCTTGATCTCTGGCACTATAACCTTGCGGAAAGCCTGGAAAGGAGTGGCACCCAGGTCCAGGGCTGCCTCGTAGATGTTTGGATTCATGCGGGTAAGTCTGGGCATTACACTGAGCACCACGTATGGGGTGCAGAATGCAATGTGTGCCAGTACTACGGTTACATATCCTCCCGATATGCCAAGGCTTACAAACAACAGGAAGAGCGATATACCGGTTATTATGTCCGGGTTAATCATAGGTATGTTGTTTACAAACTGGATGGCCTTGCGCAGATTGCGGTTGCGCATGTTGAAAATGCCTACTGCCGCTATGCTGCCAAGTATCATGGATATGGTTGCTGCAATGATTGCAATTATTATGGTGTTTATTACCGCCTGTGTAATGGATGCACTGTGGGCTGCCTGTCCGGAGAGCAGGTTGGAGTAGAGGTCCAGGGAAAAACCGCGCCAGTCACCTATGGTCTTTGAGTTGGTAAAGGAGAACAGGATGATGATTGCAATTGGGGCATACAGCACCAGCAAGAGCAGGTAAAGATATGATTTGGCAAGCAACTTTCTCATATCAGTCCTCCTTCGTTAAGTTCAGAATCATCACCGCTCAGGGCGCTGGTGATTGCAATTATTATGAGCATGATGAGTGAGAGTGCAGCACCGTAGTTCATAGTGTCGCTCATCATCATGTTGTCCTGTATTATGGAACCAAACAGGCGCTTGTTGTTCAGGGTAAGTATTTCCGATATGGCAAAGGTGGATATTGTAGGCAGGAATACCATCATTATTCCACTTATTATACCGGGAATGGACAGGGGCCATATTACATGCGTGAACACCTGGGTGCCGGTGGCACCAAGGTCATGTGCAGCCTCTATGTAGCTCTTGTCTATTTTCTGTATGGTGTTATAGATAGGGTAAATCATGAATGGCAGGAAATCATATACCAGACCAAATATGAGGGCACCCTCGCCAAGACCAAGATGCAGGAAATCAAACAGAGCCACGGTTGCCAGGGAGCGCATGAGCACATTTATCCACATGGGCAGGATGAACAGCAGAACCATGGTCTGGCTGCGGTTCAGGCGGGCATCGGCCAGGATATAGGCTGCCGGATAACCCAGCAGTATGCACAGCAGGGTAGTGATTATGGCTATGCCTATGGAGTAGATGAATGTGTTGAGCGCCTCAGACTGGGTTGCAAATTTTACAAAGTTCTGAAGCGTAAAGTCTCCGGCCGGATTGCGGAAAGCATACAGGCCTATGAGCAGCAGGGGCAGTATGACAAACAGGATCAGAAAGAGAACGTAGGGTGCTACCCAGTTGCTACGTTTCTGTACTAACTTTGACAGATTCATATCCTTGGAGTAATCTTCATGTCCTTGGGCAGAATCTTTATACCAACCATGTCTCCATCGTCCCAGACTTCCTGGGTATCAATATAGATGTCCTCGCCACTGTCTGTGGTTACGGTCAGATTGTAATGGTTGCCCTTGTACAGGATAAAACTTACTGTTCCGGCAGATCCGCCTTCTTCTGTGTAGTCCATGAGCTCTATGCCGTCAAACCTAACCTCTACGTTTACATCGGCCCCCGATTCCAGTCCTTCCTGCGGCTCGCATTCAAATACACCACCAAGCATTTCTACATGGGTGGCATCGGACATTACACCGGGAATGCAGTTGCAGTAGCGTTCCTTGTGCATTACATGGATGTCAAAAGGCTTTATTATGAGGCTGACCTCCTGACCAACTTCAAAGGCATTGTAGTCCTGTATGAGAAGCTCGTATCCGTGATCTGTAATTACAGTCATCTCGTAATGGACTCCCTTGAATATACATGTCTGGACGGTACCGTTGAGCTGTGCGTTGGCATTGCGCGGCATAATATAGATGTCCTCGGGGCGCAGGACCACGTCAACGTGCTCGTTGGGCTTGAAACCCTGGTCCACGCACTCAAAGCTATGGTACATGAACTGCACCTTGCGGTCCTCTACCATAATGCCGTTCAGTATGTTACTGTCGCCTATGAAATCGGCCACGAATGGGTTTACAGGCTCGTTATATATGTCTGTGGGTTTTCCTATCTGCTGGACCTTGCCCTTGTTCATTACAACAATGGTGTCGCTCAGGGTAAGGGCCTCCTCCTGGTCGTGGGTTACATAAATGAATGTAATGCCAAGTTCCTTATGCATCTGCTTGAGCTCAAGCTGCATGTCCTTGCGCATCTTGAGGTCGAGCGCAGCCAGAGGTTCATCCAGGAGCAGAACCTGCGGCTTGTTTATTATGGCGCGGGCTATTGCCACACGCTGCTGCTGACCACCTGAGAGTGAATCTACGTCACGCTCCTCATAATCGGTCAGGCCAACCATCTTGAGGACGCGTCTGACCTGCTTGTCTATGCTGTCCTCGTCTTCTTTACGGAGCTTGAGTCCGAAAGCTATGTTGTCATATACGTTTAAATGTGGAAACAGTGCGTACCGCTGGAATACCGTGTTCATGGGTCTGAGATGCGGCGGTATCTGGGTAATGTCCTGACCATTCATCCTGACTGTTCCACTGGATGGAAGGTTGAAACCGGCCAGTGTACGGAGCAGGGTAGTCTTTCCGCATCCTGATGGGCCGAGTATGGTAACAAACTCGCCCTTTTTTACAAACAGGCTAACATCATCCAGAACCTGCTTGTCTCCAAACCATTTTGACAAATGGTCTATCTCAATGATAAAAGAACTGCCAGCATTGTCTGGCTTGAGGTTAACATCCTGAACACCAGGGATATCTGGCGCTCTCTGGGTGCAATCCTTGTCATTAAAGTCCACCTTTGTGAGAGGTGTGGGCTCAGTGTTGTAGGAGTTGTTGGACATCTATATCAAATCGCTGTGGTTTTTTGCGGGTGTAAAGTTAGTTTTTTTGTACTTTTGGGGGCATTTTGTGGGCGATTTTTTACCACCTTATGCAAAAAAACAGATATAAATGACACTTTCTGAATTAAGTGCCTTGTATGATGGCCTTGCCCAGTTCAGGGCCATGAGAAAAGAGCTTTCGGAAAAACGTGGAAAAAACGTTTTCCTGAAGGGTCTGCGTGCGTCTGCCCCAGCACTCCTTTTCTCGCAATATGCCCGTACGGCAGACCGCAGCTGCGTGTTGGTAATACTCAGCGACCAGGAGGAATCGGCCTATTTCTACCATGACATGGTCCAGGCAGGAATGGGCGACAACGTGATGTATTTTCCATCGGCCTACAGACGTGCAGCCAAGTACGGACAGAAGGACAGTGCCAGCGAGATACTGCGCACGGAGGTCCTTACGCGCCTTACCACCCTCATGCCCGACAAGGAGACCCTGGTAATAGTAACCAGTGCCGATGCCCTGGCCGAAACCGTGGTGTCCAAAAGCAGCATGGAGGACTGTTCCATACAACTCTCCTCTGGCCAGACCCTGGACAGGGAAGACCTGCAGGACAGACTCATGGAACTGGGATTCAAACGTGTGGACTATGTGTATGAACCGGGTCAGTTTGCCTTGCGCGGCAGCATACTCGACGTATATTCCTACTCAAGCGAGTACCCATACCGACTGGACTTTTTTGGCGATGATATAGACAGCATACGCCTGTTCTCCGTAGAGACCCAGCTCTCAACAGAGAAACGTGACAGCGTGGCCATACTTCCTGATATGTCCAGCGTGGCCGGGGCACAGGTATGCCTAATGGATTTCCTGCCCCAGGATACACTTTTGGCCGTGCGTGACCTGCTGCTCACAGCAGACCGCATGACCCAGATAGGTCGTGAGATAAATGACAGCGAGAGCCTTGCGGCAAGGATGAGGCGCATGGATCTTTCCAAGGACGGAACCTCCCAGGAGCAGATACACGAGGAACTGCCCAGACTCATGTCTGCAGAGGATTTCCTGCGCAAGACCACGGATTTCCGTATTGTGGAGTTCGGCAACAAGCCAACAGGTGTGCCTGGCAGCACAATCACGTTCAGCACCACACCGCAGCCGCTTTTCCACAAGAATTTTGACCTGGTCAGCCAGACCCTTACTGAATATCTGGTAAAGGGATACAGGATATACATACTTACCGATAACACCAGACAGGGTGACCGTCTGAATGACATATTTGTAGAAAGAGGGGAGAACATACGGTTCACAACGGTAGAACACACCATTCACGAGGGTTATGCCGATGACAACCTTAAGTTCTGCCTGTTTACGGACCATCAGATTTTTGACCGTTTCCACAAGTACAGCCTTAAGAGTGACCGTGCCCGCAACGGCAAGGTTGCGCTCACGCTCAAGGAACTGCAGGAATTCCAGATAGGGGACTATGTGGTTCACATGGACCATGGAGTAGGCAAGTTTGGCGGCCTGGTACGTGTGGCCGAGGCCGGCGGATACCAGGAAAAGATAAAGATCATTTACAAGAATGACGATGTGGTCTTTGTATCCATCCATGCCCTGCACAAGGTCTCCAAGTACAAAGGAAAAGACGGCGAGGAACCCCACATTAACAAGCTGGGAACCGGTGCATGGGAGAACCTCAAGGACAAGACCAAGGGCAAGATAAAGGACATAGCCCGTGACCTTATAAAACTGTATTCCAAGCGTCTGGAAGAAAAGGGTTTTGCCTACAGTCCGGACTCCTACCTGCAGAACGAGCTCGAGGCCAGCTTTATCTATGAGGACACCCCTGACCAGCTCAAGGCAACCCAGGATATAAAGGCCGATATGGAGAGCTCGCGCCCCATGGACCGCCTGGTCTGCGGCGATGTGGGATTTGGTAAGACCGAGGTTGCCATACGCGCAGCATTCAAGGCCGTGGCCGACAACAAGCAGGTGGCCGTACTGGTGCCAACCACCATACTGGCGTTCCAGCATTATCAGACCTTCCGCAACAGGCTCAAGGATTTCCCGTGCAGGGTGGACTACCTGTCGCGTGCCCGTACAGCCGGCCAGGTTACAGCCATACTCCAGGACCTCAAGGAAGGAAAGATAGACATAGTAATAGGAACCCATAAGCTCATAGGCAAGCAGGTAAAGTTCAAGGACCTGGGACTGCTCATCATAGATGAGGAGCAAAAATTCGGAGTGTCCGTAAAGGAGCGCCTCAAACAGCTCCGCGCCAATGTGGATGTGCTCACCATGACCGCCACGCCCATACCGCGAACCCTGCAGTTCTCGCTCATGGGTGCCCGTGACCTCTCCATCATACAGACTCCGCCTCCAAACAGATACCCCATACAGACTGAGGTACATGTGTTCAGTGCCGATATCATACGCGAGGCCGTAAACTATGAGATGAGCCGTAACGGACAGCTGTTCCTAATATCAAACAGGATATCGTCCTTGCCCGATCTGGCAGCCACCGTCCAGCGTGAGGTGCCCGATGCCCGCGTGGCCGTAGGACACGGTCAGATGGATCCCGATGAACTGGAAAAAATCCTTACGGGATTTATAAACTATGACTACGATGTGCTGGTAGCAACGTCTATAGTGGAAAACGGAATAGACATACCGAATGCCAATACCATAATAGTAAACCAGGCCCAGAATTTTGGACTCAGTGACCTGCATCAGATGCGTGGCCGTGTGGGCCGCAGCAATCAGAAAGCATTCTGCTATCTGCTTGCGCCCCCATTGAGCGTGCTGCCCGATGATTCACGCCGCAGGCTTCAGGCCATAGAAAGCTTCTCGGAGCTTGGAAGCGGCATACAGCTGGCGCTCCAGGACCTGGACATAAGAGGTGCCGGAAACCTGCTGGGTGCAGAGCAAAGCGGCTTTATAGCCGACCTTGGATATGAGACCTATCAGAAAATCCTCAAGGAGGCAGTCCGTGAACTCAAGAACGATGAGTTCCAGGACCTGTTCAGGGAACAGCAGGAAACTGGACCGGTACGTGATGCCAGCATCTATGTGGATGACTGCACGGTAGAGACAGACCTGGACATCTTTTTCCCCGATGACTATGTTCCTAACGGAAGCGAGCGCATACTCCTTTACAGGGAGCTTGACAGCATGGAGAAAGAGACAGATATACAGCGTTTCCGTGAACGCATGCAGGACCGTTTTGGACAGATTCCCAAACCAGCCCTTGAACTGATGCGTCTGGTTACCCTGCGCCGCATGTGCCGCGAACTGGGTGTGGAAAAGGTTTTCCTAAAGGCCGGACGCATGAGCCTGTTCTTTGTTTCCAACCCCGACAGTCCGTATTACGAGAGCACTACTTTTGGCAATATTCTGGGTTATGTGGTCCAGAATCCACTCAGTTGCCGCCTGCGTGAGGATAAGGGCAAGCGCAGCCTGCTCATCCAGAACGTATCGGATGTAGAAACCGCAATAAAAATCTTACAAACAATGCAGATGCCAGCCTGAAAACTAGGCATCCTATAACAACAAAGTCTATGAATACAATTTGGATCGTACTTCCCATTCTTACACTACTCATGTTTGACCTGGGACTCACACTCCGCCTGGAGGATTTCAGTAAGGTAATACGCCATCCCTGGCCAATAGCGGTAGCGCTGACAGGCCAGCTGGTGCTGCTGCCCATCATTGCCCTTGGACTGGCCAAGCTGTTTGGCCTGGAGCCCGTGTTCTTTATAGGACTCATACTGATTGCATGCTGCCCGGGTGGCAGCTCATCGAACGTGTTCTCCAAGCTGGCAGGTGGCGATGTGGCACTCTCTGTCACACTCACAGCCCTGAGCAGTATAATAACACTGTTTACCATACCATTCATCATGGGATGGGCCACACATCTTATAGGTGAGAGCGTAGGAATAAGCCTTCCTGTAGGTAATCTCATAAAGCAGAACCTTGTGCTCATGCTGCTTCCGGTAGTGCTTGGCATAATCCTGCATTATGCAACCCCAGTGTTCTCTGAACGCGCCGACAGGATACTCTCCAAACTGGCCTTCCCACTGCTCATGGTGCTCATTACCGTGTTCTTTATGCAGCACTACCGCACCATCCTGGACAACCTGGGCAGGGTAGGTATGTGTGTAACCTCACTCATACTGCTTGCCATCCTGTGCTCATCGCTCCTGTCACGTCTGGTCCGTTCCGATGACAGCCAGCGCCGCACGGTAGTCATAGAGGTGGGCATGCAGAACGCTGCACAGGCCATAGCAATAGCTACCAGCCCATTCATATTCCACAATGCAGAGATGGCCATTCCAGCCATACTCTATTCGCTTATGATGAATGTGGTCCTGCTGATTTACGTACTGGCTGTACGCAGGAACAGAAACTAAGGCAGGTTAATTGCCAAGCTCCATTGTCTCCAGATTACCGTCTGCGGACTGGTAAATCAGGTATGCACTTACTTCGGGGTGGGCTTCTATCAAGCCCTTGGCTCCCTCCATGCCCATAACCATGAGAGAAGTGGCAAGGGCATCGGCTGTGGCGCAGTCTGGAGCAAATACCGTTGCAGACAAAAGGCTGTGGCTTACCGGACAGCAGGTCTTGGGATCTATTGTGTGGGCGTACTTGCGTCCGTCCTTGACATAGAAATTGCGGTAATTGCCCGATGTAGCCATGGCGCAGTCGGTAATTGGAACCACTGTCTGCAGCTCATTGCTTATGGACAGGGTATCGTCAACAGGCTTGCTTATGCCTATGCTCCATTCCTTTCCGCTGGGGTTGTGGCCCGATACCACAATCTCACCGCCAATCTCGACCATGAAATCATTTATGCCGAATGAGCGCAGGGTCTGTGCAACCATGTCACTTCCAAATCCCTTGGCTATGGCGCTGCAGTCCAGCATTATGCGGGCATCGGACTTGGTTATGGTGCCGTTTATCTCCTGTATTTTCCTGTAACCGGTAATCTCTTTAAGGCTGTCAATGGTGGAATTACTCATGCTCTCTGCATGCTTGAATCCAAATCCCCACGCATTCACGGCAGGAGCCACGGTAATGTCGAATGCGCCATCGGTCCAGGAGGATATCTCCATGGCCCTGCGGAAAACCTTTAGGAAAAGGGTATCGGAAACACTTATGCTCTCACTGCTCCTGTTAACCTCCGATATGGTGGACTGTGGGTTGAACATGCTCAGGGCATTGTCTACCTGTGCCATTGCCGCCTCAATCTCCGGCTGTAGGTCCCTGTTGTAGAGATAGGTAATATGATAGAACGTACCAAAAACCTGTCCCTGAACCTTACGGTATTCATTCTGCTGGCTCTTGCTCTGGGAGAGGATAACAATGGTTCCTATAATAAGGAAGGCCAGGAAAGGGTAGTGCCACTTTTTCATGCTGTCAGGTGCTCTATGATAATCTTTACGCCTATTCCAAGGAGTATTATGCCGGCCAGGATCTCTACCGGGAAGTTTATCCTGCGACCAGCATAGGCACCAATGTTGAATCCTATTACCGTGAACAGGAACGAGCCAACTCCTATTATGCCCAGGGGCAGGAGTATGCTGGAGAATGTTTCATACCCGGAACAACCCAAGGACAGGCCCACTGCCAGGGCATCTATGCTGGTTGCCACAGCCATGGTCATGGTTGTGGAAAAACGGGAAGGGTCAAAGGTCTTCTGGTCGTCATCGTCCTTCAGTCCGTCCACTATCATACGGCCTCCCAGGAATGCCAGCAGGCCAAATGCAATCCAGTGATCCCAAGCCTGGATGGCGTGGGCAAAGAAACTCATACCAAGCCATCCCAGGGCAGGCATGAGCGCCTGAAAGAACCCAAACATGAAGGCCGTAACCAGCATTGTCTTTATGACCACGCGTTTCTGTATGAGTCCACTTGTTATAGACACCGTAAAACAGTCCATGGCCAGTGCCACAGACAGAAGGATGAGCTCAATTGCCGACATTATCGGATTTCCTTTTCTATCTTGTAATCATTGCGGTTATGGCTGCTGCGGCTTACCATCTCAGCCACAAAACCTGCCAGGAACATGAGTGTACCCAGGATCATACCTGTAAGCGCAATGTAGAAATAAGGGTTCTCGGCAATCAGACGGTTGGGAGTGCCCTGAGATAGGGATATAACCTTGCTCACGCCAAGAACTACAACTGCAATGAAAGACAGTATGAACATGAGCGAGCCCCACAATCCAAAAAAGTGCATGGGCTGCTTGCTGAAACGGTTCAGGAACCACAGGGACATAAGGTCCAGGTAGCCATTCACAAAACGGTCCAGTCCAAACTTGCTCTTTCCGAACTTGCGTGCCTGATGATGCACAACCTTCTCGCCAATCTTGCCAAAACCGGCATTCTTGGCCAGGAAGGGGATGTAACGGTGCATCTCACCGTAAACCTCTATGTTCTTTATGACCTCGTTGCGGTATGCCTTGAGTCCGCAGTTCATGTCATGCAGGTAGATTCCTGTAACCTTGCGGGCTGTCCAGTTGTATATCTTGGAAGGGATATTCTTGCTCAGAGTGCCGTCGTAGCGCTTTTTCTTCCAGCCGGAAACCAGGTCCAGGCCATCCTCGCGGATCATCCTTACCATTTCCGGAATCTCCTCGGGGCTGTCCTGGAGATCGGCGTCCATGGTAACCACAATGTCTCCCTGGGCCATCTTGAAACCGCAGAACAGGGCAGGGGTCTTGCCGTAATTGCGACGGAACTTTATTCCGCGTATAATATCCTGGTTCTGTGTCCTGAGTTCCTCAATGATCTTCCATGAATCATCGGTACTGCCGTCATCAACAAAAATAACCTCGTAACTGAACTTATTCTCATTCATGACGCGCTCTATCCACTTGTAGAGCTCAGGGATTGATTCGGCCTCGTTAAGGAGGGGTACAATTATAGAAATATCCATATCTTAGGGTAATTTTATCTTAAGGCGTTTCATTAACAGCAGGGAAATGATAATGGAGATTATATTGCCCCACATGAGCGATGACTGCATGAGCTGTTTGGCAACTCCCGATGAAGGCAGTCCTGCAAACCATTCTCCAGCCTGGGTAATCATGTCTATGGTCTCCCTGTACTGCTGGGCCATGACCGGATCTGTCATGGTAGCCAGGGCCTGCTGACCGTTTGAATTCATCAGCTCAACATAAGCCAATACAGACTGTGCAAGCATTCCGTGATCAATGAACCTCAGGTATATGTATGATGTCATACCGGAGAGAACCGTGGCAAAGAGGAACATGAATACGCTCAGGATCCATGCTACCGGAAATGGAAAGATCAGGAGCTTGGTATGGTTGCGGTACTGGCGCAGCACAAGGTATGCTACAACCGGTATTCCCAGTAACAGAGGCAGGGCCAATACACTGAGTGCAGAGTATCTGAGAGTATACATGAGCATGGCATATACCAGTATCATGTACAGTCCCAACTTGGTGCCCATACTCATGGAAACCTGAATAACGTTAATGTTGTAATGTTTGGGATGCTCCTGCTCCATCTTTATTTATTGGTGTGAACTGCAAATGTAGCGAATATTATAAAACAATGGGTAATCAGGACCCATAAAACAAAAACAGGCCACCGTGTGGTGACCTGTAATCGTATAAGAGGGTAAGCTTACTGTATCGCGCCGCTACAACCTAGTTACCTTTGCTGCCGTCAAGCCCTGGAGGATTGGAAGGGAGCTGGCCGTACAGGACTTACCCGATGCAAATTTAGCGTAAGTTGTGGTAATAACCAAATATTACCCGTATCTTTGAAAAAACAAACTGAATAATTATGGATCTGGTAAAAAGATTTCTGGGATATACGGCTGTGGATACACAGTCTAGTGAGACATCGGAGAGCGTTCCCAGCACCTCCAAGCAAATGAACCTGGCCCGCCAGCTCAAGGCCGAACTGGAAAGCATGGGGCTGGAGGAGGTCTATATGGACAATATGGGCTATGTATATGCTACACTTCCAGCCAATACAGACCGTAAGGTACCTGTAATAGGTTTTATTTCACACATGGACACCAGTCCTTCCATGAGCGGAGAGAATGTAAAACCCCGTATTGTGGAGAACTACGATGGTGCAGACATAGTGCTCAATAAGGAGCAGAACATAGTACTCTCTTCATCGCTCTTTCCAGAACTGCTTGCCCATAAGGGAGAGGACCTTATAGTGACCGATGGTACCACACTCCTTGGAGCCGATGACAAGGCCGGTATAGCCGAGATCATAACAGCTGTAGAGTACCTGCAGCAGCATCCGGAGATTAAGCACGGTAAGGTTCGTGTAGGATTCAACCCTGATGAGGAGATTGGCATGGGTGCAGCGCATTTTGATGTGGAACGTTTTGGCTGTGAGTTTGGATATACCGTAGACGGCGGTGAAGTAGGAGAGATGGAGTATGAGAACTTCAATGCTGCCAAGGCCGTGTTCAAAATACAGGGACTGGAGGTTCATCCGGGATATGCCAAGGGCAAGATGGTGAACGCATCACTGCTTGCATCGGAACTCATACAGATGTTCCCCGCAAACGAGACTCCGGGTACAACCTGCGGATATGAGGGATTCTACCATCTTGTTGGACTGAGCGGTGAGGTGGATCACGCTACTGCCACCTTTATCATACGCGACCATGACCGCAGCCGTTTTGAGGCACGCAAGGAGTTTGCAGCCAAGGTTGCTGAGTGCATGAATGAGAAATATGGTGCAGGTACTGTAACCGCAGAGGTAACAGACCAGTATTACAACATGAAGGAACAGATAGACAAGGTACCTTATGTTGTGGATATTGCATGCCAGGCAATGGAACAGGCCGGAGTAACTCCAGTAAAGGTTCCAATCCGTGGCGGCACCGATGGCGCACAGCTCTCATTCAAGGGACTGCCCTGTCCAAATCTGTTTGCAGGAGGCATGAATTTCCACGGACGTTATGAGTGGGTTCCCATCCAGAGCATGGAGAAAGCCATGATGACCGTGGTCAGGATAATAGAACTGGTTGGAAAACGTGACTGGTAAGAAAAAAAAGAAAAACGGCCGTGGCCGTTTTTTTTTTATTCGTCAAAATCAAACTCATCCAGGTCTGTCCCCAACTCAGAGTCGGATATAAAGTCAACCATGTCACGACGGTCTTTCTTGGTGGGACGTCCCAGACCGGCCGCGCGCTGGACAAATCCACCTATCCGGTTCATCTCCAGCAGGTCATACTGGTCCTGAGGCGTAATGTTCTGCATCATGTCGGGTACCAGTTTGGCTCCAACCCTGTTCTCTATAGCCTGCAGCACACGGAAAGTGTAAGTAACGGGCGGACGTTTTACCTGGACAGTATCGCCCTCCCTTACGGTCTTGGATGGCTTGACCTGTGCACCGTTTATAGAAACCCTGCCTTTCTTGCATGCGTCCGATGCAATGGTGCGGGTCTTGTAAATGCGCACTGCCCAAAGCCACTTGTCTATACGTGCCTCCATTATTTATTGTTGAATTGGTTCATCGTATTGGTAAGACCGGCCAGGCAGAAATTCTTTACGGCATCTACCGCAACAGGAATGCGCTCCTTGAGTATGGCCTGCTCATCGGCCGAGAATGGATCCAGCACGAACTTTATCTGTGCGCCCATGGGGAAGTCATTGCCTATGCCAAAACGCAGGCGTGCAAACTGCTGTGACCCCAGCACCTGCATAATGTTGCCCAGTCCGTTGTGGCCTCCGTTTGAACCCTGTCCCTTGATGCGCAGCTTGCCAAGGGGGAGTGCCAGGTCATCGGCCACTATAAGCATATTCTCCGGCTGGATCTTTTCCTTATCCATCCAGTAACGCACGGCATTTCCGCTCAGATTCATATAGGTTGTGGGTTTAAGGAGTACCAGCTCACGGTTCTTTATGCGCATATAGGACACAAAACCGTAACGCTTGTCCTCAAAAACAGCATTGGATGCCTCTGCTAAGGCATCCAATACCATAAAACCTATATTGTGGCGGGTGTTCTGATATTCATCACCAGGGTTGCCCAACCCCACAATCAGATACTTCATTACTCAATTACTCTGCAGCTTCCTTAGCAGCGTTAGCAGATGCACGGGTAGCCATGATTGTGCAGATAACAGCGTCCTTAGGACTTGTAAACTGAATACCTTCTACGTTCAGGTCACCAACCTTGAATGACTTACCGATCTCCATTGGGGTAACGTCTACCTCAATCTTCTCTGGGATTGCATTGTACAGGGCCTTAGCCTTAACGCGACGCATAACCAGCTCAAGCTTACCACCGGCCTTAACACCAGCTGCAAGACCTGTCAGCTTAACAGGAACAGCCATTACGATTGGCTTCTCTGGGGTTACCTGATAGAAATCAATATGCTGGATGGTATCCTTTACAGGGTGGAACTGGATCTCTCTCATAACTGCCAGAACGGTTGTGCCGTCTATGGTCAGGTTTACAGAGAAAATATCTGGAGAATAAACCAGGTTGCGTACCTCCTCATTTGTTACTGTGAATGCCTTTGCTACTGGAAGACCCTTCTCGTCCTTCTCTACACCGTACAGGTTGCAGGGGATCAGATTCTGACCACGGAGAGCCTTGTTGGCCTTCTTGCCGAACTCATTGCGGGCTGTGCCCTTTACGTCGATTGACTTCATTGTAAAACGTGTTACTCTAAATTGTTAATAATCAATTCACCATCACACAAAATCCATGCTCTTGGCAGGATTTTTAAGTAAAAGCGGCGCAAAGGTAATGTAAATGGCTGGTTTTTCCAACCATTACGGACTGTTTTTTAGAATTCTATATTGAAATCATCGGACCCGGTGGACTTGTCATCGTGGGTGGGTAATCCATCCTGCTGCGCAACATCGGACTCGTGGATAAAACGCATGGTCTTGGTCAGTCCGTCTATGAAATTGCCAAAGTCCTCCCTGTACAGGAAAATCTTGTGCTTCTCAAAACTTACCTGTGCATCGGGCCCATCGCCGTCCACAATCTTCTTGCTCTCGGTTATAGACAGGTATAGGTCGTTCTTGCGGGTCTTGCGTACATCCATGTAGTAAATACGCTTGCCAGCCTTGATTGCGTGAGAGAAAACCACGTCTTTTTCCATCTCATCAGTCTTCTTTCTGTTATCCTCCATTATTGTCTGATTGAAATTTAAGCAAAGATGGCAAAATGAAACAGAATGTCCAAGAATTTATTGTAATTTTGCACACCGAATAAGGATACGTATGATCAACAGAGTTCTCATCAGACTGAAAGTAGTTCAGGTAATATACGCGTATTACCAGAACGGTGGCCAGAAAACGGCAGAGGCCGATCGCGAGCTGGCAAGCAGCATTGACAGTTCATATTCACTTTACAAAACCCTTCTTTACATTCCGGTGGCACTGGCTATTCAGGCCAGGAAGTCTGTGGCCCGCCAAAAACGCATGAACCTGCCGCACATATCCCGTAGGGAAGTGCTGCTCGCAGAGAACCGTTTCATTGCCCAGCTGGAATCCAATGTGGAGCTCCAGGCATTCATCCAGGATCAGGACCTGGAATGGCTTACCTCATCGGACTGGCTCCAGGATACAGTTAAGGCTGTGCTGGAATCGGACATCATGGAGGAGTATATCCAGGGTGAGAAGACAGACTTCAATGCCGATAAGGAATTCTGCCGCAAGATATACAAGACTTTCATAGAAAACAGCGACGAGCTGGAGAACCTGCTCGAGGACCAGAATATATACTGGAACGGAGACAAGCAGCTCATAGACTCGTTTGTAATAAAGACCCTGCGTTCATTTACCGATGGCCAGGTGGCAGAACAGCCCCTCAAGGCCGAGTTCAAGGATGAGGATGACCGCAAGTTTGCAATTGACCTGCTCCATTATGGACTCAAGGAGAAAGAGGAGCGTGAGAGCGTGGTAGCCCAGAACTGCCGCCGTTGGGATCCCAGCCGTCTTGCATTCATGGATGTCATAATCATTCAGGTGGCACTTGCCGAGCTGCTCAATTTCCAGCAGATTCCAGTAAAGGTTACCCTGAATGAATATGTGGAGCTGGCCAAGATGCTCAGCACTCCATCAAGTGGCAGTTTTGTAAACGGTATCCTGGATACAGCTGTAAAGAATTACACAGCCCAGGGCCGTCTTGAAAAGTAAATCATTAACATTATTAGAATATAACTATGGCACAGATGCTTTTGCTCAACCCATTCCAGATGACATATCAGGAGGTTGGCGTACACACAGTGAATTTTATCCAGGACGTAAACCTTGACGCTCCTGCATCATCGGGCGCACAGGGTGCAGCCGCAAGCCCAATGGGAGGCAGCATGATGTGGCTTCTCATCCTCATGTTCCTGCTCATGATGGTATTTATGCGTCCACGTCAGGACAAGGAGGGCGAAAGGTTCCGCAATGCACTTCAGAAAGATCAGGATGTAGTAACCAGCTCAGGTATCTTTGGCAAGATCAAGGATATAGATGAGGTTTCTGTTACTCTTGAGGTCGCCCAGGGCATGCGCATCAAGGTAGATAAGCGCTATGTAAACCCTGTTCCTACCGCTCAGCCAGCCAAGCCAGAGAAAAAGTCTCTGTTTGGTCGCAAGAAGGAAGATTCTTCAAAGGAAGAGAAGAAAGCCTAACTAAAAAAGAAATACTGTGCGGGAGAACGGCAACTCCAGATCCCGATTTACAGAGACAATTGGTAAAATCGGAATGTCCCTTCTGAAAATGTTCGGAGGGGATTTTCCGGTTTTTCTGCTCTTTCTGATCATGACGTTCTTTTTCTGGTGGTCAAGAGCAATGAGCTCCAGCTATGACATGGAACTCAAGGTGCCTGTAAGCCTGACCGATGTTCCCGATGATATACGTGTGCTCCGCGCACCGGATTCTTACATCATGGTAAGGCTAAGCGGAAAGGGTGCTGCACTCAAGAAATCATCAAAATGGGCAAACCGGAACGTACTCAGCCTGTCTGCATCGGACTTTGACCTTAATAACGGACACGCATCGGTCCCTGCAACCCATTTCCGCGATTCTCTGGATTCCCATCTGCCGCAGTCTGTATCGGTGCGCGTCATGGAGCCGGACTCAATCACTTTCTCTTACGCACTCCAGCGTACCGTAGTCGTGCCGGTGGAGTTTGGCGGAACTATGGAGAGCAAGGAACAGTTCTTTATGCAGAACATACAGTTTGAGCCAAACAGCATATCCATGAAAGTGCTTGTGTCCGATACCGTCATGCACCATGCCGTAGCTGCGGCCGGAACCCTTACCCTGGACAGGGATACAATAACCCTGCAGGCCGGGATAGAACCAGTGCCGGGTGTGGTCTTTGGGACCGATCAGGTAAGCATGACCGTTATATCGGAACAGTACACGGAGAAAACACTGGATATTCCTGTAACCGGAGTGAACTTCCCGGACCAGGTCCAGCTCAGGTCATTCCCGCGCAATATAAGCGTTTCGGCCTGGGTCAGGATGTCGGATTACGAGAGTATAAGTGCCAATGATTTCCGTGTGGTGGTGGACTACAATGAGATAGCCGGCAGTGACAGCCCGCATGCCCTGCTGCATCTCTATGCCCAGCCAGCCAGTGTGCGCAACGTGCGCATCCAGCCACGTGTAGTGGATTACCTGTTGGAAACCAATAATTTCTGAGCATGGTCCGAATAGGTTTGACAGGAGGTATAGGCTGTGGTAAAAGCTATGTAGCGGCTCTTATTAACCGTGAGTGGGGTATTCCGGTCTATGATACGGATTCCAGCGCCAAACAGCTTACTGCAACCAGTCCGGAAATATGCAATGCACTCACAGCTCTTGTGGGTCCGGAGCTTTACCTGGGTGGAGTGTTCCATAAGGAAGTTCTGGCAGCGTTTATTTTTGGACACCCGGAAAACATGGAACGCGTAAATGCCATTATCCATCCGGCTGTAAGAAAAGATTTCCAGGCGTGGGCTCAGTCGCAGACAGGATGTAAGGCGTGCGTGTTGGAATCGGCCATACTTTTTGAGAGCGGATTCAATACAGAGGTGGATTTTACCGTAGCCGTGCAGGCTCCGCTGGAATTGCGTATAGACCGATGCCTGGAGCGTGACAGGACGGAGCGCGAATTGGTCCTTAAGCGTATATCCAGCCAGATGGACCAGGATGAGAAATGCCGTATGGCTGATTTTGTGATAGTAAACGATGGTGCCTGCCAGCTGGAACCCCAGATAGAGGCACTTATAAATAAATGTATAGAAACTTATAATTCAAAACACTGATTTATGTTGAACGAAATTCTTACTTTTTCAGGCAAACAGGGCCTGTACAAACTGCTTACACGCGGTCGTGGTGCACTCATTGTAGAAAACATTGACGATACCAGGAAGCGCATGCCCATACAGGGTACAGACAAGGTAGTGTCGCTTGGTGACATTTCCATTTTTACCGATGAGAGAGAAATGCCACTCCGCGAGGTGTTCCAGGCCATTGAGGACAAATGTGGCAAGAAAGAGATTGAGTTTGACTGGCGCAAGGCACAGAACCCTCAGCTCCTTGAGTGGTTTGGTGGTATTGTTCCTGATTTTGACCGCGACCGTGTATATCCCAGCCACATCAAGAAGATTGCAGGCTGGTATGATCTTCTCGTAAGGTACGGTCAGAACGATTTCAGCGAGCCTCAGGCCGCCGAGGAGACCCAGGAATAACTCTCCTCTGGCACAGGCAGTCAGCTGAGCGCACCACAAGCAGGTAGCTGAGCGCACCAGGCTGCAGTGGAACCATAACCTAAAGGTCGGCTTAACAGCTGACCTTTTTTTTTGTTCCGCGTGTTCTTTCGCGTATCCCGCCATTTATTACCGCGCGTTCTGCCATTTTTTTCGCCACGCATGGAAACAGGCATCGGCCCTGTGAGCTCTGTGAGTGGACTTGTTGTTTCTCACTGCCCTAAAATAGTGGGGTGAGAAACACGCACCCCTTCCATAAGCCTTGTAGCGCGTACTCGTGTTTCTGTCTCTGGCGGGAAGAGAGGGAAGGCGGGGTGAGGTGCTGGTGGTGGCGTGTTCCCTGGCGAGTTCTCTGGCGGGGCGAGAGGGAGAGGGGTGAGGTGCTGGTGAGTTCTCTGTTGCGGTGCTGGTGGGGGTCATATAAAATAATATTTTATATGGGCGGAAATTTTGATTTTTGATAATTATGCAATATTTTTGCAGAGAATCAAATTAATTCTAATGGAAAGAGTAACCCTGCTTTCTCAGGATCAGCTGTACAACAGCTTCCTTGATCCCAAATATATCCCATCCGGAAAGGACAAATACTATCTCAGGAACACTCAGGTGGCAGCGCCCAAGGGTGGCTGGCGTCATCTTGACAGTTCGGAGATAGAGGCCCTTGTAAAGAATGACAATACAGCCCTGAGCTGGGACAATATCCTGGTGACCGATGAGTTTGACCCAATGATGGTCAAGAACAACAAGTTCTACGGTCTGGTACGCATAGGCCGTGTAACGGACAACGGTCTCCAGTATCACGACCTGCGTCTGAGCTGCGGTATTACCAACAGTTCAATCCATTCCTGCGATATAGGTGATGACTGTGCAATCCACAACGTGCACTACCTGAGCCATTATATAATAGGAGACCGATGCATGCTGTTCAACATACAGGAAATGTCTTGCACCGACCACGCCAAGTTTGGTAATGGAATAGTAAAGGAGGGAGAGAGTGAGAACGTACGTATTTGGCTTGAGGTAATGAATGAGACCGGTTGCCGCAAGGTCCTCCCGTTTGATGGCATGATTGCGGCCGATGCCTACATGTGGGCCAAGTTCATAGACGATACCAAGCTCCAGGACCGCCTTAAGGCAATTACCCAGGACAGTTTTGACAACCGTCGCGGATTCTATGGCACCATAGGCTCAGGTACCGTAATAAAGAACTCATGGATACTCAAGGACGCCAAGGTAGGCAACTGCTGCTATATAAAGGGAGCCAGCAAGCTCAAGAACGTAACCATTAACTCCAGCGACAAGGAACCCACACAGATTGGTGAGAACGTGGTCCTGGTAAACGGTATAGTAGGTTATGGCTGCCGCATATTCTATTCTGCATTAGCGGTAAGGTTTGTGCTCGGCAGCAACAGTAACCTCAAGTACGGAGCCCGACTCATGAACTCATACATGGGAGATAACTCCACCATTTCCTGCTGTGAGGTGCTTCACAACCTTATATTCCCAGCTCACGAGCAACATCACAACAACTCGTTCCTGATAGCCAGCGTAGTCAAGGGACAGTCTAATCTGGCCGCCGGTGCAACCATAGGCTCCAATCATAACAGCCGTTCCAATGACAACGAGATAGAAGCAGGGCGTGGATTCTGGCCGGGTCTGTGCACCAGCGTAAAACACTCATGCAAGTTTGCCAGCTTTACCATGCTGGCCAAGGGCGCTTACCCAGCAGAAATGTGGAACCCGTTCCCATTCTCGCTTATGAGTAACGATGAGAAGAATGGTGAGCTCCATGTAATGCCGGCCTTCTCCTGGTTGTACAACATGTACGCCATGGCCCGCAACAACTGGAAATACAATACCCGAGACAACCGTGTGTTCAAGGTACAGAACATAGAGTTCGATGCCTACGCACCGGATAGCATGGAAGAGGCAATAGAGGCCCGCAAGCTGCTGGATCTCTGGGTTGCCAAGGCTTGGCTCAGAAAGCAGGGCAAGAGCCTGGAAGGTCTTACAGATGAGTTACTTATAGAGACAGGCCGCAAGCTGCTCAACGGTGATCCTACACAGGTAAATGAACTCGAGGTATTTGGAGAGGGAATGGAAAAGTCAAGCCGTAAGGTACGCATACTCAAGCCATACCAGAGTTATCATGCATACGGAGACATGATTGTATATTATGCCGTACGCAATATCCTTACTTACATGGAGAATAATGAGAACGCCAGTTTTGAGTCTCTCTCCCAGATGTTTGACGGTGAGCGCAAGCGTGTATGGTTCAACCTGGGCGGCCAGCTCATGTCCATAGATGACTTTAACCAGCTCCGTACAGATATAAAGGAAGGCAATATAAACACCTGGAAGGAAATCCACCACAGGTACACAGAGATATGGAAGAGGTATCCCATGGACAAGCTCCGTCATGCATATCTCTCCCTCAAGCACGTGCTTGGTACGGAAACCATCTCACCGGAGGATTGGAACAACGTCCTTAACCGTGGCATAGACATTCAGAATTACGTATTTGACCAGGTCTACAGGACACGTCAGAAAGACTATGAGAACCCGTTCCGCAGAGCTACGTTTGCATCGGAGGAGGAAATGCTTGCAGCATGGGGGCCGCTGGATGAGAACAGCTTTATAATCCAGCAGCGCAAGGAAACCCAGGTGTTCGTGGAGCGTGTCCAGGCACTCCGCAAAAGACTAGCCTGATATTTAGAAAACCAGTTATAAAAGCATAGATTATGAATCTCAAGGAACAAAAGTACGCACAGTACGCACTCGTTCAGGAAATGATGGACACTGTTGAGACCGTTAAACAGTTCAATCCCGAGTGCACCAAGGAAATAGCCCAGGCTGTAAAGAAAGCCGGCAAAGCATATTTTACGGGAGAGGGCTCAAGCCGTATCTTCCCAGCCAAGAATACCCTGCGCAAGACCAAGCGCTGGGGAATAGACCTTAATGCACAGACCGATGGCTCATGGCAGTCACGTGAGTATGACCTGAGCAAGTTTGCATGCTTCTTTGCATCAAACTCCGGCCGTACCAAGGAGGTTACCCTGCTTGCCAAGAAACTCAAGGAAGAGGGCAATCCCCTGCGTTTTGGACTTACAGCCAACCAGGATACCATACTCTCTACATTCTGTGAGCGCACACACGTGCTCAACTGTGGCTGGGAGCAGGCCGTTGCAGCCACCAAGAGCGTAATTGAGCAGGCTCTGTTCTACGAGTCTGTCCTGTGGAATATGACAGGCCGTGACGTAAAGGCTGGACTTGCAGCCCTGCCACAGCAGATTGAGCAGGCTCTCACACTCCAGATCCCATCGGAGATAGTAGAGTGGGTAAAGAAAGCAGAGACAATCTATTTTGCAGGATACAATGATGGCGTAGCAGAGGAGCTTACCCTTAAGACAAATGAGATTACACGCCGCAAGAGCGACTTCCTGGAGGGTACTTACGCACTTCACGGAATAGAGGAAGTCATGAAAGAAGGTGATATAATCTTCTGGGTAGACCCAATTGCCGATGAGTACGCCAAGATACAGGAGTGCCTTATAGACGGTGCCGGTGTACGTGTGGTAGCTATTGCAGACCACGATACTCCTTTCCCAACCATCAAGACACCTGCAGCGGCCGATTTCAATCCGTACGTATACCTGTGCGCAGGCTGGAACGTACTTGTAGAAATAGGTATTGCTACCGGAATGGATCTTGATCATCCCAACCGTGCCCGCAAGGTAGGCAACGAGATACAGATGTAACAAGTTTTGATTCAGACGGTCGGTCCCCTGTTACCTGTCCAGGTGTCATGGGACCGATTTTTTTGTATCATGACCAAAAGTGCTATATTTGCAGAACAAATAAAAAAACGTACATCAATGAGTGCACTATCAGTATTGTTTATACTGCCATTCCCAGTAATCTTTATCCTGCATGAGATAGAGGAGATCTGCACACAGCGCAAATGGGTGGACAGGAACTCTCAGAAACTCCAGCAGGTCAATCCAACCCTGAGGAAACTCATACTCAACCTCTCCGGACTCACTACTGGCGGATTTGCTATAGCATCCCTGGAGGAGCTCCTGCTCATACTCCTGTCTATATGCTACATACTTGTAGACGGAGCATACAGCGTACAGGTATGGGGAGCAGTGCTCATAGCATTCTCCGTACATACCATAGTACAGATTGCCCAGGCCATATCGGTAAAAAAATATGTGCCGGGTCTTTTAACATCGGTCCTGGTCCTGCCATATCTATTTATGGGATTAAAGAGCCTGTGGCTCAAATCCGGACTGGGTGTCTTTGTCCTGCTCGGGGTGGGAGGAACCCTGGTCATGGTACTTAACATCATGCTTTTACGCTATCTGTGCAGAAACTTTAAACACTAAACATTATACATTATGAAAAAAATCATCATGGCTCTTGCCGCCGTACTCATCCTGGCTGCATGCGGCAGTAAGAATACTACCAAGAGTGCCGATATAACCGGCAAGTGGGAAATCAAGGAGGCAATGGGTCTTAAGACCACAAAGGCCGATGCAAAACCATTCATCAACTTTGAGAAAGACGGCACAGTAACCGGAAATGCCAGCGTGAATATTTTTAGCGGCAGCTACAAGCTCAGCGGCAACAAGCTCACCCTCTCAAATATTGGTATAACCAAGATGATGGGCATTAACATGGAGGTAGAGGATTCTGTAATCAGCGCCATCAACAGTGTGGCATCGGTCCAGGTAAAAGACAGCAATATTCTTGTACAGGACAGCAAGGGTAAGACCGTAATGGTTCTCTCCAAGTTTGAATAAGGGATTGCTCAAATATGAACTCGGGGCAGATGTAGAGGCCTTCTCAACAATGAGAGAAGCAGTGCTGCCTTATCCTGTGGTCCAGCCGCATCAGACCCATGACTGTGTAATGGCAGAGGTAACAGATCACGCTACTACACGTGAGCAGCTGGAGGGGGTAGATGCCCTCATGACCAATATCCCCGGGCTGGCCATAGGTGTGCGTACAGCCGATTGCATACCAATACTCCTGTTTGATCCCGTTCATAAGGCTGTGGCAGCCGTACATTCCGGTTGGAGGGGCACAGTACAATGCATAGGCCGTCATGCAGTAGAATGTATGGCTGCGAAATACGGAACCCGTGCGCAGGACTTAAAGGCTGTCATCGGCCCCGGAATAGGGCCCAATTCCTTCCAGGTAGGAGAGGAGGTGGCGCAGGCATTCTCCCAGGCGGGATTCCCCATGCAGGACATACTCTCTGACTGCGGTCCAAGAGAGCCACTCCCCAATGACGCCATGCATGGAGGCCTGCATATTGACCTGTGGCGTGCCAACAGTTGGATACTGGAACAGGCAGGCCTGGAGCCGCACAACATCCAGGTATTGGGCATCTGCACCTACCGTAACAACGACCGTTTCTTCTCGGCCCGTCGCGAAGGGCGCTTTTGCGGCCGCATAATCAACGTAATAAAAGTCTTATAGTCTTTTTGGGTAATGTAAGATCAGTGGGACATGGACAGGCTGATGCGCTGACGCTGCGTATCTACGTCAAGAACCTTGACCATGACCTGCTGACCCAGACTTACAACCTGTGTGGGGTCCTTTACAAACTTGCCGGGAGACAGCTGTGATACATGCACAAGACCCTTAATGTGCACGCCTATGTCCACAAACGCTCCAAAGTTGGTAATGTTGCTCACTATACCCGGGAGCACCATACCGGCCTTTACATCATTGATGGTATGGACCTCATTGGAGAACTCAAACCTGCGTAGCGGACCGCGTGGATCCAGTCCGGGCTTGTCGAGCTCCTTCATTATATCGGTCAGGGTAGGCAGTCCAACGGTATTGGTCACATATTTGTCTATGTCAATCCTGGAACGCAGCTCGGATGATTTCATGAGCTCCTCAACGCTGCAATCCAGATCCTTGGCCATGCGCTCCACAATAGGGTAGCTCTCCGGATGTACGGCCGAATTGTCCAGCGGCTGCCTGCCACCGGGAACACGCAGGAAACCTGCCGACTGCTCAAAAGCCTTGGCACCCATGCGTGGTACCTTGAGCAGCTCCTTGCGGGACTGGAACGGACCGTTCTGTGTGCGGTAGTCCACAATATTCTGTGCCAGCTGTGGGCCCAGACCGCTTATGTAGGTAAGGATATACGGGCTGGCGGTATTCACGTTCACACCTACGCGGTTCACGCAGCTCACCACTGTCTGGTCCAGGGAGCGCTTGAGCTCACTCTGGTTCACGTCTTTCTGGTACTGACCCACACCTATGGAAGAGGCGTCAATCTTGACCAGCTCAGAGAGCGGATCCATAAGCCTGCGGCCTATAGACACGGCACCGCGTACTGTCACGTCGTAATCCGGGAACTCATCACGCGCAATCTTGGAGGCCGAGTAGATAGACGCACCATCCTCGTTCACGCTGAACACCTGCACGCTTGACGGCAGCCTGAGTCCCTCCACAAACTCCATGGTCTCGCGCCCGGCCGTACCGTTGCCAATTGCAATGGCCTGAATCCTGTACTGCTCCACGAGCGTGCGCACCTTGGCAGCCGCCGACCTGTCATTGTGGGGCGGGTGGGGGTAGATAGCCTCGTTGTACAGCAGGTCACCCTGAGGGCTCAGACACACCACCTTGCAGCCCGTCCTGAATCCCGGGTCAATACCCATCACGGCCTTCTCGCCAAGTGGCGATGCCATGAGCAGCTGCTCCAGGTTCCGTGCGAATATCCGTATTGCCTCCGTGTCGGCCTTGTTCTTCGACGCTGTAGCAAACTCATTCTCAATGCTAGGCTGCAACAGCCTGTAATATGAATCATGAACCGCATCGTCCACAATCTGAGACACTTGGCTCTTTCCTTTAACGTAGCGCCTGGCCAGAGAGTCCGATGCAGACCCGTCGTCAATGTCTATGCTTACCCTCAGGAACCCTTCCTGCTCTCCACGTCTCATGGCCAGCAGACGGTGCGATGCACAACGTGCCAGGGGTTCGCTGAAATCAAACCAGTCACGGTATTTCTGGGCATCGGCCTCCTTGCTCTTGACTACGCGGCTGCATATACGTGCCTCTTTCCTATACCCGTTGCGCACTAGATTACGTGCCTCTTCCTGGGTGGAAATCTGCTCGGCAATAATATCCATGGCACCCTGAATGGCATCATCGGTATCCTCCACGCCCTTGTCCTTGTTCACGTACTTGCCAGCCTCACGGTCCAGCGGAACATACTGGTTCTGTTTCATGATGAACTCAGCCAGCGGCTCCAGGCCTTTCTCGCGTGCGGCATCGGCCCTTGTACGGCGATGAGGCTTGTAAGGTGCGTAGATATCCTCCAGCTGGGTAGCATCCCAGCAGTGCTCAATCCTATCCCTGAGTTCCGGGGTAAGCCTGTCCTGTCCCTCAATGGTGGACAGCACCGTCTCCTTGCGCCTGGACAGCTCATTCAAGCGCTCCAGGGCATTGCTCACCTCTGTAACCTGCACCTCGTCCATGCCACCCGTAGATTCCTTGCGGTATCGGCTTATGAACGGAATTGTTGCACCGCCATCCAGCAGTTTGAGAGTGTTTTCCACCTGATGGGCTCTCAGACCGGTCTCGCGGACAATAATGTTGATGTATTCCTGATTCATGATTGCAAAGAAAAGAATTCCCTTTAAAAAACACGGGCGCTGTTGATAACTATTTATCACCAAATCCGCCTCAGCATATCGCTCTTTTCCTATCTTTGCCTACGTAGTCTCAAAATGGGACTGTACGGAGAGAATACCGTGAAAAGCACAGCTCTTCGGTATTAAATAATTAAACACCTTATAGTTATGGCAAAAAAGGAACTTGGGGGTGCCTCAAACCCTCAGAACTCAGCCATGAGTGAAAAACTCAAGGCTCTTATGGCAGCTACAGACAAGATTGAGAAAAGCTTTGGCAAGGGCTCAATCATGAAACTGGGCGATGAAAACATAGAACATGTAGATGTAATCCCAACCGGCTCCATCGGCCTTAATGCCGCTCTCGGAGTAGGCGGTTACCCACGTGGCCGAATAATAGAGATCTATGGTCCGGAATCTTCGGGTAAGACCACCCTGGCCATCCATGCCATTGCCGAGGCCCAGAAAGCCGGCGGAATAGCAGCATTCATAGACGCAGAGCATGCCTTTGACCGCTTCTATGCAGCCAAGCTCGGAGTAGATATAGACAACCTGTGGATCTCTCAGCCCGATAACGGTGAGCAGGCACTCGAGATAGCCGACCAGCTTATACGCTCTAGCGCCATAGACATAATCGTAATTGACTCTGTTGCTGCCCTTACTCCAAAGGCAGAGATAGAGGGCGATATGGGAGACAACAAGGTAGGTCTCCAGGCCCGCCTCATGTCTCAGGCCCTGCGCAAGCTCACATCGACCATTAACAAGACAAACACCACCTGCATATTCATAAACCAGCTCAGAGAGAAGATAGGTGTAATGTTTGGTAACCCAGAGACCACTACCGGCGGTAACGCCCTTAAGTTCTACGCATCGGTACGTCTTGACATACGTCGCGTAACACAGCTCAAGGACGGCGACAATGCCATAGGTAACCAGGTTCGCGTAAAGGTTGTAAAGAACAAGGTAGCACCTCCATTCCGCAAGACAGAGTTCGACATCATGTTCGGCGAGGGTATCTCCAAGGCCGGCGAGATAGTAGATCTTGGCGTAGAATACGGCATAATAAAGAAGAGCGGCTCATGGTTCAGCTACGGCGAAACCAAGCTTGCCCAGGGACGCGATGCCGTAAAACAGCTCATGACCGATAATCCTGAGTTGGCCGATGAACTGGAGCAGAAGATCATGGCAGCCATACTTGGCAGTTCAATAGATCCAGAGCCGGAAGATTTTATGCAGGACTGATACTGCATTCCATTAAATAAGAACTACAGTGCGTTACGGATTACGTTTACGCACTGTTTTTTTATGTACGGTTATTTTTGTCATAAAGAACACACAAAAACTGCAAATACTGTCACTCCTTTATCCATGAGAACATGACAAAAAGACATAATTGATTATTGCAGGCCTAAAAAATCCCATGGCACAGCTTTTGTGTATTATGTGGTGTCCGTGCAATGGAGCATCGGACCAGGACAAAAGAAAAGAAACAAATAAAAACATACAACTATGGGAAAGATTATTGGTATTGACCTTGGTACAACAAACAGTTGCGTATCAGTATTTGAGGGTAATGAACCTACAGTAATTGCAAACTCAGAGGGTAAGCGTACAACACCATCTGTAGTAGCATTCGTAGACGGTGGCGAGCGTAAGATTGGCGATCCAGCCAAGCGTCAGGCTATCACCAACCCACAGAGAACAGTGTTCTCAATCAAGCGTTTCATGGGTGAAAACTGGGATCAGGTACAGAAAGAGGTAGGACGCGTACCTTACAAGGTTGTAAAGGGCGATAACAACATGCCACGCGTAGATATAGACGGCCGCATGTACACCGCACAGGAGATATCGGCCATGATCCTCCAGAAGATGAAAAAGACTGCCGAGGACTATCTGGGCCAGGAGGTAACAGAAGCTGTAATCACAGTACCTGCATACTTCTCAGACTCACAGCGTCAGGCAACCAAGGAGGCTGGTCAGATTGCCGGTCTGGATGTAAAGCGTATAGTTAACGAGCCTACAGCCGCTGCTCTTGCATACGGTGTGGACAAGGCAAACAAGGACATGAAGATTGCCGTGTTTGACCTTGGTGGCGGTACATTCGATATCTCTATCCTTGAATTTGGTGGCGGTGTATTTGAGGTACTTGCTACAAACGGTGATACTCACCTTGGTGGTGATGACTTTGACCAGGTAATCATTAACTGGCTTGTTCAGGAGTTCAAGAACGACGAGGGTGCAGACCTTACAGCAGACCCAATGGCACTGCAGCGCCTTAAGGAGGCTGCCGAGAAGGCCAAGATTGAGCTGTCATCGAGCACCTCAACAGAGATCAACCTGCCATACATCATGCCTGTAGCCGGTGTTCCACGTCACCTTGTAAAGACCCTTACCCGTGCCAAGTTTGAGCAGCTCGCCAACGGTCTTATCCAGGCTTGTCTTGAGCCATGCCGCAAGGCCATGTCCGATGCCGGTCTGAGCAACTCCGATATTGACGAGGTAATCCTGGTAGGTGGTTCAAGCCGTATCCCAGCCGTACAGAAGCTGGTTGAAGACTTCTTTGGCAAGGTACCTTCCAAGGGTGTTAACCCCGATGAGGTAGTAGCAGTAGGTGCATCAATCCAGGGTGCTATCCTGAACAAGGAGGGTGGAGTAGGAGACATTGTCCTGCTGGATGTAACACCTCTTACCATGGGTATTGAGACCCTTGGCGGTGTAATGACCAAGCTGATTGATGCCAACACAACAATTCCTTGCAAAAAGTCTGAGACCTTCTCTACCGCCGCAGACAACCAGACTGCTGTTACAATCCACGTTCTGCAGGGTGAGCGTCCAATGGCTAACCAGAACAAGTCTATCGGCCAGTTCAACCTGGAAGGTATTGCTCCAGCACGCCGTGGTGTTCCACAGATTGAGGTAACATTTGATATAGATGCAAACGGTATCCTCAAGGTATCTGCCAAGGATAAGGCAACCGGAAAGGAGCAGGCCATCCGCATTGAGGCATCAAGCGGTCTGTCAAAGGAGGAGATTGAGCGCATGAAAGCCGAAGCTACAGCAAATGCCGATGCCGACAAGAAGGAGCGCGAAAAGATTGACAAGCTCAATCAGGCAGACTCCATGATCTTCCAGACAGAGCAGCAGCTGACTGAGCTTGGCGATAAGATCCCAGCCGACAAGAAGGCTCCAATTGAGACTGCTCTCAATGCTCTTAAGGATGCTCACAAGGCTCAGGACCTTGCAGCTATAGACAAGGCCATGGCCGAGCTCAACACAGCCTTCCAGGCAGCCAGCGCAGAGATGTATGCCCAGAGCGGTGCTCAGGGTGGTGCTCAGGCAGGTCCTGGTGCAGGTGCAGGTTTTGGCGGTGGCCAGCAGGCTGGTCCTCAGAACGACAGCAAGCAGGGTCCAGACGTTCAGGACGCTGACTTTGAGGAAGTCAAGTAAATCGCAAATAGATAAAAGAATAGCGTGTAACTCATATTCGGGTTACACGCTATTTGTCATTTTATACAGATGGAGTGATAATTAGCCTCCAAGAATTGTCTTTCTCAGTACGAGCTATATACCCCTTCTCCGTAAGAAGGCGCAACTGTTTGTTTACTGCAGTAAGACTGATACCGGCTGCCTCTGCCAGTTGCGGAATGGTACTATTCGGCTGATCATACATGCGATTCAGTATTATACTGGTAGTAGCACTACGGAATTTCACGCGTTCGCCATCAAACCACCATACATTATCTCCACGCTCAGTCAGGAATTTTATGTCGAATGACACCTCGTCAATAAAAAGTTTAGTATAATAGGTAATAAACTGCTGAATGTCACGCTTTGAGGCATGCGCACCAAGTGAAGGTGCGGCGCCGACAGTAAGGTCAGTGCGATGCAACGCCTCTAGATACTCTTTTTTCTTGCGGCTACGTACCACTATCATTGGGTAATCATGGCGAGTGAGTATGTAATTGACCATCAATCGGGCTATACGTCCGTTGCCGTCTTCAAATGGATGAATACGGATGTAGCGATAGTGGAATATCGCGGCAAGCTCTATTGGAGAGAACTTTCCCGATCTTTCTGCATCGTTGTACCAATCGATCAAATCGCTCATCAATGCAGGAGTTTCTTCGGGGGTAGCGTATTCAAATCGGTCACCATAACGAGTGATTACAGAATTAGGACGGGTTTTGTATTGCCCTGCATGAATGACGTAGCTCGTCTGAACCCCTCCAGGCAAAGTGCGATACACAGTGTAATCCTCTCGCAAGAGGGTTTTATGCAACGTTCGTATAAAATGCTGCGTCAAAGGAGTCTCTTTAAGTAGTGCCTCCTCCTTCATCATTTTCAGACCAACATTGCTGGCAGTCATTTCGTGTACATCACGAACATTAGCCTCGCCAACAATCTTTCCGAACATGAGCAATATCTCCGTCTGTCCATAAGTCAGTGTATTACCCTCAATATGGTTGCTGTTGTAGTTGAAATCAATAGTGAATCGACGACTTAGCATCTCTCTGTCTCTATCAGACAAAGGCTGCAAAGCGTTCCACTCATTCATTACATTTTCTATACTTCTCATATATATGGTTTTTGT
>JAZUFR010000034.1:0-1561 GCA_045640825.1 Bacteroidaceae bacterium
ATGTCTGGTGATTTTAATGGCGATGGCCTGACGGATATAGTTGGTATAGGTCCTGCCACAGAGCGCAACAACCAAGGAGGATATGATTATTACACCTACGTTTACATACATTATGCCTCTGTAACGGAATCAGGAACTCTACAATATACCAATGGCTCCGTTTACAAGATGTCACCACAAGTGCAGTCCGGCATGATAAAAGGCGCCATTGATGCATTGTCGGTAATAGATGTAGACGGTGACGGAACGAATGAACTGTGTGTACCGTATTATCTCCAGGATGCTTCAAATTCTGCATTATTTGTATATGTATTAGGACAGAACCATGCAGTAGAAGATGGTGGTGTTGCTACGAGCCTTCATAACAATGGCAAGCCGCTCTTTACCTCCGGAGACATAGACAACGATGGCCGTACAGACGTTGTATTTATAGAAACAACAGCAAGAGACGGCAGTTATCCTGTCTATTTGTGGAATTACAATCCAAACTATATTCCTAGAAGCGATGATACTCTGCACGGGCTGTTCAATATGGATATTGAATCCTCGCTATCGCTTGGTTCCAAACCAGAGTCTGCATTTATTTCAGACATGAACGGCAATGGTCTCAATGACCTATTAATAATTTGCCAGGATGGCTATTCTATCTTTTGGAATCAAGGTTCCGGCATCACCTCTGCCACCTATTCAGATGCTCATAAGGTTGAAGCTAGCTATACCACTCAAGAGCGTTGCTTAACAGCCGGCGATTTCAATGGTGACGGCCTTCTGGATTTCCTAACCAACACTGATGGCACAAGCAACTGGTATTTCCATCTGGGCAACGGCAATGGAAGCTTTACCCGCCTTGTAGCCTGCACACTGGGACTAACCGAACAGAACTTTACAGATCGTGACAACGACAAGTTCCACTGTGACGTTCTTGATTTTGACGGTGACGGCCTGTCCGATGTCGTTATAACCAAGGCTCACTACAATCGTCGGAGTGATTTCTTCGGCCTCAACGTATGGGGTGAGTTCAACAAGACACACACCTACTGGATGCGCTCTACAGGTGATGGTCTGGAACAGGCCTATCATGCCACTTCCAACCGTTCCGATGACGCACTTTCCAGCCGTTACGTAACGGGTGATTTCAATGGCGACGGCCGCCTGGAACTGGCCAACTATGGCTATGACTGCGTAAGTGGCAGCAATGCCAACGTCACTCCTACATGGCGCCTCTACCTTAACAGCAGCCTCACCCCCCAGAGCGGCAAGGTCACCTCGGTGAAAGGTGACTTGGACATGATAACCAGCTTTACCTACGCCAGCCTGACAGACGGCAGTGTCTATACGCGTGGCCCCCAGCATGACTATCCGTCTCCAAGCTACACTTTACCCATCAGCGTTGTAGGATGCATGACCCAGGACTACGGTGAATCAACAGCCTACACAACAAGGTACAGCTATGAGGGTCTTAGGGTACATCTTCAGGGGCGTGGTCTTCTTGGATTCAGCCGTACAACAGCGAACAATACCACTACAGGCATTACGACAGAGACCGGTGTAACAGGCTGGA
>JAZUFR010000035.1:0-5511 GCA_045640825.1 Bacteroidaceae bacterium
GCTCTCTGCTGCAGTATGTTAGAAAATGTTATATAGAAGATATTATTAAATATTTCCAACTCATAAGTTGTGTGGATTATCATCTAGTCTTTTCAGTTTGTGTCTTGAACAGCTTGATAATGCCTTCTACTTCACAACATAGGTATAGTTCGCCATCTTTTCCTGTTGACATTGATTTGATCTTCTTGTCTTTGCCCACAAAGTAACTGTCCTTCACATTTCCGTCCCAGTCCAGTTTGAAGATCCATGTGTCGGAGTTTTCAATCTTACCGCCGTTCATGATTATTTCCATAGCATTCAGTATTCTGCCCTCGTATGCCAGATACATATAGGAGTTATCAAAGCAAGTGGCTGAATATGAGGTTGGAATATCGGTCTGATATCTTACGTAATCATAGATCAGATAATACTTGGGGTTCATATCGTCAGGACCAGTTAGAGCCTTCTTCAGGTTAAGGTCATGGTCATATATCTCAACCAGTGGAATGTCATGTGAGACGTAGCATACCCTGTGCGTCTTTTCATTTATCAATATTGAACCGGCATTAGGTTCAATGGCAGTAATCAAACCGTTACTTTCCAAATGGTCTGTTCCTTCAAGCAATAGGAATCTGGGGCCATCCTGATCTATTTTCAAGTCCTTGTTGATGTATTTGTAAGGGTTGACCACAATGAAGCGATTGTCATCCCATATATCCAAACCCTCACATGAAAAATTGTAATCCTTGTATTCAATCTTGGCGTTATTGTCTTTAACAAAATCAGCTACATCTATTTTAGCTATCTTGTCGTCCATGCTTGAGTCTATGATGAGATGATTGCCCGAATTACGGATAATACAGAATTGTACTTCACCTGGCCCACGACCTATCCTTAAGGTGCTTTTAAGGACTTTCATTGTTTTCATGTCAACAAAATCCAGTAGATATCTGTCACTGTTTTTGTGATTCTCCACAACCATAATGTTTCCAAAAACATAGCAGTCTTGAGCATACTCCAACAGATTGCCGGTCGGAATCTCCTCTAATACTAGAGTCTTTGCGTTATCCTTCCAAGAAGGATTAATTGTATTTTCTCCGCTTCCGGTCTTATCCTTGCAGGATGCAAGCAACAGCAGAGTCAGGAATAATATCCCTGTTTCCAAATATTCTTTCATATAACTCATCTTTTATTCGCCCATTGCTTGTTTTAAAACAGCGCGGGATATGGAATCTACCTCATTGGCGGGAACTGCCTTGCCATTAACAAGTACTCGTGAAACTTTTTTCCCGTTCACTGTCATTTATCCGGTTTCTTCATCAAATTAACAGAGAATTACTTGTTCTTTATTGAACTCATTAGTCCGGACAAATCAAAAGTGTAGATTTTTTCCGATGCAAGATTGACGGTGTACAGCAGCTTGCTGTCTGGGTCATACGAGTGGGCGTGGTAATTGGTATCCAATTTGGCTCCACCCAGATAATTGCCATCCCAATCAAACAATAACAGTTCAGAGCGCATTGTTCCTTCATTGATGGCATCTTCAGTGTATTTTCCTCCGGAATATAGGACAAAGAACATATCTGATTCCCGGTCTGCTATCGGACCTCCAAAACCACCGGAATAATTCTTATCGTAATCCATATAAACATATACATCCTGTGCAGTTGGAGTGCCTTTCTGATGCACGGCATAGTTCTTGTCCTTGTCAAGGTCAAAGAATAGCAGGTAATCCAGACTGCCCATTGCCATCACCACAAGGTTTCTGTCCGGGTGTTTAGTAAGACCTCCATGATACCAAAGTTCCAATGTTTCGGGGTTCTCACTGTTAACGTGCTCTTTAAAGACCTCAATCTCCCTAACAATCTTGTTATGTTCCTTGACTGCATATACTGGCATTGTCAATGTCCCTGTAGCCACATCTATGTATGGGTTCTTGACAGAAAATGAGTTCTCAAGTCCATTGTTCAACAGGATAGACTCCAAATCATCATGTGAACGTTGCTCTGTGTTTTCTACAACAGTATGGCCTTCACAGAGCGATGCACTGATATTGAACTCTTTCTGGACCAATGATTTGTTGTCTATCAAAGGAATGATAAGGTCTCTGTTTCTGAAATAGTATTGCTCGTTTATAAGAAATGCCTGACCTGCCATCTCGTTTTGTGCGCGACCGCGCTGGCAGAACGAGGCCAGATGCTTAAGTGTGTTCTTGTTATAGACTTGTAGCATACTGGACGGATCTCTGGTTACGAATATCAACAATGAATCATATACAACGACATCCATAACGCCAGGTACTTCAAGGTTCAAAGGCATAGCCTTGATTTCATCGCCGGTCTTGTTCATAAAATCCACCTCATGGGTTGGGAACATAAGATTAGAGTTGCTGTTGCAGGAAACAAACAATGTAGCCATTATGGCAGAAAACAAACAATTCACTATTTTTCTCATTTTAATTGCTTGTAGATATTATGTTAGTTTATAATCCTTTTTTTTACCTCTTTTAAAACTATGATGGGGCGGATTATGGTATCCGCCCTCTCAATAGTTTTTTATGCCGTCTTTATCTCCTATCTATGTAGAAGACAGGTTTGTTTGCATATTTGCCTGACAGTAGGCTCCTTATCTGCTGATAATTGTCTTCTGAGAATGGTAGGGCAACTGCACCGCGGCGGCCTTCAAAGAACTCCTTTAGGGCTGATTCCAGATTATCGGGGGTAACAATTACGTCATTCACAGGATTGGCTATCAGGCTGTGGCAGATGTATGCGCCATTCTTGGAGATTGACTGCCAAGCTGCCTCAAATTGGGGCTGCAGCTTATTTTCAGTTTCATCCATCCAATCATTCATCTTGCGCTGCAGTTCCTGATACTGACCTCTTATCTTGGCGTACAGGTCCATCAGCTCCTGGTCACGGCTGGCCTGCTCGCTCTCTGAGAGTGAACGGCGCTCCCTTTCAATATCGGCAGCAAGTTTGTCTAGCTCAACCGTGCCTTTATTCATCTGCTCAGTGAATGATTGCTGCATTTTTTCAGCCTCACTCTGGGCAGATTTCAGTGATTCAAGCAGGGTTTTTACCTGAGGCGTTTCCTGAATACCCGCTTTCTTCAAATCAATATTCGAGGCTGACATAGACGACATAAAGAATGAAAGCACGTTCTGATCCATCTCATCGCTCTCTTTCTTAGCGTCATAGAGCACAATCCACTGGGCTGCAGGGGCGGTGGCGGTGCTTAGACGGAAATTGATGGGCACGGTGTATTTTACCTTTACAGGTTCACCGTTCTGGTAACCGGGGTCCCATTTGGGCATTTCTCTAATCACGCGCAGAGCCTCAGCGTCAAGCAACGGATGAACTGACTGTACAACCTCAGCATCATTAATGCTACCGTCCTTGCCAATTATAAAGCTGACCCGTACTATGCCTTGAATGGAGTCATCATGCGCCTTTTGGGGGTATCTCATGTTACGTGCCAGATATTGCATCATTGATGCTGCTCCGCCCGGGAACTCCGGCTGCTGGTCAACCACCATATAAACCTCATCCTTATCCTTTTCATCAACAGCTGATATGACAGGTTTCTCAAGGGTGATGGTGAGGTCAGAGAGAGGTTTCTCTATGGCGATTTTTATGGGGTAATAACCATCTTTTGCTACAATTAATACTTCGCCTTTCTTGGCTGAAAGTGAGAACTCTCCGTTTTTACCTGACGGCATAAGAACGGTCTGTGATGAGCTTGATGCATCGGCCATGAGATAGAAACTCACTGATTCAACGGGATTGCCCTGTTGGTCAATTACCCTGCCGCTTATTCTTACGGTAGTACTGTTTAAGAGTGACTCAACATCATCATTCCTGGTTGATGATGTGAGGTTCAACACATCGTCGGGGCCTATGGCTTTTTCAGTACGGGCAAACAGGATAGATGTCATTCCCAGCAATGGAATCAGTATAAGCAGCCACATAAGGCGTCTTTTCCTAGTTTGGTTCTTGTTCAACATATTAATTCTCTTTTTAATGTTTAGGTTAAACGAACTGGCCAGCGCATAGGCCTCTGCGCCAACAGTCCGCATTATCAATAGTTTCTGATAGTCCCCATTACGTATTCCGTGATGACTGATAACCTCATGGTCAGCTTCATATTCGTGAACAATCTTAATCTCCTGCAGTACAAGCCAGCAAACGGGGTTAAAGATAGTGCATGCCAAAAGGAATACCAGGTCAACGGAATGCAGCAGCTTTACATGTGAATATTCATGTCTCAAACTTGCACGGCGAGCAAATCCGTTCTCGGTATCCGATATTACAATGTAGTTCATCCAACTGAACGGGCCGAACTCATCATCGTGAGTTACCAGCCATACTGTACGGCTGATACGGCGGCGGGGTTTGCCGCGCAGGAACCGCCTTGCACTGATTATGCTTCTTATCCAACCAATCATGAGCATAAGTACATAACCGGAGTACATGCATACCAGGATTACAGCCCACAATCTGGAACCGTTGTCTGATTGAGTGGGTTCCATAATCTCTAATTGTGGTTCATTCATCAGTGAAAATGTACCAGATAGTTCCTGGGCAAACTCAGTGTCCGATATCGCCATGCCGCTAACCATCGGTGTCTTCTCGGGGATAGTAATATGAACAAGGGGGAGAAGTGCTGAGAGCACGGTTGCTCCCAGCAGGTAAAACCGGTTGAACCGGTAGAACGTGGTCCCGCTGAATACCGCCTTATAAATGGTAAGCAGTATGATCAGGGCAAATGCCCATTCCATTATATATAATACCAAACGTCCCATATCACTTTGCGTTTTCGGCCATACGGATAAGATCCTTCAGGTCATCTATACTCACTTCCTGCTGCTGTACAAGACAGGATATGAAATCCTTGTATGAGCCGTTAAAGAAACGAGCCACGCTCTCTTTGTTCATCGCCTCAACATATTTGTCACGTCCCATCGCAGCTTCATACAGAAAGAAACGTGTTCCCAGTTCGCGGTGCTTAATCATACCGTTCATCTCCAGACGACGCACAAATGTGGTAAGCGTGTTGAAGTTGGGCTGGGGCTCCGGCATTTTGTCCAAAAGGACTCTCATAGACATCTCTCCGTTATCCCAGAGCACATTCATAATCGCCGCTTCTTTATCAGTCAATTTCTTCATATCGTTGTATCCTTATCAGGTTCTGCCCACAAATAAATTACATTTTGTAAAAACCACAAAACATTTTGACAATTATTTATACTTTTGTTGTAAATATAAACATACATGGTGGGTTGGATTCAAGTACATAACCAATTAAAAGTCAGCCATAACCAACTTTCTTGCTGGCTATGGCTGACTTTTCAATATTCAAACAAGGATCTGTTTCCTTTTGTTTCAAGTAATCGGATTATTGTCAGTTCTGCTTGTAGGTGACCTTAAGATTATCATCCTTGTTCAGTGCCTCCTCAAGAGTGTTGAACTCATCCATTGTATCGGGGTTGTTGGGCAGGGCAAAGAATCCTACGGTCTTCTCTTTGCTCAC
>JAZUFR010000036.1:0-126154 GCA_045640825.1 Bacteroidaceae bacterium
CATTTCAATTTGTTCAAAGAACGTTTTCTTTTGAGCGGCAAACGAGACTCGAACTCGCGACCCCGACCTTGGCAAGGTCGTGCTCTACCAACTGAGCTATTGCCGCAAATTTTTTAGTTTGAAAAAATTTGCGCGATTGTCTTTCTCGCCTCGGCATAACAAGTAAACTTGTTCTGCTCTCGGCTCGGCGACAATTGCCTCTTTTATCTGCGACCTGTCTTTCTCGCCTCGGCATAACAAGTGAACTTGTTCTGCTCTCGGCTCGGCGACAATTGCCGCAATTCATTTGTTTCAAAGAACATCTTTCCGTTGAAAGCGGTGCAAAGGTAATGCTATTATGCAAATTTCCAAAACAGATTGATGTTTTTTTTAGTTTTTTATTTTGCCATCAATGTATCCAGGCACTTCTGGGCACTGTTGCAAACCTCTGTTGCATTCATTGTCAGGCATTTCCTGTTCCTGACGGTAATCTGGCCATTTATTATTACAGTATCCACATCCTGGGAATTTGCGCTGTAAACAAGCTCCGAAACCAGATTTGTGTGAGGATACATGTGTGGTTTTTCTATATCAACAAGTATTATGTCGGCAAGTGCACCCTTTACAAGTACTCCCAGTTCACCCTCTCTGCCAATAGCCTTGGCGCCGTTTACGGTTGCCATCTTGAGGGCGGTATAAGCGGGAATGGAGCAGGGGTTACCTGTTATACCTTTCTGCAAGAGAGATGCGCAGCGCATTTCTTCCCACATGTCCAGGTCATTATTGGACGATGCTCCGTCTGTTCCCAGTGCCACATTGATACCGGCATCCAGCATCCGGCATACTGGTGCTACTCCAGATGACAGTTTGAGGTTGCTCTGAGGATTGTGTGCTACAGAAACTTTGTGTGCTGCAAGTATTTCTATGTCATGGTCCGAAAGGACAACACAATGGGCCGCCAGGGTATGACGGTTAAACAGTCCGGCTTTCTCAAAGTATTCTGTTGGACTCATGCCAAACTGCTTACGGGCATTATTATCCTCATTCTGAGTTTCGGCCAGGTGTACATGACTACCTGTGTTGAGCTCCTGGGACAGGTCAATTGATCTTTGGAGGTTCTCGCCACTAAGGGTATAGATAGCGTGCGGACCCATCATCATGCTTACAAGACGGCTCTGGGAGAATTTTTTCTGAACTGCGCGCCAGTCCTGTTCAAAATGCGGCATCCTGAAATCCATTGGGCAAGGACTTACAACGGCTCTTATTCCGGCAATCTCTGCACTCTCGGCCACGGCCTCCTCGAATGGGTACATATCCACCATGGTGGTTGTGCCTCCCATCATCATTTCGAGCATACCTAAACGTGCACCAACGGCAATATCATCATAACCCATCTTGCCCTCAATAGGCCATATATGTCCTTCCAGCCATTCCATCAGAGGCATGTCATCGGCAATTCCGCGCAATAGGGCCATCGCCACATGGGTGTGGGTATTAATAAGACCCGGCATTACAACCATGCCCTGAGCATCAATCTCAGTAAGGTCCTCTTTGTGCTTGGCTGCAAATTGGACTGCATCCTGGGGATTGGAACTGACAAACGCAATGCGCTCACCTTCTATGCCTATGGCACCTTTGTAATACTGTTCTCCGTTCTCAGATCCGTCCATTGGCAGAATAATGCCACCTGTAATAAGAATATTCATGTCCCGTGATAACTTGTATTTGACTGCAAAAATACTCAATAAGGTATTATGGAGAGTAAAAAATACCATGATATATCATTACGGACCATAGGTGCCAGTTATTAAGCCTGATTGTGCCGCTGTACTATTTTATACATAAACAAAATATGTGTAATACGTAAAAAGGCAGGCATGGCGCTATTCTGAATGGGTTTGTTGTAGAAATAGGAGGGGTGTATTGTGACATGATGTGGATTTCTGTACTGTGCTTTCCATAAATGGTTAACTAATAAACATTTATTTGAATAGTTTTAATCTAAATATGTAAGTCCGTTTTTTTTTCAACATATAATGGTTTCCTGCCACATTATATTTATTCCAGAAACCAAACAGAGGCATAATGAAAACTTGCAGGAATACAATTATCAGTGTAGTTGCGGTAGCAATTATGATTGTGTCATGCACAGGTCATGACAGCATTGTTATGGATACTATCTATAATAATAATGTACGTTTCAATATTTACGAGGGTAGTAATCCCGAAACAAAGTCCCAGACCGTATCATACTCTGAATCAAATTCAATCTGTTCTGTAGAGGCTATACAGAACACTGTTCCAGAAACATCAACCGCATTCGGTATCATAGGGTATGGCAAGGAATCCGGCAATCTGCTCATTGCAAATCAGGCGGTATATAATAAAGGTGGTGTAAGAACGGCTGTGCTTACTGTAGATGCCGGACATGATGACAACCTCCTGATCAGTGCATATTACCCTTATTCCGGTTGCATTACATACAATCAGGGTGGTAAATACTCTGTTTACTTTAGTTCCGATGACTTACAGATGGGTCCAATGGTAGATGATTCATCTTTGGGTTGCAGACAGTTGGAGGGAGACGTAAACCTTAGTTTTTCCAGTATATACAGCAGTCTAGGTTTTGGAGTGTATGATAATACACGCGATGAACAGCTGCAGGGCCTCATGCATGTACGCAAGGTAATTCTTCATGGCATGCAGGTTGAGGGTACGTATATTTATAATGGAAAGGATAGCCATTGGGTTCCTCAGATAAGAAATAAATCCATGGTTGTTTATGATGGATGTGATTCTGTCCTTACAGGTGCCGGCAATACTCTTTACCTTTCTGCCAGCAGTGTTTCTGATAATTTGGGTGAATGCAAGCGGATGAACGTTATTCCGGAGGTATTGTCCAATAGCATTCAATCTGTAGAAGTAATATATGATGTAGATCCATTTGAATATAATGGCACGCATTACAATGGCATGAATGGAGCATCACAGACAGTAGGGCTCTCTGAACTGATTCCTGGAAATGTCCTTAAGCAAGGTTATCAGTACACCTGTACACTAGGACTTGATTTAGGGCTTATATACAGGACAATAGAGTTCTCTGCATCGGTAGCAGACTGGAACAACGTAAATATGTAATATCTCTGTGTACAGCGTAAAGCCCCCTTACACCATACAATAAAAACCGCCCGGGAAATTCCCAGGCGGCTTTTATTTATAATCTGATGAGAGATTACTTGATGTTCTTGCGGTCAAATGACCAGCCTTCCATCTTGCTGATAGCAGGCTCAGCTCCGGTAAACATGGTGCTTGCTTCCTTGTCGCCCTTGAGTTGCCACTTAAGCCATGCTCCGGCAACCTTTGCGTAGTCACCACCGTGAGGCTGCATATAAGTACCACCGTGACCAATTCCGTCAAGGCTTGACCAGAACGCAGGCATTGAGTTGGTGAGCTGCTTGAAATCATCGGTACCGTTCTCGTAAGCGATATCTGTAGAACCACCCAGGATCCAGATAACAGACTTGGCCTTCATTGAATTCAGGCTCTCCTTATCTGCACCGCCTGTGCCAAAATAACCGCTGTTCATAACCATGATGGTCTTGATTCTCTCGTCTCCAGACATGTGGAGGGCTTCCAGACCACCGCATGACATACCGGCTGCAGCAATGTTGTTTATGTCAAGCTTGCCATAATATGGACTGTTCTTGTCGGCATTCTGAGCAATAACCCAATCAAGGGCAATCTTGAGATCTGCAGGATCACCCATAGACATGCCGCCACCAGCACCGCCGCCCATCTGAGGAGCACCCTGAGGACGCTGACCGCCCATCTGAGGCATACCGCCTCCCATAGGCATACCGCCACCCATCTGTGGAGCACCCTGTGGACGCTGGCCGCCCTGAGGCATGCCGGCACCTGTCTGGCCTGGTCTTGGAGCCTCGCTTGCTGCAGGCATAGGACCAATTGCTACAATAAAGAAGCCCTGTGATGCAACCTCGCTGAGGAAATTAACGTGGCCACTGCATGATTTTGCGCAACCTCCGTTACCCCAAAGCAGAACAGGGATAAGGTTGTTCTTTCCAAACTTGCTCATGTCCTGTGGACGGATGATTGTGTGTGTTGTAAGACTTGCGTCGGAAGTCATGATAGCCTTGTATGGGCCAGTTCCTCCGTCCTCAATGGTTCGCTGTTCCTGAGCTGTTGCAGGTATGGCCATAGCCATAGCGGCAAATGCCATAAAGATTGTTTTTCTCATAGTTTAATTGTTTAGGTTTTTTGAGTAAATTGCCCTAAAGGTAGTGTAAAAATTATTATATTCGCGGCATTTGTAGGAAATACTTTTTTTAAATATGGAAGAAGACAAGAAACCGGTGGAACTGCCGGAAAACGCGTATCGCGAACTTAAGGAGGGCGAGGAGTATACTCCTGTAATGGAACCTGGAAAGAAATATCCCGAGGCCAATCTCTGGTCAGTGGGATGGGGATTGCTCATGGCTGTACTGTTCTCGGCTGCAGCCGCATACCTTGGACTTAAGGTAGGTCAGGTTTTTGAGGCTGCAATACCTATTGCAATCATAGCTGTAGGTGTGTCATCGGTCACAAAGAGAAAGAATGCCCTTGGTGAGAATGTAATAATCCAGTCTATAGGAGCATGCTCCGGAGTTATTGTTGCAGGTGCTATCTTTACACTGCCAGCTCTTTACATTCTCCAGGCAAAATACCCGGATATGACAGTCAATTTTATGCAGGTATTCATAAGCTCACTTCTTGGAGGTGTACTTGGAATCCTGTTCCTTATACCATTCCGCAAGTATTTTGTAAAGGATATGCATGGCAAGTATCCTTTCCCTGAGGCTACTGCTACAACTCAGGTGCTTATCTCGGGAGAGAAGGGTGCCGGACAGGCCAAGCCTCTTATTGTGTCTGGTATAATTGGCGGTATCTATGATTTCATAGTATCAACATTCGGCCTGTGGACCGAGAACTTTACATCCAGGGTATGTGCATGGGGCTCAGCTCTTGCCACAAAGGCCAAACTTGTATTCAGTATAAACACAGGTGCAGCCGTTCTGGGTCTGGGTTATATTGTAGGACTTAAGTATGCATGCATCATTGCAGCCGGTTCGGCATTGGTATGGTTCGTGATTGTGCCTATCCTGCCTTTCCTGGGTGACCAGTTCCTGCAGGCTGTGAATCCTGCCGTGACCGATGCCATATCGACCATGGAGCCGGAGCAGATATTCTCCAGCTATGCACGTCACATAGGTATTGGCGGCATTGCCATGGCAGGTATCATAGGAATAGTAAAGTCCTGGCCTGTAATCAAGGGCGCTGTAAGTCTTGCCGGACGCGAACTCAAGGGTAACAGGGCCGATGCCGGCGTAGAAGTTCCCCGTACACAGCGTGATATCTCAATGAAGATTGTGATCATAGGTATTGTAATTGCCCTGTTGGCCGTATTTGCATTCTTCTTCTTTGGTGTAATGGATTTCAACCTGCTTCATGCTGTAGTTGGTATACTGGTTGTAGGCATCATTGCATTCCTGTTTACTACTGTGGCTGCCAATGCCATTGCTATTGTAGGTTCCAATCCTGTATCGGGCATGACACTGATGACCCTTATCCTGGCATCGGTAATCATGGTTGCCGTAGGACTCAAGGGTACAGCCGGTATTGTATCGGCCCTTATAATGGGCGGTGTGGTTTGTACTGCACTTTCCATGGCTGGCGGCTTTATTACTGACCTTAAGGTTGGATACTGGCTTGGATCTACTCCATCTGTTCAGCAGGGCTGGAAGTTCCTGGGAACCCTGGTTTCGGCGCTTACCGTAGGCGGTGTGCTCATTATTCTCAACAAGACTTACGGTTTTGTTGGTGACAATGCCCTGGTTGCTCCACAGGCTAATGCCATGGCTGCTGTTATAGATCCGCTCATGTCTGGTACGGGTGCTCCATGGTGGCTTTATGCTACTGGTGCCGTGCTGGCTCTCATACTGAATTTCCTGCATATCCCTGCACTGGCTTTTGCGCTGGGTATGTTCATTCCTTTCCAGCTCAACATACCTCTTGTGGTGGGCGGTGCCATTAACTGGTATGTAGGCACACGTTCCATAGATCCTGCAGTCAACAATGCAAGGGTAGAACATGGAACACTGCTCGCATCGGGATTCATAGCCGGTGGTGCTCTCATGGGTGTTGTAAGCGCAGCCCTGCGTTTTGCCGGACTGGATCTTATGATGGCTGAATCCTGGACAGGATCTCATGCAGCTGAATGGCTGTCACTCGTAATGTACATTGCCCTGATTGCATATTTCATAAGGGATGTACTTAAAAACAGGAAGTCCTGATAAGGGCTACGGCTCTATACCGTAAGGATAAAGGAAAACGCCAGGTTCACTGTAAATGTGACCTGGCGTTTTTTTAGTTGACTGTGGAACAGATCTCAATGAGAATGAACAATGTAAGGATGCATAGCAGGACCGTCAGGAAATAATAGAGAATGGTCTGCCATCTGGACATGTGGCGTCCAAGATACTTAAAATCACTGAACTCCTTCCTTTTCCATAGGCTTATGTTTTCCCTGAGCCATGACGCGTAGGCAAGCAGGTCCAGTTCTGGATTCCTTATAAACCAGTCAATGGCAGCACTCTCAAGGGTAGGGGTGTCCATCCAGGAAAACGGTTTGCTCCAAACTACCTTGAAAGAATCTCCTTCTCTCTTTATGCCAAGACATGTGGTAAATTCGTTCTTGTTACCTCCTTCCCAATAGTCGCGCTGTAACAGGGCCTGTTCAATGCCCTTGTCGGCCGGAAACAGCAGTGTGAGGAAATGTACCTGATGTTTTTCACCCAGAAAGGCATTCAGATGCTGGAATGCAGTCTGGTGTGCTTCTTCCAGGGGAAAACCGCTAAGTTCACCGGAACAGCACACTACATTCTGTTCATGGCCGTCTATGGACGGGTAGTCAAACAGTCCCATCCTGCGGGCTTCTTTCTTGCTTATCCGGTCGCCGCGATATATGGAATGTGAATACTGGAGGTAATTCTTGTACATGTTGGTATATGTGGCTGTCTGGGCATTATCCTCATTGCCATCCCAACTGTACCGCTGGCCTCCACCACCGGATACACAGTTTACATGGAATGTTTCAAAACTGTGTTTTGGGGTATTCCACAAGCCAACTATGTATTTGTAGTGGCTGTGGCTTATGTTGATTTCCTTACCGGTGTTAAGCGGCATCACCCAGTACTCAGGATGATGTACATAATCCACCTTGGTGCGGGTCTGGGGCTTGCCTTTCCCGTCTGTGTAAGTCTCGGTCCTTACAACACGCTCTGTCCATGCATTATAATGACGTACTTCCACCGCATATCCACTCAGGAACTCCTTGTCCCTGTTTATTACGTTGAACAACAGGTACACGAGTATCTCCATGATGGCCAGCGCCGTGAGGTACACCCACCACAGGTCTGTGTTGAATGTAACGGCAAAAGCCAGTATGACAGTGGCTACAGGAAGTATGTATCCGTATTTGTGCATCAGAACAGTTTTACGTCGTCATCAATACCGGTCTGGACGGCTGTCTTGCTTATGGTGGACGAGATTATCTTGTAGTCTATCTTAGACTTGTTGCTTATAAACCACTTGGAAGGCATTGATTCAATCAGTGTGTCGCGCTCGCGGATAACATCGAGCATGCGCTGCTGGGCATTTGCAAATGATGCACGCTGCAGGTCGATTGATTGCATGAGATGCTGGTAGAGGGAACTGTCAAACTGAGGATTGGATTCGGTAATCCATTTCATGAGATTCCCATTGTCCTTGGAATACCGTCCGGCAATCAGGTCTGGATATATCTTCTCAAAAGCCTCCTTGTACTGTTCGGTAACACCAGCCTCCTGCTTGAGCGTTTTCCACATGGTGTCGTGTACGGTTTCTACCTTGCCCTTCTGTGCCTCGGCCTCCTTGTGCAGGGCTACTTCGCGGTTGTTGCAATTAAAATAGTAAAGAACAATCATTATTACAACGGCAACTGTAATGATAGTTGATAACATAGTATGTATTTGTTTAATGGTTTTATACGGTAAACTATTGAACTGTAGGGTTCTATATATTCAGAACAGGAAATATGCATATAGGATATATGACAGGAACATAGCTGTTCCGGCAGCACGGGATAGCCTGCCTGTCTGTTTCCACGGCTGTATGAATATGAGCAGCGCCAGGGCAAATGCCATCATTACGGTAAAGTCCTTGCTGTAATCAGACATGCTGAACAGGATAGGCTTGATACTTGCTGTAATACCAAGCACGCTCAGAATATTGAACAGGTTGGAACCTATAATATTTCCTATTGATATATCCATCTGCTTTTTCAGGGCTGCAGCTACAGAGGCCGCAAGTTCTGGAAGACTGGTGCCAAAAGCTACAATGGTAAGTCCTATTACCTTTTCGCTTACGCCTATAAGACGTGCCAGTGAACAGGCACCGTCAACCAGCTGGTCAGAACCAAAGGCAAGCATTCCAAAGGAGAGCAGGATGAGCAGTATGGAAGGTAACAATCCCATGCTTTTTTCCTCCTGTCCGGCATGGTCTGTCTCATTCCTGCGGCTCATTATTATTTCTACTACGGTATAAATGATCAGGCAGAGGAACAATACTATTCCCTCCGCACGTGACAGCTGGCCATCCAGCGAGAACAGTATGAGCAGGAGTGATGCACCTACCATTACTCCACCGCTCCTGAGAACGGATTTCATGTTCTCCACCATTATTGGACATAATATGGCGGTAAGACCAAGTATGAGCCCTATATTGGCAATGTTTGAGCCTATTACATTGCCCATTGCAATGCCCTCACTTCCCTTGAGGGCCGATGTGGTGCTGACAAGCAGTTCCGGCGCCGAAGTACCAAAAGCCACGATGGTCAGTCCGATTACCATTGGCGATATGCGGCAACGGTTGGCAATTGCCACGCAACCGTCAACCAGCCAGTCACCACCCAAAAACAGCAGGACAAGACCGCCTATCAACTGTAATGCTATCATAACAGATGCAAAGTTAGTGCTAATTATCAACATAAAGGAATAAAAGTATTCCGATTTGGTACACTTTATTGTTACTGATTAAGTATCTTTGCGAATACATTATCAGTTTTAAAATGGAAGGTATAACAGGACATATAGCACAGATCATCGGACCGGTGGTCGATGTTGCTTTTGCTCAGGGTGGAGACATGCTTCCATCCATATTCGATGCACTGGAGGTAACACGTGATGATGGACGCAAGCTCATTATTGAGGTACAGCAGCACATTGGAGAAAACATGGTACGTTGTGTAGCCATGGACCTTACCACCGGACTGAGGCGTGGCATGGAGGCCCGTCCGCTTGGCGGCCCAATCACAATGCCGGTAGGAAAGCAGATCAAGGGCCGTATGATGAATGTGGTAGGTGCACCTATTGACGATCTCAAGCCATTGGATCCACAGGGCGCATTCCCCATTCACCGTGAGCCGCCTAAATTTGAGGAACTCTCCACGGTAGAGGAGGTGCTGTTTACCGGCATCAAGGTCATTGACCTGCTGGAGCCATACTGCAAGGGTGGTAAGATTGGCCTTTTTGGAGGTGCAGGAGTAGGCAAGACAGTCCTGATTATGGAGCTGATCAACAATATTGCCAAGAAGAACAATGGTTTTTCTGTATTTGCCGGAGTGGGAGAGCGTACCCGCGAGGGTAATGACCTGCTGCGTGAGATGATAGAATCGGGCGTAATCAAATACGGTAACGAATTCAAGGAAAGCATGGAACGCGGTGAGTGGGACCTGAGCAAGGTTGACTACAGCGAGGTTGCCAAATCACAGGCCACGCTCGTTTATGGCCAGATGAATGAGCCGCCAGGCGCACGTTCATCGGTTGCTCTTTCCGGTCTTACCGTTGCAGAGTCCTTCCGTGATGGTGCTGGCAGCGACGGACAGTACAGCGATATACTGTTCTTCATAGACAACATATTCCGTTTTACCCAGGCAGGCAGTGAGGTATCGGCCCTTCTGGGACGTATGCCGAGTGCTGTAGGTTATCAGCCTACACTGGCATCAGAGATGGGTAAGATGCAGGAACGTATTACTTCCACTATTCACGGTTCAATTACGTCTGTACAGGCCGTATATGTACCGGCCGATGACCTTACAGACCCGGCTCCGGCCACTACGTTCTCGCACCTTGATGCCACTACGGTATTGAGCCGCAAGATTGCGGAACTTGGTATATATCCAGCTGTAGATCCGCTTGAATCAACATCCAGAATACTTGATCCCAATGTTGTTGGCAAGTCCCACTATGAGACCGCCCAGCGCGTAAAACAGATCCTCCAGCGTTATAATGAGCTGCAGGATATCATCTCCATCCTGGGTATGGATGAACTGTCCGATGAGGACAGGCTCACCGTAGCACGTGCACGTAAGGTACAGAGGTTCCTGTCGCAGCCGTTCACCGTTGCAGAGCAGTTTACCGGTATAAACGGAGTCATGGTGAGCATAGAGGATACCATCAGGGGATTCAATATGATACTGGACGGAGAGGTGGATGACCTCCCTGAACAGGTGTTCCTCAATGTTGGTACAATAGAGGAGGCTATAGAGAAAGGAAAGAAACTGTTGGGCGAAATAAAGAACTGATTATGCTGGACCTGCGTATTATTTCTCCTGAATGTCTGATTTACAGTGGCAGCGTGGATTATGTTACCCTGCCGGGAACGGTTGGCAGTTTTACTGTCCTTGAGAACCATGCGCCTATAATATCATCCCTGGAGAAAGGTACACTCGTTTACAATTGTCAGAAAGACGGCATACAGCGTATAGGAATAAAATCCGGTTTTGCCGAGTTAAAGGACAATGTCCTGTCAGTATGTGTTGAGCTATGAAAAGACTGGCGGCTATATATTTTACATTGCTTTCCCTGCTTACGGTGGCTGGCGTTCTGCTTATCCGTGCTTTCTGGCCTGAGCAGTATCCGCAGCTCCTGTTCATAATACCGCTGTTCTTTGCCATTATGTTTGGGGTAATGCTTATCCTCAAGCGCAACAATGACAGGAAAGGACGTGACCGCAGCCATTTCTTCCTGGCATACAGGGTATTCAAGATACTGTTGTCGCTTGTCCTGCTGGTTGTATATTTTGCAGCAGTAGGTAGCCAACTGCTTGTGTTTGCCGTGACGTTCATGGCGTTCTATATGTGTCTGTCCATGGCCGAGACCATCCATTTCATTAAACTGGAGCATAAGAGATGAAAAAGATAATCTACATATTATGTCTTATGCTGCTGTGGACGTCAGTCCCGGTCCGTGCTGCCCATAATGACAGCGCCCAGGAGGAGACTGTAGATGTAAAGGGCATAATCTTTGGCCACCTCAAGGATTCATACGAATGGCACATTATAAGTATAGGTAATAAAGAGGTTATCCTGGACCTTCCGGTAATACTGTACAGCAAGGTATCGGGTTGGCATGTGTTCTCATCGGAAAAACTCCGCGAGAACGGAGAGTGCTATCAGGGATTCCATGTAACCCAGGAAGGTGCCCATGCCGGAAGACTGGTAGAGGACCTGCCGGACGGAACAGAAATTAAACCTCTGGACCTCTCTCTTACCAAGGTAGTACTGGCTGTCATAATAAACTGCCTGCTGCTGTGCGGAATAATAATGTGGGTTGCAGCTTGGTACAGCCGCCATGATGAGACCAGCGCTCCTCCAAGCGGTTTTGCAGGACTGATTGAATACGTGGTAGTCATGATAGTGGATGATGTAATCAGACCATCGGTCGGCAAGGATTACAGAAAGTATTCTCCTCTCTTGCTTACCCTGTTCTTTTTCATACTGCTGAGTAATATAATGGGACTAATCCCAATATTCCCGGCAGGAGCCAACGTAACAGGAAATATTGCTATCACCCTGTTCCTGGCGCTTATTACCTTCTTTACGGTAAACATATTTGGAAACAAGGAATACTGGAAAGAAATACTCTGGCCCGATGTTCCCGTATTCCTGAAGGCACCAATCCCATTGCTGCCTTTCATAGAGATTATTGGCATCTTTACCAAGCCTTTTGCACTCACCGTACGTCTGTTTGCAAACATGACTGCCGGACATGCCATAATCCTGTCCCTTACATGCGTGATTTTCATTACTGCCAAGATGGGTCCGTTCATAGGCGTCCCCATGACCGCCCTGTCTGTGTTCTTTATGGTTTTCATGAACTGTCTGGAACTGCTGGTAGCTTATATACAGGCTTATGTGTTCACTATGCTGTCGGCCGTCTTTATAGGACTGTCGCGTCCTGAACATGAAACAAAAGAAAACAAGGAATTAACCAACAATTAAATAATAACATTATGTTAGCAACATTCTTACAGGCAGCCGCTGGTGCTGCATTGGGTAACGCAGGTATTGCAATTGGTGCTGGAATAGCAGTTGTAGGTGCAGCCATTGGTCTTGGCAAGATTGGACAGTCTGCCATGGAATCCATTGCACGTCAGCCACAGTCTGCCGGTGATATCCGCAGTTCTATGATTCTGATTGGTGCATTCATGGAAGGTGTATCACTCCTTGCTGTAATTGTTTGTCTGCTTGCTCTTTACGCTAAGTAATAATGGATCTGCTGATTCCCGAAGTCGGTACGCTGATCTGGATGCTCATTGCAGCAGGTATAGTGTTCTTCATACTGGTAAAATGGGGATTCCCCGTTATAACCGGTATGGTGGACAAGCGCAATGAGTATATAGACAAGTCTCTCCATGCTGCCAAGGAGGCAAACGAGCGTCTTGCCGGTATCCAGAAAGAATGCGATGAGCTGCTCAAGGAGACCCGTGCCGAGAAGGCGCGTATCCTCAAGGAGGCAGCAGACCGGCGCGACGAAATCATGGCAGAGGCAGAGCAGCGTGCCAGGGAACAGGGTGAAAAACTCATTTCCGATGCACGCGAGCAGATCCGTCTGGAAAAAGAGGAGGCCCTCAGGTCTCTACGACGCCAGGTTGCGGAACTGTCAGTACAGGTAGCAGAAAAGGTGGTTCTCAAGGAGTTGTCTTCAAATGAGGAGCAGCTCTCCATGATAGACCGCCTGATAGATGATGTAAAAAAGAACAGATAACAGTCATGAATACTGGAACCGTTTCCGTAAGATATGCCAGGGCACTGTATCAGTATGCAGTGGAATTGGGGCAGGACCAGCAGGTTTATGCAGAAATGCAGATACTTGCGGAGCGGTTGCGCTCAGTACATGCCATACGTGAACGTCTGGCCGATCCTACTGTGGGCTTAGAGGATAAGTGCAGTCTGCTCGAGACTGCCATAACCGATGGAAAGTCCCAGCTGAGCGCATCTCTCAGGGCTTTTTTCCGCCTGGTAGTAGGAGCCGGTCGCAGTGACTGCCTGACTGTAATGTCGGTCAGCTATCAGAACCTGTACCGTGAAAGCCATGGAATTGTGCCGGTAAGGCTTATTACTGCCACTCCTGTGGGTGATGAACACCGTACACAGTTGGAGCAGTTGGTGGACAATGTAGAGCATGGCAACGTAGAATGGACCCATGCCGTGGATCCATCCTTGATGGGTGGATTTGTACTTCAGGTAGATGGATACCGTATGGATGCCAGTGTGGCAACCAGATTGCAGCGTATCCATAAGGAACTAATTGAAAAGAACAACAGAATCATATAATGGGAGGCGGAATAAAGGCAAGCGAGGTATCGGAGGTACTTCTGGAACAGCTCAAGGGTATAGACACCAGTGCCAGGTTTCAGGAGGTGGGTACCGTACTCCAGGTGAGTGACGGCGTGGTCCGTATTTACGGACTCAGGAATGCCCAGGCCGATGAACTCGTAGAGTTTGACAATGGCATACGTGCCATAGTCATGAATCTTGAGGAAGATAATGTAGGTGCAATCCTATTAGGACCCACAGACAGGATAAAGGAGGATATGACTGTGCATCGCACAGGCCGTATTGCCTCTATCAATGTGAGCGAGAAAATGATAGGACGTGTTGTAAACCCTCTTGGACAGCCACTGGACGGTATGGGCAATATAGATGGCCCGTTCTTTGAGATGCCTCTGGAGCGCAAGGCACCTGGAGTAGTATTCCGTGAGCCTGTGCATGAGCCATTGCAGACAGGACTGAGAGCCATAGATGCAATGATACCTATAGGGCGTGGTCAGCGTGAGCTTATTATAGGTGACCGTCAGACCGGTAAGACAGCCATTGCTATAGATACCATAATCAATCAGCGTGCCAACTATGAGGCCGGCAAGCCGGTGTTCTGCATATACGTTGCCGTAGGACAGAAAGGCTCTACCGTGGCTTCTATTGTAAATACATTGCGTCAGCATGGAGCTATGGACTACACCATAGTAGTTACGGCTACGGCTGCAGATCCGGCAGCCATGCAGTACTATGCTCCTCTGGCAGGCGCTGCCATAGGTGAGTATTTCCGCGATACCGGCCGTCATGCACTGGTGGTATATGACGATCTCTCCAAACAGGCTGTGGCTTACCGTGAGGTATCTCTTATCCTCAGGCGCCCTTCGGGTCGTGAGGCATACCCTGGAGATATTTTCTATCTGCATTCAAGATTGCTGGAACGTGCTGCCAAGATTATAAGCCAGCAGGATGTTGCAGAAAAGATGAATGACCTGCCACCATCGCTCGTGGGACATGTAAAGGGAGGAGGTTCACTCACTGCTCTGCCCATCATTGAGACTCAGGCAGGCGATGTATCGGCCTACATTCCTACAAATGTTATTTCCATTACCGATGGCCAGATCTATCTGGAAAGCAATCTGTTCAATCAGGGATTCCGTCCTGCTATCAATGTAGGTATCTCGGTATCGCGTGTTGGTGGCAATGCTCAGATAAAGTCAATGAAGAAGGTTGCAGGAACCCTTAAGATTGATCAGGCCCAGTACCGTGAGCTCGAGGCGTTCTCCAAGTTCAGCAGTGATATGGATCCAGTTACAGCCATGGTACTCGACAAGGGACGCAAGAACAACCAACTTCTCATACAGCCACAGTATTCACCAATGCCTGTAGGAGAGCAGATAGCTGTATTGTACTGCGGTATCCACGGCCTGCTCAAGAATGTGCCAATTGAACGTGTCACTGAGTTTGAGGACCGTTTTGTAGAGATAATCCGCTCTGGATATTCAGAGTCTGTTCTTGACAAACTGTCTGCAGGACAGATGGATAATACTATCAGTGCCGAGATTGAGAAGGCTGCAGCCCAGACAATATCGGAATTGGGAATCTGAATCTGAATCATGTCACTCAAGGAGATAAAGAACAGGATAGCATCGGTATCCAACACCCGAAAGACCACATCTGCAATGAAGATGGTATCGAGTGTTAAACTGCGTAAGGCTCAGCAGGGCATTCAGTATGCTCTCCCTTACGTGGAACAGTTGGATCATATACTTTCCAGCCTGTCCACCATGCCTCAGGCCCAGATGGTTTCGCCGCTGGTACAGGAGCGTGAGGTCAAGAATGTTGCTGTGATATGTTTCTCCAGTGATTCAAGCCTATGTGGCGGATTCAATGCAAACATAATACGTCACAGCCGTGAGTTGATAGCCCAGGAATCCAAGTCCGATGACAAACCGCTCATATATACCGTAGGTCAAAAGATAACAGAGTCTCTTTTAAAAGAGGGGATGGAAATAAACCGTTTCTATGCGGGAATGATGGCCGAGCGTAAATATCAGGATGCAGCCTCTCTGGCCGATGACCTGATGGATATGTTCAGGTCCGGTAGTCTGGACCGTGTGGTTCTGTCTTATACGCATTTCAAGAGTGCAGGCTCACAGAATATAGTGGATGAGGTACTGCTTCCAGTCTCTGTTCCGCAGAGCACGGAATCGTATCAGTCTGACTATATCCTGGAACCCGGTGCCCAGGAACTTATCGGGGAGCTCCTGCCTAAGGTTATCCGCATGAAAGTATATTGCGCAATGCTGGATTCCTATGCGAGTGAACAGGCTGCCCGTGTGGTTGCCATGCAGGCTGCCACGGAGAATGCCGACAAACTTATAGGTGAACTTACACTTCAGTACAATAAACTCAGACAGCAGGCCATTACAAACGAGATTCTCGATCTGGCAGGAGGTGCCCAGAACGACTGATCTGCTGGTAATAATGAATCATTAAGCCTACAATAATTTTAAGATGGCAGAAATGCAGATACGTACATTGGCTCTCCATTATGTGGGGAACCAGGCAAACGATGAGCCTTTTGTGCTCTCACATAAACCATATATCATGACTCAGGACATGAATACCCTTCTTACAGAGTATTTTGTAGGGGCATTCAAGAGTGAAGAACGCTTTAATTTCCATGATGATATGGGTCTTGAGAACAACCGTGTATATAGGTTGGTATCGGACATCTTTGATAACCCGGATATGCTCTTGGATTTCTCTGTTGACCTTGCTACACATCTGTACGAGAGTTGCCAGCATCCCAAGATCAAGGGCGGCGATTTTATAGTGGCTCACATTACCGGCATGGAAATAGGCCGTGACATAAACGAGGCGGTAGGTATATTCAAGATAGAGAACAAGGAAACGTTCATTACCGTAGAGCACGATGATGAAGGATTTGACATATCTCCGGTTGACGGCGTTAACCTGAGGCGTCTGGACAAGGGTTGTCTTATTATGAACTATGAGCGCGAAAAAGGCTATATGGTAGCAGTGGTAGACCGAACCAACGGTCAGAGTGCCAGCTACTGGGTAGATGATTTCCTGCACCTCACACGCAGGCAGGACTCATACTTCCAGACAGAGAACCTTATGGACATGACCCGCAACTTTGTGGCACAGGAACTGCCCAAGCAGTTTGACCTTACACGTGCAGACCAGGCTGACCTGTTGAACCGCACAATGGGTTATTTCAAGACCACTCCAAAGTTTGATATGAATGGTTTCCAGCAGCAGATCCTTACGCAGCCTGAGGTAGTAAGCATGTTTGATGACTACCGTCAGCGTTACCAGGATGAACGCAAGGTTCAGATGGAAGATCAGTTTGATGTAAACGAATCGGCTGTAAAGAAACAGAACCGACTCTACAAGAGTGTAATCAAACTGGACAAGAACTTCCATGTGTACGTGCATGGTAACCGCAACCTGATAGAGCAGGGTGAGGATGAACACGGAAAGTACTACAAGCTATATTTCCAGGAGGAGTCCTGACAACAGGCCTAAAAGAAAAAAAATCGCCCGGATATCTCAGCTGATACCGGGCGATTCTTTTTTTATCTGAGGAATCTTATATCAAATATCCTTGGACAGATGCTGTTTTCCGATGGGCGGAATGTAATACGTATCTTTTCCTTTCCTTTTATAAGTTCAGGTGAGAGTCTGTATTCCTTGCGTACTATTTCCTCACGGCCGTTATTGGCAAAATCGGTTTCGGACAGGAACAGTTCACCGTCTATCAGGATATCCAGTCCGCGCTGGCGTCCATACTGACCGGATTCGTTGCCCCAGTAGCCTATGCAGAGTGAGAGGTCCTCATTTCCCTCTGTATACAGGTCATAACTAAAACTACCGGTGCGTCTTACTGTACGGTATGTACTGTTTTCCTGGCGGTCGGCTGTAGAGTTGTCGCTCTGGAGCTTATGGTCGGCCTCGGGCTGCTGCTCTCCTGGTACTATAGCATCTACAGTGCGTCTGTCAAGTTCCAGCATGGCCTGTTCTGCCTCCCTTATCCTGGATAGCATTTCCTGGTAGTCATTGCTTGAGAGTGACAGGAAATAAACTGCATAGCGGCTGTCATGCAGGCTATAGAAAGGCTCCAGCTCAAGTCCGGCAAAACGTTCGCTGTCAAACAGACCATCCACTGTATAGTGGAGGGGTTTGCCTGCAACGGGTTTCATGCCCTGCAGCTTCTTTTCTATCTCTGCCTGTGTTCCTATCATTATAGGTGTCTCATCTACCGGAACAAGCGGACCATGTGCAATATGGCTCCATCGGCCATCATCGGCCACCAGTCCAAACAGGTTCTCATTTCCGGTGCGTGCTGCCAGTACAATAGGGCCCTTCTTTACGGCCAGATACTCAGGAACATTATCCAGGGCCTCTACAGATACAGGCATTGGCAGAGACAGTTCAATTACATCTCCGTTTTTCCACTTGCGGTCAATGGCAACATATCCGTCGTTTACTGCTATTTCCTTGCCGTTCAATCTGATTGAGAATCCGCTGTCTGTCCACTGTGGCTTGCGGATCATGAGTTTGAACTTCTTGGATTTTTTAAGATTAACGGTTATCCTGGAAGATTCAGAGTAGGGGAAATCTGTATCCTGGGTGATGGTTGCACCCATTTCCTTCCAGTCAAGACGTGATGCAATGAACAGATTTATACGAAGACTGTTGTCTGCATCGTGGGTATATATGAATTCGCCGTATTTACCGTGGTTTTCCATACCTGTACCAACACAACACCACATGCCTTCGTTGACCTGTGAGTATACACGGTAGTGGGCTGGACGCAGCGGAGTAAAGTAAACGTATCCGCCGTGTTCCGGGTGTTGGGTTGAGAGTATGTGGTTAAACATGGCCTTCTCATAGAAATCGGCATATTCGGCCTTGGGTTCAATGGCAAACATGAACTCTGTAAGCTTGAGCATATTGTTAGTGTTGCAGGACTCTGGTCCCTCTCTGTGCTCCACATAACTCTTATAGTCCGATGCCGATGGAAAATGTTCGCTGCGACTGTTGCCTCCAATAACTACGGAGCGGTGATTAGCCACTCTGTCCCAAAAGAAAACGGCAGCATCCCTGGCACGCTCATCATTATCCAGTGCAGCCACGCGTGCATAACCTACGGCCTTGGGAACCTGTGTGTTGGCATGCTTGCCGTCCAGGTTGTCATTGCCATCGGCCATGTTCTCAAATATATCCTGATGACGGAATCTTTTGGCTGCGTCAATATACTTGCGGTCACCGGTAATCTGGTAAGCATCGGCAAAAACCTCGTTCATGCCGCCAAATTCGGTTCCGGTCATCTGTTCCATCTGCTGTTCGGACAGGTCTTTTATTGTTTCCAGTCCCCAGTCACAGAACTTTATGAACATATCCTTGGCCTTTTCTATTCCTGCATACTGCCATGCATCACGCAGTCCAGCATACATCTTGTGTACGTTATACCAAGGAACCCATGATCCCCGGAACAGTCCAAAATCACCTTTAGACAGGTTTGCCCAAAGCTGTTTGCTGTTGGGAACACCACCCAGATATCCATTGCCGTTGGCATTCTGGCAGCGTTCCAGTTCGTCTATCATATAGACAAGGCGGTCGTAGCATTCCTGATTGCCTGTAGCTGCATAGTGGATTGCCAGTGCAGAGACGTAATGTCCTCCTACATGACCGTCAAGTCCTTCCCAGTTAGGGAACAGTTGGGCTTTCTGCGGTAGTCCGGCCTCTTTCAGGAATGGAGCCAGCAGTCGGTCTGTATCATATTCCAGGAGTACCCTGACATTCAGATCCATAGCATGCTTGAACGGACCCTCCAGCAGTTCTATGCGGTTCAGATTAAAAGTGTTGGTGTAGAGCTTGTCCTGGGCCGATGCCAAAGACACGGTCAGTGTAAATGCAAGTGCAATAGCTGTTTTTCTCATGAGATATGTGTTAGTATGATTTATTATTTAGAGGAGTAGGGGAAACGTTTCTGGAGTTCCTCTCCAAACCAGTATTTCCACCATTCGCGTTCATGACCGCCATTGTATGTCCATGAATGGACTGTGCCGCCACGTTTGCGGAGATCGTTCAGCAATGATGGGAAGTATTCGAACATTTCTACTTCTTCCTTGGCTCCCCAACAGATCCTGTAAATGTTTTTTTGCTCCAGGACAGGGTAATCCTTCACGTTGGAATATACAGGGGAATAGCACCAGTATTCCGATATGAGGTCGGGGTTGCGCATGCTCAGCGTGAGTCCAAAATCAGCACTGTTGGATGTACCAAAGAACAGCGTCTCATTCCTGCTGGTGGTTACCGGAGCATTTTTTTTTATATAAGGTATGAACTCACGGCAAAAGTAAACCATGTGGTTCTCGTAGATGGTTGCAAGCTTATTGTCCTGCTTGGACACTTCCTCTATGTATTCCGCGTTCCTATATGCCAGCTTGTAACCAGGTATTGTATATTTGTTTTCATACGAGCAGGCTACAACCACAGGATCCATGAGATGATTGTCTATGAGAGAGTCAATCATGTGCTTGAGGTTACAGTCCTTGAATACAAGTCCATCTGCCATGTAAATTACCGGTAACCGGTCATCATGACGTGTCATTTTGGGAATATATATGCCTCCCTGACGTGTTGTTCCGTCGGCGCAGGAAATGTCAAATTCCTTGAACTGGGATTCATTGTAGCTGGAGCTGCAACCGCACAATGCAAGAAAGGCATATGTTGTAAAAAGTATGATAAATGTCTTTTTCATAACTGAATAAATCTAAAAAACTTCATTGGCAAAGTTAAGAAAAACCCTTTTAGATTAAACCATAGGCCATTTTTTTTATCAAAATGAAAAATTTTTGTAAAATCGCACGTTTATAATTTAACTAAACGGACTGTACTTTATAATATAGGTGTTTTTTAGAATAACAACAAAACAATAATACTAACAACCAAATGAAAAGATTTGCCACTCTGATTGCATTTCTCGTTACATCGGCCACAGTGCTGGTTGCGCAGAATCTGACAGTCAAGGGCTCGGTTTACGATTTTGATTCAGCCGAGCCTCTGTTCCCTGCCGCAGTGCAGGTTTACCAGATTTCCGGTACAGACTCCACTTATGTCAGTGGAACATCTACCGAGGATGACGGTTCATTCACTATCTCCAACCTCAAGGCCGGAAACTATGTTCTCCGTGCTTCTTATGTAGGTTATGACAACACAGACAAGAATTTCACCTTGAAATCAGGTACTGCTACCACAGATCTTGGTAAGATTACCATGAGAGGTGATGTTACTCTTCCTGAGGTTGCCGTAAATGCAGTAGTTGCAAAGGTTCAGATGATCAATGATACCGTAATGTTCAACAGTGCTGCTTACAAGCTTCCTGAGGGTTCATCCGTTGAGGATCTTATCCGTAAGCTTCCTGGTGTACAGATTGGCAGTGACGGTGAGATTACCGTAAACGGAAAGACCGTATCTCGTATTCTCGTTAACGGTAAGGAATTCTTCAGCAATGACAAGACTGTTGCTCTTACCCAGCTTACAGCCGAGATGATTGAGAAGGTTAAGGCATACGACAAGCAGAGTGACCTGGCCCGCCAGACCGGTATTGATGACGGTGAGGAAGAGACAGTTCTTGACCTCCAGGTTCAGAAAGGTATGGCCAAGGGTTGGTTTGGTAACGTATCTGTTGGCGGTGGTGCTCCTCTCCGTGACGAAGGATTCGATGTAGCTGCCCTTTATCAGATAAACGCTTCTATCAACCGTTTTGACGAGGATAAGCAGGTTACCATCATGGGTTCTGCAAGCCAGTCATCCGGCGGCATGGGCGGCATGGGCGGCGGCATGCGCATGGGCGGTGGTATCGGCATGGGCATGGGCGGCTTTGGCGGCGGCATGGGCGGCTTTGGCGGCGGCGGTGGCGGCGGCGTAAGCAAGAGCTACAGCGGCGGTGCCAACTTTGCCATGAACCTTGGTAGAGAGGTTTCACAGGATAACTATCAGTGGGAAGTAGGTGGTAGCGTTAACTGGAGCCACAGCGACAATACTTCCAGTTCCAAGTCTTCTGGTGAGAACTTCTATGCTACAAATGCTATGACTCCAAACGTTGTTAACCATACATGGAACAACCGTATGAGCGAGAGCACCAGCGGAAGCAACAGCCTGAGCGGCCAGATGCGTATTGAGTGGAATAAGGATAACTATACCAGCCTTCTGTTCCAGCCTCAGTTCTCATACAGCAAGTCTGGTAGCACCAGCAAGAGCTGGTCAAGAACTTTCAAGGATGATCCTTATAAGTTCATGTCAAATCCTCTGGATACCACCTCTTTCTATAAGTCAATAGAACTTATTCCTACAAAGTATGGTGATTTTGCAATTGAACTTTCAAATTCAATTGACCCTATGGCTGATGTAATTGATTCTCTCAAGGCTTATTACGACGAGAGTATCTGGAACATTCAGAACAGTAACTCCAAGAATGTAAGCACCAATAAGTCAGCCAGCGGTAACGTACAGTTTGTACGCCGTTTTGGAAACCGTGGCCGTAACGTATCAGTACGTGGTTCTTATAACCTGAGCAACCAGAACAGTGAGCAGTTCTCACGCAGTGAGCAGACATCTCACAACTATGTTATGGCTACCCAGTCCTATGTTAGACATGATACTCTGCTCAACCGTTACAATGACAATCCAAGCAAGAGACAGACCTATAGCATTCAGGCTACTTACTCAGAGCCTATTGCAACAGGAACCTATCTGCAGTTGAGCTATCAGTTCCAGTACAGCGCTCAGAACAGTGACCGTGCTACATATAACATGGCCGATGAGCTGAACGCAATCTGGGGTAACCCTGACTGGATTTACGAGGATAATCAGCTTATCCGCGATGCTAAACTGAGTACAAACTCATTCTATTACAACTACGACCAGACAGCTCAGTTGCAGTTCCGCAAGAATGCTACAGACCAGTCTTACAACTTTACCGTAGGTCTTTCTGTACTGCCACAGTACTCAAAGATGAACTACTCTGGTATGGGTGTAACAGATACACTGCTGCAGCGTACCGTATTCAACTGGACTCCTACCGTTCAGTTCCGTTACAGAGTTACTCGTCAGGAACAGATCAATATCCGCTATAACGGACGTTCAAGCCAGCCACAGATGAATCAGCTGCTCGATATCCGTGATGATACAGACCCATTCCGCGTATCAATGGGTAACCCTGGCCTTAAGCCTACTTTCAACAACCAGTTGAGCCTGGGCTATCAGAAGTATAATCCTGTTACAATGGGTAGCTTTAACATCAACACCAGCTTGAGCAACAACCTGCGTCAGATTCAGAACCGCGCAAACCTGCTGCCAAATGGTGGTACAGAGAGCATGCCAATCAATATGGATGGTTTCTGGTCTAACTGGAGTGCTAATGCTAGTGTAATGTACAACTACACATTCCCAGATGACAGATTCTCATTCTCAACCAACACCAGTGGTAACTTCCAGCATCAGGAGAGTTATGCTCAGATCATGGGTGGAAACTCACAGCTGCGTACAAGTAAGAATACCGGTGCAAATGAGAATCTGAGCTTTGAGTACCGTGATGACTTCCTGACTGCATCTCTGGATGGAAGCCTGCGTTACTCACATCAGACCAATGACCTCCAGCCTGAGCGCAACATGGATACTTATGACTTTAGCTATGGTGGTAGCTTTATGGCATACATTCCTTGGAGAAACATGCGTCTTGGTTCAGACCTCAACATGAACAGCCGTCGTGGTTATGATGGTCCTATGAATACCAATGAGCTTATCTGGAATGCTTCTGTATCATTCTCATTCCTCAAGGGTAACGCAGCAAGTCTCTCACTCTCAGCGTATGACCTCCTGCATCAGCGCAGCACTGTTAACCGTTCAATGAGTGCTACATCACGTACTGATACAGAGAATAAGAACATTACAAGCTACTTCCTTGCAACCCTTACATATCGTCTGTCAGTATTCGGCGACAGGAATGCCCGTCAGAGCATGCGTGGCCGTGGTGGCATGGGCGGTTTTGGTGGCGGCTTTGGCGGCGGCATGGGCGGCTTCGGCGGCGGCATGGGCGGCTTTGGCGGCGGCATGGGTGGCTTTGGTGGCGGCATGGGCGGCTTCTAAACCCAACCAATAGATAATAAGGAAAGGGATCCATAACAATGGGTCCCTTTCTTTGTATTCCAGCCTTTACCAATCCTATGTATATTACAATGAAGTTGAATATATATTAAAAGGGTGTAAATAGCTGTATATGACTCCTAGCTGTTTGTACTGTTAATTATATTGTTCTAATTTTGTACGTTAATAACATTGCTGGATATGAGAGAATCACTATTAACTGCTGCAGGCATGTTTTTTTGCCTGCTATATGGCTCATGCGGTGATGAACCGTTGAATGCTGAATGTGATATTGAGCAAGTCAGTCTCCATCTGGAATCTCCATCAGAAATTTTTTATCATGATTCCGATACTGTTCAGACTGTTTCGTCGGCAACAGACAGTATAGGTTTTATTGTACGCAGCAATGCAAGCGTAGGTCTTGTGAATGTTACACTCAGGGTAACAGAGGGAGCATCGGTATATATCCTGGACGGAATATCTGAAAGCCTGTTTTCTAATGGCCAGGAACTGGACTTTTCCGGTGATAGGGTACAACAGCTAAGGGTAAAATCAGAAGACAGGAAATGGCACCGCGACTATAAGTTGGCCGTAATCCACGATGTCCCGTCAGAAGGCAATATGACTTTTGATTTCAACGTAAGCCAACTGGAGGAGAAAGGCAAGTATTATGTGTGGCCAATAACCGATACCAATGCCAGCAATGGCCTTTTTGGCGGCAACAGGGATGCTACCTGGAAAAACGGTAATCCCGGATTCAGGCTGGCCGTGCAGAGTGCAGGCCCCCTGGCGTACCCGTCTTCGCCTGTAACGGCAGGTGGATATGATGGCACTGATTGTGTCAAGCTCGAGACAAAGAGTACCGGCGTATTTGGAAAATGGAAAGATATGCCTATTGCACCGGGAAGCATGTTCCTTGGTGAGTTTGACGTAGAGAATGCCCTGAGCGACGCCCTTAAAGCCACTCAGTTTGGCCTGCCATTCGGCCATAAGCCAGTCAAGATTTCGGCATGGCTCAAGTATGAGACAGTAGAAGGGCAGTACAAGGACAGGAAGGGCAACGTAGTAGAAGGAATCATTGATGAACCGGATATGTACATAGTGTTCTACCGTAATCAGGATAACGATGGAAAACGTATTGTACTGGACGGCAACAATATGCTGACCAGTCCCTATATAGTAGGATTGGCCAGACTGGAGCACAGGACTCAGACCAGTCAAGACGGATTGGTTACAGACCTTGAATGCGGCAATCCAATCCACGGTATTACTGATCAGTGGCAGGAAGTAGAAATGGATTTGGAATACAGCAAGCCTGTTGATGAGGAAATCCTGGCAAACAAGGGCTATAGCCTGACCATAGGGTTTGCCAGCAGCTGGCAGGGAGCCGTGTTCCGCGGTACTGAGGGCAGTAAGCTGTTTATAGACAATGTAAGTGTTACATGTGAAAAATAAGCCCATTATGAAAAGACACATACTACATATATTGCTCCTTCTGGCTTCCTGTTCATTGGGAGTGCAGGCCAAAGTAACTGCAGTTGACCGTGAAAACGGTTTCCTGGTACGTGCCGGATACACCATTGGAGCTGTTACCCCTATGCCTGTTCCGCAGGAGATAATTGGAATAAACAGCTTTAGTCCCAATGGTGGAATCAGCGTTGGCGTGGAAGGCTACAGGAATATTACAGACAGGATAAGCCTGTCAACCGGACTCTCTGTTTTTTACAAAGGTTTCTATACCAGCGCAAATGTAAAGAACTACAGGATGAGCATAACCATGGAGGGTAATACCATGAGCGGTTATTTTACAGGCTGTGATGTTACAGACATTACCCTTAAAGGACTGTCGGTTCCTGTGCTTGTATCAGTAAACGCCACCCCGGACTTCCGTATAGGATTGGGCCCGTATGTGGAGATGTACATGAATCCTGCATTCAGGGGCGAGGTCTATGATTCTCCAAACGGAAAAGGATACCTGAGGGTGGATACCCCAGTGGGAGAAAAAGTAATCATAAACAGGAACAATCCGGCATCGTATGATTTCAGTGAATACATGAGGTCTTTCAGCGGCGGAATATGCCTGTCTATTGATTATAGCATAATGGACCATGCAAACGTATTTGTAAAAGCCGACTGGTCACTGACATCGGCCCTTGATCCTGGTTTTAAAGCAATTGCATTCCGGATGTACCCAATTTTTGCAACATTCGGAATAGCCTATAGGTATTAATACAACATTATAATAATTATGAAGAAAACAATCCTTATTGCCGCCTTTTCATTATCTGCCATGCTGAACTGCATGGCACAGGGTATGTCCTTTACCGACAACCTGCAGATTACAATCAATGAGATTACATCAGAACCACAGAAAGCAACCGTAGATTTTTCTGTCAGCGAGGACCAGACTAAATGTTCATTCACACTGAATGATTTCATGCTTGTCCAGGAGGGAGAGAAAATGCCAGTTGGAAATATCATAATTAATGACATGCCTTTCAATCAGCAGCTGGACAGCCTGATAGAGTTTTCATTCCAGGGAAATATTACCATTTCCAATGGCAGTGATGAGGATATGGCATGGATAGGTCCCATGCTTGGTGAGATTCCCCTTAAGCTTTGGGCTGTGGTATCTCCCAGTTACATGTATGTAACTATAGATATAGACCTTCAGCAGACCATGGGGCAGATTGTAAATGTTACTTTTGGCAAGGGTAATCCTCTCTCATCGGTCAATCAGATAAAGGATTACAGTACAACCCAGACCTATAACCTTATGGGCATGCCTGTATCCGGCCAGACCCGTGGCATTGTAATTGAGAACGGAAAAAAGGTGTTTAGGAACAACTAAAAGTATAATACAACATGCTTAGAAAGAAATTCTATATATTGGTTGCCGTCCTGTCATGCCTGGCTTTCTGCAATGTAAATGCCGGATCAAGGACTTTCTATTTCAAGGCAACAGCAAGTGTTGGCTCCCAGGAGGGCGGATTGGTGTTTGCCAGTTTCTCGGCCGATGCCCCAGCTGATTCCATGTTTGTAGAAATGTGTTCCACCGGAGTTTTCTCAAAGAAAGCATCGCAGGCAATTGGAAATCCATCAAGTACTTCAACCTCCCTTTACCTGTATGCAAGACCAATGGAAGGATACAGGTTCCTTGGTTGGGCCACTACAGCCGATGCTACACAGTACATATCTACAGAGATGCAGTACAAACCTTCTGTAAAGTCCACTAAGTATTCCGGAGAACAGGACGCAGAGTCATTTGAGTACTTTGCATTCTTTGAGCTGGCAACAGAATTCTACAGCTCAAGGGTTGATGTAATGTCGGCTGGCGATGGCCAGGGATTTGTGTCGGTCTATCTTCCTGGAGAAAGTGTAATGTTTGACTCTGTAATGTCTGCCCAGGTCCTGAATGATATGTATCCATCACATACCTACCTTATCCAGGCAAAAGCGGCCAATAGCGATTCACGCTTTGTGGCATGGTATAAGAATGAAACCTGTGACACACTGCTCTCAAAGAATGCAAGCTATACCTATAAGGTTACTGCGCTTTCCATAGATTCACTCAACCCAACTCTTTTCCGTGCTTACGCCCTGTTTGAGCAGATTCCATATTTCTACTCATCGGTTAGCGCCCAGGCCTATGGTCAGGGTGGGGTATGGGTTTCCATGTCTTCAAGCCAGACACCCGATTATAAGCCCGAGGCAGTGCTTGACAGCAGGATTGCAGACAGCAAGTCACATACCTATTATCTGAATGCCATGGCAAATGATGTTGACAAGGTAGATTTTGACGGATGGTATGCCGATGAGGAGTTAACTGTACTGCTCTCCCGACAGCCGTCCTATACACTCAAGATAGACACTGCATCGGCAGACCCTTCACAGCCGGCAGTCAGGAATGTCTATGCCAAGTTCATTCCACGTAACATGTACCAGGTACGCAATGCCGGATTTGAATACTGGAACGCCAAGGACAATGAACCTTCGCCAGGATGGACATCATTCCCGTCGGCAACCGGTTCGCTGGCAGGTACCGCAAAGGGTCTGTCTCCACAGCCAGCCAAGGTAGAAGGCCGTAACGGTGGCTATGCAGTAAGGCTTATATCCAAGTTTGCCGGCTTGTTTGGCATGGGTGCCAATGCCAATGGTAACCTTACAACCGGTATAGTGAACATGGGTAGCATGACCCCGAGCGATTCTACCAACTGCAACTATACAGATACTGCCAATTATGGCCATTACCTTATTATAGATGGTCAGCCCGATGCCGTGGAATTCTACACCAAGTACAGGATGGGTGATGGTACACCTCATACCGGACATGCACAGTTCTATCTGCATGACAAGTACAATTACCGTGACCCGGAGAGCAACTCTGAGATCAGTCACCGCATAGCATCGGCCAGTATCAATATAGAGGAGTCATCTGACTGGATGCTTACCCGTGGTGATTTTGTATATGACTGGAGTGCAGACTCTGCTGCAAATGCGGTCAAGTACCTGCTCATAAACTTTACCACCAACATTACTCCTGGTGGATCAAAGGGCGATACCCTTGTAATTGATGACGTACGCCTTATCTATAATTCAGAACTCTCTGCCGTTAAGTATAACGGTGAGCAGATCAGTATCAGTGATACCTGCACCACCATGGTAGATGCCGACTATGATGAGTCTGCCATTACGTTAGAGAGCAACGGACGCGGAGCTGCAATAGAATCGGGCTATGATGTCCAAAGCGGTATAATGACGGTAGTTGTAAAGGGTAACGATTTCAGTGAGGACAGTACCAACTGCCACGGTTATGAGTTCCAGTTCAGGAAGTACACCGTAACATTCGTAATGCCGGACAGCACTGTAAGCATTGAACTGCCAGCAGGTGCCAGCATTGAGTATCCGTCTGTAGCTGAGATTGAGGGCTTTGAGTTCCTGGGTTGGGACAAGAACCTTGATGTAATGCCCTCTAATGACATTGTATGTACAGCCAATATGTATGACACGGGTATTGAGGTTGTAAAAGAGAACCAGTTAGATGAAATATATAACCTGGATGGTCGGCGCATTGGTATAGGCCGGGGAATCCGGATTATAAATGGCCGTAAGGTCCTGGTTGAATAAAAAAAAGAACCGTCCCTGTTGCCTGGAGCAGTAGGGACGGTTCTTTTTTAATATGATACCTGTTAGAGAACCTTGATCAGTTCTACATCAAATATCAGGGCTGCATAAGGTGGAATATCCTGGCCGGCACCACGTTCGCCGTATGCCAGGTTGTACGGAATAAAGAATCTGTACTTGGCACCTTCTTTCATGAGCTGTACGCCTTCTGTCCAACCTGCAATAACCTGACGCAGACCAAACTCTGCCGGTTCGCCACGGCGGAATGAAGAGTCAAATACTGTACCATTTATAAGGGTACCCTCATAGTGGCAACGTACTGTATCGGCTGCAGTTGGCTTTTTTCCTGTACCTTCTGTCAGTACCATATACTGAAGTCCGCTGGCTGTAACAGTAACACCTTCCTTCTTTGCGTTCTCCTTGAGGAATTTCTCGCCTTCCTCACGTGCAGCCTTACCAGCCTGGGCTGCTTCCTCCTGCTGGCGTTTCTCCAGATCAGCAAAGAAATCATTTAGGATCTTCTGAGCTTCATCTATAGAAACCTGTGGCTTGTTGCCCTTGAGTATGTCATCTACAGATGCTGCAAAATCTGCAGCAACAAGTTTGTCCTTAAGCCCCATCTGCTTAAGCTGCTGGCCAATGTTAAGGCCCAATGAATAACTGAGTTTGTCCATTATTGTTGTTTAGTTTTACTTGACTGGAGTCAAGCGGATTATTCCAATAGAGTTTTCGGGCATAACCATGGTGAACTGCTTCTTTATCTTGCCAAGTTCCTTGGTGTGAGGAACCACGGCCTCATTGTAGCTTACACGGTTTCCACCGCCCATGCCACCAAATCCACCACGGCGCTGACCCGGTGCAGGTTCTGGTGCAGGAGCACCGGCGTATGTGTTCTGGTCGCCCTGGTTCTTTACCTTGGTATCGTGCGACGAGATGAATTCTACCGTTGCTGTGTACTTTTTACGTTTCTGTCCCTTGCCCATGTTTATGGTAAGGTTCTTGTCTACAGCCTCAGAGTTGACAAACTTGATGAATATCTCACCAGTCTTGGTATCAACGGTAGGAGATGTGTAGACGGTTGCATCGGCCTCAGTGCCATTCATTACGTCAGACATCTGGAATGCCTTGTTGCCGGCAACAGAGAACAGTGACTGATAATAGTAGTTGCAGGTGCGCCACATGCCGCGGTTGTCAAACCAGATAAGGTTTGAGTTCCACTTGTTGAATCCCTTCTTGCAGAAGAGTGGGGCGTATGCAGCCATTACGACCATGTCTGAGTTGCGCTCAAGGCTTGTCCAATAGGCTGCCTCGGCCATTGCACTGGCGTAGTCATTGTTGCTGCTGTTGTTGGCAAACTCACCTACGAATACGCGTGTTGGACGTGTGCGGTCGTATGTAAGGCCGTCTGCGCCGCGAACCTTATCAGCATTGTAACGGTCACCGTTGGTATAGAACCACTGGTTGTTGCGGTAGTAGTGCTCGTCAACAATAGTGTTCTGGTACTTGGTGTCAATCTCATGCATATTCTCATTGAACTCACGGCCATCAGCAGCAGAACCGGCTGTGGTAACAATCATGATATCCGGGTACTTGGCAACCACCTCTTTATAGATAATGTCAAAGCGCTCCCAGAACTCCTTACCCTTGTTCTCGTTACCTATGCTCAGGTACTTGAGGTTGAATGGTTCCGGATGGCCCATCTCTGCACGTTTCTTACCCCATTCGGTATCTGTGCCACCATTGCAGAACTCAATGAAGTCAAGTGCGTCCTTTACAAAGATGTCATGGAAACGCTTGCGGTCAGCATCGGTCTCAAGTGGTGCAATGTACTGATGTCCGGCAAACTGGCAGGTTACGCCGTTGTTAAGTACCGGCAGTGGTTCTGCACCAAGTGCCTCAGCCATGAGCAGGTACTCATAGAAACCTACGTACTGAGATGTCCAGTAGCCCCAATGGTTACGGAATCCTACGCGCTCCTTTACTGGACCGATTGAGTTCTTCCAGAATGGCTGGCCAAAATAGTTTGTACCCTCACTTGCGCAACCGCCAGGGAAACGCATGAACTTAGGATGAAGGTCGGCCAGAGCCTGCATCAGGTCCTTGCGGAACGGGCCGTTCTTACCATCGTTCCATAACTGTGATGCCTCAGGCATAAGTGTGACCTCATCAAGATAGAATGTACCTGGTGCATCGGCATAGATAGCCAGACGGCTGTCAACCGTGCGCTTTGCTGTGAGCTTGATTGAAATCTCGGTCCATGAGTTTGTACTCAGGCTGATACCGGTCTCATCAGAGTTGGCATTGCCTGAAGCATCTTCAAGAAGAACCCTGATGCGGCCCTTGTAGCTGTTGCCCTTAAGATTCAGCTTCAGGTCATAGCTGACTCCCTGCTGTGCAGGGATTGAAGCGGTCTGGGTATTGTTTGAATAGTAGTTGCCCTGACGTTCGTTTCCGTAAGGAGCTATGCCATAGCCATTTGCGGCAATACCAAATCCCTGGCCCGGATCCTCAATGTCAAAACGTACGCTGTACTGCTTGTAACGCAGTTCATCGTCATACTTGTCATTTGGGTCAAAGTCATAGTAACGCTTCAGGTTTGGAACCAATGGCATTTCATCAGTTACGACTGCAGTACCGACTGCACCCTCCTTCTTGATTACGGTCCAACCAAAGATAACGGTATCAGACTGTGAAAACTCCTTGGCATTTGGAGCATCGGGCACATTGTAAGCCTGGAATGAGTGGTTCTGTATGAGCTGTGCACAGATACCGCCATCAAGTGAATTGTTTATGTCCTCAAAGAATATACCGGCAAGGGTAGGGCTTATGTCTATGCCCTTCTTCTTGAGGTTAAGAGTGATTGTGCGGTTCTCCGGCTGCTTGAACCCCTGCAGTTCCAGCATCTTGTCTGCCATGCGGTAACCCATAAGGCGCATTCCTTCTGTGTTAAAGTGGAACTGGTCGCCCTGGCTTTCACAGCCCAGAGAAGATATTACATAGCCATTCTTCATTACCTCTGGCAGATGTGCCAGCACAACCTGGTTGAAGGCTGCGCATGCACCGCCCTGTTCGGCCTGCTTGAGCTCACCTGCAAGGAGTGGAACCTCATCGGGGTTAATGCCCAGGTCATGGCAAAGGTCGTCATGTATTTTCTTGAGGCGGCCGCACCATTCCGGATCATCTGGGTTTGATTCGCCCTGGTGTACGAGCATACCTTTTATAACACCGCTCTTCTGGGCAATCCTGGCCATGTCTAACAGGCGCTGGTATGGGCTCATGTCATATTCCTTGGCCATGTTTACCAGCCAGCTGCGACTTGGGTCTGCTGCTTCCATTGCCAGATAATCATCGCAGGCATCCTTGTCCCAGAGTTCCAGCTTGGCACCTGCAACAGATACGTTGACTACGCCTACCTTGTATTTCTCTGGAAGTACCTCAATCATCTTGCGTCCAAAGAAATCAACCGGTCCCATGTTGTTGCTCTGACGGCATATTGGTGGGACTGCGGTGTACCACTGGCCCATCTTGCGGTCATAACGCGGCATGTCAACTGCGGCTACAAACTGAAAACGCGGGTCATTGAAATCCCTGTCCTGCTCAGCAGGAACTGCACCTGCCTCCATGTTGGACTGGCCAAAACAGAGGTAGATAAAGAAGTTTGGATCCTGCTGTGCCATGGAAGGCATGGTCAGCAATAATCCAGCTAGAATTAATGATAATCTAAATTTCATTATTGATCGTTTTTATTGTTTTTGTTGTTCTTGTCCTTGTGAAACAGGAAAATAGAGTACAGGATTATTATTACTGCTATGGTAGATACCGTTGCTGTAAGTATCAGTCCAACTCCTACGGCTACTCCTACGCATGCTGTAACAAATATGCCTGCTGCTGTGGTCAGTCCTGTAATGTCATTCTGATTCTTTATTATGAGACCTGCTCCTATGAATCCAATACCGGTAAGAACCTGGGCTGCAATACGTCCCGGGTCACCATTGTGCAGACTCATGTTGGTCTGGCATATCCATATAGAAGCCAGGGTGGCAAGTGTAGAGCCCAGGCATATAAGCATGAATGTCCTGGCACCGGCCGCGTGTTTATGCTTGGATCTCTCAAATCCAATCAGGAAACCTAGGATCAGGCTTACGAGAATCCTGCCAATCGCTGTTGTTTCTGTAATCATATATTATTTTTTTGTATCAACCTGTAACCTTAACTCACGGAATGGACGGGTGGGGTCATTGCTGGTCAGATTGATAGATCCCATGGTTGTCTGTCCCTGCTCCTTGGAATTCTCAAGGGATACTGTAATCTTTACCTGTTTGCCAGGTTTTACAACCGTGCCTTTAGTGAGTGTGGTCGTGGTGCCTGTACATGCTTCTACGTCACGGAATATAAGGTCTGCGTTTCCTGTATTCTCAATTGTAACAGTCTGCTTGTATACCTTGCCCGGTGCCTTGGAGCCAAAATCCACATACGCAGGCTCAACCCTCATTACAGGCTTGGGAGCATTCTCGTCCTTACTCAGCTGTTCAATACGCAATGCACTTACTATAAATGGATTAGTGCTCTCTATGCCATCGGCAACAATCCAGATGGAGTCTCTTGTCATACCGTAAGCGTTCTTGTTCTTGGGTATGGTATATGATACCTGGATTGTAGTAATCTCCTCGGGACCGATGCTTGGGGGGCATGTTACTTTCATGCCGTATCTGTTTCCTGTTGTCTTGACAGACAGCTTGACGGTATTCTGGCTGCTGTTTGCAATCTTGATGGTTTTATCTACGGTGTTTCCCTGGGCAATGTATCCAAAATTGCATCTCAGGTTGCTTGTCCTTACGCTACCGGCCAGTTCATGGGGGTAGAGCTCGTTTATACCCATTGGCATGGGTGTAACATCGGCCATGATGGTAAGTCTGTCAACGCTCTTGCGTCCCTTGGTAAATACCTCAACCTCGCGGAATAACCTGCCCTCAGTGCGTGCAGGACTAAAATGCACCGTTATCTCGCCATACTCACCTGGGGGAATAGGTTCTGTGGAGTATTCGGCCGTAGTGCATCCGCAGCTTGTAGATATTATATCAAGCTGTACCGGCTGGTGCGATATGTTGGCAAACTTGAATGTGTGGGTTACAATGCCATTGACTTCTTCTATGCTGCCAAAATCCCATTCATAATTTTCAAACAGCAGCGGGGACTGGATTTCCTGCGCTGCGGCTGACATGGAAAAAGTAAGGAGCGCTATAAGTAAATGCTTTATTTTCATATAAAATAAGGTTTTTCGTTAGCAATTGTAGTAGCTGGACCATGTCCGGGATATACTATGGTATTGTCGGGTAGGGTAAGCAGCTTGTTGCGTATGCCCTGAATGAGCGCAGGACCATTGCCGTCCTGAAAATCGGTCCTGCCTATACTGCCCTGGAACAGTACATCGCCGGTAAATACAACGTTCTGTGCCCTGTTGTAAAAGACAATGCTTCCTGGTGAATGGCCAGGAATGTGGAATATCTCAAACTCAGTGTTTCCAAATGATACCCTGTCTCCCTCATTCAGTACATTCTGGGCCTCTATTGGGCTTACATGTCCGTCATAACGTAAACCAAATGCCGCCATCTTTTTTTCCATGTATATGATCCATGGATTGTCCAGATTGTTGGCACGTGCCTTTATGTGGTAGGTGTTCTCAACAAAGGTATTGCCCAGTACGTGGTCAAAATGCAGGTGCGTATTCAGCAAAAGCTTTACTTCCAGTCCTTTAGAAGAAATAAAGTCCGCCAGAGCATTGCTTTCACCAGGATAGTAACATCCCGGATCTATGATTGCGGCCTGGCCGGTCTCGTCCCATACAACATACGTGTTGACCGGGAGCATATTGAATTCAAAACACTTGAGTTCCATCATATCTGAACGTAAACAACCTTCTTGTCGCGGAAAAACTCCTCCTTGAAATATCGGTCTATATCCATAATCTCGGTAACCTTGCGGAAACGTGCGGTTTCGCTGCCCAGATCGCCTCCCTTAAGACAGATTACTCCATTTGGATATGCGTTGTGTCCGGTATTGTGGTCAATAAGGCGGTTGCCAATGGCACAGAGGTCGGGCAGGGGCATAACACCGCGTGACAGCATGAAATCAAACTTTTCCTTTTCCTCCTCGGCGCGTTCATGCCTGCACACCACGTTGGAAAGCCCAATCTGCTGGGCTACATCGGCAGCTACGCGTACTTTCTTTCCTATACTGTCTATCAGGGTAAACTGGCAGTCAGGGAAAAGAATGGCCATGGGTATGCCTGGAAAACCACCTCCAGTACCAACATCGGCTATCCGTGTGCCCGGGGCAAAACGTATTACCTTGGCAATTGCCATGGAGTGAAGTATGTGGTGAAGGTACAGATTATCAATGTCCTTGCGTGAGATCACGTTAATCTTGCTGTTCCAGTCTGTATACAATGCTCCCAATGCCTCCAGCTGAGAGTATTGCCTGTCTGAAAGATCAGGAAAGTATTTTCTTATAAGTTCCATTTACTTGAGATAATAGGTTACCGATGTTACCACGCGGACAATCTTTATCCATGGGGTATTGGAGTCGCGGTCATAGATTGAGAACTGGCCCTGCGATGCGGTCTGGATCTTGCCAAGGCGTGAACCTGAATCATCGGCAAATTTCTGGGCCACTTCACGTGCATTGCGTGTGGCAACCTCGACCATCTGTGGTTTGAGCTCATTCAGACCATCAAAATCGTACTGTACGCGGTATTCGTAATCGTTTGTAATAGCAATTCCTTTCTTGAGCAGTTCTCCCTGCTTAGACTCCAGGTTGCGTACCAGCTCCACATTCCTGGAACTAACGGTTACAACCTGCTGCATCTGATAGCGGCTGGAAATACGCTCATCAGAGTAAGCATTTGCATAACGGTCGTAAACAGTGGGAGCAGAGAGGCTTATCTCATTCTCCTGTATGCCATTCTCCCGGAGAAAGCTTACTATCTGCTGTGCCTTGCGCTCCAGTGTGGCATTCAGGTTGATCAGGTCATTGTCTACATCCTTTATAACGAGTGGCCATATAACGTGATCTGCTGTCACCTCCCTGGTGGCAAGACCTTTTACGTTAACTGTGCGTTTGGTTCCTGTAAACTTGCCCACAGCAAGGATTATACAGATACCCAGGGCCATAAGCCCCCAAAAATTACCGGAGTTCTTCATAATTTATGCTAATATCCTTTAATCTCGTAAAGTTGCAAAAAAATATCCAATGTACAAGCATTGTTTTTGCTTACTTTTGCACCGCTTTTTTCTGGCATGCCTATATGCGTACAGGGTCTCTTACAAAACTGCTTACACAACTCTCCATTCCCATTTTTGTGGATACACTCCTGGTAATGACACTGGGAGCGGCCGATACATTCATGCTGAGCCGCTATTCGGACAACAGCGTGGCTGCGGTGGGACTTGTAAACCAGTTGGTAAACCTGGTACTGATAATATTCCAGGTAATCTCCATGGCCACGTCCATACTGTGCTCCCAATATGTTGGTGCAAAGAGGCGTGATAAGGTACTCCAGGTCATGGGAGTCTCTGTCCTGTTCAATTTTCTCATAGGATTGCTTTTCAGCGTGTTCCTGTATCACAAGGCACAGGATTTGCTGGGAATAATGAATATAAGGCAGGAACTGCTCAGCGAAGGACTGGTGTACATGAAGATTACAGGTCTGTTCGCTTTTTTCCAGGCCGTTTCACTGTCTGCCGCTGCAGCTCTGAGGAGTGTTGACAGGGCCCAGTATCCTATGATTACATCGGCCCTGGTAAATGTAATAAACATAATAGGTAACTATGCCTTGATCTTTGGTAAGTTTGGATTGCCTGCACTTGGCGTGCGGGGTGCTGCCATATCTACCGTACTGTGCAGGGCACTGTCTGCGTGTATCCTGTTATTCTTTCTCTACAGAAAGTATATAGGTCGTTTCCCAGCAGGCACATTCAGGCCATATCCATGGGGTGAACTTGTAAAACTGCTCAAGGTGGGTATTCCGTCGGCGGGCGAACAGATGTCATACAGCTTTTCCATGGTTGTGGTAACCTATTTTATAAATATACTTGGAAATGATGCCCTGGCAACCCGTACATACGGTCAGACCATATCGACTTTTGTGTTCCTGTTCTCTCTGGCTATAGCACAGGGCGGAGCCATAGTGATAGGGCATATGGTGGGAATGAAAAAGTATAATGCAGCATTTGCCATAGGAAAGAGGATTCTCAGGATATCTGTATTGGTTACGTTTGTCATTTCATTCATTACAGCATGTCTTGGACGCCAGATATTCTCCATGCTTACAGATAATGAATGGATAATACGCATGGGTGCCACTGTGCTCTGGATTGATATACTCGTAGAGGTGGGGCGTGCCATAAACTTCTTTGGCGTAAATGCGTTGCGGTCGGCTGGCGATATCTATTATCCGGTTACCATAGGCATACTGATATGCTGGACTGTTTCTGTGGGTTGCAGCTGGCTGTTTGGTATTGGGCTTAATGGCGGACTGGCGGCACTGTGGTGTGCGCTGTTCCTCGATGAGAATATTCGCGGTCTCATATTCATCCGCCGATGGAAATCACGTAAGTGGACAACCAAGCGTTTGGTATAAAGAAAATCAGCGCAAAGATTATCTGCGCTGATTTCTCTACTAAAGTGTAGTTTCCCTTTTATCAACTTGCCGGATTTCCGGCAGCCCTTTTTATAACCCGTAAGGCAAGCGTCTGCTTGCTTTTTAACTAATAGTCACAAAGAGCGGGATTGTTAAAAGGAGAAAGCTGTTTTATTAAATTTTTTTAGTCCATTGGATAAACAACACCCCACTGCTTGCGCAGGCTGTCCATTACTTTCATAATATCCAGGGTTTCCTGATGTGGCATATACGGAGATTCTATCCAGCCGTTCTTGATAGCTTCCATGGAGGCTATGACCTGATACTCATATCCGTTGATCTGTTTTTCCGGCTTGTTGATGGTTGTAACAGGCTGGTAGTCCTTGTATACGGTAACGCTCTGCGGGCAGTTGATGTTGTCAACCAGGAGGTAGCCTTCGGTACCGCAAATCTGTCCTATACGTCCACAGAGGCAGAGTGTGCTTGACTGCAGGTTGGCCATGCGTCCGTCCCTGTATGACCAGCTGATCTGGTTATGCATGTCCATTCCTGTTACGCCCTTTATGCAGTTGGTTGTCTCGTTAATAATGTCTGAGCCAAAATACATGCGGCAAAAATTTATGCTGTACACGCCAAGGTCCAGCAATGCACCTCCGCACAGGTCGGGACGCAGTATGCGCTCCTTGAATTCCATCATGTATGACAGGCTTGCATTGAGCAGACGCGGTTCGCCTATTGCTCCCTGATCAAGCAGCTCTTTGACCTTGAGTGACAACGGCATGTATCTTGTCCAGATAGCCTCTGTTATGAATACTCCTTTCTTGTGTGCAAGGTTGAGCAGTTCCTCGGCTTGGCGCGCATTGGCGGTAAAGGCCTTCTCACACAGTACGGGTTTGCCTGCGTTGATTGCCAGCGATGCGTGCTCGTAATGGTGAGAGTGTGGTGTGGCAACGTAAACAAGTTCTACATCGGGGTCATTTACCATCTCGCTGTATGAACCGTATGCCTTGCGGAATCCCCATCTTGTAGCAAATTCCTGTGCTCTGCCAAGGTCGCGCGATGCAATGGCGTACTTCATTTCTGGGTCAAGGCCGGTGAGTGCCTCGGCCATCTTGTCGGCTATCCAGCCGGCTCCAATAATTCCTACTTTCATGCTTGGTTGGTTTGTTTATTGTAAGGTGTGGGTGCGAATGTATATAAAAAATCAGAGAGCCGGAAAAATCCGGCCCTCTGACTGCTAATTATTGTCAAACTAATATGAAGAAGTGCTGTGTTTACTTTGTTATGCGGGCGTTGATGTACTCCATTGGGATTGAGTTTATGGCAACCTCGTTCTGTGCAGTAACCAGGATGGTGCTGAACATATCTGAGTAATCTTCCTTGATGCTCTCAATCTTGGCGGTCTTCTTGTCCTGATCCATGTTCTCGTTGCGGCAAACATTCTCAATGTCTGCAAGGAGCTGCTGGTACATTGGTATGAACTGGAGAGCCTCTGTCTGGTTGAGTTCTGCTACTACATCGGCAACTGTTGTGTTGTTGTCATTAACACTCTGGGCGTTGATTGAGAGACCCATGAACATGCTCACTGCTGCTACTGCGAAAATCTTTTTCATAATCTTATTTTTTTGTTTTTTATTATTCTGTTCTGTTGTGAACCCGCTTTCCTGCGCCGTTCGTATATAAGAGTTCAAAAGCGTTGGAAAGTTAAGTTGAAAGGTTAAGAAATTATCCTATTTTAACAAAATGATTAACAAATCACATAAAGCGGTAGTACGGGTAATATAAAGAAAATCAGCGCAAAAGAATGTTTTACGCTGATTGAACTTTAAAATTATGATTGTGATTTTATTAATCTGAACTTGAGGCATGACTTTGCCTGCAAGGGGCTTGTTTTCCTGCCTTCACATTTAATAGATCATTAAAGCGGCAATGTTAAAACCCTAGATGGATAAAAGTTCATCCAGGCTGGTAAGATAATTGGGACTGCACATGTCGCGGCGCACCCGCCAGGATTCGGATTGGTCGCCTTCTACTGCCAGATGTACGGATTTAATGCCATACTTGCGGTTCATGGAATCTACTGCGCGGGACAGCTGCAGGCGCTCTGTGCGGTTGTGTATGGAATCAAACATGTCCTGCTGTACCGGTCCGGAACTTATCCGGCCAAGTATTACCCCTGCTTTCTTGTAATGTATCCCTGGTAGGAACAGCTCTCCGGTCAGTGCCAGTGCGGCCTGCGTTATCTCAAGCGTATCGGCCGTAGGTACGTCCAGTTGGGTGGTGGACATATTCATGTATTGTGGCAGATCCTCCCGGAATGGATTGCTGCACAGGAATACGCTTATACTTCCTGCCACGGACTGCTGTCCACGGAGTGTATTGGCACAGCCCGATGCAAACGATGCCACTGCCTCCCTGAGTTCATGCTGGGTTGTAGCCATCTGACCAAAACTGCGGCTGGTAGTAATGGTCTTGCGCTCGCTGTCATCGGTTACGTCTATGCATGGCTGGCCGTTGAGCTCCATCCATGTTTGCAGGCCGGGCTTTGTAAAATGGTTGCGCACCCAGTGGATGTCCTTGTCGGCAAACTGGAGTGGGGTGCTTATGCCCAATGACATAAGCTTGGCATACGTACGCCGGCCTATTCCCCATATATCCTGGAGTTCAGTCATGGATAGGGCCTTGCGACGTTTCTCGTTGGTATCTATCATACATACCGAATGGTAGCCGGGATATTTCTTGGCAAACCGGCTGCCAACCTTGGCAAGTGTCTTGCTGGGAGCTATGCCTATGCTTACAGGGATATCGGTCCACAGGAGTATGCGCTCCGATGTGCTGCGCATGAGCTGTACCAGGTCGTGGTGTTTTCCATATCCAGACAGATCGGCAAAACACTCATCTATGGAATACTGTATGCAACTGGACAGGCTGGAGCGTATTATGCTGACTATCCTGCGTGACATGGCTGCGTAGAGCATTATGTTTCCGGAGAATGTGGCCACATGGTTGGCCTCTATGATGGAACGCACCTTGAAATACGGATCTCCCCGCTTTATTCCCAAGGCCTTTACCTCTGGAGTAAGGGCTACAATGTTGCCGTCGTTGGAGCTGAGAACGCATACCGGTTTGTTTTTAAGACCGGGATGGAATACGCGTTCAACTGAGCAGAAATAGCTGTTGGCATCGATTACCGCCCACATATTATCAGTCCCTGGCCTTATGTATTATATAGGTAACGGTTCCCCATACGCTAAAATCGTCATCGTGCGTAATCCTTAGACGGGGGTAGGCGGGATTGGCCGGAACAAGCCAGCCCTGGCCGTTCTCCATTACAAAATGTTTTAGCGTAAATTCCCCATTGAGCTCGCATACTGCAATTTCCGATGCGGTAGGGTTGCGGTTGCTCTTGTCAACAATCACTATATCTCCGCTCTGTACTCCGGCATCGGTCATGGAATCTCCTTTTACGCGTATCAGATATGTGGATTCCGGGTGCGGGCACAGAAGAGACAGCATGTTTATATCCTGGGAGCGTTCGTCGCTGTCCAGGGGTACGGGAAAACCTGCAACTACACGGGTGTCATAGAGCGGTAGGGTTATTGGGGTTACGGAATCTGCGGGTACGGCATGCGGTGGCATGGCGGCACCGTGATCCAGTGCGTGGCGTATGCTGTGCAGTATGAATCCTGTCCTGTCCGGCAACCGTTCAATGCGTTCAGCCAGGGTTCCCGGGCAACGGAATGAGTATATGCGGCTATCACCCTTGGGACGTCCGGCTCCCGGACGCCTGCCCCCACGTGTAGATGACTGTTCCATGCTTTGATATTACTGTTTGGGAACAAAGGTAAACAAGCTTTTTGAAATCCGTATTACACAAATCAAAAAAAGAACGGGATTTATCTTGTTTCTCTCAGGGATATGGAATATATTCGCACAATACATACCTTAATAATATATTGAACCTTATATAACCAATTAGTATGAAAACGTGCTTATTGAAAAATCTTGCCGTGGTTGGTGCCGCTGTTCTGCTGGGATTGCCGGCTCAGGCGCAGACCAGGCACACTTTTGCAAATCCTCTGGATGTAGTGGTTGGCAACGAACGCGCCATACGTGGCGGTGAACCCGTAGTGCTCATTTTCCAGGATGACTACTACCTGTTTGTATCGCACCGTAAGGGTTACTGGTATTCTCCTGATTTTCAGGACTGGACCTATGTTGATGCCCCCAACTATCCGGCAGGTGTGGTATCGGTCGTAGAAATGGATGGCCAGCTTATAGGATGCTCCATGAATAACAGGAATGTGTACCGATGCCTTGATGCCAAAAAAGGTACATGGGAAAAATGCGGTGAGCTGTCTAGTGACCGATATGGCGATGCCAACATGTTTGTAGATGATGACGGCCGCCTTTACATGTATTTTGGATGGTCTCAGATAATGCCGTTCCAGGTAGTGGAGCTGGACAAGACCACTTTCAAGGAAAAAGGTGAGCCCAAGCAGCTGTTCTGGAGCGATATAAAGAACCATGGATTTGAGGTACGCAAGCCCGAGGATGTAATATATTCAATCTTTAACGGCCGCCGTGACTATGGTCCAGAAGAACTTCCCTGGATTGAGGGACCATACGTAATAAAGCATAATGGCAAGTACTATCTGCAGTATGCGGCCATAGGACTTGAGTTCATATCCTATTCTCATGGCGTATATGTAGCAGACAACCCCATGGGACCTTTTACTTACAGTGAACACAATCCGCTCACATTCAAGACCAGCGGATTCCAGGTGGGCGCCGGTCATGGCAGCACATTCCATGACAAGAAAGGTAACCTGTGGACAATATGCATGATTCCTGCCCAGTACGGAGAGGGTGGACGTGGCTCAGAACTGGCCATTTATCCTACAGCTGTAGATAAGCAGGGCGTAATGTACTCCAATACGGCCCTTGGTGATTATCCCCAGTATTATCCTGCCGAGCGCAAGGTGGGTGGTGTAGATAATTATGTGGACTGGAAACTGCTGTCCGTCAAGAAAAAGGCAATAGTATCATCTACATTTGAGAACTATGCTCCATCACAGGCTCTCGATGAGGATTTTACAACATGCTGGGCTGCTGCTACCGGTAATCCCGGAGAGTTCTTTACCGTAGATCTGGGTGCACCGGCTACAATAAACGCCATCCAGATAAACTGGGATCATATAGGCGCTTCACGTGCATTGGGTGGACGCGGCATGGCTGCTGCTCCCCAGTCTCAGGGTAAGACCAAATATCAGTGCTATGAGGTGTTTGTATCGGACGATAACTCCAACTGGACCAGTATAATAAGCAAACCTGAGAACTATATGGAGCTCAAGCATGACTATAATGAACTGGCCACTCCCGTAAAGGCCCGTTATGTAAAGGTTGTGAATGTCTCTACCTACGATGATGCCAAGTTCTCAATCAAGGATCTGCGCATATTTGGAACCACACCTAAGATGTGGACAAAGAAAGTCTCCAAGTTCATGGCGCTGCGCAATCCAGAGGACCGACGCGAGGCAAATATAGTATGGGAGCCTGTTCCAGGGGCCGATGGCTATATAGTACGTTATGGCATAGAAAAGAAAAAGCTCTACAACAGTTACATTGTGTATGATGCCACCACGCTGTACATGCATAGCCTGAATACTGCTCCTGAGTATTTCTTTGAGGTTGAGGCATTTGACAGCGGACTTGATTTCTATCGCGAGAACCCATTGGAGACTATCGGACTGGGTGCCGAGATACAGTTGGCAAAGGGGCAGGGTAGCTATGCATACCGTACAACCTCAAACACCGTCTATCACATGCTCAAGGAAGGTCAGACAGAATATGTATTTGACAACATTGAGCCAGGTTCATGGGTGCTGAACCATTCTTATGGACCTGTACTGTGGTCAGGTGAACTTACAGAGAAGGAACTCATATCAAACGATTCAAATCCAGAACCTACTGTTACTGCATTCCTGACCAAGCTTGGAGCCGGTACAGAGGTAACCGGTACCATGGAAATGAAAATCATTCCGGGCAAGGAGCATGGAAAGATGATAGTTACGGTAAAATAACCGTCATGCCATAAGACAAAAGTCCCTGCCGTTTTGCGGCAGGTACTTTTATGTTATTGGGGTATAATCTGTTACTGCTTGTTCTCTTCCTCAAGAGTGTAGAATGAACTGCCGTCAAAACAGTGTGTGCAGATATCTTCCTTTTTCATTCCTATGGCATTTACCAATGATTCTATTGTGGTAAATTTAAGAGTTGTAAGCTGGAGGCGCTTTGCAATCTCTGCAACCATCCTGTCATACTGTGGAGTTCCTGTGGTGGCGTATGCCTGCAGGGTTTCCTGGCTTGGGTTCTCGCCCTCAAAATCCTGAATGATGCGTCGGCTTATAAGATCCAGGTCATTCTTGCTGGCAGAGAAGTTTATGAACGGGCAGCCATAGATAAGCGGCGGACATGATATTCTCATGTGTGCCTCCTTTACGCCAGCCTCATAGAACTCGTGTGAGTTATCCTTGAGCTGTGTTCCGCGTACAATACTGTCGTCGCAGAATACCATGCGCTTGCCGTTGAGTATCTCCTTGTTGGAAATGAGCTTCATCTTGGCTACAAGGTTACGTCTGGACTGATTGGTAGGCATGAATGAGCGTGGCCATGTTGGGGTGTATTTGGCAACAGCCCTGGTATAAGGACACTTGTGACCCTCTGCATAGCCTACGGCCATACCTACACCGCTGTCAGGAATACCGCTTACGCCATCTACCTCAACATTATCATTGCGTCCCATAACGCGTCCAAGCTCGTTGCGTACATCCTCGGCGTTGCGTCCTTCATAACAGCTTGTTGGGAATCCGTAATATACCCACAGGAATGAGCATATCTGATTCTTTTTATTGGGCTTGCGCAGCTCCTCATATCCATCTGCTGTAATCTTGACTATCTGTCCCGGGCCAATGTACAGCTTGGTTTCATATCCCAGGTTATGGAAAGCCGTGGTCTCGGTTGTAACTGCAACGGCTCCATCCTTGCTGCCAAGTATGATAGGGGTGCGTCCCCATGAATCGCGGGCAGCTATAATGCCATCCTCGGTAAGCAGGAGCATTGAGCATGAACCCTTGATTGTCCTGAATACGTTCTCAATTCCGTCAACGTAGTCCTTACCTTTTATTATAAGGAGTGATATGAGCTCTGTGGGGTTTATCCTGCCGCTGCTGAACTCGCTCAGATGCATGTTCTCGTTGAGCAGATCCCTGCAGATTTCTTCCTTGTTGTTTATCTTGGCAACAGTCACTATGGCAAACCGTCCAAGGTGGCTGTTCATGAGCATGGGCTGTGCATCGGTGTCGCTTATTACGCCTATGCCGCTGTATCCGTCAAACTTGTCAAGTTCCGATTCAAACTTGCTCCTAAAGTAGTTGTTCTCCAGGCTGTGGATACTGCGAAAGAAACCGGATTCAGGATTGTGCGTGGCTATACCGGCTCTGCTTGTTCCGAGATGTGATTGATAATCAGTTCCGTAGAACAGATCATTTATACATTTCTCTTTTGATACAACACCAAAAAAACCTCCCATGTGCTTATTGTTTTTGTGTTATCGTGATAGTGTTTTGTAATATGCCGCGAAATTACAATAATATGCTGAAATCTGTAACTAATGGTTTTTAGAATACTGCGTTTAAATTGAAAAAAAATCCAAGTGGAATTGTGAGGTTTGCAAAATAGAGTAACTTTGCACCCGGAAAGATGCCAGAGTGATCGAATGGACCGGACTCGAAATCCGGCGTACGGCTTTGCCGTACCGTGGGTTTGAATCCCACTCTTTCCGCAAAAGAACCAGGCCTTTAGCCTGGTTTTTTGCGTAAAGAGTGGAATACCTTATTTTAGTTTCCTCTGGAAACGGGCGCCTTTCAGGCGCGCTCGCTCCGCTCCTTGTAATCGCTAAAAAGCCAGGCTATTCAGCCTGGTTTTTTTTCGTAAAGAGTGGAATACCTTATTTTAGTTTCCTCCGGAAACGGGCGCCTTCCAGGCGCGCTCGCTCCGCTAACGGGCGCCCTCCAGACGTTTTTTTTGTACCAATAACGTAGTGAAAATGCCTCTATGGGCGTTCTGGCGGTGTTATTGGCGGTGTTATTGGCGTTTTTGGCCGATTTGCGTACCAATAACGCACGTGGAACGCATACTACAGCGCTTTTCTGCGTTGTTGGCATGGGATAAAAAAAGGAGAATGACCCTAAGAGCCATTCTCCTTGCATGCTATAAGAAGGTGTGAGTTAGATTTTTTCTATAATCTGATTTGCCTCGTCAATTCTGTCTGGTCTGATAATGACCCTGGAGAAATCTCCCGATGTATCGGCAAATGCATACATATATTCAATTGATATTCCCGCATTGGAAAGCTGTTCCATGGCATTTGCCATGGCTCCCGGAACATCGTTGCACTCAAGATATACAACCTGGGTCATGGTTACGGCGTATGAACTTGACTTGATTAATTCAAATGCCTGGTCTGTCTGTTCCTTGGATACAATGATTCTTGCAATTCCAAAATCCTGAGACTCCGATACTGTAAATGCCCTCATGTTTATTCCGGCATTGCCGAGCAGTCTGGCAATCTCTGCAAATTTTCCCTTTTGGTTTTCAAGGAAAACTGAAATCTGTTTTATAAGCATAAAAAATCAGGTGTAATAGGTTATTATTCAAACTTGCGGTGGTCAATGGCACGCTTGGCTTTGCCGGTAGAGCGCTCAATGGTATTGGGCTGGACAATCTTGATGTTTGGCTGTATGCCGATAACGCTCTGTATTCTTGATGCAAGACGCTGGCGCAGTTTAACGAGCTCATTTACCTGGTCGGTGTAGAACTCTGGCTTAACTTCTACCTGAATGTCAAATGTATCAGTGTTGTTTATGCGGTCCACCTCAATAAGGAAATATGGCTCATACTCAGGGAACTCCAGCAGAATTGACTCAACCTGTGACGGGAACACATTAACACCGCGGATAATCATCATGTCGTCACTGCGGCCAAGAATCTTGCCCATACGTACGGCTGTGCGTCCGCAGGCGCATTTCTCATAGTTGAGGTAGGTGAGGTCACGTGTGCGGTAACGTATCATAGGCATACCCCACTTGTCAAGGGTGGTAAATACAAGTTCTCCCTTTTGACCATGCTCAACCGGCAGCAGTGTTACAGGATCTATGATTTCAGGATAGAACAGGTCTTCCCACAGATGGGTGCCGTCCTGGCACTCACATTCGCCGCCAACACCAGGCCCGCTTATTTCTGTCAGTCCGTAGATATCATAAGCCTTGATGTGCAGCTTGTCCTCAAGCTCCAGGCGCATGGCATGTGTCCATGGTTCTGCTCCGAATATTCCTACTTTTAGCTTGAAATTGTTTATATCGAGCCCCTGCTTGCGAATCTCCTCGGCCATGTACAATGCGTATGATGGGGTGCATGCCAATGCTGTGGCGCCAAAATCCTGCATGAGCTGCAGCTGTTTCTGGGTATTGCCGCTGCTGGCAGGTATTACTGTTCCTCCAATTTTCTGAACTCCGTCATGAGCGCCCAGACCACCGGTGAAAAGACCGTAGCCATAGGATACCTGGACCATGTCATCGCTGTTAAGTCCAAATGCAGAGAGACAGCGTGCTCCGGCTTCGGCCCAGTTGTCAAGATCGCGTTGGGTATATCCTACAACAATAGGCTTTCCTGTTGTTCCCGATGAGGCATGCAGGCGAAGTATCTCGGTCATTGGCACACACATCATGCCAAAAGGATAATTGTCTCTAAGATCCTGCTTGGTTGTGAAAGGCAGTTTGACAATGTCTTCAATACTGTTGATGTCTTCTGGGCGTACGCCATGCTCATCAAATCTTTTTCTGTAAAAAGGAGAGTTGTTGTAGGCGTGTGCTACAATTTTTTTTAGTTTTTCGCTTTGCAAGGCGTGCATCTCATCTCTTGACATGCACTCCATTTCCTTGTTCCAAATCATTCTAGTATAGGTTAGTTTTATAGGTAATGTATTATGTCTATTACAAATGTAGGGAAAAGATGGTATATTTGCGGGCCGTTTGACATATATTTATCGGAAAAGATGGAAAAAGACGTATATATTCTGGGTATTGAGTCATCGTGCGATGATACATCGGCCGCCGTTATCCGTAATGGAGAGCTGCTGTCCAATGTAGTGGCCAGCCAGAAAGTGCATGAGGAATATGGTGGGGTAGTGCCTGAACTGGCTTCGCGTGCACATCAGCAGAATATAGTACCCGTTGTGGATACAGCGTTGAAAAGGGCCGGAATTGACGCCGCACAACTGAGTGCCGTTGCTTTTACAAGAGGCCCGGGTCTTATGGGATCCCTGCTGGTTGGTGTTTCTTTTGCCAAGGGTTTTGCACGTTCCCTGGGTATTCCCATGATTGAGGTAAACCATTTGCAGGGACATATTCTGGCGCACTTTATAAAGCAGCCCGATGAAAACCTGGAAACACCGGATTTCCCGTTCCTCTGCCTTCTGGTATCGGGCGGTAACTCGCAGATTGTAAGGGTGGACTCTTACAATAAGATGGAGATTCTTGGACAGACTATAGATGATGCTGCCGGCGAAGCCATGGACAAGTGTTCCAAGGTTATGGGATTTGGTTACCCGGGTGGCCCTGTCATTGACCGTCTGGCCCGCCAGGGTAATCCCGATGCATACACTTTCAGTAAACCCAATATACCAGGGTATAACTATAGCTTTAGCGGCCTTAAGACATCGTTCCTGTATAACCTCAGGGACTGGGTCAAGGATGATCCGGACTTTATTGAGCACCATAAGGAGGATCTGTGCGCATCCTTTGAACGTACCATAGTAGATATTCTCATGAAAAAACTGCGTCTTGCAGCCAAGGATACGGGTATTACACGTATTGCCGTGGCTGGTGGGGTATCGGCCAATACCGGTTTGCGCAATGCGTTCCAGGATCACGCCAGAAGGTATCGCTGGAAGGTGTTCATACCAAGATTCTCATATACGACCGATAATGCGGCTATGATAGCATGTACAGGCTATTTTAAGTATCTGGACAAGGATTTCTGTGGAATTGATGTTCCTATTTATTCAAATAGCAGGTTATAAAGAAAAAATATACAGGAAAGTTTGGCGGACTGAAAAAAAATATGTTATTTTGCACCCTGTTTTGAGAACATAGCAAAAAACAAATAAACACAAATAGATATGTCAAGAATTTGTCAGATCACCGGAAAGAAGGCAATGGTTGGCAACAATGTATCTCACTCTAAGAAGAGAACCAAGAGAACATTCGATGTAAACCTGTTCACCAAGAAATTCTTCTATGTAGAAGAGAACTGCTGGATTAGCCTCAAACTCAGTGCTGCCGGCCTGAGAATCATTAACAAAAAGGGTCTTGATGCCGCTCTTAAGGACGCAGTTGCAGCTGGTTATTGCGACTGGAAGGACATCAAAATCATAGCGTAATACAGTTTAGGAGTACACATTATGGCAAAGAAAGTAAAAGGCAACAGAGTACAGGTTATTCTGGAATGCACTGAGCACAAGGAGAGCGGTATGCCGGGCACTTCCCGTTATATCACCACCAAGAACAGGAAGAATACTCCTGAGAGACTGGAACTTAAGAAGTATAACCCCATTCTCAAGAAGATGACTCTTCATCGTGAGATCAAGTAATATCGATTAGCTATGGCAAAGAAAGTAGTTGCAACCCTGCGTACCGGCAAGGTTTCCATGTCTAAGGTAATCAAGATGGTTAAGTCGCCTAAGACCGGTGCATACACATTCACCGAGCAGATCGTGACTGAGGATCAGCTTAAGGAGGCTATCAAGTAATCAAGTACCTGATACAATAAAACAGTTAAGGGCAGCCGTTATGGTTGCCCTTAATTTTTGTTGCATTTATCACCTTATTTATTTACATTTGCAGTTTGAGTGCGGGGTATTTATGCCGTATTCATCAAGGTTTTTATGGGATTGTTTTCATTCTTTACAAAAGACAATAAGGAGGTTTTGGATAATGGACTTTCCAAGACCAAGTCAAGCGTGTTTTCCAAGATAGCACGAGCTGTTGCCGGAAAGTCATCGGTCGATGATGAAGTACTGGATAACCTGGAGGAAGTGCTTATTACATCGGATGTAGGTGTAGAAACTACTCTCAAGATAATCAAGAGAATAGAGGAACGTGTGGCACGTGACAAGTATATGGGGACTCAGGAACTGAACAGTATCCTGCGCCAGGAGATCTCTGCATTGCTTGTTGAGAATGATGTCAATGAGAATAAAGAGCCTTTTGCTGTTCCTGCAGGGCACAAACCATACGTGATCCTTGTGGTTGGAGTGAATGGCGTAGGCAAGACTACAACCATAGGTAAGCTTGCATATCAGTTCAAGAAACGCGGACTTAAGGTTATGCTTGGCGCTGCCGATACATTCCGTGCCGCAGCCATTGAGCAGCTTGAGGAATGGGGCCGCAGGGTGGATGTACCTGTAATAAGCCAGCAGATGGGATCCGATCCTGCATCGGTGGCATTTGATACACTCAGTTCGGCCGTGGCCAATGATGTTGACGTAGTCCTTATTGATACGGCAGGCCGTCTGCACAACAAGGTAGGACTTATGAACGAGCTTACCAAGATCCGCAACGTCATGAACAAGGTAGTAGAAGGTGCTCCCCATGATGTATTGCTGGTTCTGGATGGTTCTACCGGACAGAATGCATTTGAGCAGGCAAAACAGTTTACACTTGCAACCAAGGTAACCCAGCTGGCTATAACAAAACTGGACGGTACTGCCAAGGGTGGTGTGGTTATAGGAATATCGGACCAGTTCAAGGTACCTGTAAGGTATGTTGGACTTGGTGAGGGTATGGATCATCTGCAGGCATTCAACCGTGTGGAATTTGTAGACTCACTATTCAAACAGGATTGATGAAAAGAGGAACAGTTGATGTAATCACTTTAGGTTGCTCCAAGAATCTTGTTGATTCAGAGAGACTTATTACTCAGTTCATGGCCAATGGACTTAAAGTCCGTCATGATCCGGACAAGGTAAGCGGAGAGATAGTGGTCATTAATACCTGCGGTTTTATTGGCGATGCTCAGGAGGAGTCCATAAACATGATCCTGGAATGTGGCAAACTCAAGAAAGAAGGTAAGATAGGGCGTCTGTATGTTATGGGATGCCTTTCGCAGGCATTCCATAAGGACCTTACAGCAGAGATCCCAGAGGTAGATGGCTGGTATGGAAAGTTTGACTGGGAGAAGATTGTACTTGAGACCGGTCACAACTGGAATGAACAGATCTATAATGAGCGTACAATTACCACTCCCGGGCATTATGCATATCTCAAGATAGCAGAGGGTTGCAACCGTGGATGTGCGTATTGCGCCATACCTCTTATGACAGGCCATTACCGTTCACGTTTACAGGAAGATATACTGGATGAGGCCCGCAGGCTTGTACAGAAGGGCGTCCGCGAGATCCAGCTCATAGCACAGGATCTTACATACTACGGCCTGGATATCTCACATAAGCCCATGATTGCAGAACTGGTAAACAGGATAGCCGATATTCCCGGTGTGGATTGGTTACGCCTTCACTATGGATATCCCAACAGTTTCCCAATGGATCTGCTGCCGGTCATGAGAGAACGTGAGAATGTGTGCAAGTACCTTGACGTAGCTCTCCAGCATATAAGTGACCCTGTCCTTAAAAGGATGCGCAGGAATATTACAGGTGCCCAGACACGTGAACTGCTCTCCAGAATACGTGAGGAAGTACCTGGAATACATCTCAGAACAACCCTGATGGTTGGTTTTCCGGGAGAGACGGACCAAGACTATGAAGAACTGGTTGATTTTGTACGTGAGCAGAAGTTTGAGCGTATGGGAGCATTTGCATACAGTGAGGTAGAGGGTACTTACTCGGCTATCAATTACACTGACGATGTTCCAGAGCAGACCAAACAGGCCCGTCTGTCACGTCTTATGCGTATCCAGCAGGATATTTCATTGGACATCAATACGGCCAAGGTTGGAAAGGATTTCAAGGTCATGATAGACAGACAGGAAGGTGACTGGTATGTGGGCCGCACTGAATATGATTCTCCTGAGGTGGATCCAGAGGTACTCATAAAAGCAGACCAGGAACTCAGTACTGGAGAATTTGTCCAGGCACGTATTACACAGGCCGATGCTTTTGACCTTTATGGCGAACTGATAACAAACAAACAGAGATAATATGAACAACAAACAGTTTTTGGCAGAATTATCCGGAAAGTGTGACATGACACCCGATGAGGCAGCCGGACATGTGCAGACCCTGGTTCAGGTTATGGAGAATCTGTGGCAGAACGGCGATAGCGTGAGTCTGTCGGGATTTGGTATCCTGGAGGTAAGGAAAAAGAACGAGCGTGTGTCTGTGAATCCTACTACGGGAGTCCGTATGCTTGTTCCACCCAAACTGGCTCTTGTATACAAGCCAAGCTCTCTGTTGAAGGAAAAACTAAAGTGAACTGAGCTATGAACAATAAGATAAATCTTTCGCAGCTTGTAGAACTGTTTGCACAGGCAAGCGGAATGTCAAGGGCAGCATCGGAACAGTTCGTAAAGTCTTTCTTTGATATGATATCGCAGAATGTTATCAGCGATGAAATTGTCAAGGTTAAGGGATTGGGTACATTCAAGCTCCTCAGGATGGAGGATAGGGAGAGTGTGAATGTAAATACTGGTGAGCGTTTTGTCATAGAGGGTCACCAAAAGATTTCCTTTACTCCCGATGCCGAGCTTAAAGAATTCATAAACAAGCCATTCTCTGCTTTTGGAACTGTTATAATTACAGATGAACAGGCTCAGGTGCTTGAGGAAATGAATACTCCAGGTCAGACCGATACTGACGATGAACTCCGTGCAGATTCTGATGAAACACTCTTGCCTGATAATCCGGCAGTGGAACCTGCTCAAGAGGAGGCTGTAGAACCTGTCCCAGAGAATGAGCCGGTTCAGGAGGATAATCCCGAATCCAAGGAAACTCCGGTAATAGTAGTTCTTGACAAACAGGAACAGGAGGGAAACAAGACATCGGAGGTAAAGGAGATTACACAGAAAAGAAGTACCAGGTTCCTGCTCAGGGGCGCTGTTACGCTTCTCTCTGTTGTACTTGTTGCCGGCGTTGGACTGTTCCTGTTCTGGCCGCTCATAGGAGTAAAGGTCCTGAATCATTTTGATAATACCAATACTGCAATGGTTGTTAAGGAAACTCCCAAGCCTGCTTCTGCCAAGCCAGTGAATGTACAGTCTCAGGCAAAGCCGGCTGTTCAAACAGAAACAGAAATAAAGTCAGAACCCAAGCAGGAGGCTGTTGTAGAACCCAAGCAGGAAGCCAAGGCAGTTTCCAATCCCGCTACTACAGCCTTTTTTGAACTGAATGCGGCTGACCAAGCCAAGGAACTGTCTGAATACTCAGTTGCAGATACTGTGAACTATAGCATTACAGGATTCCTGGTAGAGCACGTTATGGAAAAAAATGAGACTCTTACCAGTATTGCCCTCAAGTACTATGGTTCCAAGAAACTCTGGCCTTACATAGCAAAATACAATAATCTGGTCAATTTCAACAGGATGAGACCGGGCGACAGGATCAAGGTGCCCAAACTCGGCCATAAATGAAATGTCATTTGAATTTAAATTGTATAAAAACTATATTAAGACAAGATAATTTAAAGAATTTTAGTTCCCATCGGACTCTGATAATTGATATTTTTGAATGGTCCGCCCTGAGAAAAGAGGGTATAGGGATAAAATGAAATTTATATACTTATGAGTGAAAGCATTGACATTAGGGAACTGAATGAGCGCATAGAGAAACAGAGCGCATTCGTTACCAACCTGATGACCGGAATGGATCAGGTTATTATTGGACAGAAACATCTTGTTGAGTCCCTGCTTATTGGACTCCTCTCCGATGGACACATCCTTCTGGAAGGTGTTCCTGGTTTGGCCAAGACATTGGCAATCAAAACCCTGTCATCGTTGATTGACGCAAGTTTTAACAGAATACAGTTTACTCCAGACCTTCTGCCTGCCGATGTTGTGGGAACAATGATCTACAGTCAGAAAGACGAGAGTTTCCTTCCTAAGAAGGGTCCTGTATTTGCAAACTTTATCCTGGCCGATGAGATAAACCGTGCTCCTGCCAAGGTTCAGAGTGCACTTCTTGAGGCCATGCAGGAACGTCAGGTTACACTGGGCGGTGAGACTTTTGCACTTCCCAAACCATTCCTGGTCATGGCTACCCAGAATCCTATTGAGCAGGAGGGTACTTACCCGCTGCCAGAGGCTCAGGTGGACCGATTCATGCTCAAGGCTATTATTGACTATCCAAAGATAGAAGAGGAGAAAAAGATTATCCATCAGCAGATACATCATGAAATAGGTACTGTAAAGCCTGTTATGACTACTGATGATATAATAGAGGCCCGCAGGGTAGTGGATCTGGTATATCTGGACGAAAAGATTGAGCAGTATATTGCAGATATTGTGTTTGCTACACGCTATCCGGAGAAATATGGACTCAAGGATATAAAGGATCTGATATCATTTGGCGGCTCGCCACGTGCATCCATAAATCTTGCTCTTGCATCACGCTCTTATGCGTTTATAAAGCGCCGTGGATATGTAGTCCCCGAGGATGTTCGTGCCGTTGCCCATGATGTAATGCGTCACCGCATAGGTCTTACCTATGAGGCTGAGGCTACAAACGTGACTCAGGACGAACTTGTTAGCCGCATCTTGAACAAGGTTGAAGTACCTTGATTCAATAACCTTAGAATCAGTTTGTTATGGAGACAGGTGAACTGATAGCAAAGGTCCGGAAAATAGAGATCAAGACCAGAGGTCTGTCCAGTAATATTTTTGCCGGTCAATACCATACTGCATTCAAGGGACGCGGTATGGCATTCAGCGAGGTGCGTGAATACCAGTATGGTGATGAGCCTCGCGACATAGACTGGAATGTTACCGCCCGAATGAACAAACCCTATTCAAAGGTGTTTGAGGAGGAGCGTGAGCTTACTGTAATGCTTATGGTCGATGTTTCCAGCAGTCTGAATTATGGTACTCAGGTTATGATGAAGCGTGAAATGCTCACGGAGATTGCTGCCACGCTTGCATTTGCAGCCATTGAGAACAATGACAAGGTTGGGCTGCTGTTCTTCAGTGACAGGATTGAGAAATTCATACCTCCCCAGAAAGGACGCAGGCATATTCTCTATCTTATCCGTGAACTGCTTGATTTTGAGCCACAGAGTAACAGGACGGACATTTCTGTTCCACTGGAATTCCTGACAGGAGCTGTTAAAAAGCACTGTACAGCATTCCTGCTGAGCGATTTCATAGATAGCCATGATTACCGTAATGCCCTGACAATAGCAAACCGCAAGCACGATGTTGCTGCAATCCGCGTTTATGACAGGCGTATGGAGGAATTGCCGGATATGGGATTGATAAGAGTCCATGATTCCGAGACCGGGAAAGAGATGTATGTTGATACGTCATCGGCCAAGGTCCGTGAGGCGCATAAGAAATGGTTTGATGAATGTACTGCCCGCTACAAGGATTTCCTGACCCGCAGCCGTGTTGATTCAGTATCGGTAAGAACAGATCAGGATTATGTCAGGGCACTGATGGGCCTGTTTGCTAAAAGGAGTTGATAATGAGAAAATTAGCATTGTATCTTATAGCAGTTGTACTGACCTGTACCCAGGCCGTGGCCCAGAGTGTAATTGTAAGGGCTCAGGCCGATTCCACAATGATGTGGGTGGGACAGCAGACAGGATTGTATCTGGAGGTTACATGTAATTCGGACCAGAACATAGTATTTCCTTCATTCAGGGATACAATAGTAAAGGATCTTGAGATAATACCACCTGTAGTTACCGATACCCAGTATGTGAACAACGGGCAGAGAATTACCGTTACCCGCAAATACACCGTAACCTGCTTTGACTCGGCCTTTATATATGTACCGCCATTTACTGTAAGTGTAGACGGTAAAGAGTATGGATCAGAGAGTCTTGCCCTGGCATTCATGACGTATGAGATATCTCCCGATGACGAAGGACGGATATTTGGCCCCAAGGACAATCTCAAGACTCCGGTCAGGTTCTATGAGGCAAAGAGTACAATACTGTTCTGGATCCTGACTGCCATTGCAATAGCTCTTGCCGTATATCTGTTTGTCAGATACAGTGATGACAAGCCTATAATACGCAGGATAAAGGTTGAGCCCAAGCTCCCGCCTCATATAGTAGCTGTAAATGGTATAGAGGAACTCCGTGCGTCGGGCAGCTCACATGGTGAGGACTCCAAATACTATTACACCTGTCTTACAGATATCCTGAGGGAGTATATCAATGAGCGTTTTGGATTCAACGCTACAGAAATGACCTCTTATGAGATATTGGAAAGACTGGAGGAGAATCAAGACCGGGAATCCCTGAGGGAACTCAAGGAACTCCTGGAGACAGCCGATATGGTCAAGTTTGCCAAGTTCAAGCCAATGCTTGGTGAGAATGACAGCAATCTGGTGAGTGCGCTGGAATTTATAAACAACACCAAGGTTGATGTTCCGCAGTCGGAGCTTCAGTCCAGGATAGAGGAGACCGTGGTTGAGGAAAAACGCAGCAAGGGAGCCCGCATGGCAATCCTGGTTAGCGCTGTGGTTGTATCGGCCTGTGGTGTGGGTCTGCTGATTCTGGCTATTATGAACCTTTATTATTTACTATTCTAAAGTACACGGATCATGACATTTGCAAATAGCGGATATCTGTTGCTCATGCTTCTTGTCATACCTTGTGTGGTATGGTACGTACTTAAGGGGCGTAAGAGGCATGCGGCTATCTCTGTTCCATCTACATCCATGTATGATGGCCTGCCCAAGAGCTGGAAGTATTATCTCATCCATGTTCCATTCATCCTGGAGATGATTGCAGTGGTACTTGTTTCTCTTATTCTGGCACGTCCTCAGACAACAGACCGTTGGCAGGATACAGAGATTGAGGGAATAGACATAATGCTTTGTGTGGATGTATCTACCAGTATGCTGGCAGAGGACCTCAAGCCAAACCGTATTGATGCAGCCAAACAGGTGGCATCGGAATTCATAAACGGCCGTCCAAATGACAATATAGGTCTTACCATATTTGCCGGTGAGGCATTTACCCAATGCCCTATGACCGTGGACCATGCGGTATTGCTCAACATGTTTCAGAATGTAGGCAGTGAGATTGCCGCAAATGGAATAATAGAGGATGGTACAGCAATAGGCATGGGACTTGCCAATGCAATATCAAGACTTAAGGACAGCCAGGCTAAATCCAAGGTTATAATACTCCTCACGGATGGTTCCAACAACCGTGGTGAGATATCTCCAATGACAGCTGCCGAGATGGCTAAAAGCTTTGGTATAAGGATATATACCATAGGCGTTGGCACGAATGGTACTGCTCCATATCCTGTTCAGGGAGCATTCGGCAAACAGTACGTGAATGTAGCTGTAGAAATAGACGAAAATGTACTCAGACAGATAGCTCAGACGGCCGACGGTCAGTACTATCGTGCTACCAGCAACAGCAAGCTTAAAGAAGTATATCAAGAGATAGACAAACTGGAAAGGACTAAACTGCAGGTCAAGGAGTTCAGCAAGAACCAGGAGGAGTATCAGCCGCTGGCTGCAATACTGCTGCTCACACTGTTGCTACTCATATTGCTCAAACAGACAGTTTTAAGAACCATTCCATAATAAGGTGTAATCATGTTTAAACTGGCTAACCCCGAATATCTGTATCTGCTGGCACTGGTTCCCGTGCTGGTGGCCCTGCATGTATTCTCAAATATACGCCGTAAACGCAGATTGTCTGAGTACGGCAGTGCTGACCTGCTGGTCAGAATTATGCCCGATATTTCTGAGAGCCGTCCCAAACTTAAGTTCTGGCTTTTGCTATGGGCTTTTGTACTGTGCTGCTTTATGCTTGCCAGACCACAGTTCGGATCAAAGCAGGAAACCGTAACCCGTCAGGGAATAGAAACAGTCATAGCACTGGATATATCAAATTCCATGCTGGCCGATGACGTTGCTCCAAACCGTCTGGAAAAGTCCAAGCGTATAATCTCAAATCTTGTAGACCGATTTGCTGACGACAAGATTGGTCTTGTGGTTTTTGCCGGCGATGCATTCGTCCAGCTGCCTATTACCAGCGATTTTATATCGGCCAAGGTGTTCCTTAATACTATCAGTCCGGCTCTTATAAACAGACAGGGTACAGACATAAAGGCTGCTATAGAGCTTGCCGGACGCAGTTTTACACCTAATGAGGGAGTTGGTAAGGCCATTATTGTAATAACCGATGGTGAGAATCATGAGGGTGGGGCCGTTGAGGCTGCTCAGGACGCTGCCCAAAAGGGATATGTTGTTTATGTTATGGGCGTAGGACTGCCTTCGGGCTCCCCTATACCTGGGGACCGCAGTGGAGAATTCCGCAAGGACCGCGATGGCAATGTGGTGGTAACACGGCTCAATGAGGAGATGTGCCGCAATATTGCTGCAGCAGGAAAGGGTGCATATTTCTATGTAGACAACTCAAATGCTGCAGAGAAAGCCCTGCAGAATGAACTTGACAAACTGGCCAAGGCCGATGTTGAGTCTACAATATACACGGATTACGATGAGCAGTTTGATATACTGGCATGGATGGTTCTGGTAATCATCCTGATAGCTGTGTTCATCTGTGAGAGCCGCAATCCAAGACTCAGGCATTTCAGTCTTTTTAAACCTGATTCGCAGAAATGATTATGAAAAGGATAGTATCATTACTCATTGCTGTTCTTGCAGTTGCGGGTGCGCAGGCACAACAACGCTCAGACCGTTCGTTGGTGCGCCGCGGTAACCGTATGTTTGCGGACAGCCTTTTCATTAAGGCCGAGGAGAATTATCTAAAGGCCATAGATATTAATCCGGAACTGTACGAGGGAAACTACAACCTTGGAAACTCATATACAGCTCAGCAAAAGCCAAATGAGGCTGTTGCCCAGTACAGGAAGGCCGCCAATGCTCTGGAGGCCAGAAAGAAATCCCTGATGGAGAATCCCAATTCTGATTCCAAGGAATTGGAACAGTGCAAGAAGGAACTCTCTCAGGTATATCATAATACTGGTGTGGTATACCACATGTCTGAGCGTTATGACAAGGCGGTGGAATCATACAAGGAAGCTCTGAGAAACAATCCGCAGGATGATGAGACAAGATATAATCTGATTATTGCCCAGCGCATGCTCAAGGACCAGCAGGACCAGCAGCAGGATCAGCAACAGCAGCAGGACCAGCAGGACCAGCAGGACCAGCAGCAGGATCAGCAGCAGCAACAGGACCAGCAGCAGGACCAGCAGCAAGACCAGCAGGAGCAGCAACAGGAGCAGCAGGAAGAAATGTCTCAGGAGAATGCCGAACAGATACTCAATGCTGTCATGCAGGATGAGAAAGATGTTCAGGATCGTGTTCAGCAAATGATAAAGGTTCAACCTAAAAAACCATTGGAAAAAGATTGGTAATATGGATATGAGGGGAAAGACAGGAAAACTTGTGTTGACAGTCATGCTGGTAATGCTGGCTGCAGTACAGGTTTTTGCCGATGAAGTAACTTTTACTGCACAGGCTCCCGAGGCTGTTGTGGTAGGCGAAAGGTTCAGGATAACTTACAAGGTAAATACCAGGGATGCCAAGGGGTTCCGTGCACCCGATATGGATGGATTGGTAAGCATTACCGGTCCAAACACATCAACCTCTACGAGCACCCAGATTATTAACGGCAATAGAACTACCAGTTCCACAATTACATACACCTACACGGCCATAGCAACCGATGAAGGTGAAATAAAACTTGATGGAGCAACCATAACTGCAGGTGGTGCAACCGTTGTATCAAATCCTCTCAGGATCAGGGTGTTGCCTCAGGACAGCCAATCCCAGCAACAAGGCCAGTCACAGTCCAGGCCCAGTACGGCTGGTGGCCAGAACGCAAACAGTTCCCAGAACGCCAGTTCCGATGAACTGTTCATGCTTGCATCGGTAGACAAGACAACTGTTTATGAGCAGGAGGCATTGCTGCTTACATTCAAGGTATATGCATCACCATCGGTCAATCTTACAAGTATAAGCAACCGTATGCCGGATCTCAAGAACTTCCATGTTCAGGAGGTAGAACTGCCACAGAGCAAGGAGAGCAAGCTTGAGCACTACAACGGTCGCAACTACAGGACTATACTATGGAGTCAGTATGTACTGTTCCCACAGCATTCAGGTGACCTGGAGATACCCGCTACAACATTTGAGAGTGTTATATCCCAGCGTGTACAGAGCAATGATGACATAGATTTCTTCTTTAATATTTCCCGCTATGTTGATGTAAGAAAGGATCTTACCACCAAACCTATAAAGATTCACGTTAACCCGTTACCTGCAGGAAAGAGTGACGGTTTTTACGGAGGAGTGGGAGAGTTCTCCATCAGTTCCTCCATCAATTCTACCGATGTAACAGCAAATGACGCGGTTACGGTACGTGTTATCCTTTCGGGTACCGGAAACCTTAAGCTTATAAAGACCCCTCAGATTAAGTTCCCTCAGGACTTTGACATATATGATCCCAAGGTAGAGAACAAGTATACCATAAAGAATGGCCGCCAGACAGGCAACAAGGTTTTTGAGTATCTTGTAATACCGCGTCATGCCGGTACCTATAATATACCATCACTTGATTTCCAGTATTTTGATACCAAGAGCGGCTCCTACAGGACCATCAGCACAGACAGTTATACCCTGAATGTAGCCAAGGGGCAGGGTGGTCATGAGTCTCAGGGCTCGGTATCGTATGTAGATAAGGAAGATCTCAAGTATGTTGGTCAGGACGTGCGTTTCCATACAACCCCACAGGAACTCAAGTCTGGTAATGGTGAGTTCTTTGGAACAGCCCTGTTCTATATCTGTCTTGCAATACCAGTTCTCATACTTGCAGTCCTGGCAGCAATTTCACGCAAGCGTATAGCCGACAGTAAGAATGCCGGACGCACCAAGGTTAAAAAGGCCGGATCTGTAGCTACCAAGCGCCTTAAGGTTGCTCATAAACTGCTCAAGAATAACCGTAAGGATGAATTCTATGATGAGCTTATGCGTGCACTCTATGGCTATTTTGGTGACAGACTGGCAATTCCGGTTGCAGAGTTGTCTAAGGACAACATAGCAAACAGCCTTGGTGAGCACAATATTTCTCCACAAACCATACGTGAGGTAAAAGACATCCTTGATGGATGTGAGTTTGCCCGTTATGCTCCAGGCGATGATACCGGACGTATGGACCGCCTTTATGATGAGGCTGTGAGTGTTATTGGACAGATTGAGAACGCTATCAGATAAATGGATATGAAAAGAATAGCAACAGTTGCCCTTTTGTCATTATTTCTCCTGGGTGCCAATGCACAGGAAAGCGGTGTAATGACTTCCATAACCCAGGATTCGGCACATGTGGAGAAAGTATTGACCGTGGCCCATGCCGACAGTGCTTATATACAGGGCGATTATCTAACAGCAATAAATATTTACGAGGAAATAATTGCTACCCAGGGGGTAAATGCCACCTTATATATGAATCTTGGTAATGCATATCTTAAACTCGATGAGGTGGCAAGGGCCATATTGAACTACGAGAGGGCGTATCTGCTTGATCCATCAGATGAGGATATCAAGTTTAATCTGGAACTGGCACGCACCAAGACTGTAGACAGAACCAATGCTGTTAACCAGCTTTTCATAACAGTATGGTTCAAGAAGCTTTTGTCCATCATGGATGTAAAAGGATGGGGGATAACCGTTGTGATAGCTTTTGCACTGACAGTCTTGCTGTTTGGTGTATATCTGTTCTCCAAGAGACTAGGTGTACGGAAACTTTCTTTTTCTTTTAGCGTGTTTTTCTTGCTTTTGTCTGTTTTATCTTTTATCTTCGCTACAACACAGATGGGAAATATCCGTAACCGTGAGACAGCAGTGATCATGTCGCCCAGTGTCACGGTAAAGAGCACTCCCAGTGGCGCTGGTACAGACCTGTTTATCATTCATGAGGGACGCAAGGTACAGATACTTGATTCTTCCATGAAAGAGTGGGTGGAGATAAGACTGGAGGATGGAAATACAGGTTGGATACCGGTTAATGTTTTGGAAATCATTTAAACCAGATATGAATGATTGAGGTAAATAGTCTAGTAGAGACAGACAGATTGGCTACACTGTCAGTAAATGGCAGTGATTCCCTTTATTGGGACGGTGTGGCCACTATATATACCTCAATATGGATCTGGATTCCCTTGACTCTTGTTGCTATATTCCTGATAATAAGGAATATAAAACCTAAAAAGATTGTATGGGCATTGCTCGCTGTAGCGCTCACCGTAGTTCTGTGTGATCAACTGTCATCGGGCCTGTTCAAACCTTTGTTCCATAGGTTAAGACCTACACGTGATCCATTCATACTGGATATGGTTGATACCGTAAATGGCTATACAGGAGGACTTTACGGATTCTTTTCGGGCCATGCGGCCAATTCATTCGGACTGGCAGTATTGCTAATGTGGCTCATCCAGGACAAATGGTTCAGCATATCGGTTACAGTATGGGCTTTGCTGAATTCCCTTATAAGAGTGTATCTTGGTGTACATTTTGTAGGCGATATAACTGTAGGTGCATTTGCCGGATGTCTTATTGGAACTGCAGTTTACGGGATTTACAGGTTGGTAACCAATAGATACGACAGATGGGTTGCACATGCTTCCAGTCTGGTATGTACGCCAACAGGATTCAGGAAAGCCGACGTATTCCTGTTTATGAGTGTTCTATTTGGAACCTGGATAGTAATATTGACCGGAGCATGCATAACACAAGGACTAGCTTAAAATAAACAGCATATTCAAAACCAATTACAAATACATTTAGAATTAACCAATTAATTTTTTAAAGCTTATGACCAGATTAATCACATTCAACGAGTTGCGTCAGATTAAGGCACAGCTTCCTGAGGGCAGTATTCACAGAATTGCCGACGAGCTTAACATTGACGTTGAGACAGTCCGTAACTTTTTTGGTGGAACCGATTATGAACAGGGTTCATCTGTAGGCTTGCATATTGAGCCAGGACCAAATGGTGGCAGCGTTCTGCTTGACGATACAACAGTTCTTGACAGAGCTCTTGAGATTATTGCTGAATCGCAGAAGTAAAAGTTACATAATAACTATTATGTTAAATAGGGAGTGCAGATACGCGCTCCCTATTCTTTTTTTATGGTTCTACAGGTATGGGCATAAAAAAAGCTCCCGATGATTATCGGAAGCTTTTTTGTTTGATTTATACAAGGATCAGAGCATGCCTTTCTCTGTCATTCTTGTCTCAATCTCCTTGAGTTCCTTCTGCATATTGAGCTTGTAGTAGATAGTCTGCAGAGGTACAGCCCACTTGTTGATTGATTCTGGCTCCAGCTCTCTGAGCTTCTTGAAATATGGAAGAGCCTTGTTGTAGTATTCCTTCTCCTCCTGAAGTGCCTTCTTGTAAGCACTTGAACGGTAATCAAGACTTGACTTTGAATCCATGTATTCTATAGCCTGGCTCAGAATGCAAAGACCAAGGTTGTTGTATGCATCGGACAGCTCTGAATTCTTTTCTATAGCAATCTCATACTGTGAAATAGCCTTCTCATAATCGTTTGCTGACTGAGCAATATAACCCATTACATAGTAGTTGTAAGCCTTTTCTGGATCAAGCTGGATCATTTCTGTTACAAAATCCTCAAGCTCGCTCATATCTTCCTGCTTGCTGTAGTAGTTCAGGAGCTTGCTGTAGTAGTAATCCTTTGTAGGATACTTAACCATACCAGCCTTGAGAGCCTCAATCCACTTTACAGAGTCACCAAGATGACCATAGCTCTCGCAGATAAACTCGGTAGCACCCTCGCCGTTCTCCTCGTCATCCTGAGCAATCAGAGCATACTTGAGAGTCTTGTCCCACTCCTCATTGTAGTAAGCAGAGAGTGCTGGGAAATATGCAAAGTATTTGCTGTTCTCGTTCCAGGTCTTGTCGTCTACCATACGGTCTGCAAGAATCTCGCTCTGTGCAAGAGTAAAATACCTGTCAAACAGTTCATAAGCCTTGGTGTAGTCCTGACGGTGGTTGAAATAGAAAATACCACCGTTGATAAGGGTGCTCAGGTTTCTGTGGATATCTGGAACCATTTTCTTGCGAACCTCATCAGAAGTCTTACCCTTGGCGTTTGGAATCTGCTGCAGTGAATCAGCCTTAATGGCAAAATCATACCAGTCTGTCAGGTACTTGTACATGGCAACTGTATCGTATGCGCCGTTGTATGACTTAATGTTCTCCTGCTCATAGTAGTGCTGGTATACGGTAGCAGCAATAAACCATGTCTGGTCCCAATCCTGAATAAGAGAATTCTTCATAGCCTGATCTACAAGTCTCTTGGCATTTGACTTGTTGGGCACATCGGCTCTCTCCATGTCATTCTTAGCTTCCTTTACAAGCTTCTGAGCGGTCTTGGTAGCCTTCTTAACTTCCTTTTCTGTCATCTGGGCGTATGATGTGCAAGACATTCCCAGAGCCGCAACCAGAATAAAAATCAGTTTCTTCATAGTGAATACTTTTTTATTGATTTACATTATTAATATATTAATATCAAATTGGGGTTAAATTAATCACTCCTGTACAGGTGCCTCAGTAGCTTCTGTTGCGGGTTCCTCCCCACCCTCAGCCTGCTGGTCAGCAGGTTCGCTGTCAACCTTGCAGATAGATGCAATCTGGTCATTTCTCTTTTCCAGGTTAATAAGCCTTACACCCTGGGTTGCACGGCCCATTACACGGAAATCGGCCACACTTACGCGCAGTGTAATACCAGATTTGTTTATGATCATAAGGTCATTATCATCTGTAACTGCCTGGATAGAAACAAGTTTACCGGTCTTGTCGGATATGTTGAGGGTCTTTACACCCTTACCGCCACGGTTGGTCTTGCGGTAATCCTCAATCTCAGAACGCTTTCCATATCCCTGTTCAGATACTACCATGATTGTTTCCTCCGGCTGCTCATCGACTGCTATCATGCCTACAACCTTATCCTGTCCGTCATCATCGAGAGACATTGCACGTACACCGGTAGATGTACGTCCCATTCCTCTTACGGTTTCCTCGTTAAAGCGGATGGCACGTCCGTTGCGGTTGGCTATGATGATTTCCTTCTCGCCGTTTGTAAGCAGTACGTTGATAACCTTGTCGCCCTCATTCAGGTTAATGGCATTGATACCATTCTGACGTGGACGTGAGTAGTCCTTGAGTATGGTCTTCTTTATTATACCGTTCTGGGTGCAGAATACCAGGTAGTGATTTGATGTGAATTCCTCATCACCAAGGTTCTTTATGGCTATGTATGCATTTACTGCATCATCGGGCTCAATATTGAGCATGTTCTGGATTGCACGGCCCTTGGATGTCTTGCCACCCTCTGGAATATCATATACCTTGAGCCAGAAACAACGTCCCTTCTGGGTAAAGAACAGGATGTAGTTGTGTGTGGTGGCTGTGAATATGTGCTCTATGAAATCCTCATCGCGCTTGTCGCTGCCACGTGAACCTACTCCTCCTCTGCCCTGCTGACGGTATTCAGTAAGAGCAGTACGCTTAATATAACCAAGGTGTGACATGGTTATGATCATGGGCTCATCGGCATAGAAATCCTCTGGGTTGAACTCCTCGCTGGCCAGTACTATCTCTGTCTTGCGCTCGTCGCCGTACTTGTCAATGATGGTCTGCATCTCGTCTTTCATGACCTGCTTGCACTTTTCGGGATCATCCAGGATGCTCTGGAGTTCCTCTATGCGTGCCATAACCTCATTGTATTCCTCGTGCAGCTGATCCTGCATGAGTCCGGTGAGCTGTCTTAGACGCATGTCCACAATTGCCTTGGCCTGGATGTCGTCCAGTCCAAAACGGTCCATGAGTCCCTGGATTGCGTCGTTAGGAGTCTTGGCGGTCTTGATTATCTGGATTACCTCGTCAATATTGTCCGATGCAATGATCAGACCTTCAAGTATATGGGCGCGTTTCTTGGCCTCATCAAGGTCATACTTGGTACGGCGTATTATAACCTCATGCCTGTGCTCAATGAAGCACTTTATGAGTTCACGCAGGTTAAGGCATTTTGGACGTCCCTTAACGAGTGCAATATTGTTTACGCCGAAAGATGTCTGGAGTGCGGTCATCTTGAAGAGCTTGTTGAGCACTACTCCGGCATTGGCATCTCTCTTTACGTCAATGACAATACGCATACCCTCGCGGTCAGACTCATCATTTACGTTGCTTATACCTTCTATTTTCTTGTCTGTAACAAGCTCGGCAATGAACTTTATGAGCTCAGCCTTGTTAACTCCGTAAGGAATCTCGGTTACCACGATCTTGTCATGCTGCTCTCCGGCCTCAATCTCAGCCTTGGCACGCATTATAACACGTCCGCGTCCGGTCTCGTATGCTTCACGTACACCGCTTATACCATATATATATGCACCGGTTGGGAAATCAGGAGCCTTTATGAACTCCATGAGTTCGTCTATGGTAATGTCTGGGTTATCCACCATTGCCATGCAGCCGGACAGAACCTCTGTCAGGTTGTGAGGTGGCATGTTGGTAGCCATACCTACGGCAATACCGGATGAACCGTTTACGAGCAGGTTTGGAATGCATGCTGGCAATACTGTAGGTTCCTCCTCCTTGTTGTCATAGTTGGGAACAAAATCTACGGTATTCCTGTTGATGTCCTGCATCATCTCCTCACCTATCTTCCTGAGGCGTACCTCGGTGTAACGCATGGCAGCCGGGCTGTCACCGTCTATAGAACCAAAATTGCCCTGTCCGTCAACAAGCGGATAACGCATAATCCAATCCTGTGCCAGACGTACAAGTGCACCATATACTGATGAGTCTCCATGTGGATGAAAATGACCGAGCACGTCACCGACCGTACGGGCTGATTTGCGATAGCCTTTGTCGGATGTATTGCCGTCACGCATCATACTGTACAGTATGCGGCGGTGTACAGGCTTTAGACCGTCCCTGGCATCTGGCAGAGCTCTTGCCACAATCACTGACATTGAATAGTCAATGTACGAGGATTTCATTTCCTCCTCGATATTCACCCTGATAATTCTGTCCTGGTTTTCCAATTTTCAACAGTTTTTAGACATTTACAATGCTTATCCTACTTGTCTGGAATAAGCATTCAAAGATACTCAAAAAATACATTCCTAACAACTTTACGCGCGTTTTTTAATAAGGTGTTCAAAAGAATTTATTGACTTTATGGCATAATTGTGAAATGGCATGCTATTTGTTGATATCTTGTAGGTAAAAGGGGTGCCATGAGGCACAAAACCTAGTATTTTTGCACAAGATGGAAAACAATATATCAGACAAACTCAATTCAATTCTGGCACTCTCACGTGAGGAGGCAGAACGCCTGTCCAATCCCGAGATAAATGCGGAGCATCTTTTGCTTGGCATGATCCGTGATGGGAACAACCGTGCCATAGAATTGCTCACAGCCATGGGTGTGGACCTTATGGAGCTCCGCCAAAGGCTGGAATCCGTTTCCGGTGTTCCCGATACCGATGCCGGAAAGGTACCAATTGAACGCATAGTCATGTCGGTGGCCGTAACAAGGCTCATCAAGATCAGTATGCTCGAGGCGCGCCTCCAGAAAAAGGAACAGGCAGACTCTGAGCACCTTCTCCTGGCTATAACCCGCGACAGGAACAGCAGCGTGGCAGTCCTGCTATCGGACTATCATGTAGATTACCGTCATCTGCTGGAACTCATTAACGGTGGTGCCGGGCAGGAACAGATGGGTATGGGCCTGACCGATGATGATGAGGAAGAAGAAGGAGGAATGTCATCTCTCAATCCGTCAGCCGGTAAGACCGATGCTCCAAAGACCGCAACTCCCTCAAAGTCAGGCAGCAATACGCCTGTGCTGGACAGTTTCAGTGCCGATATGACACAGGCTGCCATGGATGGACGCCAGGATCCTGTAGTTGGAAGGGAAAAGGAAATAGAAAGGCTTGCCCAGATACTTACCCGCCGCAAGAAAAACAATCCAATACTCATTGGTGAACCGGGTGTTGGAAAGTCTTCTATCGTGGAGGGACTCTCGCAGCGTATAGTACAGCGAAAGGTTTCGCGCATGCTGTTTGGAAAGAGAATCCTTGCACTGGATATGGCAGCTGTTGTAGCCGGTACAAAATACCGTGGACAGTTTGAGGAAAGGATCCGTTCCATAATTCAGGAACTCAAGAAAAATCCTGACATTATCTTATTTATAGACGAGGTTCATACCATAGTTGGAGCAGGTTCTGCACCCGGATCCATGGATGCCGCCAACATGCTTAAACCTGCCCTTTCGCGTGGCGAGGTTCAGTGCATAGGTGCTACTACCGTAGATGAATACCGCAAGTCCATAGAGAAAGACGGAGCACTTGAGCGCCGTTTCCAGAAGATACTTGTTGAGCAGACAACTCCGGAGGAAACACTCTCCATTCTGGAAAACATAAAGGATAAATATGAGGAACACCACTGCGTAACCTATACTCCCCAGGCACTCAAGGCATGTGTCCAGCTTGCCCAGCGATATATTACAGACAGGGCATTCCCCGATAAGGCAATCGATGTCCTGGATGAGGCTGGCTCACGTACGCATTTAAGCAATGTGTCTGTGCCAAAGGAGATTGTGGAAAAGGAACAGCAGGTGGATGCTGCCCGACAGGGAAAGAACTCCGCTGTGGCAGTCCAGGATTTTGAGCAGGCTGCACATTACCGTGATGAGGAGAAGAACCTGGAAAGCGAGCTGGAGCAGATGCGCAAGGACTGGGAGCAGTCATTGAAAGATCACAGGGAAACAGTTGGTGAGGACAGCATAGCAACCGTGGTCTCCCTTATGAGCGGTGTTCCGGTTCAGAAAATAGCCAGCGAGGAAGGTCAGCGTCTTAAGGGACTGGCCCCTGCCCTGAAGTCCAGGATCATTGCTCAGGATTCTGCTATAGATGTGCTTTCAAAAGCAATCCGCCGCAGTAGGATTGGTTTAAAAAATCCTAACAAACCAATTGGTACGTTCCTCTTCCTGGGTCCAACGGGTGTAGGTAAGACCCTGCTGGCAAAAGAGCTTTCCGAGCAGATGTTCGGTACAAAGGATGCGCTCATCCGTGTAGATATGAGCGAGTTCATGGAAAAGTTTGCAGTGTCCCGTCTGGTAGGAGCTCCTCCGGGATATGTAGGATATGAGAACGGAGGACAGCTCACGGAGAAAGTACGCCGTAAGCCCTACTCCATCATCCTTCTGGATGAGATTGAGAAAGCACATCAGGATGTGTTCAATCTCCTGCTGCAGGTAATGGATGAAGGCCGTCTGACAGACAGTGACAGCCGTACGGTCGATTTTAGGAACACCATTATTATAATGACATCCAACCTTGGATCCCGTCAGATTCAGGAGTATGGTCATGGCATAGGTTTCTCCACATCCGATTCCAGCTCAGAGACAGTACGCCAGGATATTATCCGTAAGGCACTCAACAAGTCATTTGCGCCGGAGTTCATAAACCGTATAGATGAGATAATCACATTCAACCAGCTTGACCGTGATGCCGTATCAAGGATTGTAGATATAGAACTTGCCGCACTCTCTGACAGGATGGACGGCATGGGCTATACTCTCAATGTAACGGATAAGGCCCGCGGATTCCTGGCAGACAAGGGATATAGCAGGGAGTTTGGCGCCCGTCCACTCAAGAGAGCCATCCAGACTCATGTTGAGGACAATCTTGCAGAGCTCCTTATAGATGGAAACTGTCCGGCTGGATCTGTCCTTACAGTAGATCTTAACCCTGAGGGAACGGAACTTACAGTCACAGTCTGATAGGTATGGCTTGACATAGAGTCAGCCTTATCAGTACATTCAGCCAAAATGTCAGTCACTCCGGTGTCTGGCATTTTTGTTGTATCTGTACAGGCATAATACAAGACAAATCAATAAAACATAATAACTATGCAGACAGGAAAAATTGGAGTAACGACAGAGAATATATTCCCTGTCATCAAACAGTTCCTTTACAGTGACAGGGAAATCTTTCTCCGTGAGATAGTATCTAATGCAGTAGATGCATCTCAGAAACTCAGGACCCTTGCCTCCAAGGGAGATTTTAAGGGAGAAATGGGTGACCTTACAGTCCATGTAACCGTTGGCAAGGATACCATTACCGTAAGCGACCGCGGTATAGGTATGACTGCTGCCGAGATAGATAAGTATATCAATCAGATAGCTTTCTCTGGTGCAAATGATTTCCTTGAGAAATACAAGAACGATGCAAATGCCATAATAGGCCATTTTGGACTTGGATTCTACTCGGCTTTCATGGTTTCCAAGAAAGTGGAGATTATTACAAAATCCCATCAGGAAGGCTCTCAGGCCGTAAAATGGAGCTGCGATGGTTCTCCAACCTTTGAGCTTACAGACAGCGACAAGTCAGACCGTGGTACAGACATCATACTGTATCTTGACGATGACAGCAAGGAGTATCTGCAGGAAACAACCATACAGGCACTTCTCAGGAAATACTGCAAGTTCCTGCCTGTACCTGTTGCATGCGGCAAGAAAAAGGAATGGAAAGACGGCAAGGAGGTAGACACCGATCAGGATAACATTATAAATAATGTGGAGCCTCTGTGGACAAAGGCCCCATCGGAACTCAAGGATGAGGATTACCGTTCGTTCTACCGTGAGCTCTACCCCATGCAGGATGAACCACTGTTCTGGATACACCTGAATGTGGATTTCCCATTCCATCTGACCGGTATACTGTACTTCCCCAAGGTAAATACAAACCTGGATCTGCAGAAGAACCGCATCCAACTCTACTGCAATCAGGTATTTGTTACAGATTCCGTAGAAGGCATAGTTCCTGATTTCCTTACCCTGCTCCATGGCGTGATAGACTCTCCGGACATTCCGCTCAATGTATCGCGCTCATACCTGCAGAGTGACAGTAACGTAAAGAAGATATCGGGCTACATTACCAAGAAGGTGGCAGACCGCATGAGCTCCATTTTCAAGAATGACCGTAAGGAGTTTGAGGAAAAGTGGGATGACCTTAAGCTGTTCATCAACTATGGAATGCTTACCGAGGAGGATTTCTACTCCAAGATGGAAAAGGTTGCCCTGTTCAAGGATGCAGAGGGTAAGTATTTTACATATCAGGAATACAAGCAGCTTATAGAGGCAAATCAGACCGATAAGAACAAAATCCTGGTATATCTGTATGCAACCAACCGTGAGGAGCAGTACAGCTATATAGAGATGGCCCAGGCCAAGGGCTACAATGTCCTTATAATGGATAATCAGCTGGATGTACCGGTAATTGGCATGCTGGAGCAGAAATTTGGTCAGAACTGCCGTTTCCAGAGAGTTGACAGTGATTCGGCCGATAATCTGATTGCAAAGGAGGATACTGTAAAGGAAGTCCTTCCTGCAGGAGATATAAAAATGATAACCAAGGTGTTCAGCAGCCAGCTGCCTAAGATGGAAAAGGTAGACTTTAATGTTGATGCCCAGCCACTTGGCGAGTCAGCACTCCCAGTCATGGTGACTTGCAGCGAGTATATGCGCCGCATGAAAGAGATGGCAGCTATACAGCCTGGCATGAGCTTCTATGGAGACATGCCCGATATGTACACCGTAGTTCTCAATCAGGATCACAAGCTCATAAAGCAGATTCTCCAGGATGCCGGAACAGCCTGTGCAGACAAGATCAAACCTCAGGATGACATGCTTGATTCACTCAAGGCCCGTCAGTCTGAACTGCGTAAGCTGCGTGAGGGCAAGAAGGATGAGGATGTTCCTCAGGATGAGAAGGAAGAAATGACCAGGATTGACGGAGAGATATCGCAGGCCGAGAATGCCATATCCGGTATCTATTCTGAGTATGCAGCCGGCAATAAGGTTGTACATGAACTCATAGACCTGGCATTGCTTCAGAACGGAATGCTCAAGGGTGAGGCACTTGCCGCATTTATCCGCCGTAGCGTGGAACTTATCTGATAGGGTACAATTTATGCATAAAAGGGCGCTGCAGGTTTTGCAGTGTCCTTTTTTTACTATATTTGTGTGAACATACATCTTGGAGTAATGAGAACGTTTATATCTACATTCTTGGCGTGGTTGCTTCTGGCAGCCCCCGTCAGTGCTCAGAAAGTTGGACTTGTGCTGAGCGGCGGAGGTGCCAAGGGTATGGCCCATATAGGTGTAATACGTGCACTCGAGGAGAATGAGATACCTATTGACTACATTGCCGGAACGTCAATGGGTGCAATCATTGGTTCACTTTACTCCATGGGCTATTCCCCAGACGAGATGGAAGAGCTCATACGTTCCGATACTTTCAAGAAATGGTACACCGGTGCCAGGGATATGGATTACCAGTTCTACTTTAAGCAGAATCCCCCTACTCCCGCTTTTGTATCGGCCCAGATAGCAATAAAGGATTCCATGACCGTACTGCGTCCAATGGTAAACAGTCTGGTCAATCCCTTGCAGATGAATCTGGCGTTCGTGGACGTGTTTGCAGGTGCATCAGCCGCTTGCGGAAATGATTTTGACAGCCTGTATGTACCTTTCCGCGCTGTGGCATCGGACGTATTCAACAAGAACTCCATAATACTTGGATCTGGCGATCTGGGAAATGCCGTCAGGGCGTCAATGTCTTTCCCGTTTGTGTTCCGCCCAATCAGGATAGACTCTGTAATAGCTTATGACGGAGGTATTTATGATAATTTTCCTGTAGATGTAATGATACAGGAATTCCATCCGGACTTTATTGTAGGCAGCGTGGTGGCGGCCAATCCGGATACACCCCAGTTAAAGATCCCCGACGATTTTGACCTTATGGGACAGGTTGAGAGCATGATAATCCAGAAGAGTGACTATAGCCTTGACCCTGAACTTGGCGTAAAGATAGATTTTGACCTGTCCAGCGTGAACCTCCTGGATTTCCACAAGATAGATGAGGTATCTGAGATTGGATACCGGAAAACCATGACCATGATAGACTCCATCCGCAAGAGAGTACCGGCCTTGCGCGATACTATGGTGGTTGCTGAGAGCCGCAGCCAGTTCAAGAAAAAGATTCCTGCGCTGGTATTTGCAAATGTTGATGTAACCGGAGTAAACCAGGCACAGAAACAGTACATAAAGAAGGAACTCACGGCCGATGGCGGCTCTTTTGGTTATGAGGAACTTAAGGCTGGATATTTCAAGCTCCTTTCTGAGGATGCAATAACAGAGATATTACCCTCTACATCGTACTCCAGGCAGGATTCTGCTTTCCTCCTGAATCTTAATGTACAGCTGGATGAGCATCCAACATTCAATATTGGCGGCGGATTGTCTACTACCGTTACCAGCCAGCTGTATGGTTCGGTATCATACAGCCATATTGGTGATGTATCGGAGTCCTATCTTGTTGAGGGACAGTTGGGACGTTCATACAACAATGCCCAGCTGCTGGCCCGTTTTGACCTGCCGTCCGATGAACCAAGATCCTTTACGGCTCAGTTTGCGTTCAATAACATGAACTATTTCCGTTCGGACTTTATGTTCTCATCGGACAAACTTACTCCTGCCCTGAACAAGAACATAGAGTTCTTTGCCAAGCTCAAGCTGTCCAGGCCATTCCTCAACAACTCAAAGGCTGTATTCTCATTGGGAGTTGCACAGCACAAGGACTATTATTCACAGTCTGCCAATGTAAACATGCAGAGTTTCAGGTATGACTGCAGCCGCCACAATATACTGGGCGGTTCTGTAGAGTTTACTGGCAGTACATTGAATTCCATCCAGTATCCTACCAGCGGTATGGCGCATACCATACGGGCATATCTCTGCACGGAGAACGACCTGTTCAAACCCAAGAATATATATTCTCCAGAGTGCACTCCCCTGGTGCGTTCATGGCTTCAGATCCGTGCCAAGATGGATAGATATATAAGCCTCTCTCCAAAGTTCGTGTTGGGAGCAATGCTGGAAGGTTTCTACTCATCCCGTAACTTCTCCCAGAACTATCAGGCAACTGTAATGCAGGCTGGTGCATTCCGTCCAACGGTAAACAGCCAGTTTGTATTTGATCCCAAATTCTGCGCAAATGCCTATCTGGCTGCCGGCATAAAGCCTATCTGGAAGATAAACAGCATATTCCATGTACGTGCCGAGGCCTATGCTTTCCAGCCTACACGTCCCATACACAATGACAATGGTTTACCTGTTTATGGAACACCGTACTCAAACATGGAATTTATGGGTGAGCTCACATTCGTGGCCCAGTATCAGTCATTCCTGTTCAATGCGTTCATAGATCTGTCAACATCCAGTTACAACCCATCCATGTTTGGACTCACTCTTGGAATACTCATGCCTAATGAATGGTTCCTGGAGTAATACGGCATCCTGAACTGTATTACGTATAAGTAATAGCACGAATTATTCTTTTTATTGAATTTGTACTGTTATGATAGTTGTTGCTATCTGTTTTTGTACTACCTTTGAAAAGTGTTGACTTACAATTTTATAACCAAATATGAAACGACCGTATTTATTACCGTTGTGCATGCTCGGTATTGCCTCGTGCAGCACAGCACCCCAATCCGGAGAGTTACAGTTGAATGAGCGTGAGTATTTTGAGACTCAGGGAGTAAATGTATTGGTTTACAGCAATACATTCTCTGGCGGATTCAATGATGAGAAAAACTCCGGTATCGAGATTATCCATCATGGTGTAAGAACTGTTCAGGGTGGCGCCGTACGCCTTTCCAAGACTCCAGAACAGTGGGACCTTGTTCCATCAACCCCATCACGTACCGTAAATACAGAGAATGGTTCAATAGAGGTAACCATGCGTTATCCGGACTATGACTTTGATTCACGTGTGGTAGTAACAGCCAAGGGCAAGGCTTTTGAGATAGCTGTATATCTTGACAAGCCAGTACCTGAATTCCTTGCTGGTGATGCAGGCTTTAACCTTGAGTTCCTCCCGTCACAGTACTGGGGCAAGACTTACGTAATGGATGGAATGCCTAACCGTTTTCCACGTTATGCAGTCAGCAATACAATAACACGCCCCAACAGCGAGAAACCCATGCAGTTCAAGGGCTTCCGTACCTATGACGACCGTGGTACAGACCGTTTTGTAGATCCTCTGCCATTGTCCACTGGTCATAATATCGTGATTGCTCCCGATGCTCCAGAGCGTATGATCAGCATATCATCCAATGATTCACAGCTTGAGCTTTACGATGGCCGCATGCTTGCACAGAATGGATGGTATGTACTCCGCAGCGTACTTCCAGCCGGAAAGACAGGTAAGGTAATAACATGGACAGTAGAGCCAAATGCCGTTCCAGGATGGATCCGTGAGCCGAATATTGGTTTCTCTCAGGTTGGATACGTACCTTCGCAGCAGAAGGAGGCCGTCATTGAGCTTGACATGATGGATAAGGTACTCAAGAAGGCCGAAATTGTAAAGGTAGACGAGTATGGTAACGAGCGTACAGCATTTACCGGTCCGGTAAAGGTTTGGGGCAAGTACTACAAGTACAACTATGCCAAGTTTGATTTCTCCAAGGTTACAGAACCAGGTATATACTACATAAAGTATGGTGAGTTCAAGACTGGTAACTTTATTATAGACAATTCTGTCTACAACTGGATATCCGATGCTACCAGCGATGTATGGATTCCTATCCACATGAACCACATGACCGTAAACGAGGCATACCGCGTATGGCATGGTGAACCATTCAAGGAAGGTTACCTGCAGGCTCCTGAGAGTGACCATTTTGACCTTCACTCACAGGGTCCAAGAACCGGTACCAAGTATAAGCCTTATGAGCTTATCCCAGGTCTTAACGTAGGTGGATTCTTTGATGCCGGTGACTTTGATATTGAGACCGGTTCAAATATCAGTGTAGTTCAGAACCTTGTTGCAGACTGGGAGATGTTCCATCCTCAGAGAGACGAGACATTTGTAAGCGAGCAGCAGCGTTATGTTGACCTTCACCGTCCGGACGGTGTACCCGATATTATCCAGTACATTGAGCACGGTGTTCTCAACCTCCTTGCTCAGGCCGAGAATATTGGATTCATGTCTTCTACCCTCTCCAACTCTGTCCTTGACAACTACCATCACCTGGGCGATGCTGCAGCTATCACAGATGGTCTGCACTATGATCCCAAACTGCCCAAGTATGTAAAGTCGGCCGATGGCAAGTCCAGCGGTACCCCCGATGACATGTGGGCATTCACAAACCGTAACCCAAGCACAGACTTTAACGCAGCAACCATGTTTGCCGCTGCAAGCCGTGTACTCAGAGACTATAATCCAGATGTAGCTGCACGTTGTCTCAAGGAGTCAAAGCGCCTTATGAAAGAGGCTACAGAGCTCATGAACAACCGTCAGGGCGGCCGTGGTGGCCGTGGTGGTGCCGGTAACAACATGGCAACCAACCTGCAGCTTTATGTTTCTACAGGCGAGCAGAGCTATCTGGAACAGTTTGAGAGACAGATCTGGCAGGCCCTTGACCGCAGTGCCAGCAACTCTATCCGTACTGCAATGGATGCAATCCCATATATGGATGCCTCATACAAGGAAAGACTTGTTCCTTATGTACACCAGTTCAAGGAGTACATGGAGCGCTTTGATTCAATTAACCCTTATGGTGTACCTATTGGCGAAGGAAACTGGGCAGCCAGTGGTTCTGTTGTAAGCTTTGGTACAACCGCATGTCTTGCCAACATGTATTTCCCAGAGATCATAGACAAGAGTTATGCATTCAAGGCCGCTGCATTCCTGTTTGGATGCCACCCATACCACAACTATTCACTCGTGGCAACTGTAGGTGCTGCACGTCCTAAGCAGGTATTCTACGGAAACAACCGTGCAGATTTCTCATTCATTCCAGGAAACGTGGCTCCGGGTGTACTGTTCCGCAAGCCAGACCATTTTGAGAACTTTGATGACTGGCCATTCCTGTGGGGCCAGAATGAGGGTACTATTGCCGGAAATACAGGATATCTGATATTCTCTGAGGCATTCAGGAAGATAATAGCCCAGGATTGAGGCTAGCTGCTTACAGGCATGTTACCTATTGGCCTTGAGCCATGCAGCAGGTGACATGCCTGTAATTTTTTGAAACTGTCTGTAGAACGTGGAACTGCTCGTAAAACCGCACGAGTATTCCACGTTTTTAAGTGTTATGCCTTGTTTGAGTAATTCCTGGGCATAAGCTATCCTATAGCTGTTAATGTAATCCGTGAAAGACTTTCCACTGTATTGCTTGATGGCCGATGACAGGTATGTACGGTTGGTTCCAAGCCGTGCAGCCAGGGATTCAAGCGATATGTCTGGCTCTATGAATATCTTTTCCTGCTCCATCAGGGATATAAGGCTGTTCCAACAGTTAGCTCTGCTTTCGTCCTGTCTGCGTACAAATGTTTCTGCACTCTCCATGACAGGTGGTAATCCTTCTGGTTCCTTACTGGACCTCTCTGATCTTTTGATCAACCATGCACGGATTACAAAAAACATGCACACTGCAGCTGCAACGGTGCTCACTATATATACTGAGATTAGCATAAACAGATAGATTCCCTGATTGGTCCGTTAAGTTATATATTTAAAACGATATAATGTTAAAGTGTAGTATATTAAGTGCTAAGATGTTTAATTAAAATTTATAATTTTGCAGTTGTTAAACTAAACCGCTAGTAATGGAAAAATATCCTCATTATCTGGAGAGACTCCAGGCTGCAACTAAGAAATATTGGGATAAACCCGCTCTCAACAACATTGGAGGAGAGTCATTCACATATTCCCAGATGGCGCGTTCTATTGCCCGTTTCCACATTATATTCAATTATGCCGGAATAACAAAAGGCCAAAGAATATCGCTCTGTGCCCAGAATGGTGCCCGTTGGGGATTTGCATACCTGGCAGTAAATACCTATGAGACCGTTATAGTTCCTATCCTTGCAGATTTCAAGGCTGAGAGCGTAATGGGACTTGTAAATCACTCAGGCAGTATAATGCTCTTTACCGATCAGGAAAAGTGGAACAGGATGAGCCTGGAAGAAATGCCACAGTTGCGTGCTGCCGTAGATGTAAACACCCTGCAGCTGCTTGGTTGCCGTGATGAAAAGATACAGTATGCATTTGATCATATAGATGAACTGTTTGCAGAGCGCTATCCTGATGGATTTGGCCCTGATGATGTGGTATTCCCCACAGATAATTGGGATGACCTGTCCACCATCAATTATACATCGGGCTCAACAGGAGATCCAAAGGGCGTAATGCTCACCTACAGGAACTTCTCATCGAACGTGGATTTCAGCCAGCGTCATGTACCGGCTGGAGACAAGATGGTGTCTATGCTTCCTATGGCTCACATGTACGGTCTGGTCATTGAGTTCCTCTACCCTCTGTGTAACGGAACATCAATCTACTGGCTGGGTAAGACCCCTACTCCAGCAGCTCTGTTAAAGGCCTTTGCCGATGTCAAGCCATATCTGCTCATAACCGTTCCACTGGTTATGGAAAAGATATTCAAGGCCAAGATAAAACCCATGCTCGACAAACCTGCCATCAAGGCCGCTCTCAAGGTGCCTGTATTGAACAATATCATATACAGCAAAATCAGGAAAGGACTCGTAGCTGCTTTTGGTGGCAATATTGAGGAATTCATTATGGGAGGTGCCGCTCTCAATCCCGAGGTTGAGAAGGTGTTCAAGCGCATAAAGTTCCCATATCTGGTTGGCTATGGAATGACAGAGGCCTGTCCGTTGCTGGCCTACGAGCACTGGACCAAATATGTTCCCGGTTCATGCGGAAAGCCTGTGGATGTTGCAGAGGTAAGGATAGATTCCACAGATCCTCAGAACATTGTAGGTGAGATCCAGGCCCGCGGTGAGAATATAACCATAGGTTACTATAATAACCCTGAGGCTACAGCAAATGCATTCACATCAGACGGATGGCTCAGGACAGGAGATCTGGGCATTATGGATGCTCAGGGTAATCTGTTCATTCGTGGACGTTCCAAGAACATGATCCTTGGCCCTTCCGGTCAGAATATCTATCCCGAGGAGATAGAGGCTGTTGTAAATAACCAGGATTACGTTATAGAGTCTGTTGTAGTAGATCGTGACGGCAAGCTTGTAGCATTGGTTTATCTTGACGAGCAGGCAATTGCCCAGTCCGTTACAGATCCAGCACAGAGGAACAGGATCCCCGATAATATCCGCACCGGATCCAATCTCAAGCTCCCCTCATACAGCCAGATATACAAGGTTGAGATTCAGGATAAACCATTTGAGAAGACTCCAAAGATGTCTATCCGCAGATTCTTGTACAAATAATAGAAAAAAATGAAAGCAATAGTTACAAAGAATGCTCCAGGTGCCATAGGCCCCTACAGCCAGGGAATCAGCGTATCCCCTTTTGTGTTCCTGTCCGGTCAGCTTCCAATTGATCCGGCAACAGGCCAGTTCCCAGAAGGTGGAGTTGCCGAGCAGACTGAGCAGGCAATCAAGAATATTCAGGCCATACTGAGAGAAGAAGGACTGGAACTGTGCAATGTTGTAAAAACTACAGTCTTCCTTTCAGACATGTCACTCTTTGGTGCCATGAATCAGGTGTATGCCAAGTATTTTACAGAGCCATATCCCGCCCGCAGTGCAGTTGCTGTAAAGACTCTGCCCAAGGATGCACTCATAGAGATAGAGTGCATTGCGGTTAGATAAATACAATAAATAAAAAAGCCTTGGGGTTACCTCCAAGGCTTTTTTCTGTGATTTCGCCGGGATTCAAACCCGGAACCTTCTGATCCGTAGTCAGATGCTCTATTCAGTTAAGCTACGAAACCAATCCTTGCTTTTCTAAAGCGGTGCAAAGATAGTGTTTATTTCTAATATCAGCATGCTTTAGACCGGTTTTTTTAGTGAAAAAAGTAATATTTCTAAAAAATGTCCTATTTGAGCATGGAATACAGTGTTTTGCGGAGTTCCATACATGTTCCAGGAAAGACTATACCATTCATGCCAACAGACTGGGCACCCTTAATATTCTCCTCACGGTCATCTATAAATACACATTCCTGTGCTTTCAGGCTGTATGTGGACAAAAGATGCAGATAAATGTCCGCGTTGGGTTTTACCATTCTCACATGACTGGATATAACGTAACTGTCTATGGATGCCATTGTCTTGAAACGCTGGCGTGCCTCATTGAAAGTATCTGCCGGCCAGTTGCTCAGTCCATATACACCATATCCATTGGCTTTAAGCTCCTGGATAAGCTCATACATACCCTCTATCTCCCCACGGCACATGTCAAACCAGCAATCCTGCCACAGAGCTATAATCCTGCTGTACTCCGGGAATTGCCTCTGCAGGTCCTGGATACATAAAGACATACTCTCACCGCGGTCCATACGGGTAAACCATTCCCTGTTGCACACATTTTCCATAAACCAACGGCATTTATCCTCATCGCCATTAAAATGGTCCAGGAAAAGGTAACGTGGATTCCAGTCTATCAGTACGTTGCCGTAATCAAAAACAACGTTCTTGATCATGCCTTATGTGATATTTGCTCAAGGATCTGTGCAAGCTGATCAGGACAGCTGGTACTCTTGCTGCCGCAACGTACTCCAAGGAGGCGGTTCTGTACATCTTCTATCTTCATGCCACGGCACAGCTGTGCAATACCACTGGTGTTTCCGCTGCAACCGCCAACAAACTGAATACCCAGTATGGTATCGTCCTTAACCCTTACTGCAATCATCTGTGCGCACACGCCACTGGTCATGGCAGTAATGTTGCGGGAGCCGTCAGAGAGAGTCTCGTCGGCTATTATTGATGGTGTCATTATCATTGTTCAATATTATATTGTTAATGGGTAATCCAATCTTTATCATATAATCCCTTACAGCTGTAAGGTAATCAGGCATGTCCTGTGGGCTTATGGGATCTACCGCAGGCAAATCCATCCTGAGTGGATCTATTGCCGTACCGTTCTTGAATACGCGGTAATCCAGGTGAGGACCTGTTGCAACACCTGTGGCTCCAACATATCCTATGAGCTGTCCCTGGCTTACACGGTCTCCCTGCTTGAGCCCCTGGGCAAAACCCCTAAGATGCATGTACTCTGTTGTATAGGTTGAGTTGTGCTTAATCTTTACATAGTTTCCTCCACCCTTGCTGTCCCAGGCCTTTGTAATAACTACACCATCTCCTACAGAATAGACAGGAGTACCGGATGGAGCAGCATAGTCAACTCCATGATGTGCCCTTACCACCTTGGTAACGGGGTGAACGCGCGCATTGCTGAATTTTGAACTTATTCTGGAATAACTGAGTGGAGCCTTCAGGAAAGCACGCCTCAGGCTGGTTCCCTGCTCGTCAAAATACTCACCAGTCTCATTGTGATAGCAGTATCGGAACGCATAATGATCCTTTCCGCCGGTTATGAAGTTGGCCGCTAGGATATTACCCGTTGCAACCCTTACGCTATCTGCATAAACCTCCTGGTAATAGACGCAGAATGAGTCACGTCTCTGTATTCCAAAAAAGTCTATGGTCCATGAGTAGATATCGGCCAGCATACCGGTAAGATCCGGTGCAGCCCCCTGCTCTATCATGGCATTCCACAGAGATGAGTTTATACTACCGCTCACGTACCTGGAAACCGTATCGGTTGGAATAGTTCCCATGTAGCTGTAAATGCTGTCTGTAAGAGAATAAACCGCATATCTGACAGCATTTATGTCATACACAAAGTAACGGGCCGTAGCAGCCGAATCGCGGTCATGCAGAATATGGTATGACTTGCCAGACTGCATGCGGCGAACGCTCCATGTTGAGTCCGATGCCTTCTCCACGTAATGGATGGTATTCATGGATACCCCATTGCGTACAAGAATACTGGACAGGAGTTCTCCGCGCCCTATTGTTCCATCCAGCACGTCAAGGCTGTCTATGCAGACGCCCCAGCGCATAGTGGGCAATACGGCATCATCCTGTGCCTGGGAGTCTGTTACCGTATCTGCAGGAGCCTTTCCATTGCAGGAAAGCAGCGCTACAGCACAGACGGACAGTATGGCCTTATACAGTGACCTCATTCCGTAATACCACTGAATCCCTGGGTTATCTCATCATGGAGAGCTTGGCTTACAGGAACTAGCGGCAGGCGCATAACATTCTGCAGCTGTCCGTATGTAGCCATGATATCCTTTACGCCACATGGATTACCCTCCTTGAAAAGTAGTCCATAAACGGGGTCAAGTCGTGACTGGATGGCAGCTGCATGTTCCATGTTTCCATTCATTACAGAGTGAACCAGGTCGCCAAAAGTGCGTGGAATGGCATTACCTATTACAGAAATAACGCCAACGGCCCCCTTGGATATAGATTCCAGGGCAAGGCTGTCATCGCCTACAATCACCTTGAATCCTTCTGGTGCTCCGGCAATAAGAGCCTCAATCTGATCCATCTTGCCCGATGCTTCCTTGATGCCTGTAATATTGCTGAATTCACGTGCCAGGCGCAGGGAGGTCTGAGCCGTCATATTGACTCCCGTCCTTCCAGGTACATTGTACAGGATTATAGGTTTGGCCGATGCTTTTGCAATCTCGCAGAAATGGCGGTAAATACCCTCTTGCGATGGCTTGTTGTAATAAGGAACAGCACTCAGGATTCCGTCAATTCCGTCTATCTGGTATTTCTTTATCTGTTCCACTGCAGTGGCTGTACAGTTGCTGCTGCATCCCACCATGATAGGAATTCGTCCATTGACCTGCTTTATCACGAACTTTACAATCTGCATGCGTTCATCGGAACTGATTGTAGGAGTCTCGGCTGTAGTACCGAGCACACACAGGAAATCTGTTCCTCCCGCAATCTGGTTTTCTACGAGCTGGCCCAGGGTTGTAAAGTCAATTTGGCCATCCTGCAGGAATGGTGTTACCAGGGCAACACCAAGTCCCTTAAAAGGGTAAGAGCAATTCATTGGTTGTTATTGTTGGTTTTTCATTAATCATTTCTAAAAACTCACTCTCGCTGACCAGGCTAACGCCAAGCTGTTCTGCTTTCTCGCGTTTGGCCGGTCCCATATTGTTGCCAGCAAGTACAAAACTTGTCTTGGCCGATATGCTGCCGGAGTTCTTGCCTCCGTGATTCTCTATGATAGTCTTGTATTCGTCGCGCGAATGCTGGCTGAATACTCCGCTTATAACAATAGTCTTTCCCTCAAGAATATTGCTTGTCTGCACGTCATCTGCCTGAGCTGTTTCCATTTGCAGGCCGTGCTGCCTCAGCCTGTCAATAAGCTGTCGGCTCTTGTCATCGGCAAAGAACGCCACAATGCTCTGGGCAATCTTTCCGCCAATCTCATTTACAGCAGTCAGCTCCTCTACAGATGCTTTCTCCAGGGCCTCCATGGATTTGAATGCACGGGCCAGGATCTTGGCAACGGTCTCTCCCACAAACCTTATACCTATGGCAAAGAGCACCCTCTCAAACGGAACATTGCGGGAAGAACGTATGCCCTGTATAATATTTACGGCCGATTTCTCACCCAGTCCCTCCAGGCTGCATATATCCTGGGCTCTGAGCGTGTACAGATCGGCTATGTCATGAATCAGTCCGGCCTGATAGAACAGGTCAATAGTCTCTGTACCCAGACCGTCTATGTTCATGGCCTTGCGTCCAACAAAATGTTCAATACGCCCTTTGATCTGTGGCGGACATGAGGTGCAGTTAGGACAGTAATAAGCAGCCTCCCCCTCGTAACGTATAAGCTTGGAACCGCACTCCGGGCAAACCGTTGCAAACCTTACAGGCTCACCCTGCATGAATGAGCGTGCACTCAGGTCCACTCCGGTAATCTTGGGAATAATCTCACCGCCCTTCTCAACATACACCATATCGCCTATGTGGAGATCCAGATCCCTTATTACATCGGCATTATGCAGTGTAGCGCGCTTGACCACTGTGCCAGACAACTGTACAGGCTCCATGTTGGCCACGGGAGTAACCGCTCCAGTACGTCCCACCTGATAGGAAACACTGTTCAGCCTTGTAAGCTGTTTCTCGGCCTGGAACTTGTATGCAATGGCCCAGCGCGGGGACTTGGCCTTAAAACCAAGGTTCTTTTGCTGGCGCAGAGAATTGACCTTGAGCACAATACCATCGGTTGCAACCGGAAGGTTCCTGCGTTCCGTATCCCAGTATGAAATATAGTCCATCACCTCCTGGATGGAAGAGCATTTCTTAATGTGGTCCGATACCTTGAACCCCCACTGCGCGGCAGTCATCATATTCTCATAATGACCGTCACAGGGCAGCTCCTCGCCAAGCAGATAATACAGATAAGAATCCAGCTGCCTGCGTGCTACCTCCTTTGGGTTGAGCAGCTTGAGCGTGCCCGATGCCGCATTTCTTGGATTGGCAAACAGCTGCTCCTCGTTCTGCTCACGTTCAGCATTCAGTTTCTCGAACGATGTCCATGGCATGAGCACCTCTCCGCGTATCTCAAACTCCTTTGGAAAACCCGTGCCGGAAAGGACCAGGGGAATACACCTTATGGTGCGTGCATTGTCTGTAACAATATCGCCCTTAACACCATCACCGCGCGTAACAGCCTGTACAAGCTTGCCGTCATTGTATATCAGGGAGATGGAAAGACCGTCGTACTTGAGTTCGCAGCATACCTCAAACGGCTCATTCAACAGCCCGCTTACACGCTGGAACCAGTCCCTTACCTCCTGCTCGCTGTACGTATTGTCCAACGACAGCATTGGATAACGGTGGGCTGCCTGGCTGAATCCTTTGCTTATATCACTGCCTACACGCTGTGTGGGAGAATATGGATCTGCCATCTCTGGATGCTGGTCCTCCAGATCCTGGAGCTCATGCATGAGCAAATCAAATTCCTGGTCAGAAATGACAGGCGCGTTCTGAACATAGTACAGATTATTGTACTTGTTCAAAAGTTCCCTTAGTTCCAATATCCTGGCTTTTTGATCCATATACGTGTTGGTACTGAATGTGGTGTTTCCAACCTGCAAAAATACTCATTTTTTTTGTAATTTTGCAGTCGCTCACAACACATAATATATATGCGTATAGACATTCTTACAGTATTCCCAGACATGCTGGAGGGCTTTTTCAATTGTTCAATGATGGCCCGTGCCCAGAAGGCCGGCCTGGCCCAAATAGTTCTCCACGATATCAGGGACTATACAACAGACAAACATCACAAGACCGATGACTACCCATTTGGAGGCTGTGCAGGTCTGGTCATGAAGATAGAGCCCATAGACAGACTCATTACAGAGCTCAAGAGCCAGCGCAATTATGATGAGGTAATCTATACGAGCCCGGACGGTGAGCAGTTTAACCAGCACTGTGCCAACAGCCTGTCCATGCTGGAGAATGTCATTATACTGTGCGGCCATTACAAGGGCATAGACTATCGCATCCGTGAGCACCTCATAACAAGGGAAATCAGCATAGGAGACTATGTACTTACCGGAGGTGAACTTGCTGCAGCAGTAATGACAGACAGTATTGTAAGATTAATTCCGGGTGTACTGTCCGACGAACAGTCTGCCCTTTCCGACTGTTTCCAGGATAATCTCCTGGCACCTCCCGTGTACACGCGTCCTGCTGACTACAATGGATGGAAAGTGCCGGAAGTCCTGCTGTCAGGCAATCCGGCACTCATAAACGAATGGGAGTTCAATCAGTCCATGGAACGCACCAAAAAGCTGCGCCCAGACCTCCTGAAGTAAAATCTTTTAATACTCCAGCGCTCCAATAATATCCTTTACGGAACTGAATCCGTGTCTGTCCAGGTAGTCATTTATACCATCAACCACCTTGGCAGAGATACTTGGGTCAATAAAGTTGGCCGTACCTATCTGTATGGCCGATGCACCCGCAAGCAGGAACTCAACAGCATCTGTAGCAGAGCATATACCACCCAGTCCAATGACTGGAATTTTTACTGCCTTTGCAACCTGCCATACCATACGCAGGGCAACCGGTTTAACAGCCGGACCGCTCATGCCACCGGTAACGGTAGACAGTATGGGACGTCTCCTCTCAGCATCTATTGCCATGCCGAGCATGGTGTTTATCAGAGACACGCTGTCGGCACCTGCATCCTGAACAGCACGTGCAATCTCGGTAATATCGGTAACATTTGGAGAGAGCTTTACAATAAGGGTCTTGCTGTATGCCTTACGCACGGCTTCTACCACCTGTGCGGCACTCTCCGGCTTAACGCCAAATGCCATACCGCCCTCCTTTACATTTGGACAGGAAATGTTGAGCTCAATTGCAGGAATCCTGTCCAGCGTATTGATAATAGCCGCTGTCTGAGCGTAATCCTCAATACATGAGCCCGATACGTTTACAATAATGTTAGTATTGATATCCTTTATCTCGGGATAGATATGATCTACAAACCAGTCCACACCCTTATTCTGCAATCCAACCGCATTCAGCATGCCACTAGGTGTCTCGGCCATGCGTGGATAAGGATTACCTTCCCTGTGCTTTAGGGTTGTACCTTTTACTATTATGGCTCCCAGGCGGGAAATATCCATAAAGTCAGAATACTCTGTTCCATATCCGAACGTGCCGCTTGCGGTCATTACCGGATTCTTGAGCTCCAGTGAGCCTATCTTTGTTTTTAGATCTGCCATTTCAGTTTGTCAATAGTAAATACGGGACCTTCCTTGCATACACACACATTACCACGATCGGCCGTGTCTTCTACACAACACAGGCAAGCTCCAATTCCACATGCCATCTTGTGCTCCAGAGAAACCTCACAGGCCATCTCATGTTCCTTTGCCCATTTGGCAACAGCCTTGAGCATAGGTGTGGGACCACAAGCATAGATGCGGTCAAAAGACTCGCTGTCCAGCAGCAGGCTGTGGTTGGTAACAAATCCGGTCTCTCCGGCCGAACCATCCTCTGTTGTCATGAACAGGTCTCCGTACTGCATGAACCTCTCCTTTTGCAGAATAAAGCTGGCACTGCGGCCTCCAAACAGGAATGTAGGCTTTATGCCGCTCTCAAGCAGTTCCTGCCCCAGGAACATGAGTGGAGCCACTCCTACACCTCCGCCAATAAGCAGCGGATGGGCTACGTGCGTAGTCTTGTAGCTGAATCCGTTTCCAAGCGGAAGAACCACATTTATAATCTCTCCCGGTTTGAGCTTAGACAGTGATTCCGTGCCTTTGCCAACTATCTGAATAAGAAAGTCTACCGTATTGTTTACTCTGTCTATTGCATGTATGGAGACAGGCCTGCGCAGCAGAACATTGGCTGCGGGAACCTGGAGCTCTGCAAACTGACCGGCGGTCATCTCCGGGAGCTCTCCGGGGAACTGCAGCGTGAGCAGGGTTGCATTTGCGCTCACCATGCTGTTGCTGGCTACAGTAAGGTCCAACTGGTATTTTTTCATTGTTAATGGATTTGTGAGTGCGAATATACAAAAAATAACCCCTTCCCGAGTGGGAAGGGGCTATTTGAATTGGTTAGTATAATAATAAGGTTAGTATTCCTGAACATTCTTAAAGTCTCTCCACTCAAGCCTGCGGGTGTAGTTGCCCATCTGGCCGCGTGGAACATACAGCTTGGCATTCTGCTTGGTAGCATCGTCAAACACAACCGGACTGTTGTGGGCTGGCCACATACCGTGGGCATTTACCAGAGACAGTTTAGGGCAGTTGTTGAAAGCCTGTGCTCCAATGATCCTTACATTGCTTCCAAGCTCAACCTCCTCCAGTGCAGTGCAGTTCTTGAATGCAAAATCACTTATTGCAGTAACAAAGTTGCCAATATTGATCTTCTTGAGGAAAGAGTTATCCATGAAAGCCTCTGTGCATATAAGAGCCACCTCCTCGGATATTACATAGTCTGTACCTTCCTTCTTGGCAGGGTACTTAATAAGCATCCTGTTGTCCTTGCTGAACAGTATGCCATTTACATCCTTGTAAGACTGGTTGTTATCATTTACAGTAAACTGCTTAATGCCAGAGCAACCCTTGAATGCGCCGTCCACAATCCTGAGAACGCTGTATGGAATATCGACCGATGTAATCTCGGTGCAGCCGTTGAACGCATCGGCACCAATCTCCATTACACGGAACACAAAGTCACTGTTCTCGCCTGTAACAATAAAGGAGGGAATGCTAATGTCTCCCTTGTAATTGCTTGGACCATCGTCAAAGCTCTTGCGGCCTCCGGTTCTGTCCCATGTTACTGATACATTGCCAAAATTGTCAAGGATCTGATAGCAGATAGTAGTACCGTTGTTGTACTTGACTGTAACAATCTGGTCTTCAACAGTAGCGTCAAGCTGCTTTACCATCAGTGTTTGCCAAACCTCCTGCTGGCCTGTAGAATCGGTAATGTGTTTTGTGCTGCGGCATCCCGTCATACAGAAAGCTGCAATCATCAGAAAAAGGAAATATTTTCTCATAGCTATTAATGTTTAAAACAACTTTAGCAAATATATGTATCAAAATCTAAAAAAACAAAAAATAGGATTATTTTTTACATTCAGGTGCAAATTTCTGGTAGGTACCGTCATTGTAGAAAACTATCACCTCTTTAATATACTTGCCGGATGCGGTATTCTGTAAAGCCGTAAAATCCATTCTATTTGCTTTATTATCAGCTTTTTTGCGTGGTTTAGACGCCTCTGGTTCCCCGCTGAGGATTGGCTGTTTGTCAGAATTCGGTGTGCTGGCCGGAAAAATTGGATTCTCGGCATCTGCAAACAGGGGATATGATGGTTCCGCTGTGCTGTTGTCCAGAACAGGTATGGCCGATCCTTTTCCGCTCATCATCCATTCGAGTGAAACGTCGGGGTAGGATTCATGAATAGCCTGGATAATTTTAAGGCTTGGCTCATTCCGTCCACTCATGATGTGTTGTATGGTTGCTCTCTGAACTCCTATATTCTGGGCAAACTGCGCTGGCGTCAGTTTGAGCAGATCCATAAGTTTTATAACCCTCTCTCTCATGTTGATTTTTCTGATTTTTGGTAGTTGTTACAAATGTAATTCATGTTTTTTACCGATGCAAAAATATTTTGTAAACACTGTTGTTGCGATACAAAAGTATTTCTATTACAAATGTATTGCGCCATATGCTGCTCATATAGCCTGCATGCCAGGGCTGGATAAAGTAGGTTTAAAAATGGTTTGGTAACTGCATTCAATTTATTGGTAATAATTAAGTTATTGATACTATTTTGCTCGGATTCGGGCATTTTGGGGCATAATGCATAAAGCGTAACCAGAATATAGAAACATGTTTAAGTGCAGTGTTGTATATAGTCTGATTATTAATTATTTATGGATTTATAATAACAAGGTATACAAATTACCTTGTTTTGCATACAGGGTTCAGGCGCGGTTTGTTAGCTCTGTATACAAATAAACTTGTTAACATGTGTATCCGTGTAAATATGTTGCATAATAAATGTAACAATGCACAAAATGTTACAAATGGAATTGTTAAATAAAATAAATGGCCGCCGGTATGGCAGCCATTTGTAAACATAATCGCTGAGATTTTAAAATTTGGAATTACTACCGGTAATTGCCTTGAATATTAAAATCCTGCAACCGTTAGAAAAAACGTATTAGTGGAGTATGAGATACAGCAGTTCCTTAAGCAAACCGTCGCTTGTGTTGCTTGTAGAATCTACACCCTTGGATTTACCGTCATACTTTCTTATGGTGCTTATAATATTCATGGTCTGGAGGGCTGTATAGTTCCTCATTCCAGTAGTATAATCCTTTACGGTCCAGGTGCTCTTAAGGTCAAGCTGGTCTGCTATTCCCCTATCAGTCTTATCTGGAGAATAGAAAGCCAGCATAAGATTGGAGAAATACGGGAAAATGGCAGCTGTTACCAACTGTATGGGATATGTCTTGGGATTGCTCTCGTAATAAGAGGCAATCTTGTTAGCCTTAAGGATATTCTTGTTTACTATGGCATCGCGGAACTCAAAGATGTTGTAATCCTTGCTTATTCCTACATGCTCTTCTATGAATTCAGGGGTAATCTCCTTTGTTCCCTGTGGTATTGCAGTCATGAGTTTTTCCAGCTCAGAGTTCATGCGGCTCAGGTCTGTTCCCACAGATTCGCTCATCATGGAGATACCCTTGGGAGACATCCTTACTCCACGTTCGCTAAGGAACTCATCTATGAACTGTGGAAGATCATCGTCCTTAATCTTTTTAGACTCAAACAGTACACCTGTCTTATCCAGCAGTGGCACTACTTTCTTACGCTTGTCCAGAGATCCGTTCTTGTGGCAGAAAACCAGTATTGTGCTCTGCATGGGATGCGTAAGGTAAGACATCAGAATGTCCTGGCTGTTACCTACGGCATCGGAATCCTTTTTCATGAGATACTGTGCCTCGCGGACAATGATAACCTGTCTGTCTGATCCCATTGGGTATGACCTGGCACGCTGGATTATCTCGTTCATGGAAGTCTCATTGCCATACAGGACCAGCTGGTTAAAATCACGTGCCTCTTCTGGCAGGGCGTTATCTCTTATGTAGTCCGATATTGCATCAATAAAGAACGGTTCGTCGCCCATAAGGTAATATATGGGTCTGTAGATACCATTCTCAAGTTCCTTGATTACCTGACGGTATGCTGTTCCTGATGTTGCCATTTCAAATAGTTATAGATAACTTTGCAGAGATACTGCAAATATATGGCCTATAATTTGAATTTGCCACCTTTTGAACTTAAAATATCCGAACAGATGGGTAAAACCGTTGTTTGGGACCCTATTCGCATGCGCTGGACCGCTCTTACCCCAGAGGAAAGGGTGCGTCAGGGCTTTGTGGCATATCTAACAGGTCATAAGGGCTATCCTGCGTCACATATAGCCAACGAGCAGGCCATAGAGCTGAATGGCATGAACAGGCGCTGTGATTCTGTTATATATGACCGTAGCGGCAAGCCTAAGGTAATAGTTGAGTACAAGGCTCCCCACGTTACTATAACCCAGAAAGTATTTGATCAGATAGCAAGGTACAACCTGGTGCTCAAGGTAGATTACCTGATTGTAAGCAACGGACTCAAGCACTATTGTGTAAGGATGAATTACGGATCCGGCACCTACTCCTTCCTTCAGGATATTCCCTCTTACACGGATCTCTGAATCGGGCAAAAAAAATAACCGGCGCCAGAAAGCACCGGTTATAACATTATCAAGGTAGTTTTTACTCTTCTTCCTTTACGGCCTTGCGAGTGCGTCTCTTTGTAGGCTGCTCAACTGGCTTAACCTCAATCTGTACACCTGCAAGTTCTGGGTCTATCATAATACGTCCGCAGTACTCGCAAACAATGATTTTCTTGCGCATGCGGATATCCAGCTGGCGCTGTGGTGGAATCTTGTTAAAGCAACCGCCGCAAGACTCACGCTGTACATATACAATACCAAGTCCGTTGCGTGTGTTGTTACGGATACGCTTGAATGACTGCAGCAGACGTGGCTCAATGGTAAGCTCAAGCTCCTTGCAGCGCTCACGCAGTCTCTCTTCTTCCTGACGGTTCTCCTCAATGATCTCCTGGAGCTCAGACTTCTTTATGTCAAGATCCTGCTTCTTCTCTTCTACCAGGGCCTTGTTGCGCTCTGTATCCTCCTTGCGTGCATTGATGGCAGCAGTGAATTCGCGGATGCGCTTCTCTGCAAGCTCAACCTCAAGGCGCTTGAACTCAATCTCCTTGTTCAGAGAATCATACTCACGGTTATTGCTTACGTTGTTCTGCTGCTCAGTATAACGGGCAATCTGAGTGTTTGAGATCTCAATGGTGTTCTTGTTCTCAGCCATCTCCTTGTTCATGCCGGCAATGTCGGCAGCAGCCTTCTCTATACGTGTCTCAAGACCGGCAATCTCATCCTCAAGGTCCTGAACCTCAAGAGGCAGTTCGCCACGCAGTGTCTTGATCTTGTCAATCTCTGTCAGCATGGTCTGCAGCTGATAGAGAGACTGGAGCTTTTCCTCTACTGAGTAATCAGCCAGGTCTTTCTTTGTTTCTTTTGTTGCCATAATTATAAATGTATTAAAACCTTGTCTTCTTATTAACTTTACTACTCACACAAAGTAGTTTACCGGGTTGGTAATCACTCCTGTCCTTACTGTCCTGAGCTGCGGACAGTCATGCCTGAGCATATCCTGGATAAGATCTACGGTAAACTGCTCGCTCTCAAAATGCCCTATCTCCATGAGTTTTAAAACACCATCGTATCCAAACATGCGGTGGTAGCCTATCTCTCCGGTAATAAAGGCATCGGCCCCCTGCTCCATGGCTTTGTCGGCCAGGAAAGCACCTGCGCCTCCGCATACAGCCAGGCGTCTTATGGGGCGTCCAAGGCTGCCATTATGCCTTATGCAGGGCACGCTGAACTTCTCCTTTACAAGTGCCAGCAGGCTCTCCTCTGTCATTTCCTGTGGCAGCTGACCTATAATGCCTGAGCCGCTCTCGTCCAGCGCACTGGTGCCTGTAAGCCCCAGGATATTGGCAATCCTAAAGTTCACACCCTGTGGAGCATTGTCCAGATTGGTATGGCAGGCATAGACCGTAATGTTGTTGCGAATGGCCTCCATTACAATAGAGCCAACGTGGTCCGATGTAACCTTCTTAAGCGCACGGAAAAGCAGTGGATGATGGGAAATAATCATATTGCATCCGGACTGTGCGGCCTCACGGACAACGTCCAAGGTCACATCCAGACACAATAAAGCCCCTGAAACTTCCGACTCTGTAGTTCCAACCTGCAAGCCTGAATTGTCATATTCTTCCTGCAGTGGCAGAGGCGCGAATCTCTCAAGGGCATCAATAACTTCCCTGATTTTCATGCCTAAAACTGAAAATGCGTACAAATATACAACATTTTTATAAAAAACACACAGACAGAACAGCTCTATCTGTGTGTATATTTACCTATTATGTGATTTAAGCCCCTGTCAGATCAGTCCAAGAATAACCTTGTAGCTGTGGATCTCATCGGGATCGCCCAGCTCCTTGCCCGGAGTATCGGACAGCTTAACGCATCGGTACACATGCTGGCGCTTGTTAACCTGGAAAGTCTTGAGTTTCATTACAATGTTGAGCGGTTTTACCGTACCCACATCGTTGGTAAGGTTGGTACCTATACCGAAAGAAACCTTTATCCTGCCCTCAAAGTACTTCTGTATAGCCAGTGCACGGTCAAAATCAAGTGCATCGGAGAATACTATAGACTTTGTTGTGGGGTCTATGTGGTAAGATTCGTACTTGGATATGATTTTGTCTCCAAAATCAAATGGATCACCGCTGTCATGACGTACACCGTCATAGAGTTTGGCCATGTCCAGAGAGAAATTGCGCAGGAACACCTCTGTGGTAAAACAGTCTGGCAGCATGGTACCCATGGCACCACCGTAAATCTTTGCCCAGTGGCGCATTACATAGTAATTTGCCTCCTTGGGACCCATGAATGCAGCCGTGGCCATCATGAGTTCATGGGCCATGGTGCCAATTGGCTTAAGGTCCTTGCGTATGGACTGATACTTCATGGCAAAATACACTGTAGAAGTACCTACAAAATACTTTGCATGCCTTGCCAGATACTCTGTAACATGTGCCTCCACCTCGTGGCTGTAACGCCTGCGCATGCCAAAGTTGGCAAACTGGAGAGCATTCTCATTAGATATGGCAACCTTCTTTTCCAGCTGACGGTCTATATAATCCCAGTCTGGTGTAGAAGACTCGTAGGTGCGGTAATAGACCTCCGATACGGTGCACAGTATGGGAATCTCATACAGTGTAACCTTGTATATCAGGTCCGTGGCCTCAATATGCAGGTGGGACTCCTCGTCCAGAGACACATTTATAATGGATGAGTTGAACCTAAAACCCTTGAGCCACTCAAAATAACACTGTGGTATAAAGTAGATATTCTTAAGGCACCACTCAAACTCCTGGTCTGTAAGTGCCAGTGTTTCAAGCTTTTTAAACTCGGCCTTAAGTTCATCAACAAACTGCTGTGTGAATTTCTGGCCATTACGGTCAGTAAAAATGAAAGTACCTATACCCTCGGGTGTGGTACGCTGGTAATAATATGACATGGAGAACTTGTAGAGATCATTCTCCAGCATGCTTATCACAGTAGTGCCCTGATTCATGCGACTGACTAGTTTTTTTGTTTTGACGTGCTAATATAGCAATAAAAAGAATGAGGATGCCAAAAGACATCCTCAAACTTATCTTATAATGCACTCTTATCTATTATTTGTAGAGCTTAATGCCATTGGCATTCATGTATTCAATGAGTGGGTCATTGTTCTCAATGCATGCCACACCATCCATGAATACAGCTACGCTGAACCCTACCTCATCGGCCAGGCGCTTTATGTTCTTGAGAGTCTCCAGAACACAGTACTCGGCTGCAATACCGCATACTACAACCTCATCGCCCTTTACAAAGAGATCCTGGTTCTTGGCATCGGTCTTGGCAAACTGACCGTACTCCTCCTCTGCCTGGTTCTCACCTTTTGGCAGGAAACGTACGTTGTTAACGTCCAGGTTGTCCAGGATACCGTCTGGCAGCGACGCACCCTCTGTGTAGCTTACACAGTGCTGAGGCCAAATACCGCCATTTGCCTTAAAAGAGCAATGGTTCCATGGATGCCAGTCAAGTGTAAAATACACCTTTCCAAACTTGGTAATGATACTCTTGATAGGATCTACAACCTCTGGGCCGTTTGTGGCGGGCAGGTTGCCATCAATGAAATCTTTCTGGAGGTCTACAACTACCAGGATTTTCTGTGCTTCACGCTGATTCATAACACTCTGTTGTTTGTTGCCGCTGCATGATGCGAGCGCCAAGATGGCCATCAGGGCCATAAATAAACATGTCTTTTTCATTTCAGTTACTTGTAACTGCGGTTTTGTGCTGCAAAGGTACTAATTTTGGAATCTCATTGTAAAAATAATATGAAGAAATCAGTAGTAATACTGTCAGTACTGGCTATGTTAAGCATGTCTTGCAGTCAAAAAAGGACAAATCCGTTCTTTTTAGAGAGTTCAGTCCCCTACGGGGCACCACAGTTTGATCAAATCCAGTCTACAGACTACCTGCCAGCCTTTGAGAAAGGCTATGCAGAACTCAGGAAGGAGATCAATGCAGTTGCGGGATGCAAAGATGCACCCACGTTTGAGAACACCATAGAGGCATTGGAGGCCAGCGGACGTCTCCTTGCACGCGTAAGTGGCGTTTTCTATAACCTCCTGGAGTCCGATGCCGATGACGTAATGAAAGAGACAGAGAAGAAAGTCATCCCCATGCAGACCGAGAGCAGTTCATACCTTTATATGAATGAGGCAATATTCAAGAAGGTAAAGAACCTGTACGATAACAAGGACAGGCTTGGACTGAGCAACGAGCAGAAAAAAGTACTGGAAAAGTACTACCGTCGTTTTGTAAACGGAGGTGCCCTGCTCAATGACAAGGACAAGGCGCGTTTTGTTGAGATACAGAACTCACTCAGCCTGCTCCAGGTACAGTTTGCCGATAACAACCTTAACGAGAGCAATGCCTACGTCCTTAACGTGACAGACAAGTCGCGCCTGGCCGGACTCCCTCAGGACCAGCTTGATGCTGCTGCCCAGCGTGCCAAAGACAAGGGTCTTGATGGTTGGGCATTCAATGTACAGAAACCCTGCTGGATACCGTTCCTGCAGTACTGTGCAGACCGTGACCTCAGGGAACAGATGTACAAGGCCTACTACAGCCGTGGCAACAACAATAACGAGTTTGACAACAAGGAAGTAATAAAGCAGATCCTTACCCTCAGACTTGAGATGGCCAGACTGCTTGGATATGAGACCTTTGCAGACTACAAGTTGGAAGACCGCATGGCCAAGACCCCGCAGGCAGCCTATGACCTGCTCATGACCATCTGGAATGCAGCCCTGCCCATTGCCAAGGAAGAGGTAAGCCAGATGCAGGCCATCATAGATGCCGAGGGTGGCAAATTCAAGCTCCAGGCTTGGGACTGGTGGTATTACGCAGAGAAACTCAGAAAGAAACAGTATGACCTTGACGAGTCAGAGCTCATGCCCTACTTTACCCTGGACAACACACGCAAGGGTGCTTTCATGGTGGCAGAGAAACTCTTTGGAATAAAGTTTGTAAAGGTTACAGATCTGCCCGTATATAATGACGTGGTAGAAACCTGGGAGTGCCTTGATGCCGATGGCAGCCACCTTGCTTACTTCTATGCCGACTGTTTTGTACGTCCTACCAAGCGCCAGGGTGCATGGATGACCAACTTTACAGACAGCTATGATTTTGGCGGTGAGTCACAGCGCCCATCCATTGTGAACGTATGCAACTACTCTGTTCCCACAGAGACAACCCCATGCCTGCTCTCCGTTGATGATGCGCGTACCGTATTCCATGAGTTTGGTCATGCCCTTCACGGCATGCTCACCAAGTGCCATTACCCCAGCGTAAGCGGTACAGCCGTACCTAATGACTTTGTAGAGATGTGCTCACAGATCATGGAGCACTGGGCAATAGAACCAAGCATACTCAAGCAGTATGCCTTCCATTACCAGACAGGCCAGCCTATCCCCGATGAGCTCATACTCAAGATGCAGAATGCCGGCCATTTCAATACCGGATTTGAGACCGTAGAGCTTGTAGGAGCAGCCCTGCTCGACATGGAGTACCACATGCTCACAGACTACAGCAATTTTAATGACCAGCAGTTTGAGGATGCCATCAGCGCCAAACTTGGCATGATTCCCCAGATTGAATACCGTTACCGCGGCACATTCTTTAACCATGTGTTCAACAATGACTATTGCGCAGGCTACTACAGCTATCTCTGGGCTGAGGTACTTGATTGCGATGCCTTTGAGTGTTTCCGTGAGAACGGTATAATGAACCCGGAAACCGGAATGAAATACCGCCGCAACATACTTGAGAAAGGTGGCAGCGATGACCTTATGGACATGTATCGCACTTTCCGTGGCAGTGACCCTAACCCCGAATCTATGTTACGTAACCGTGGACTAATAAAATGAGTGGAATAATTTTTCTTATTATTGCGACCATCTGTGCCGCATTGTTCTCAATCATATTCAAGATCTTTCAGATCAAGAATATTGATTCTCTCCAGGCAATCTTCTTTAACTATGTAACAGCCGTGGTGCTGGGTGTACTGTTATCACTTAACGGTGAGATCATAGACAACCCACTCAAGGCCCGCTGGTTGCCTGCAGTCATTGTAATGGGATTCATCTTTGCATCGGGAATGGTGCTCCTCTCCGCCTCTACCAAGCGCGTAGGAGTAGCTATCTCTACCGTGTGCAGCCGTGCATCCATGATTATCCCAATCATAGTATCATACCTGCTCATAGAGGGCAGTGCCAAACCCAAATGGCTGCCTATCCTGCTGGTAGTCATAGCTATGAGCATGACCGTATGGACCGGCCGCAGTGTAGATGCGGACCATAAGTTCTCCATAATGGACGTTATTGCCCCACTGGTTGTGTTCCTTACATTCGGAGCCAGCAATTCCATGCTCAAGGTGGTTCAGAACCGTGTTACCCTGTCGCATTCAGACTGGTCCGATGTAATGATCAACAAGGAACTCTCCCTGGTAACGGCCTGCGTGTTCTTTGTAGCCATGCTCATCTGTTCTGTCTCCCTGTTCCGTAAGGGCCCCGATGGCAAGCGCACCAAGTTCAGGTTCAGGAACGCGCTTGGAGGTATTGCACTTGGCTCAGCCAATTACCTGTGCACCTACACTCTCATGCTCTCCATGAAGTCCATAGACTCTGCCATACTGTTCCCCTTCCACAACCTTGGTATTGTGGCTATAGGCGCACTTGTAGGCTGGATCTGCTTCCATGAGAGAATGCGTCCCCACCAGATGGTCGGAATACTCCTTGCCGCAGTCGCTCTGTTCTGGCTCTGCATGTAATTCCCCCCGGCACAAGAATGAGAAAGGCGGTTGGAAAATGATCCAATCGCCTTTTCTTATGCAGTTCAGGGTATATGTCTAAAGAACCATCGCCACCCAGAACAATCTATCAGTTAAAGATGTACTTGATGCCAAGCTGGAGGAACCAGCAGTTATCGGTGGTCTTGAGCGGTGCAAAAGCCTTGCTCAGCAGGCCATCGGCATTGCTGTAGAGCTTGTACTGCGGTACGTTCATGGCATCCTGGCCGGCATAAGTCAGCACCTTGCCACTGTTGCAGGCCGATGAAGTCTGGTACACACCCCATGAGCTGTTGAGCAGGTTGCCAGCATTCATAAGGTCAATGCTCAGCTCCAGGGTATTCATGCTCTTGCCGGCACGCACCTTGATGTCCTCGGAGAGCCTAAGGTCAAAGCGGTTAAACCATGGCAGGCGTGCTGCATTGGCCTGTGCATACTCACCCTTGTGGCGGCTCAGGTACCTATCGTTGTTTACAAAGCTCCAGAACGCATCCTGCTGCTGAGCTGCTGTAAATGAGCCATTGTCAACAAATTGAATGTCATTCTTTGAAGCTGGAATGTAAATCAGGTCACCGGTTGCGCCATCACCGTTCATATCGTTAGAATAGGTATAGCTGTAAGTACCGGCATTGTAGCCAGTGTAGAACAGTCCAATGTTAGTGGCCAGAGTATTGTTATGCTTAATAGAGTACACCACATTGGCTGTAACCTTGTCTGGAATAACGTACGATGAGCTGCGAGCCACCTCCTCATTGGCGCTGTTCACCGATGCCGTGTTGGTCCATGTTGAGTACAGCGCAGAACCAACCATGTCCGACACAGACTTGGAAACCATGTGTATGTAAGAAACCTCAGTCTTGAGGTCCTTTACAGGCTGAGCCGACAGTGTAGCATCAAAAGACCAGCTGTAACCCTTTGATGTGTTGCGCATTACCACAGCACCACCAGTCACGTTCGTGTTAACCAGGGCCGATGCAGCCGGTGTGCCATCGGCATTGTTCCTGTAATCCACGCGGTCATCGGCCCCACTGAACCTTGCAAAAGAATCATCATGCTTAAGGTTCAGGTTCTCGCTGTACACGGCATTGATGTCCTTGTTGTAGATACCCTCTACAGAGAGCATGGCGGGGAAAGAGAGCGGCAGTTTGACGTCGGCTGCCAGAGCAGTCTTAAATACGCTTGGGAGCCTGAAATCCTCTGCTACACCACATATCGTTGCGTTCTTGACCACTGGATTGGGGTTAGCCTCTGTAGCATAGCCGGCAGCCTTGAGGTAGTTGCGCAGGTCAGCCTCTGTGCTCAGGAAATTACCAGCCAGACCAGACAGAACACCATTGGAATTATTTGTAACCATTACAGTGTTCTGCAGCATACCGCTGTAGTTAGGCACGTTGGTAAAGAAAACCAGAGGAGTCCTACCTGTAAATATACCGGCACCACCACGCAGTATAATGCTCTCATTACCAAGAACATCCCAGTTAAAACCTACACGGGGCGAAACCTGTACGCGGGACTTGGGCCACATGCCAGTGTCTATCCTTGGGCTTGAATAGCCAGCAGGAGCCGTACCGTTAGCATAGTAGTGATCGGTCCAGTCAAGAGCCTTGAAAGACTGGTTGGTACCCAGGCTCTCATAGTAATCCATGTAGTCGGCACGAATACCATAAGTCAGTGTAAATGAGTCATTGAACCTGGTCTCGTTCTGAATGAACAGGGCAGTCTGACCAAAAGCCGTAGGCGATGCAGGATCATCCACACCATCGTAAGGATAGGTCATACCAAAAGCAATGGGGGCAGCACCGTTCTCAAAATCATCTATAGAAGCATACTTGTAATAAGAAGTGCCGTACATCTTATAGTTTGTGGCACCCTTCTGGTACTGGTAGCTCAGACCGGCTGTAACAGTGTTCCTGCCAACCATCCAGCGCAGGTGGTCACTAATATCGTAGGTCCTCACGTGGTTACCTGTGCCGTTGGAGAACAGCTCATAGCCGGCGCTCATGAACGCATTGCCGCTGCCATCCCATATATCCACATGTGGGAACCATGCAGACTCAGAGTCACGCATATTGCTAACATCCGATACGGTAACCAGCAGCCTGTTGTTCATAAAATCCCCTATCCTGCTGTTCAGTTCGGCCACGCCAGACCATGCTATATCCTTGATTGTGTAGCAGTTATTACGGAACACATACGCGTTGTCCGATATGCGGGCCGATGCCGCCTTGGTGCCAACCGTGCTGGTGTTGCTCGGAGTGTTCCAGCTGGTGTTCTCAGTGTAGTTGTATCGGACCATCAGGTTATGACGGTCAGATATGTTCCAGTCAATGCGTGTGAGCACCTTTGTGTTGGTCTGGTCACCGTTTGTAAGGTCTGTGGTGCCAGGGTTGTAACCATACTTGCCCAGAGCGGCTGCAAAACGGTCCATATCGGCCTGTGTAACACGGCTTATCAGCTGGTCGGCATGTCCTACACCATCAGTGGAGAGCTTCCACTTAGAGATAGAAGTAGGCTTGAGCTCATACTCAGCATTCACAAAATAGAACAGCTTGTTCTTTATGATAGGACCGCCCAGAGTCATGCCGTACACGTTCTTGGACTCCTTGCTGCGCTCGCCCAGATCTGTGCCGTTCACCTTGTTACCGCGCAGGTCCTGGTTCTTTACATAGCTGTATGCAGTACCTCTAAGGGTGTTCGTACCAGACTTGGTAATAACATTAAGGCCACCGCCAGTAAAGTTACTCTGACGCACGTCAAACGGAGCCACAACCACCTGTACCTCCTGCACGGCATCTATAGACACCGGAGTACCTGCACCCGGCAGGTCTGAGTTCAGGCCAAAGCTGTTATTCAGGTAAGCACCGTCTATGGTAAGTGTGGTGCCGCGGCCGTCACGTCCAGCCATACTGTTGCTTGTGCCGCTGTACGGAGACAGTCTGGCATAATCCAGCAGACTGCGGTTGACCGATGGCAACATACCTATAACCTCATTCCTTATATTATATGTCTGACCGGTCTTGATCTCTGTAAAATGCCTTGATGCGGCAATCTCCACATCGTCCAGGCTTATTGCACCATCGTGCATGGTTACGTCCAGCTTGTACTGCTCGCCCAGAGTAAGACGAATATCCCCTACCTTCTGGGTCTCATAGCCAACAAACTGAATCTCTGCAACATAAGTACCAGGCCTTAAACCCGACAGAGAGTACAGACCCTGTGCGTTCGATATAGTACCGTAGTACGCTCCGGTCTCCTGGTTTGTTACCTTTACAGTAGCTCCAGGCAGCGCTTCGCCATCGGCCATAATAAGGCCCGACATGCCCGCTACCGTATTCTGTGCGGACACACGTAACACGCCGGCAAATGCCAGCACTACTGCTATTACAACACTCTTGATTACAGATGACTTACCGGCACCCTTGGCACCAATAAGGTTCGCGGGCACAGAAATGCCCTGCTCAGAAATTATACTTTTCATACTCTTCTCTCATCCAGACTCTACTGTCGGTACCGTAGTTGCAACGGTTCGGCCTTTCGGCTCGCGGACTTTACCGCCGGTCGGGACTTTCACCCTGCCCTGAAGATTATTGCATTATTGCGCTGCAAAGTTCACTCTTTTTTCCATTCTGCACAAGTTCAAGTCTCTAATAAATGCTAAAAAAGGCCCCTCTTGTGAAGGGACCTTTCCATATTGCCGTAAAACAGGATTATTCTGCTTTCAAGTCAATCTTGAGCTGGAGCTCGTCCAGCTGAGCCTGGTCAAGACGGCCTGGGGCATCGAGCATAACATCCCTACCCGAATTGTTCTTTGGGAACGCAATGCAGTCACGAATGCTGTCAAGCTTGGCAAAGATGCTCACAAAACGGTCCAGACCAAATGCCAGACCACCGTGAGGAGGTGCACCAAACTTGAATGCGTTCATCAGGAAGCCAAACTTGGCCTGAGCCTCCTCCTGGGTAAAGCCAAGGATCTTGAAAATGGTAGCCTGGAGCTTACTGTCGTGGATACGGATAGAGCCGCCACCAACTTCAATACCATTAATAACCATATCGTATGCATTGGCACGAACGCTTGCAGGATCAGTGTCGAGCAGAGGAACATCCTCTGGCTTGGGACTTGTAAACGGATGGTGCATAGCCATAAGGCGGTTCTCCTCGTCGCTCCACTCGTACATTGGGAAATCAATGACCCACAGGCACTTGAACTTGTTCTTGTCACGAAGGCCCAACTCGTCTGCCACCTTAAGGCGGAGTTCGCAGAGCTGCTTGCGGGTTTTCATTGCATCGTCACCGCTCAGGATCAGGATAAGGTCACCAGGCTCGGCACCAAAGGCAGCCTTGAGCTGCTGGAGAACATCCTGGGTGTAGAACTTATCTACGCTGGACTTAACGCTGCCATCGGCCTCCACACGGGCATAAACCATACCCTTGGCACCTATCTGCGGGCGCTTAACATATTCTGTAAGTGCATCAATCTGCTTGCGGGTATAAGTAGCAGCACCCTTGGCGCAAATACCACCTATGTATGCAGCGCTGTCAAACACGCCAAAGCCGTGACCCTTCATAACATCCATGAGCTCAACGAACTTCATGTCAAACCTAAGGTCTGGCTTGTCACTGCCGTAGTACTTCATGGCATCGTGCCATGTCATACGCAGGAAAGGCTCCGGCATGTCAATGTTAAGGATAGACTTGAACAGGTGCTTGGCCATAGCCTCAAAGATCTGCAGTATATCCTCCTGCTCCACAAAAGACATCTCGCAGTCAATCTGTGTAAACTCAGGCTGGCGGTCTGCACGCAGGTCCTCGTCGCGGAAACACTTGGCAATCTGGAAGTAACGGTCAAAGCCCGATACCATGAGCAGCTGCTTAATGATCTGCGGGCTCTGTGGCAGAGCGTAGAACTGACCTGGGTTCATGCGTGATGGAACCACAAAGTCACGTGCACCCTCTGGGGTTGAGTTGATCAGGATTGGTGTCTCAACCTCCATGAAATTGAGCTTGTCAAGGAAGTTGCGTATCTCCATAACCATCTTGTGGCGGAGCTCCAGATTGCTGCGTACGCACTGGCGGCGCAGGTCCAGATAACGGTATTTCATGCGCAGGTCATCGCCACCGTCAGTATCGTCCTCTATAGTGAAAGGAGGAGTATCGGCCGCATTGATAATATTCATGGTATCCACCAGAATCTCAATGTCTCCGGTAGCAATCTTGGCATTCTTGGATGACCTCTCACTTACTACACCGGTAACCTGAATCACATACTCACGTCCCAGGCGGTTTGCCTTATCGCAAAGGTCTGCGTTTGCAGCATCATTGAATACCAGCTGGGTTATTCCATAGCGGTCACGAAGGTCTACAAAGACCATTCCGCCCATTTTTCTTACTCTCTGTACCCATCCTGCCAGAGTTACTGTCTTGCCGGCATGGGTGAGTCTAAGTTCTCCACAAGTGTTTGTCCTGAACATTGTTCTGTTATTTAGGTTTGCAAAATTAGTCAATAATTATTTAATGTAACACTCATGCGGCATTCTAATTTACAGCCAGGTAAAAACAGATTTCCGTTATGGCGGGGTCAGGGATTTAACCTATATTTGCAGCTTGTATCTAAATAATGTGTGAACTTATAAAAACTACGCAAATATGAGCATATCAAAAAAAGGACTGACACGTATTTCCATGGTACTGGCAGCAGTCCTGCTGCTGTTCTCCTCATGTCTTAAAGAGAAAGAGATAAATGAGGAACTTCTCTACGGAACATGGAACGGCAGCGGCACCATGCAGTACTATTTTGACCAGGATCACACCGGCTGGAGAGGCGATGATGAAGGAAGCAAGAACTTTGACTGGTCCCTCAGTGAGGACGAGATAACCCTAAAGTTCCGCAATTCCGGCAGCACATCCATGATAGTGACCAAGGTGTATATTATTGATACACTTACAGAAACCTCACTCGAGATGCATGAAAGAGACTTTGCCAGCAATACCATTAAACTAAGGAAATAATGAACAGAACCGTTAAGAAAACACTCAAGATAAGCGGAATCACCCTTGGTTCCATAATATTGCTGGTGCTCCTTGTAGCAGGAATAGCAGTCAAGCTCATCCTCACCCCAGAAAAGCTCACCAGCATAGCCAACAAGGCAATAGAGAAATACTCACCGGCCAGGGCCGAGCTTGGACGTGCAGACCTTACCGTAGTAGGCTCGTTCCCCTTCCTTGGATTCCGTCTGAGCGGCCTTACCGTGTTCGATGACATGGAAGACTCCCCGTCCGATACCCTTGCCAGCATCCAGACCCTTACCGTAACGGTAGACCTAAAGAAACTCTATGAGGACAGGCAGATCATCCTTACCAACTTCTATACCAACGGAATACGTGCCAATGTATATACCGCGGCCGATGGCAGGAGCAACCTGGATGTATTCATGGGGACCGATACTCCGGCCGATACCGTTGTAGCCCTACCCGATACCGTATCCTCTGATCCCCTTGAGCTCTATGTGGACCTGCAGCGCATCTCCCTTAGAGACATAGCAGCAACCTACAAGGACGTACGTGGCGGCATAGATGCTAAGATAAGCGGCCTTAACGTAGACATAAGCGGCCTGCTCAACAACATGGACAGCATAGACGCCAGGCTCAAGGTAGCCCTGTCACAGACCGTAGCCATAGTAAACACAGACTCCCTTAACGTAAATGCCAACCTGGACGGACTCTCCATAGAAGGAGACTGCTTTAAGTACGGCAATGACGTAGCACTTAACCTGGAGGCCAAGCTTGCCGGAACAACCGTAGCCTTGCCCGATATGACAGTCCGTTTATCGGACCTCATGGCAAACATAGACAGCACCTCCTGCCAGCTGGTAGGCGATACAGCCATAGCTAACCTGAATACACGTATCTCATTCAGCATGAATGACATAAACGCCATTATGGAAGACATGTCCGTAATGGTTGACCGCATAGCCCTGTCCCTGCCCCATACCTCTCTCATAGAAGACTCTGCGCGTATGGACCGCTACAATCTGGACATAAACAACATAAAGTTCAAGAAAGGCCAGGGCCGCAAAGCCATGACCGTAGACCTGGGCAATCTTGGATTTGGACTGGATGCCGGCCTGCGCACAGACCTGTCTCATGCCATGGCCGAGGCCACCATAGGACTCAGTGACCTGGTCCTTAACCTGGCAACCTGGAACCCCCTGGATGCCCATATCCGCAAGCTGGACATCAAGCTGGATGCCCTTGTAGACAATGATCAGGTAACCGTAACCCCACATATCTCAACACCAGCCCTCAAGCTGCTCATGGGTGGCAAGAGCTATCTCAATGGCTGGCCAATGAGCTTTGACATGCCTCTCCAGGCTAATATGAGCACTGGCGATGTAACTGTAGGCAGCGGTTCCAGCATAGCCCTTAACGGCGAGGAAATAGACTTTAGCGCCACCGGAAACATGTTCCATACCGATAACATGAGCGGCCGCATAACCGCCCGCACCAACGGCATGGATATAGATAAGGTAATTGGAATGCTCCCCGAGGAGTATCGCAGCCTGCTGGACGGAATAGAGCTTAAGGGACTTGTAGATCTTGACCTCAATGCCGACTACGTAATGAAAGACGGCACCCCCGATGTAAACCAGGCTAAGGTAATCCTGGGACTGGCAGACTTCAATGCCGGAATGAACCATGATTCCATAACCCTTGCATCGAGCAGCCTAAAGGCAAACGTAGCCTATCCCAGCATAAAGGTACCCACACCAGAGCGTACCACGGCCGATATAGACCTCCGTCTGGCAGATCTCAACGTAAACATGACAGACACCACAAACATCAGTGCCATGCTCAGGGATATAGTGCTGGGTGCATCGGTCATAGGTCTTACAGACAGCATTACAGAGATGAGTGCCGCCCTGGACCTTGCAGTAGCCTCACTAGACGGCGCCATGGATACCATAAGCGCCACCGTACAGAATCTTACCCTTAACGGTCAGATGTTCCCAACAGAGACCGGAACCAGCATCCTGGCCAACATAGACTGGAGCAAGCTGCATGCACAGATGGGTGGCATGCTTGGTGCAACAGTGGGTCAGACATCGCTCAAGGCCCTCTCCAACCGCGATGAGTCCAAGGAGGACCTGCTGCTCCAGTGGGATCCAAGGGTTAAGCTCATAACAGAAGACGTAAGTGTAGAGATGCTGGCCGAGCCGGTAACCATACCTACCCTGGACCTTGATTTCTCCCTTGGACAGTTCAACATAAACGAGTGCCGTGTAGAGACAGGCGGGTCCGATATAGAATTCTGGGGCAACGTTTACAACATAGATGATTTCCTGGACAAGACCGGACTCCTTACCGGAGAGCTGTTCCTGGAGTCCAATCACATGGATATAAACAGGCTCATGAACCTTACCAGCAACCAGGAGGAATCTACAGAGACCACCACAGACTCCATAAGCGAGCCAATCATCATACCAAAGGGTATAGACCTTACTCTCTACACCAATCTGGCTAACCTGGATTTCAATAACCACTCCTTTAACAACGTGGGTGGAGACGTAACAATAAAAGATGGTGTGGCTGTGCTCCAGGAGCTTGGTTTTTCCAGCGATGCAGCCCAGATGCAGCTTACAGCCATCTACAAGGCACCAGAGATTGAGAACCGTTTTGTAGAGCTCAATTTCCATCTGCTGGATATAGAGATGGATCAGCTCATAGACCTTATACCAGCCGTAGACTCCATTGCACCTATGCTCAAGGCATTCAAGGGCAAGGCCGCATTCCACCTGGCTGCCGAGACCAATCTTAAGAAAGACTACCTTACCTACGGCAGCTACTACCCTGTAATGTCCACGCTCATGGCCAATGCAGCCATAGAGGGACAGGACCTTGTGGTACTGGACAACGATGTGTTTAACAGCATAAAGAAAAAGCTCCTCATGAGCAAGGATGCACGTAACGTGATAGACAGCCTTGACGTGGAGCTGCAGGTACTGGGCGATGAGGTGGATCTGTTCCCTACCCGCATCCGTATGGATAGGTATGAGGCCATCCTGGGCGGCCGTCACTACATTAATGACGATATGTCCTGTGACTACCACATATCACTCACAGACAGCCCGCTGCCCATGCGTCTGGGACTTACCATCAGTGGTCCGCTGGAGGGAATATCGGACAGCCCTCTCAAGCACATATCGGTTGGCAAGGCCAAGTATGGCAAGCTCTACAACCCAAAGAAGAAAGGCTATGTAGAGGAGAGCGTGCTCAAGATGAAACAGGATATCCTGGACACCATGCGCAGCAACGTACGCTGATAGACAGACCAAACACAGAGCACCCCGTGGATTCTTCCATGGGGTGTTTTTTATTGCCGCACTTACACGTAGAAAAGCTTTAGTGGTGTATGATTTGTTGCTGTGGGGCGAAAGAATGGGTATAAAACGCTGTGGATTAGTAATGTACAGTATTATGGCCTGGGGTAAAACTTTTGAGGAACCATACAATGTTTCTAGGGGAACCATACATTTTTGTATAGGAACCGCACATTTTTTTTAGTTAGAGAACGCGACCTTTGCGCCCAGAATTTATGAGGCACATGTTCAATCTTTCTAAAGACCAAATTGAAATCATATCCATCCTGGCACTGAGCATTCTTTGCCTGGTAGCACTTATAGTGCCTATACTTTTGGACAGGAAGAAAAACAACGATAACAAATAAAACACAGAGAAAAAAGATGGTAAAAAAGAAAACGTACCTGCAGCCGGACTGCAAGGTGATTGAAGTGAAGAATGAGTGCATTATTGCAACAAGTGGTAGTACCGAAGCATACCAGTTAGAAGATACTGATGATTGGTTCAACAATTAAACCTTTTAAAGAAGATGAAGAAAGTATTCTATCTCGCTGCGGCAGCCATGGCTGTACTCAGCTCTTGCGATAAGGAAAATATGCTTGTTGAAAACGGCGCAGGTTCAGAAACAATCAATGCACCGGTATTCACCGCCACCATTGAGAACCACGGCACCAAGACATCACTCGGCAATGCAGGCAAGGTAAACTGGGAAACTGGCGATGAGGTGCTCATGATGTTTGCTAACGAGAATAATGATGACCAAGGAATAGCCGCATATGTCTATGAAGCCACTCCGGGTGCAGATGCTTCTTCGGCAACATTGGCACACAAATCCGATGTGTTGGTCCTTGACCCTGCTGCCAATATACTGATGATGGCTGTATATCCTGCTAGTATGGTGTCATTGACCGAAGGTGTGGTATTCCCTGCCACTCAAACCTACAATGGTGATGGTAAGATTCCTTTCGCTCCGATGGTCTATATGGGAGATCTTGCTGTGACCAATATCGAATTCAAGAATGCAGCATCACTGCTGAAAATTACTGTGCCATACGCACAGATGCATTCAGTCAGTTCTATCACCGTTTCATCAAATCTCGTGATGAATGGTGACGTGATCTATGATACGAGTGGTTACTTTTATATAGATACAGAAGACTGTGGACCTGTCTCCGATGAGAACAGCAAACTGACTTTGAGCTGCGGGAACGTTGAAATTCCTGCAGATGGAAGCAAGACATTCTACATTTCAATTCTGCCTCTTTCTCCGGAGTGTGATTATCATGTTCAGGCACAGTGCTACGACTACCTCCAGATTGACGTAACCGACGGCACCACCACCAAGAGCATGCGCACCAAGAAAGCTGGTGGTATTCAGATAGAGCGCAACAAGATCTATCCTATCAACTTTGAAGAGAACTACTCACCAGCACCAGCTTATGAGTATGTTGACCTTGGTCTGAGAGTGAAGTGGGCAACAATGAATGTGGGTGCTACCAAACCAGAGGAGTACGGTGATTACTTTGCCTGGGGTGCCACAGAGCCTCTCTACGAGGCCGGTCACGCTCAGGACAACCCGCAGAGACACTGGAAGGATGGCAAGACAGCAGGCTATACATATGTCAATACCCCATACCAGACCGCAAACACCACTAGTCCTTCCTCCACCAGATGGACCAAATACCTTGGCAGTACAACGTCCAAATACAAGGATCCTTCTGCAACAGATGCCAACGCGTTGAAGACCGTCCTTGACCTTGAAGATGATGCAGCTCATGTCAACTGGGGTGGCTCTTGGCGTATGCCAACCAGTGCAGAGCTGGATGAACTCCGTAATGAAAATAACTGCACCTGGACCTGGACAACCCTCAACGGAGTTAATGGTTACAAGGTACAGAGCAAAAAGGCTGGTTACACCGACAATTGGATATTCCTTCCTGCTGCAGGTTTTCGCGACGAGTCGACCATCGGCCGTGTGGACAACGAAGGCAACTACTGGTCCAGTTCGCTCTTCACAGGCGATTCCTACATGGCGCACCAATTCTACTTCTTCGGCTCAAGCTCCGTAAACATGTGCGTCAACCCCCGTCTCCTCGGCCTATCTGTCCGTCCAGTCTGCGAGTAAGGAAAAGACATTATCCAGATAACAGGTAGAAAAAATCAGTGTCAGGGCTGTGGTTTTGTTTCCACAGCCCTGACGTTTGTTTTTGGGGTTGTAATGCTGCTTGGGGGTGAATTGTAAACGTAACAGACAGTACGTAAGCGTTTTGATAGTTTATGGCCTGGGGTAAAACTTTTGAGGAACCATACAATGTTTCTAGGGGAACCATACATTTTTGTATAGGAACCGCACATTTTTTTTAGTTAAAGAACGCGAACTTTGTGCCTAGAATTTATGAGGCACATGTTCAATCTTTCTAGAGACCAAATTGAAATCATATCCATCCTGGCACTGAGCATTCTTTGCCTGGTAGCACTCATAGTGCCTATACTTTTGGACAGGAAGAAAAACAACGATAACAAATAAAATACAGAGAAAAAAGATGGTAAAAAAGAAAACGTACCTGCAGCCAGACTTCAAGGTGATTGAAGTGGAGAATGAGTGCATTATTGCAACAAGTGGTAGTACTGAAGCATACCAGTTAGAAGACACTGAAGATTGGTTCTAACAATAAAACCTGTAAAGAAAATGAAGAAAGTATTCTATCTCGCTGTGGCAGCAATGGCTGTACTCAGCTCTTGCGATAAGGAAAATCTTGTGATAGATGGTGGTGCCGGCACAGCAACATTCAACGCACCGGTATTCACTGCCACCATTGAGAACCACGGCACCAAGACATCACTCGGCAATGCAGGCAAGGTAAACTGGGAGAATGGTGATGAGGTCTTCATGTTTTTTGTCAACGAGGTTTTGTCTGATCAGGCCGCGTATGTCTACGAGGCTACACCAGGTGATGATGCCTCTACTGCTACATTGACATGGAAATCGAATATAACACCAGATAATCCAGCTGCAGACCGATTGATGTATGCTGTCTATCCTGCGTCTTTGTTTAACGTATACCAATTGGTGTTCCCTGCAACTCAGGTGTATGGTGGTGATGACAATATCGGTTTTGCCCCTATGGCATCCATGAACTATACCATCGGGGATCATCTACTAGTTATCAACCCTACTCCAGAGAATCTGACATTCAAGAACGTCGCTGCACTTCTCAAGATAACCGTGCCATACTCACAGATGGAATCTGTACAATCCATTACGGTATCTTCCGACAAAGCGATGCATGGAGTAAGCGGCTTTGAAACAGAATCAGGGTCCCCTGAGCTAACGATTGAAGATGTGTATTCACCTGAAAATAGTTATGTAACTTTGGATTGTGCTGCAGGAAACGATGGCTCTAATGTCGCTATCCCAGCAGATGGCAACAAGACTTTCTATATTTCCATTCCTGTCAATACCTACGGCTATCTCCAGATTGACATAACCGATGGCACCACCACCAAGAGCATGCGCACCAACAAGGCCGGTGGCATTCAGATAGAGCGCAACAAGATCTATCCTATCAACTTTGCCGAGAACTACACAGTTGCCGCATGGGAAACCGCACTGACGCTTGGCAGATATGTCAGTAACGGTCCTACCAGCATCGAGATTGAGACAGGAGTTAATGTCAGCTCATATACCGTAGATGCCACTCACAAGTCACTCAATGCTGCAGGCACGCTGTGGGAAGTTCTTGATGGCGAAGTTCTGAGAATCCAGACCTCTTCCAACAAGATTATCGCTCCTGTTAATTCATCTGGTCTTTTTGGACGTTATTTTAAAGTTGAGTCTATTACCGGTCTTGACAAGTTGGATATGAGTGCGGTGACAAATATCGAAGATTTGTTTACGTATTGTCAAGAGCTGAGGAGTTTGAACCTCTCTTCATTTAACACCAGCAACGTGACAAATATGGGCAGTATGTTCTTTAATTGCTGTAACTTAACAGAAATTATCGGCATTGAGAATCTTAACACCAGCAACGTGACAAATATGAGCGAAATGTTCAATAGCTGTAGTGGACTGACCGCACTTGATGTTTCTAATTTTGTCACCAGCAACGTAGAAAATATGAGAGGTATGTTCTATTACTGTCAGGCTTTACAAGAACTTGACCTGAGCAACTTTGATACTGAGAATGTGACAGATATGTCCTACATGTTCAATGCCTGTGAAAGTCTATCCGCACTTGATGTCACCCATTTTGACACCCAAAATGTGACAAATATGATCCGTATGTTCAATGGCTGTGAAAGTCTATCCGCACTTGATGTCGCCTATTTCAACACCAGCAATGTGACAGATATGTACCAAATGTTCGAGGGCTGTAAAACGCTGGAATCGCTTGACATCACTTCCTTTGACACTAAATCTGTGGAAAACATGCAAAAAATGTTCGCTATGTGTACACATCTAACATCCCTGAGGATTGGAGAAAATTTCTCCATGAGTAACGTTACTGATAAGGGGGATATGTTCGAGTATTGTGGATCTGAATCTGAAGGGCCGTCTTTCCGCGTATCTGCTGTTAATAATGATGACGATGAGCTTGAGTTTGATTTAAGCTACGATACCGGATGGAATTGGAATTATATGGTATTTGATCAGATTTGGGAATAATCATTCGTCCAACTTGTAACAACTATCTTATCCCCCAACGAGAGCCTCGGTCCTGCGACCAGGGCTCTCGTTTTTTCCTTTGTTTTACCAATATATGGTTTTGGCACTGGTGTGTTTTCTTATACAGAAAAAATAAGAGGAACGGTTTCTGCTTATGAACATCATTTATTTTACGGAAATAGCAGTGCAATCTCTGTTGCTTATAGTAAGCAACCGTAGAACAAACAAGCGGCTGTAAGTGGATTAAACCATTTGCAGCCGCTTTTGTTATTACCTTACTGTTGGATATGCTATGTTTATGCATTATTATTAAACATTCAGCATGGTACGGCTTTTTTTTACTTCCTTTGCAATACTAAAAACACAAGTTTATGGAATACCAGCATCGCATTCACTACTACGAGACAGACAAGCAGGGTGTTACTCACCATTCTAATTACATACGTATTATGGAGGAGGCCAGGATAGACGTTATGGAGCAGCTTGGCTTTGGGTACGAGCGCATGGAGCAGGCTGGCGTTATGTCGCCCGTCATGGCTGTTACCTGTGAGTACAAGCGCCCTACTACATTCCCGGACCTCATTACCGTAAATGTTTCTGTAGCAGAGATGAGTAAGCTCAAGGCTAAGTTTGACTACAAGATGTCTTGTAATGGTGTTCTTGTATGCCACGCTACCTCTACTCACTGTTTTCTTGGGACCGATGGTCGTCCGGTTGCCCTGGAGTCCCGTTTTCCGGAATTCCACCAGGCGCTGCTCAACATGATGAATACGGAGGAGTAAACACTACCTCTGCGGGAGAATAGTACCGCACCTGCTAATGTGTTTGATCGTGGAGTATACCCCTTTCGGGGGCTCCGCTCCACTACGTTCCGCTTCGTCCCTCCCAACAATCTACTTCGTCCTCATGGCCATAAGTAAACTTATGTCCACGAGAACTCGTATCTTGCCGGGCCCCTCGCGATGCTTCGCTATCGCGACAACCTTATTTTAGTTTTCAAAGAAAACATAGCGCGGCGGTTGGCGATGCCCCTCAAGGGGTATACACCACGCTTACTCGCAGGTGCGGATGTATTATTTATGGTTCTGCTTGTTTGCTGCGGTGTTCTCCTAGACAATATGACGTGTGCCAACGTAGGTACAATTTGTACCCACATTCAAACACTCCTACAAAGTACTCCATTACTACGACCGATGGCAACCCTACTCCTGCATATCCAAACATCTTTTCCAACTCCGCAAACTGCAATTCTTCTGGAATAATCCGTAGGGAGGGGACAATATGTCCCCACCCTACAGTACATTTCTTGCAATTGCGTCCGCAGTTTTGGCGTTTTTCTGCGTTTTGCTGGACGCACTTGCATCCAGATTGCCCGTAGCGCAGATTTACTGCAATTGCGTCCGCAGTTTACAGAATACCACCGCACTTGCGGGATTGACTGTATTTATGTTTTATGGAGTCCTTTACGGATACTTGATAATCCAATAAAAACTATTACTTTTGCACCATAAGGTTCGGAAACACCGAATCAGTTATAACTAATACCATTAACACTATGAAACAGACGGATAAACCTGTTACAAACATCGAACTGCTGTGCTGGGGAATCAAGCACATTGCAAATAATCACGGTTTTAATTATGACATTAACTACCAGGAAACTGGCGAGGTGTGCATTTGGGGAGGTTGCAACATCCCTACTCTATGCGATGTTCAGATGCTATGTGAAGACACTTCTATTGACCCTAGATTCATTGAATCACACGATTATGGAATTGACGTATGGCTTACCGACGAATGGATGCGTGAGTTTGCCAAGTTTATTAATCCATCCCGTTTCTTCTTATGGAAAAAACCATCCGAACAATTATGATGATATCAGTGTATAGATAGTGTTTTGAGATAATTCCTAAGAGAATCATCTTCACAATACACATAACATCCTTTCTGACCACGGGTCATTAGAGTCTTGTATGTATTTATTATAAGACGGTGAGCAAATGCCTCATCTTTGCACGAACGTATACCTGATGATTTGTCATCTCTTGAGATAGCATTGCGGTTGGTGCATATTTGGCCTGTTTCATTATCATAGGTAAGATCTTTGCCAATAAGGACACCAACATAGTCAAACTCTAATCCCTGGGCAGTGTGAATGCAGCCTACTTCTTCGAATGAGTTAGGATTGATGGCCCAGATATTATCACCTTGAAGATTCCATTTAGCCTCAAAACCGCCGGGTAATGAGATATCCACATCTCCGCGCTTATTCTTAACATTCCAATCATAGCAATATCCAGCAACCATTCTGGACTTATTGTTTATGGTATTCTTCTCACGGAGAGCATTGCGCATTTCAACGGGGTTATCAAACACTTTAAACTCGTAATTAAGTTCAGATAGATTAATTGGTATTATCTCTTGATTAATCTGAAGTGCGTTGTTAAGAAACTGAATGTATGAGTCTGAACCGTTGCATCTGAACTGTGAAACCAACGTAGTTTCTTCGGTCATTATCATGTTGCTTCCAAGATCTTTGCACCACTTGCGGATTTCACTGACTGTTCCAATATCCTTTGTTGTAATGGCTTGATTCTCATCAAGCATAAATATCGTCAGCAATGATGCGTTGATGCATTCCTTTACTTGATTCTCACCATTCCAATCGCCGTACATTTTCGTAACAAGGCGATGCGCTTCATCCACTATCAAACAATCATATGAGTTCTGAGGGCACGAAGACAGCCCAAATGGTGATCTGAACAATTGAGCAATGCAGACTCTTCTGCGTGCATCAGAATGTGTCAGGATGTCTAAAAAAGCATTTCTAGGAGCACTGTTCTTGGTAACATAGCTAGTATTCAGGCTCATATTGATAAATTCCATGAGCAAGTTGATAGCTAAGACAGACTTTCCTGTGCCAGGTCCACCCTGGATTATTATTGTACGTTTCTGTCTATCAGCTTGACACATGTTCATTATTTTAAGACATATATCAAAAATCACGGCCTGTTCATCTATCATCATGAATTCTTGATTACCCATTACCATTGAAGCCAATGAATCTTGCAGAGCCTTTGTTGGCCTTATACGCCCGTGGTCTATCTGATATAGCAGATCGCCATTTGATGCTTTCTTTGTTATATATTTCTTTACAAAATCGGAAAATTCCTTGACTTGGTTTTTGATAAAAAAAGGAGCCTCGTTAGTCCATGTGCTGTACATTGGATCATCTAACTGACTTCTATACTCAGGCTGATAGTTGTGCAAATATGCACATGGTACAAGGTTTATGTCATTGTCGCTAACTGTCTGTGAGTAGCTCTTTATAAAACTGGCATATGAATATGCCTGATATGAAGGATGGCATACTAACCTCTCAGCATTGGCAACATACGTACGAACGCTGTAATGCATGTCATCAGACACCATCTTTGCGCTTGTCCATTGCTTAAGTTCAACAATTACAACGTTATTATTATTTTGAGAATCAGCACCGGCAATAATAAAGTCTACACGTTTTGATGTTTGTGGAATATTGTATTCAATGGCAATTTCAACGTCATCAGATATATATGGATCATCAACAATGTTTCTCATAAACTGCATTGAGTTCTGCCATGAATTGTACTCTCTATCTTGACCTGCATTAAGACCATGCGACCTAACCTCTTCCAAAATTCTGTCTGCAATAAGATTATTCCTTACATCATACACAAATTGTCCTTTGGTGCTATTGTAGACTAACATAATTAGTAAAGTTATAGTTCGTTGTACTTTTTGGCAGTTCCCCTAGCCTTTTCTACCGGATATTTCTCTGCGTTACGGGCAAGTTTGTCCAACACTATCTGTTTTATATCCAAATCATACTTATCTGCAATCAGGATTGCGTAATTGATAACATCTGCCAGTTCTTCCTTTACTTTTTCTACTTTGACATCCTTTACATCTTTCCACAGAAATGCCTCAAGCAGTTCATTTGCTTCAATTGATAGTGCAATTGCAAGGTTCTTTCCATCATGGAACTGGTCCCAATCGCGCTCCTGGGTAAAGTTCTTAATTACCGCACGTAATTCTTCTAGATCGGTCATACTTAGATATTGAAATCAATCAATAGCGAAATTAGCGTTTTTTGACTGGTACAACAAGTTATTGGGGATAAAACAGAAAGCTTGTATATCTTTTATTTACAACATTAGGAATAGTTGGTTGCAAGATGCCTATATATGCTACTATTTCAGACACGCCAGATCTATCAAAATACACGTATGTTTACACAATATTGGTAGGAGGATCCTATGGAGTAAAGTTGGGTCTCTTTTCTACAACAAATATTAGTTATAGTCCCAATGATGCAATTGCCGGCAGACTCATGAAACAAGGGTTTATAATGGTTCTTGAATTATCAGATGAACATAAGGATCAATTCTTAACCGATTAACTGATTAACCAAATGCTTTTGTATGTTGGAAACTCCACTTCAGCGGGTATCCCTATTCTATTCTCTTACTGTTAACTGATTGATAATCTTATATATATCGCGTACACGCGATTAATACGGAGGAGTAAACACTACCTCTGCGGGAGAATAGCACCGCACCTGCTTTTTTATAGGATCGTGGAGTATACCCCTTTCGGGGGCTCCGCTCCACTACGTTCCGCTAGCGTTTTTCTGCGTTTTGCTGGACGCACTTGCACCCAGATTGCCCGTAGTGCAGATTTCCTGCAATTGCGTCCGCAGTTTTCAGAATACCACCGCACCTGCGGGAAGAAGAAAAGCCCCTACAACGGCAGGGGTGCTATTGCAGGAGCTTTTGTATTGGATTAAGAGGAGTGCTTAAAGCTGCTCTATCTGTTCTGGAGTGAGGTGGGTTATCTCAGAAATCATTCCAGTTGGAAGATTTCTAAGTTTCATTTCTTTTGCAATTTGGAGAGAGTTCTCCCGTGCGCCTTCTGCACGACCCTTAGCCATACCCCTAGCCATACCCTGGGCCTCACCCTTGCTCTGGGCGGTGCTGAGTTCGCTCTCGCGGTCAAGCATTTCCTTGAATTCTCGCATGTACATATTCTGCTCGTTTTCTGTCATCGTTGCGAAATTAGAAATTCCAAACATTTTTTCCAACTCCGGACACTGCAATTCTTTTGGAATCTCAGAGAATCCCCCTTGATACCTAAGGCAATACATAAGTTTATCTCCAACTGTCTCCAGTTCAGAGAGTTGCTTGCGGAACTTGGGGAGCTTTACCGTAACGAGCGTAGAGCAGGTTGTAAGACTTGCAGAGCTGTCCTTGTCATTGCGGTACGTGAATGTGTTGATGAACTCATCTGGAAGGGTTATGTTTTCCGATAATTCAAAATCCAGAATGCCTATAACATATACATCGTTGTAGTCATAAGACCTCTCTCCCAGCCTAACCTGGTTGCGGATAGGAAAGCCGGAGTAGTAGACCATACGTTTGGCAAAGTCTCTCTTGTCATTCAGTTGGATTTCTATTACCAGACGCGAACCGTTGTCTGTGGTGCAATACACATCAAAGATGCAGTCACGGGAATCCTCATAGTCACCCTGTTGCTCCTGCGGGCCAAGAGTTACGCTTGTAATTTGTTTGTCGGGGAGAATGCAGTTTACAAGTAACAGGAGCAGATCCTCGTTTCCTTGGGTTCCAAACACTCGCTTAAAGCTGTAGTCCAGCTTAAGATCAATGAACTTGATACCAGAATTTGCAGGCGCCTGGAGTTCAGGCTTCTTCTTGCTTTTCATGGTTTATAAAGATTTAAAAGTTAATAATATGGTGCAATATAGGGCCATTCCACATGAATGACTGAGTGTTTGCATCGGTATTCGTAAAGGTATAACTTTGATTTGGCCAATGCAAGGGATGGCCTAAAAAAGTGGACAGGGGCAGAGCCCTGCCCGTTAAGTTACCTTACAGCCCAGAGGATGCCGCGTTTAAGGATCTCAAAGGCGGGCTCGTAGTCTGTGTATTCCTTGGATACGTGGCCAAGCGATGAGTAGAATACCCTACCCTTGCCGTACATGGTTTTCCATACTACAGGTATGGTGTGGCCGTTTATCCAATCGTTGGTGCTTTCTACAAATGTGGTGGTGGCCAGCACCTTTACGTTAGGATCTACGTGCATGTAGTACTGCTCTGAGTGGTAGGCAAAGTCCTTTATTCCCTTGGTTACGGGATCCTTGTGGTCTGTTATGTTAACCACGTAGTCTATCTGGTTGTCTGGGTGCGCTACCCACTGGCCGCCTATCATGTATTGGTAGTCGGTGTTGTTGCGGAAAGAATCGGCCGTACCTCCATGCCAGCCTGCTATGCCGGCACCGTTCCTTACTGCACTGAGCAGGGCTCTCTCCTGGGCCGATGTTATTGTGCCCATGGTCCAGCACTGGACTACCAGGTCCACCTTGGACATTATCTCACGGTTGGTATAGATGTCCAGGTTATTGCTTACTTCTACACTGGCGCCCTGAGACTGGAGCCATGGTACAACTATGTCACGGAATCCGCTTGGGTCATGTCCGTCCCAGCCTCCGTAAACAAATACCACGTTCTTGCCGTCCAGTGAGTGCTGGTCATTTGGAATGGCCTTATCGGTCCCCTTATTTACACCACACCCGCATAGGGCCAATGTAATGATTGCGTAGATTATTCTTTTCATATTTGGTCAGTTTGTGTGTGCTAATATAGTACAATTTAGTGGAACGTGCAGTATTGGGGCATTTTATATAATTTTGTTGTCTGTTTGGTAATGAATCATAAAGAGAACATATATGTCTGAAGTACTTATTATAAACGGAGAGACCAAGGAGGAACTGTACGCAACGCTCTACCCTCAGCTAAAAGCCCTTGGGGCCGATGAGAACGACCTTATAGCCAGCATGGCAAACTTTTCTGCCTGTATTATGGATACGTTCCATTTCCTGTGGGTTGGCTTTTACCGGGTTAGCCAGGATAATCAGAATGAGCTGGTGCTGGGACCGTTCCAGGGCCCTCTGGCATGCACCAGGATCCGCAAGGGACGTGGCGTGTGCGGCACTTCCTGGGCACAAGCTCAGACGGTGGTTGTTCCCGATGTAGAGAAGTTCCCCGGTCATATAGCCTGCAGCAGCGCCTCAAGGTCCGAGATTGTTGTGCCACTTATCTGCGACGGTCAGGTTTACGGTGTGCTGGACATAGACAGCGCAGAGCTCAACACCTTTGACTCCACAGACCAGCTCTGGCTCGAGAAAATAGCCGCCCTCCTCCATCCCTAATAACAGCGTGGAGTCTATTCCTGTTTTCTCTCGCCACTCGCTCTGTTCTTTTCGCCACTCGCTATTTTCGCCATTCTCTTTTTCGCTCACTCTCTTTTTCGCTCACTCTCTTTTCTTGCTATTCTCTCCTGCATTCGCCAAGGATTCCTGCATTCGCCAAGGATGGAAACACGAGGTGGCGCTGTGGGACTTGTGAGCGGGGATGGTGTTTCTCAAGGGCGTATTTTTGTGGGGTGAGAAACGCGAGTATGCCCTGTGAGCTTTGTGAGCATGGTCCTTGTTTCCATCGTTGGCGGAATTTGTGAGAATTGGCGGACTCTGGCGAGAATTGTCAGAAGTACCACCCAGCCACAAGCCTCCTGGAAGGGGTTGTCGGGCTCACGCAGGTGCAAGCGTTTTTTTCTGAATACCGTTTTACGCCAATTTCGGTATGCAGAAATCCAAGCACCGGGGAACAGAACTGCCCAAACCCCGCCACAAGCCTCCTGGATGGGGTATAGAATGTAACGCACCTGCGTAAGAAGTTTCTGAATACCGTTTTGAGCCAATTCCGGTATGCAGAAATCCAAGCACCGGGGAACAGAGGAGCAAAAACCCAGCCACAAGCCTCCTGGAAGGGATATAGAATGTAACGTACCTGCGTAAGAAGTTTCTGAATACCGTTTTACGCCAATTCCGGTATGCAGAAATCCAAGCACCGGGGAACAGAGGATCCAAAACCCCGCTACAAGACTCCTGGAAGGGGTATAGAATGTAACGCACCTGCGTAATAAGTTTCTGAATACCGTTTTGAGTCAATTCCGGTATGCAGAAATCCAAGCACCGGGGAACAGAGCTGCCCAAACCCCGCCACAAGCCTCCTAGATGGGGTTGTCGGGCTCACGCAGGTGCAAGCGTGTTTTTCTGAATACCTAAATCAGCCAATTCCGGTATGCAGAAATCCAAGCGCCGGGGAACAGAACTGCCCAAGTTCTGCAAGGGACAGGATGAGTTGGAAACAATGCAGGAAAAACTCATGTACTGTTTTCGTTATCAGAACACTTTCAGGGAAATTCCGCCAAAATTAAAATGTCCTGAATTGGAAAAATTGTTTGGAATTTCTAATTTTGCTGCCATGAGTAAAGACGAGCAGGCTATGTACTTGAAAAATCTGATGGACGAAATTGACCGCAAGAGCGAGCTCCGCACCGCCCAAAACATTGGTCGCGAGGAAGGTCGCGAGGAAGGTCGCGAGGAAGGTCGTGAAGAAGGTCGCGCCGAGGGGGTTGCTCAGGGTCGTGCCGAGACAGCCAGGTCCATGAATGCCGACAACGTACCTGTTGAGGTGATTTCCAAATACACCGGGCTCACCCCAGAGCAGATAGAATCACTCTGATAAGCAGAACACACTAAGAACACAATGCCGTGGCCACAAGCTGCGGCATTTTTTTGCTTTTGCTTACCTACTTGAGTATTTAATGTTTTAATATATTTGCATAAAAGTAAACACACTTAGAACCGCAGGAAAAAGCAAAAATAACAGAATACATGGAATACAAGGATAAGGTTGTTGTAATAACAGGTGCCGCCCAGGGCATAGGTCTATGCATAGCTGAACAGTTTTACCGTCAAGGTGCCATGGTCTGCGCCATTGACAGGCAGGCCAAGCCTGGCCAGTCTCAGTGTCAGTCTCAAGGACAGTCCCCGGAGACGTCCGTGGATTCAGGAATCTTCTCGCTCTATTTTCAGGGAGACATATCAAACAAAACCGTGCTAGAAGAATTTGCAGGCAAGATAATAGAACGGTTTGGCCATGTTGACTGCGTAATCAACAACGCACTGCCAATCATGAAAGGCATTGATGAGTGCAGTTATGAAGAGTTCCAGTACGCCCTGAGCGTGGGTGTGACTGCCCCATTCTATCTAGTCAAGCTGCTGTGTCCGCACATGTCTGGCATGGCATCGGTCGTAAACATATCTTCTAGCCGCGACCGCATGAGCCAGCCACAGACAGAAAGCTACACCGCAGCCAAAGGAGGAATAGCAGCGCTCACACATGCACTTGCCGTCAGCCTGGCCGGTAAGGCCCGCGTCAACAGCATATCGCCCGGTTGGATAGACACCGCCTACACCGTGTATTCCGGGTCCGATGCTATCCAGCAGCCGGCTGGCCGTGTGGGTAACCCGCTCGACATAGCAAATATGGTGCTTTACCTCTGTTCAGAAAAAGCCGGATTCATAACCGGCGAGAACATCTGCATAGACGGCGGCATGACCCGACTCATGATCTACCACGGCGATAACGGCTGGACCCTGGAATGACTCTCCTTCTGGGGCATTCCCGGGTTATTCCTTCTCGTACTTTTCTCTTTGGGAAGCTTACTCTCCCATTTTTGCCAAGGATACTCTCCCGTTTCCGCCAAGGATACTCTCCCATTTCCGCCAAGGATGGAAACGCGGAGTGTGCGCTGTGGGGCTTGTGAGCGGGGATGGTGTTTCTCAAGGGCGTATTTTTGTGGGGTGAGAAACGCGAGTATGCCCTGTGAGCTTTGTGAGCGGGGTCCTTGTTTCCATCGTTGGCGAGATTTGTGAGAATTGGCAGGCTCAGCGGAATTGGCGAGCTCAGCGGAATTGGCGGAATTGCCACCAGGACCAATACCGCACCAGGACCGATACCGCACCAGGACCAATACCAATACCGCACCGGAAACTATGCTAAACGCAGTATATACTTATGGAATCCAGGACCTGGTGATGGTTGTAACCTTGCCGTTCTCTATTTTAACCTTGGTGTTCAGGCTAATAAAGAATGCTTTTGTATCTTCCAGCTTTTCCAGATATTGTCTCTGGCCTGTGCGAATGGTATCGTACGGATCTGTAGGAAACTCGCCACATTCAATGATTGTAAGGTCATTGGCAAACGGCAGTTGCACAATACCTAAACGGGTGTATGTTGGGGATTCGTCACATAGAAGGCCTCTGTATGTGCCATCTTCGTTTTGTATTAGTTCTGCACCACCCTCTTCCAGGCCTCTGTTGATTACCTTTATTTTGCCATTCTGTGATATCTCTTTTACAATGATCCGTTTGTTGTTCCAACGCAGGACATCGCCTACTGCCAGAGACTCTATCTCCGCGCCATCATATATGTCCTCATTGTAAACGGTCATAATAAGGATTCCGTCCTCCCAGTTAAAATGATGGCTGGTAAATCCTGCTGGTACGGTTGCATCCTGGATATTACTGATATCGATCTGTACAGGCATGGGCCTTACTCTCTTATGCAGTAGCTTAACTAAGCAAGCCACCAGCGCCAGGGTTACTACAACCCATGATAATAGTTTTTTCATAGCTTCTTTTATTATGTGTGTTTCTTAATATTACTCCTTGCGGCCAAGGTTGGTAAGGCGGGCCCAGATTTCCTCCAGCGGGCCACGGCGATGGTTGGAGGTCCACCACTTGCAGAACAGGTACAGCAGCACCAGGAACGCAATAGACAGCAGCAGGCTGTAGGTGTGGCGGCTCCATTTGTACATGCCAAATCCCCAGTTGTAGAACAGCAGGCCACCTACTATGGACTGTATGAGATAGCAAGACAGGCTCATCTTGCCTATGTGTGAAAGGCTCATGAGCATTTTCTTTACATTGGTCTTATAGAACAGTAGTACTATGCCCGATACGTAAATACTCATCATTGCCAGGTTCCTCCATGCCTTAATCATTACGTCAATGCTGAACCGGGCGGTACGGTTGCCGCTGAACAGTCCGGGTACATAGGTGTAGATGAGCTGCATTACGGCATAGGCAATGACAGATCCCCACAGTATTCTCTTCCATATATGGAGGTTGTTACCCTCATTCAGGAACAGGCGCTTGCGGCCCAGGATTAGTCCCATAAGGAACAGCGCATAGGTCTGGGTAAGACGGCCATTCTCCAGGGCCCATCCAAAGTTTATCTGCAGTCCGTATTTAAGATTTACCCTGGCTACATCCAGGAATGAGCCGTTGGCGCATGGTCCAAACAGTGCTCCCCAGAATTTTCCGGTTCCAAGGTTCATCTGTGTGGTGGATGGATCTATAAGACTCATTATAAAATAGATAAGCTCTATTGGTTGCAGTAAGAATACCACTGTTAGGATTGTAAGAACACGATCATTCGCCTTAATTACAGGTATGAGCAGCAGTCCCATTGCAGCATAGGTGCACAGAATGTCTCCGTTATAGAATACCAGGTCCAGCATGCCCCACAAGAACAGCAGGACCATTCTCCAGGCAAACCTTGGTCTGTAATCAATGCCTTTACGATCCTGGTTGTCATGCTGTATAAAGCAGCTGAATCCAAACAGCAGGGCAAAGATTGCATACATCTTGCTGGCTCCCAGGTAGAACACTGTGTCCCAAATGGCAGAATCAAGTGCATTGGGCCTGGGAAAACTGTAAAAGTTCATGTGCTCCAGGAAATGTATCATTATAATACCACAAACTGCAAATCCGCGCAGTGAATCCACTACGTTAACTCTGGTATTCAAATTGTTATCGGCCATTCTTGTATTGTTTTTTTATAGTAAAGGCAAATGTACGCTATTTTCTGCACTATTATGTATGGATTACACATAAGATATTGCAATCTCAGGTTGTTGGATTATCCCGGATTGCTATTATATTTGCGTTATCTTACTAACTAATTATTCAAGACATGAAGAAAATTCTTATTCCAATCATGGCCGTTATGATGCTCTCAGCAGCATCTGTACAGGCACAGCAGCAGCGTAACGCTCCTATCCCATCCTACTCTGATGCAAAAGAGGACTTTAAGCCAAACCTTACAAACCAGCCGGGCAAGCAGTACCCAATGGTAAACTCTGAGGGTGCCGTACGCGTGCAGTTCCGTGCGCCTGGTGCAACATCGGTCCAGATAGATCTTGGGGGCCGATATGAAATGACCAAGGACGAGAACGGAGTATGGACCGGCACTACACGCCCGCAGGACGTAGGTTTTCACTATTATCAGATCATAGTTGACGGCACAGCCATGCCAGACCCAGGTACGGTATCGTTCTTTGGCGCAGGCCGTTGGGGAAGCGGTATAGAGATTCCGTCGGCCGATATGGATTTCTGGCAGACCAAGGATGTTCCACAGGGCTCAATTGTAGAGAAATACTACTGGTCCAAGGCTACAGAGAGCATGCGTCACTGCTATGTTTACCTGCCTAACGAGTATGACAAGAATCCTAACAAGAAGTACCCAGTGCTCTATCTGCAGCACGGTAATGCTGAGAACGAGTACGGATGGTCAGTTCAGGGTCATACCGGCCAGATCATGGACAACCTGATTGCCCAGAAGAAGGCTGTTCCGTTCATTATTGTAATGGATTACGGCCAGGGCCAGAACATACATCTTAAGGGCCAGTATGCCCCAGCCCAGGGTGCAGCTGCAAATGATGCATTCCAGGTTGTTCTCCTGACAGACATCATCCCTATGGTTGAGAAAGAGTTCCGTGTATATACCGATGCCGCACATCGCGGTATGGCAGGCCTCTCAATGGGTGGCGGTCAGACCAGCCGCATAGCTCTTGCCAATCCTACCAAGTTTGCATACATTGGCATGTTCAGTGGCGGTAGCATGAGCGCAGAGGCTGTTCAGGGTGCAAAGGGCCTTAAGGAGACAGCCAAGCTCATCTTTATGAGCCAGGGAAGCAAGGAGAACCGCGGTGTAGTTGAGGGAGCCCAGGCTCTGAACAATATTGGTGTAAAGGCAGTGAGCTATATCTCTGAGGGTACCGCCCACGAGTGGCACACATGGCGCCGCAGCCTCTATGAATTTGCACAGCTTATCTTTAAATAAAAACAGAAATGCATAAAACCTTGTCTTTATTGCTGCTGGCTGGGGCTCTTGCTGCCAGCTGCAGCGCTAATCCAGATGCTTGTACGGAAAAAGAAATGGCCACCGTTGTAAAGGTATCGGCCCCTACTGTATCTATGTACTACAGTCAGGTCCATGGCCTGAATACCCGTTATTCCATACGTGTGGAGCCCGGATTCTACAATTATGACGGCGAGTTGGAGGACTATTATCTGATTCCCCTTGGCCAGGACGGACCCTACACCGTGCCTAAGGCCAATGCCGAGCTGGAACAGTGGACTGCGGCCCAGGGTCATGGCTACGTTTTCTTTATGAATGACAGCAAAGAAACCATTGTCTTGAGGAAAGAGCCATCTGACAGGTCCCAAGAAATCATATCTATAAAATATGAAGGCGATATTCCAGAGGAGGCCAATTGCCTTGGCATTTCCGGCAAGTGGTACAAGGTGGATTTTAATGGCAAGGTGGGTTATGTAAAGCGCAACCTAACCGTGTGGTCAGTAAGCAGCGCCGATGCTGCCGGCCAGATCCGGTAACAAACACACAGTCCCAACACAAGCAAAGTAACCCTGCGCCAAACGGCTCAGGGTTATTTTTTATCCTGCATCGGCTGGAGCATCGCACTGTTGAAAACTACAACACAAAACATAATAAACGTAAAAGTGCTTGCAGGTAATTACATAATGTAGTTTATTTGCATCGGAATTAAAACTGATTCAGATGAAGAAGCTAACAGATAAGGAGTTGGAGATAATGAACGTGCTGTGGGACAACGATGTCCTTTCCATGCGTGACATAGTGGAGAAACTGCCTGACCCAAAACCACATTTCAACACGGTGTCGACCTTTGTGCGCAGGCTTGAAACAAGCGGAATGGTCAGCCACATTGAACTTGGCCCTAAGTTCTTTCAGTACAAGGCGGCCATGACACGTGAGAAATATGCCGAGATGATTAACCGCGACAGCGTTCAGAAACTCTTTGCAGGTTCATATATGGACTTCATATCCTGCCTTGTAAAAAGTGAGGATATCAGCATTGACGAACTGAAGGAGCTGATTAAAATGGTTGAGGATAAATAGTTATGGGAA